>JBCAWO010000004.1:0-133049 GCA_038534515.1 Cyanobacteria bacterium J06554_1
TAAAAGTCGTGGCTTTTGTCTTGAAGAGACCGGGATGAGAGATTTAGAGCGATTGAAGAAGCTCTTTGCCTTACTCACCATCGCCCTGTGTTGGGCCGTCAAGGTTGGACAATGGCTGAACGAATCCCAACCCTTGACTATCAAAGCTCATGGTCGATTAGCCAAGAGCATTTTTCGGTATGGCTTTGACCATCTCAGACATATCGTACTCAATTTAGCTCAACCTCAGCAGCAGCAAGACTTTCAGGAGGTTATTATGTTTCTGTCCTGTACATAGCTTGACTGTAACCTTTCCTAAAGCAGATTCCTGTCTTCATTAGTTCTCCATTTTTCCTTTCTATAGTGGCTTTACTGTCAACGGAACTATCTTTAGGCTTACATCTGAATCGCTTAGAGTTCGGCACTGAGGCCTGTTAAGATTCCCCCTGTAGTCTTTTGGTTTCGATATTTCGCCTGCCTTCTGGCCACACGGACAGTGTTCTATTGCATCAATCTGTAGCTTTACCAACAACGGTTGCAAACAGCTATTTTTACCTTAAAAGCTTTGAGATGACACAGCTTAATAGAGCCATCGCCCTTAAACCTGTTAACCGACTTAAAGAGTCAGATATTGACCACATATCCAATGATATTAGCTCTGATATAGCCAGCGAGAGCGATACGGTTAGCCTGAGCAATATCGTTATACCCACCCCTGTCTCTTTATGGGAACGCTTTTGTCGATGGGTTACGAGTACTGAGAATCGCATCTACGTTGGCTGGTTTGGCATGATTATGTTTCCCACCTTGTCGACGGCTGCTATTGTTTTTGTTTTAGCATTTATAGCTGCCCCTGCAGTGGATATGGATGGTACAGGACGGGTGATTTCAGGAGCCTTATTGGATGGTAACAACGTGATTACTGCCGCTGTTGTACCTACGTCTGCCGCCATTGGACTACACTTTTATCCCATTTGGGATGCGGCATCTTTAGAGGAATGGTTAGTAAACGGTGGTCCGTATCAGCTAATTGTGCTGCATTTTATTATTGGCATTATTAGCTATCAAGATCGAGAGTGGGAGCTTAGCTATCGCTTGGGGATGCGTCCCTGGATTTCATTGGCGTTTACGGCTCCTGTCGCCGCCGCTGTTTCAGTGCTGCTGATCTATCCCGTTGGTCAGGGGAGTTTTGCGTCAGGAATGCCCTTAGGGATTTCTGGTACGTTCACCTTTATGTTGCAGTTTCAAGCTGACCACAACATTTTGGCTAATCCGTTTCACCAGCTGGGGGTGATTGGCGTATTTGGTGGGGCGTTGTTGTGTGCCACCCATGGGTCTCTCGTAACATCAGTCCTGGTTCGTTATCCTGATGATAGTACCTCTGCTGTAGCCAAACGTTTTCGGCCCAAACGAGTAACGCACACCTATAGCTTTGAACACATTCAGGCGTACCAGCAGAAACTATTTTGGCAGGGAGCAACCTTTAAAACGTCACGAGCCGTCCATTTTTTATTAGCGGCTTTGCCCGTAGCAGGCATTTGGTCAGCAGCCATGGGCGTTGACATGGCTGCTTTTGGATTTGATAAATTCTCCCTGGCTCCAGAACAATCATTTCAAAAGACAGTTGTTCCCACCTGGTCTGATGTTGTTATTCAAGCCGACTTAGGCATATACGCACTCAAAGATACGCGTCAGCCTATATTCCCACTCTTACTGCAAGAAGAGCCTGGGTTAACCAATATCAATATTACCGATGTAGAGATGTCTGGGACAGATTCAATATCTAACGCGTATTGAGACGGTCAAACCAGTGAGTTTATTTAGCGAAAAGGAGTCTTTCAATGACCACAAGCCCTCCGGAGCAGAGGCAACAAGTTAGGGTTGTCGTTGACAATAATCCGGTTCCTACCTCTTTTGAGCAGTGGGCACAGCCGGGGCATTTTAAGCGCAGCCTGTCACGGGGTCCAAAAACCACCACCTGGATTTGGGACCTGCATGCCGACGCTCACGACTTTGACAGTCATACAAGTGATTTAGAAGATATTTCTCGTAAAATCTTTTCTGCCCATTTTGGTCACCTGGCAATCATCTTTATATGGCTGAGTGGCATGTATTTTCACGGCGCTCGGTTTTCTAATTTTTCAGCTTGGATGAGCGATCCTACCAGCATTAAGCCAAGCGCTCAGGTGGTTTGGCCCATTGTTGGCCAAGAGATTCTCAACGCTGATGTCGGGGGTGGTTTCCAGGGAATCCAAATTACGTCTGGGCTATTTCAAATGTGGCGTGGCGAAGGGTTCACACATGAATTCCAGCTCTATTGGACCGCCATGGGAGCTCTGGTCATGGCGGCGCTAATGCTATTTGCAGGCTGGTTTCACTATCATGTGCGGGCACCTAAGCTGGAGTGGTTTCAAAATGTGCAGTCAATGCTCAACCACCACCTGGCAGGCCTGTTGGGTTTGGGCAGTTTAGGCTGGGCGGGGCATTTAATTCATGTGGCCTTGCCAACGAATAAGCTGTTGGATGCAGGGGTGCCGTTACACGATATTCCACTGCCCCATGAGTTTATTCTCAATAGCAGTCTCATGACTGAACTGTACCCTGGTTTTGCTCAAGGGATTAAGCCATTTTTTACGCTGAATTGGTCGGCTTACTCTGACTTTCTCACGTTTAGGGGGGGCTTAAATCCGGTTACGGGCGGTCTATGGATGACGGATATTGCCCACCACCATGTTGCGATCGCAGTTCTTTTCATCATTGCGGGTCACATGTACCGCACCAACTGGGGCATTGGACATAACATTAAAGTCATGTTGGAAGATGCCAGAACCCCCAACATGCTTTCATCTCTAAGCTTTATTGGACCGGTGGGGCACCGAGGGCTGTATGAGGTATTGACCACATCCTGGCACGCTCAGCTCTCACTTAACCTAGCCATGTTGGGCTCATTGAGCATTATTGTGGCTCACCACATGTATGCCATGCCCCCCTATCCATTCCTGGCAACTGACTATGCCACAGTAACGTCGCTGTTCACCCACCATATGTGGATCGGTGGCTTTCTCATTGTGGGGGCTGCTGCCCATGCTGCGATTTACATGGTAAGAGACTATGACCCAGCCCAAAACGTTAACAATGTGCTTGATCGTGTCCTACGACACCGAGATGTGATTATTTCTCACCTGGCCTGGGCCTGCCAGTTCTTAGGGTTCCATAGCTTTGCCATGTACTGTCACAACGACACCATGCGAGCCTTTGGTCGCCCCCAAGATATGTTCTCAGACACGGGCATTCAGCTACAGCCGATCTTTGCCCAATGGGTACAACATATTCACACCATGGCGGTGGGTAGCGGCCAGGTGGCAGAACCGTTAGGCAATGTGTTTGGCGGTCTGCGTAATATTCAGCTATCAGGGATAGGCACCACTGTTCCTAATATTACCGAACCCGTTAGCCATGCCTTTGGCGGCGGTGTTGTTGCCGTTGGCGGCAAAATTGCCATGATGCCCATACCGTTGGGCACCGCCGATTTTCTAATTCACCACATCCATGCCTTTACCATTCACGTGACGGTGTTGGTATTGCTCAAAGGGGTGTTATTTGCCCGTAGCTCTCGGTTAATTCCCGATAAGGGGGATCTCGGCTTCCGCTTCCCCTGCGACGGACCCGGTCGAGGGGGCACCTGTCAGGTCTCTGCCTGGGACCATGTGTTCTTAGGGCTGTTTTGGATGTATAACTCACTCTCGATTGTGATTTTCCACTTCTTTTGGAAAATGCAGTCAGATGTCTGGGGAACGGTGGACACCGATGGCACCATTTCCCACATTACCGGAGGTAACTTTGCCCTCGCATCCATTACTAACAACGGCTGGCTGCGAGATTTTCTCTGGGCTCAGGCATCCCAGGTGATTAACTCCTATGGCTCGGCTCTGTCCGCCTACGGAATCATGTTTCTAGCCGGGCACTTTGTCTTTGGCTTTAGTCTCATGTTTCTGTTTAGCGGTCGTGGCTACTGGCAAGAACTAATTGAGTCCATTGTTTGGGCCCATAACAAATTAAAAATTACGACTGCTATTCAACCTCGAGCCTTGAGTATCACCCAGGGTAGAGCGGTTGGAGTTGCCCACTATCTCTTAGGAGGAATTGTGACCACCTGGGCCTTCTTCTTAGCCCGTATGGCAGTGGTCGGGTGACGGCCACCCAACACTTACGATTTCATCATTAAAACCTCACTTTAGAACCATGGCGACAAAATTTCCAAAATTTAGTCAGGATTTACAGAGAGATCCGACCACACGTCGACTTTTCTATTCAATCGCCACGGCCCACGACTTTGAAAGCCACGATGGGATGACGGAGGAAAATCTTTACCAAAAGATTTTTGCATCCCATTTTGGTCATCTTGCCATTATCTTTTTATGGATATCAGGCATTTTGTTTCATGTGGCCTGGCAAGGCAACTTTGAGCGGTGGATTCAAGATCCCCTCAGCATCTCACCCATTGCCCATGCCATTTGGGACGCTCAGTTTGGCCCAGCGGCGATTGAGGCCTACACTCAGGCCGGGGCAAGAAACCCAGTGGATATTTGCTATTCCGGTGTGTATCACTGGTGGTACACCATCGGCATGCGCACTAACAACGATCTGTTTGTGGGAGCTCTATTTCTGCTGCTGCTGGCCGCCGTCATGCTCTACGCTGGGTGGCTACACCTTAAACCCAGATTTCGCCCCAGTCTCAGCTGGTTTAAAAATGCAGAATCCCGTCTGAATCACCATCTGGCTGGGTTATTTGGTGTAAGTTCCCTAGCCTGGGCAGGGCACTTAATCCATGTGGCTATTCCTGAATCACGGGGTCGCCATGTGGGCTGGGATAATTTGTTGTCAAACCCTCCCCATCCGGCTGGGTTAACGCCATTTTTTACCGGCAACTGGGGAGTCTATGCTCAAAATCCTGATACGGCAGACCATGTGTTTAATAGCTCCCACGGAGCCGGAACCGCTATTCTCACCTTTTTAGGAGGCTTCCACCCCCAAACTGAATCTCTGTGGCTGACGGATATGGCCCATCACCACCTGGCAATTGCCGTCATCTTTATCATTGCGGGGCACATGTACCGCACCAACTTTGGCATTGGTCACAGTATCAAAGAAATGACCGAAGCGCTCCAGGGACCTGGCTGGAAAGGGTTCTTTATTGCCCCCCGCACCGGGCGTGGACATCAGGGCATCTACGATGCTTACAACAACTCGCTGCATTTTCAGCTGGGTTGGCACCTGGCCTGTCTCGGGGTGGTGTGCTCTCTGGTGGCCCAGCATATGTATTCCATGCCGCCCTATGCGTTTATCGCTCGCGACTACACCACCATGTCGGCCCTGTATACCCACCACCAGTACATTGCTGGGTTCTTAATGGTGGGGGCCTTTGCCCATGGGGCTCTGTTCTTGATCCGCGATTATGATCCAGAGGCCAACGCAGATAATGTGCTGGCTCGGGTTTTGGACCACAAAGAGGCGATAATCTCTCACTTGAGCTGGGTCTCTCTATTTTTGGGTTTTCACACCTTGGGTCTGTATGTACACAATGACTGCGAGGTGGCCTTTGGCGCAGCTGAAAAACAGATTTTAGTAGAACCTGTCTTTGCCCAATGGATTCAGGCTTTCCATGGCAAGGCTCTCTACGGTATTAACACCCTACTGTCTAGCCCTGACAGCATTGCCACTACGGCCTGGCCTAACCATGCTAACGTTTGGCTACCGGGCTGGCTAGAGGGAATCAACAGCGGTACTAATTCGCTGTTTCTGACCATTGGGCCAGGGGACTTTTTGGTGCACCATGCGATCGCACTTGGCCTCCACGTCACCACCTTAATTTTGGTTAAAGGGGCGCTGGATGCGCGGGGTTCTAAGCTGATGCCCGATAAAAAAGACTTTGGCTATAGCTTCCCCTGCGACGGACCGGGTCGCGGCGGCACCTGCGATATTTCCGCCTGGGATTCAGTTTACCTGGCCATGTTTTGGATGCTCAATACCCTGGGCTGGATTACCTTCTACTGGCATTGGAAACATCTAGCCCTGTGGAGCGGTAACATGGCCCAGTTTAATGAAAGTTCCACCTATCTCATGGGCTGGTTCCGCGACTATCTGTGGCTCAACTCATCGCAGCTGATCAACGGATACAACGTCTATGGCACCAACAACCTGGCCGTTTGGGCCTGGATGTTCCTGTTTGGTCACCTGGCCTGGGCGGTTAGCTTTATGTTCCTAATTACCTGGCGCGGCTACTGGCAGGAACTGATTGAGACCCTACTATGGGCCCATGAACACACGCCATTATCCTTTGGCTATCCCAAAGACAAACCCGTGGCCCTGTCCATTGTTCAGGCCCGACTGGTGGGGTTGACCCATTTTACCGTTGGCTATATTGCCACCTACGGCGCATTTTTAATTGCGTCAACAGCCAGCCGATTTCCATGATGTTTTCCCTACGGCTGATTTACCCCATCGGATATCTACGCACTGACCTAACCACCATGGACTCTCCCTTTGCGTAGATGAGTCTTGGCTGTTGACGAACGGCCAGGACTTTTCTCCAACTGGCTTGGCTACTGGCTAAGTAAGCAAAATTAATTAGGTTTCACTAATTGGCCGTGCAGACGCTCAATGAAACATCTCTCCAGCATCAAATTTTTGAATTTATAAACCTTATCCCTGATAACCTCAGCCGTCACAGACCGTATACAGACACACCGATCACAATCACCCATCAGAGAGGAGCAAACACCCATGTCACCCGTTCCCAAAGCCCCCTGGTCGGACGCCTATTCCCAAGCAGACCCTATTCAACCCTATCAAGGCAACCCTTGGTGGGGTAACCTGGCCACCCCGATCAACAGCTCTGGTCTGGCCAAAGCTTACATCAATAACTTACCGGCCTACCGACCAGGGCTCACACCATTCTTAAGAGGTCTAGAAATCGGCATGGCCCATGGCTATTTTTTAGTGGGTCCAGAGGTAGTGGTGGGACCCCTACGAGAGACCGTCCACGGCGCAAATTTAAGCGGTCTGATTACCTCCATTTACATCACCGTATCCGCCTGCTTAGGCATTTCCATTTTTGCCCTGAGCACATTTCAGGGTAATCCGAAGGGTGCCTATAATTCCTACTCCCAAGATCGGCTGCGGCCGCTGCGTAAGAAAGAAGACTGGTTCCAGCTGTGCGGTGGCATTTTTCTCGGATCCACAGGAGGGGCAATTTTTGCCTATGTACTCTTAGAAAACTTTGATGAACTCGATGCCATCCTACGGGGTGCCGTCAATGTTAGTCAGGCCCTCTGGCTAGGAGGTCTTGGATAGACATAGAGAACAAAACAGATATTCAAGCCAGTATGAATGGTATACCCCCTAAAAGGAGAATCCCATGGCCGACATGACTCAACTCACCGGAGATTACGCAATCTCTTGGCTCCCTTGGATAATGATTCCGCTCATTTTCTATATTCTTCCATTTCCCATTTTCGCCATCATTTTTCTCTGGATTGAACGAGAAAGCAATCATGAAACGGTCATGGGACAAACTGTGCCAACGCCATCAGAGATGCAATCTGACCTGATGGGAGCAGATGCCATGGGAGCCACACCACCCTCATAAAGTGAGTCCCCAAAAATCCTACAAACTATAGTTCAACACATTAGGAGATTGTTCCATGAAAAAGCTGCTGGCATTTTTACTGGTGCTCTCGCTTTGGGCAAGCTCTGCGGCCCCTGCCCAGGCTGCGTCCGACACCCATCTAGTTCCTTGCGAAAGCTCAGCCGCCTTTCAAGAGCGTATGCACAGCGCCCCTCAGAATTATTATTTTGAGGAACCCTATCAGCTATATGCCGCCAACTTACTCTGTGGAGAAGACGGGCTACCCCACCTACAGTTAAGGTTTGACCGGGCACTAGATATTGTCATTCCGTTTGGGATTTTCTTTTACTTTGCTGGCTTTGTTGGCTGGTCAGGCCGAGCTTATTTGATTGGGGGCAAACAAGCCAGCAAACCAGAAGAAACAGAAATCTTTATCGATATTTCCCTAGCTACCCGGTCATTCATCCAGGGACTGCTCTGGCCCATCTTAGTGTTTAAAGAACTAACTACCGGAGAACTCACTGCAAAAGATTCTGAACTCTCGATATCACCTCGTTAGAGCACAATCTGTAGAGACCCATGTTTCAAGAATAGGAGAACCCAGATGCAACATTTTATAAAATATTTGACCAGTGCTCCAATTATGGCGGCGGTCGCCTTAATTGTTCTCTCTGGGGTGATGATTGAGCTAAATCGTATTTTTCCTGGCTTACAATACGGCACCTACTTTCATTAAACATCTTTACAGTCTGTAACCAACGAACCGTAGCCGGCAGCCGTCCATAGATGATAGACATCCGCTAGACATCCATTGGCAGAATCGCTTCTATAAAGGCTCTGCTTTTAGAGCCTTTATAGAAACCCACTTGAATCGATATCACTTTTAGCAACGACGCGTGAGTTAACTATCAGTGTATGTTTTTATAAATTTTAGTGAGATGATAAGAATCTTCATTACAATTATCATCATTTAGAGACTATTTTCTCATAATTTTAATCTCTTTTTTGAACCCATTTGTTTCATTTTTGTTAACAAAACCTGTTTAGTATCGGCAATCAATTATGAGGATTCTACTCGTTGAGGATGATGAATCAGTTGCTAAAGCTCTTGAGAAAGTTTTAACTGATGAGCGCTACACCGTAGATGTTGCTGATGACGGTCAAGCTGGCTGGCACCTGATCAATATTTATGACTACGATCTGGTGGTATTAGATGTTGTTCTACCAAAGCTAGATGGGTTAGAACTGTGCCAGCGATTACGAAAGCATTCCTACACCATGCCTGTGCTGTTGCTAACGGCACTTGATTCTAGGACAAAGAAACTAGCTGGGTTTAACGCGGGTGCCGATGACTATATTACTAAACCCTTTGAGTTAGAAGAGCTCCTCGCTCGAGTGCGAGTGCTTTTACGACGAGTCCAAACGCTGGTTATCTCTACCCTAGAATGGGGACCGTTGCAGCTAGACCTCAATAGCCGAGAAGTCAATTATGGAGAGATTCGTCTAAACCTTACCCCCAAAGAATATAGTCTGCTAGAACTATTTTTGAGAAACCCATCTCAAGTGTTTAGCCGAGGGAGTATTCTAGACCACCTCTGGAGCTGTAGCGAGGCCCCCGGAGAAGACACGGTAACGTCTCACATTAAAGGACTAAGACGCAAGCTGACTGCAGCGGGTGCGCCCAGCGATCTGATCAAAACCGTCTATGGTGTTGGCTACCGCCTTAGTCCTGTTGAGACAGTTGAAACTGCGTCTGTCTCAGCTTCAACGCCAAATCCAGAGATCGAGCTTATTACCCATAGGAGAAAAACTCGAGCAGCACTCATTACACTCTGGAAGTCGTTCAAGCCCCAACATCTCAGACGGGTTGAGCTTCTTAATGAAGCAATACAAGCGTTACAGAAAAACATGCTCACCGATGAGTTAAGACAGGTGGCGACCCAGGCCGCCCATAGTCTGACTGGGGCACTGGGTATATTTGGTCTAACATCGGGTTCGGAGATGGCTCGGGCCATCGAGCATATTTTACGAGGTGGAGATTTCATCGACCGTAGCCGCCAACAGCAGCTTTCTGAACTGGTTAATACGCTTACAAACAATCTTCATCAGGCGTTTAGTCAGCTTGAACAGTCCAAGTCCAGCCGGGTTCCACCGTTGTTAATCTTGATTGACAATAATATTCATCTGCAACAACAACTTGCTACAGCCCTTCGAGTTCAGGGCTTAACTGTAGACGTAGCCATGGATGAAGCAGCCTTGCATACACTACGGCAAATGATTAATGGGGCTCAGCATTCTTTAACCCAGGGCACACGGCCAGATATAGCTGACGGCAAAGGGCCTCTGCCAGATGTTGTGTTGTTTAACATTACCCTAGCTGAGCTAGATCAAGGTACCTTGAAGCGACTGTCAACGTTAATTAACCAGATACCACCCCTGCCGGTGCTGGTGGGTAGTCCCGACGGGAGTTTGGCCAGCCGAGTCAAAGCGGCTCGATTAGGCAGTCATGCTTTTTTCCATAGTCCTGATATTTCTACCCTTCTAAATGGTGTGCTGGAGGTGCGATCGCATCTCCAGCAACCGACCAATAGAGTGCTGGCGGTAGATGATGATCCTCAGGTTCTAGAAGCCCTACGGGCGCTGCTAGAACCCAAAGGATTTCAGCTTGTCACCTTAAATCAGCCCGTTGATTTTTGGGCTACCCTACAAGCATCATGCCCAGACCTGCTGTTGTTAGATATGGAAATGCCAGATTTTAATGGCATTGAGCTTTGCCAGGCAGTCCGTCAGGCTCCCGTCTGGAATCAACTACCAATTATTTTTTTCACCGCCCACAGTGATACTGAGACCAAAACAGCTGCTCTGAGAGCCGGAGCCAACGATCTAATCGACAAATCGTTAGCAGAGTCAGATCTTTTTATTCGTCTCTGCGATCAGCTGAGACGGGTTCAACTTCAACAAACCATGGATACCTTGGTCTAATAAACAAACGCCTAACCAACACTTTAGCGTTGGATATTTAGAGAATCGTTGCCAGTCTGCTTTACCCATGCCCCCCCATTCTAACCGGTCAATTAAAATCCCAGAAGTACTGTTACACCGGATGACCGACCGTATCCGTCAGTCAATTGAACTGCCCGACATTTTAAGTGCCACCGTTAATGAAATGCGTCGGTTTCTGGGAACAGATCGGGTCAAAATCTATCGCTTTGATGAGGATGGCAGCGGTGAAGTTATTGCAGAAGCCATCAGAGAACAGCGTTTACCCTCACTGCTAGGCCATCGATTTCCAGCCGACGACATTCCAGAGCATGCCCGAGAAATGTTCTTAGCTGCTCGCCAGCGCACCATCGTTAATGTTTCCAAACAAGAAATTGGCATTAGCCCCCTGCTCTGCCATACCAACCAGGAACCCCTAACAGCCAACCTGTGGGTCCGACGAGTTGATCCCTGCCATGTTGAATATTTGACCGCCATGGGGGTACGATCATCGCTGGTTGTTCCTATTCTTTACCGTCACCAGCTATGGGGCCTATTGGTGGCTCACCACAGTGTGCCTCGACGCGTGAGTCGTAAAGAACTAGAGATTGTCCAGCTGGTGGCCGATCAGGTGACCGTGGCCATTAGCCATGCTAACTTAATGCAATTAACCCGTTTACAGGGGCAGCATGAAGCCTTAATCAACCAGGTAGTCTCACTCTTACACTCCACTCCCCAAGAGTCTTTACAAAAGGCATTAGACCAGACGGTAACGGCTTTACAGTGTGACGGCGGCAGACTCTATATTCCAGAAGAAAGTTCAGCCTCAGGCTTCCAGCTCATACTCAGCGGCATCCAACCTGAATTAAAGAGCGACGACCAGGTCACAAACCAACAGTCAGTATTAGAACAGCTGCCTGACTGGCAGGCCTGGTTGGCTGCTGAAGCCCCCAATCAGATGGTCGAGCAGCTATGGGTGATGGCTGACATTCAACAAACAAAGCTCTCATGGACCCTTACCTCTGCCCTGATGAGCCAAAATATTCGCAGCATTTTAGTGGCTAAACTTGCCCATCGAGACCGGTTTTTAGGATATCTGAGTCTGTTTCGACAATCGATCGATTTTGAAACCATTTGGGCCGGTCGACTGAACAAATCTGATCCACGCCAGAACCGACCCCGTCGATCTTTTGAAACTTGGCGGGAGTTAAAACAAAATCAGGCTTATCCTTGGGCAGCAAAAGAAATTGGCCTGGCCCAAGCCCTAACGGAGCAGTTTACATCTGTTATTTATCAAACCCAGCTTTATCAGGAAGTGCAGGCACTCAACACCGATCTAGAAGCGCGAGTGCTACAGCGCACGACTGAGCTACAGCAAGTCAATGAAAATCTAAGAAAAGAAATCACAGAGCGTGAGCGCACATTTAGAGAACTCCAGCAGGCCCGAGATTCTCTCAAACGGCTGAGCCATCAAAACGATCTTATCCTTAATTCTGCTGGCGAAGGCATCTATGGCATAGACACCGAGGGTAAAACAGTTTTTGTAAATCCATCTGCTGCTAAGGCATTGGGCTATCCCAAGGAAAAGCTGATTGGCCAGTTTATGCACGATTTACTAAATTATTCAACATCAGAAAAGATTCCCTACAGCTGGGAAAAGAGTCCTATCTTTAAAACCCTCAGCCGTGGTGAAATTCATCATGTCACCGGTGATTTATTCGAACGTCAGGGAGGGTTTAGCTTTCCCACGGAATATGTCAGTACTCCCATTTATGAAAACGGTAATATTGTTGGTGCCGTTGTAATTTTTAAGGATATTACCGAGCGGCAAATTATTGAGTCCATGAAGGATGAATTTATTGCCGTCGTCAGCCATGAGCTCAGAACACCGCTGACCTCCATTCGCGCCGCTCTCGGTTTACTGGCCCAGGATACATTAGAAATTCCGGCACAAAAACGTCAGCGCATGGTCAAAATTGCGTTTTCTAATACTAAACGGCTGGTGCGACTGGTCAATGACATCTTAGATGTTGAGCGTATGCAGTTGGGCAAAATCACCCTGAATAAAAAGACCTGTGACCTGGCCAATATCATGTCGCAGGCGGCGGACGAAATGCATGCCATGGCAGAAAACCATAATATTCAGCTTCATGTTTTTCCAATCTCGGCTCAGCTATGGGCAGCGCCAGATCGGATTATCCAAACCCTGACAAATTTACTTAGCAACGCCATTAAGTTTTCCCCGGATGGCACCACGGTAGAGGTGCGCGCTCAACGGATTGATGCTAACAACGCATCGCTGGTCAACAACAATCCTAACGAAAAGGGACAAGATGCGATCCAAGCAGGTTTAGACATCTCAGATGCGCTACTGCTGATTCAAGTCAAAGATCAAGGACAAGGCATTCCCGATGAGAAACTTGAGGCAGTTTTTGATCGATTTGAACAGCTTGACACTTCAGATGTCCGTCATCAGGGAGGTACCGGGTTAGGGCTGGCAATCTGTCGCAGTATTGTGCAACAGCATGACGGTAAAATCTGGGCGCAGAGTACCGCTGGCATCGGCACGACTTTTTACTTTACGCTGCCGATATTAACCAAGCCTTCTCCAGAACAATAATTTCCATGACTGAACTTCTATGAAAAAAACATCGATGAAGACCAAACATATTCTCATTATTGATGATGATGACGATATCCGAGAAGCCACTCAGCTTTGCTTAGAAATTACTGGCCATTGGGATGTTTTAAAGGCAAGTAATGGTCAAGAGGGGATTGCGATCGCACAGTCAGAAAAACCCGATGTCATCCTGCTAGATATGATGATGCCAGGTATGGATGGACTAACGATCTTAAAAAAGCTGCAAGACAATCCTAAAACGCAACACATTCCGATCATCATTCTGACAGCTAAGGCACAGTCCCATGAACAGGAATTCTTTAGACAGCTTCAAGTCTTATCCGTCATTACTAAACCCTATGATCCACTGACTATATCTGACCAAATTTTTGCAGCCCTCCCCCAGGGATGAGGAGTTAATAACGTCCATAGGGTTGCTTGAGGTAGAGCAAAATAACCTCTCCCCCTCCTGAAAAGTGTGCCGCAGGCGGGATGGGTTTCGATCCCTGGCGCTAACGGCCAACCCCGCTGCTCCTCCCAGGAGAGGAGAAATTAGCACATTATTAAAGTCTCGGCATGGCTTATCCATCTGTATTGCTAATTGAACAACACAAGAGCAGGCCCTAGAATTTCGGTATCTGTCGAGCAATAATGACCAACCGATCGTCTGCGGCCAGAATCGAGTTGGCTGGGGGATTGACCTGGGTAATCCGATCTCCTTTTTTAATTGATTCGATGGCCAGTAACAGCGCATCGGACTGTTGTTTTAGATGCTGAACTAAGGCCCAATAGTGTTTTCCAACCCAGGTGGTCGGTACCTGCACTTCATAAATTTGATGGCCGCTCTGCACTGTCAATAGCTCAGCCAGCGCCTCAACCGAGCCTTGATTACGGGTGGACGTGGCAATTAGATGGCTGGCGACTTCTTCGGTCACAATGACATCATCCACACCAGCCAGTTTGAGCTGCACATCATTGCGGCGGTCGAGCAGCTGAGCACAGGTATAAATTGAGGGGCTGAGTTTTTCGATGGTCAGGGCAGCTAGCACCGTCCGGGCATCGCGATCTTGGTCGGTGCGGGGGTGGGTGGCATCTGCCAGCAAAATTGCCCGCGAGGCATGGCGGATACCAACGGTCTCAAGAATATCGATTTTGGTATAGTCTTCTGGGTAAAAATAGAGCTGGGACCGGTTGAGATGCTTAAGGGACTGGGAAGGCTCGTCGGTTTCTTCGGCCACAATCACAACCGCACAACGGTCCATCTCACCGTCTGCTAACAGCTCTTCGACAATCAGGTGACCGCCCCGATTCCAGCCACAGATCACGATATGGTCCTGGAGCTCATCAATTTCCAAAGCTTTGAAGTCCATAAAGGTTTCTAATTTGCGCATCATCACAGCGGAGACCACACCGGTAAAGACGGCAAAGGTGGTGAGTCCACCCATCATCACCATAAGGGCTATCAGACGGCCAATATCGGTTTGGGGATCGCCACCGATAGGTTCTCCGGCCACTAACGACAAGAAGCTCCACCACATGGAGTCTTTTAGGGAGCCAATGCGAGGGTTAGCTGGCGATTCAAACAGGTAGGTGGCCAGACCGCCCGTGAGGACAATCAGACCAATCACCATAAAGACGCCGATTTGCAGACCAAGGCTAGTTGCGAACTGACGAGTCAGCGCTGGCGCTATCGCACTCGACAACCGCCCCAAACTTCGATTGAGCAATATCCCAGCCCGCAGCAGTCGCAAAATTCGCAGCAGTCGCAGCAGCCGAAAGGCGGTGATCATCGGCATTACCGCCAGGACATCCAGCCAATAGTGACGCCAGAAACGGCGTTTTTTTCGGGCCACCCAGTAGCGCAGCCCTAATTCAAACATAAAAATGCTAGTCAGGCCAACCTGTAGGTGTTGAACCCAAATCACACTCAGCCCTCGGGTTTCCAGCACCACCTCCAGTACCACCAGCATCACCGATATCAAAATCAGCACGACCAGCGCAATTTCGGTCTGCGGAGCATGTAAGAAGTGATCGACCCGATCTTTTAATCGGAGAGTACGAGAAGCGCTCACATTGATACGCCTAGTAGGGGAACGGCATTCAGCATACCCGAGGAAATAGGTCCTTGAGCGATCTGAGCACGTATTCGACCATTGGCTAGTCTTCCATAGGTGATCGATAACCGTCCTAACGTCCAGTCTTAACCCCAGCAATGATTTGATTGCACAGGTTTGAGCAATCAGCCGTAGCTACAGAAAATTTAAAGCGATGATTTTAGAGCAGCGACTGGTTATCCTTAATGCTTAAGCATATTTACACAGTTCCTGGCGAGTGAAACTATCGTTACGGTCACTGATTGTTATTCCCTTAATTGGCCAGGTCGTTGTCATTACAGCGCTCACCGGCTGGTTATCCTATCGCAATAACCAAAAAGCTATTCAACAGCTGGCCTATCAGATTTTGAATGAAACCGGGAAACACGTTGAGCACAAACTGACGGACTACACAAAAATTCCAACCCTGATCACTCAGGAAAATTTGGACAGCCTTGAGTTGCAGCAATTAGACCCGACTAATCTAAAGAGTTGGTTCCCCCACCTATATCGCCAAATACAGCGGTTTCCAGATGTTAACTACATCTATTACGGCACCACCCAAGGGCAATATGTAGAAATTAACAGACTTCCCGATAGACGTTTAGAACTGGCCCTCAAAGATGTCACCTCAGGGGGACTGGTCGAAATTTATTCCATTAGTGGCGATGGACGCCTACTGTCTCCGCTGCTCAAACGCCCCTACGATCCCCGCGAACGGCCTTGGTATAGAACGGCCTTAGATAGTCAGGCAGTTCTATGGACCCACGTCTACGACTTTAATGATCCTTCGCCCACCTTTGGCATCAGCTTTGTGCATCCTTACATCAACGGGGATCAGGAGTTCGAAGGCGTGTTAGGCGCAGACTTTACCCTGAGAGCATTGGAAACCTTTATTACCCAGGATCCCCCCAGCTCTTCCAGCATTGCGTTTGTAATGGATACAACAGGCAAAATTCTTGCCAGTTCTGAAGGGACATCGTCCTTTAAAAAATCACGAGGATTGTCAGCTACCGCACTATCCGAACGAGATAAAGAACAAAATATCGTCATCAGCACAGCCGTTAACCAAATACTTGAACAAGTTAACAATCCTGACTACCTGGAGAATAAACAACAGTTTACCTTTCGTATTAGCAAAGAGAATTATTGGGTACAACTGACTCCTTTTTCTGACAGCTATGGTTTGAAATGGCTGGGGGTATCGTTAATTCCCGAATCAGACTTTACACAACAGCTCCGAATCAACAATCGTCAAACATTACTGCTGTGCTGGCTGGCTGTGACGATCTCCACAGGCATTAGCCTCATCATTGCTCGTCTGATCGCTCAGCCCATAGAATACTTGGGGTCAGCTACTCAGGAAATTGCTCTGAGCCTTGCACCTCGATGTATTTTGCCCTCTTCTATTCGTGAGTTTAATCTGTTAATCGATAGCTTTAACCAGATGGAGACAAATTTAGCCGAGTCAAAAGCACAGCTCAAGGCTTATTCGCAAGGGCTAGAAGCATTAGTCACCCAGCGAACTCAGGACCTCCAACAGTCTCAAGAAATCTTTGCAAAGATATTTCAAGCCAGCCCCAATGCCATAGCCCTCAGCACCCTAGATGAAGGTCGCTATATCAAAGTCAATGACCGTTTTGTAGAGCTGGTTAGCTTACCTAGGAAAGAGATCATCAATCGAACCAATACGGATTTAAATGCCTGGGTTGCCCCCCAAACGCAAGACGTTTTTCGCAGAGAACTGAAAAGCGGTAGATTACGCAATCAAGAGTGGTCTTTGAGAAAAACCTCAGGAGAGATAAAAACAGTTCTACTCTCTGCAGAAATTGTCCACTTTCAAACAGAAACCTGTATCCTCACTATTGCCAATGATATTGGTGAGCGCATTGCGGCTCAAGAACAGCTGCGCCAAAGTGAGGAACGCTGGCAGCTGGCTCTCAGAGGTAACAACGATGGTATTTGGGATTGGAACATTTCCACAGGAGAAATTTTCTATTCCAGCCGATGGAAGTCAATGCTGGGTTATCGGGATGACGAAATTGAGAATCAAAAGTGTGAATGGGAAAGCCGTCTGCATCCTGAGGATCGAAATCGGGTCTTAGCCGCCACACAGGCTCATCTCGACCAGCAAACCCCCTTCTTTTCAGAAGAATATCGTTTACGCTGTAAAGATGGCACCTACAAATGGGTTTTAGACCGTGGCCAGGCCCTTTGGGACGACAACGGTCACCCTATACGTATGGCTGGCTCCCATACTGACATTAGCGCTCGCAAGCAAATTGAAGAAAACTTGCGCCGTAGCCAAACCAGCCTAGCCAACGCCCAACGCATTGCCCATGTGGGCAACTGGGAAATTAATCTAAACACCCACACCGGCTACTGGTCGCCAGAGCTGCTACGTATGTTTGGGTTTGAGGCTGATGGCCCAACACCAAGCTATGGAGAGGTTTTTCGTCGGATTCACCCAGATGAACGAGCCGCCTGGAAAAAACAATTTCGCTATGCTTTAGACACCGGTGAACCTCGGGATACAGATTTTTCCATCGTCTTGCCCACGGGAGACATTCGCCATGTAGAGGGGCGGGTGGAAGGTCACCAAGATAGCGATGGTCGAGTTACCTATGTCTTTGGTACCGCTCTCGATATTACTGAACGCAAACAGGCTGAAGCCACCATTCAACAACAGGAACAGTTTTTACGCAGTATTTACAACAGTGTAGATACTGGAATCTTTGTGGTGGATGTTTTGGGATATAAACAGTTTCGCTACATTGATTCCAACGCCACCGTTGAACGCATGTCTGGCACTAATAGACACACACTGATTAACTCTACACCTGAAGAACTGTTTGACACAGACACAGCGATAGAGGTCATTAATAAGTATCAACATTGTGTTGACTATGGTGAATTACTCACCTTTGAAGAGAAGTTATTAATCCATAATCAATGGAATTGGTGGTTAACCACCCTTAATCCATTATGCAATGATGAAGGACGAATTTATCGAATTATTGGCACCACCTTTAATATTTCCCAGCGAAAAACGATAGAAGAAGAACTCGCGCAACAAGTTCAAAGCGAACAACTTCTCACCAGCATTAGTAATCAGGTGCGCCAAAGTCTCAATACTCAAAAAACATATCAAACAACCGTCGATCAAATCGGTCTCGCGTTTGGATCTAGCCGCTGTTGTCTACATATCTATGGTGAAACACCGACGCCCCACATTACCACTGTTGCAGAATATCTTATTCCTGACTATGGCTCCCGTCTGAATGGTAAAGTACCGCTTTCAAATAATCCCCATATCCAAACTGTCTTATCCCAGGACTTAGCGCTTGTCACCCACGATGTTATAGAAGAGCCTTTATTGCAAACAGTGCAACCTCTTTGGGACAGCTTGCAGATTCAATCGATGATGGCTATTCGCACCTCGTATCAGGGGAAACCCAACGGTGTGATTGAAGTTCACCAGTGCGATCGCAAACGCATCTGGCTTCCCTGGGAAATCGACCTGCTCGAATCCGTAGCCGCCCAAGTGGGGATTGCCATTGCCCAGGCGCGTCTGCTCGAACAAGAATCCACCCAGCGAGAAGAGCTCGCCCTCAAAAATGCTGCTCTAGAAACCGCCAAACAAACCGCAGAACGAGCCAGCCAGGTCAAAGGTGAGTTTCTCGCCAATATGAGCCATGAGTTGCGCACCCCCCTCAATGCCATCCTTGGCTTTGCCCAAATTATGCAGCGCACCCTCAAATACGATCCCAAGCGCTTTCCCAAAGAGTCCGCCGAACACCTACAAATCATCCAAAACAGCGGCGATCATCTACTCACCCTAATCAACGATGTCCTAGATATGGCCAAGATTGAAACCGGCCATGTCACCATCAATACTCAGCCCTTCAATCTCCACAAACTCCTGCACTCCCTCGAAGGCATGTTCCAGCCCAAAGCCAAAGAAAAAGGGCTGGTGCTAGACATTGAATGTGGACCTGAGGTACCTCAATATGTTGAAACTGACGAGGCCAAACTACGTCAGATCCTTATTAATCTGATAGGCAATGCCATTAAATTTACCAATACTGGCCGCGTCGCCGTCAGGGTTCAAGGGTGTATACAGTTTGCAGTGGAAGATACTGGCCCAGGAATTGAGCCTGATCAGCTTCAGCATCTCTTCGAAGCCTTTTACCAAACTGACGCTGGACGGCAATCCCAGGGTGGCACCGGTCTGGGGTTAGCTATCAGTAAGACCTACGCCAAATACCTGAACGGCACATTATCGGTTGACAGTGCCCTGGGCCAGGGCAGCACCTTTCGACTCAATCTCCCCGTTAGCCCCATCAATCATCTAGACGAACATGAAATCACATCCTCCCTATCCGTGGTGCGTCTGGCTCCGGATCAGCCTAGCTATCGCATCCTGGTTGTCGAAGATAAATGGGCCAGCCGTACCCTGCTAGTAAAACTGTTAGAGCCCGTAGGGTTTGAAGTACGCGAAGCGGCCAATGGTCAAGAAGCCATCCAAATTTGGGAGGAATGGCAACCCCACATGATTTGGATGGATATGCAGATGCCGATCATGAATGGCTATGAAGCGACCCAGCAGATTCGTACCCATGTCCGGGGGCAAGCAACCGTCATTATCGCCCTCACAGCCAGTGCCCTAGAAAGTGACAAACAAATCATCCTATCTGCAGGCTGTGATGACTTCGTACGTAAACCTTTTCAAGACAGCACTATTTTTGACAAATTGCACCAATATCTCGGAGTCAACTATATCTATGAACAGGAGACTAGTCCTGCTATTTCAGCAGCTGATAGCCTGCAAGCAGCCACCCCCGAGCAACTGTCACAACAGCCAACAGAGTGGTTGCAGCAACTCCATTCTGCCTCTAGTTTGGCAGATGCAGAATGGGTGTCTCAGTTAATCGACCAGCTACCGCCTACCCACGACCAGTTGGCCACGGCCCTAAAAAGCCTGGTCAAAGGATTCCGCTGCGATCTGATTGCGAACCTGTGCGAATTATCAATCCAACAAAATAAATCCTAGGTTTATGATGTAAAGATAGCGGAAACAACATCTCAGTTACACCTACCCATAAATCACGACAGATTACGGCCAATATCTCAAGTCAACGCCAGACCCTTCCTTTGATTCTGAGCACCATGACCACACCATTAAACACATTGCAAAATCAAATGCTCTTCGGAGATATTTTGGTCGTGGACGATGTCCCTCCAAATCTCGACTTCCTATCTACAGTATTAGCTCAGCAGGGATATAAGGTGCGTAGTGCCATTAACGGCGAAGTTGCCCTCAAAATTGCTAAAGCAGCCCAGCCAGATCTGATCCTGCTAGATATTAAAATGCCGGGAATGGATGGCTATGAAGTTTGTCGGCTGCTCAAGGCGAGTCCTCTGACCCAAGAGATTCCAATCATTTTTCTCAGCGCCTTAGACGAAACCGATGACAAGGTCAAGGCATTTGGCTTGGGCGGTGTAGACTACATTCCCAAACCATTTCAGGCAGAGGAACTCTTGGCACGGGTTAGCAACCACCTCAAACTGCGTGCAGCCCAATCTGAAATTCAACAACTCAATACCGAATTAGAGCAACGGGTAATCCAGAGAACCGCTCAATTGGAGCGAGAGATTGGTGAGCGGCTGCATATGCAGGAAGAGGTCCTGCACATGGCTACCCACGACAGCCTGACGGAACTGCCCAACCGGGTCCTTCTAACCCAGCGCTTGCAACAGACACTGACAGCAAACTCAAATCAGTTCGATGGACTAGCCCTGGTATTACTTGAATATAATCGACTGCAGCTGGTTAAAAATGCCCTAGGCCACCATGCGGTAGATCAAATGATTGTGGCTATAACTCGTCGGTTAGAGACCCTAGTAGAGTCAGGTTGTCTTTTAGCAAATTTTGGAGAAGATACCTTTGCAATCTTAGTGGAAAATTTCCATAGCAAGGAACACATTATTCAATTTGCCGAGAAAATTCAGCAAGACGTTAGCTATCCCTTTTCCATTGACAATTATTTAGTTTATGGACAAGTTGACATTGGCATTGCCTTGTATTCACCACAGTATAAGCAATCTAGCCACATGCTCAGGGATGCCAACACGGCTCTATCTAAGGCGAAAGCGGCAGGCATCGGGAAAATTCAGGTCTTTAATCCTGCTATGCATCAGCAAACTCTCTCATCTTTTCGAATCCAAAACGAGCTGCATACGGCATTACAAAATCAGGAGCTAACCCTGGTTTATCATCCCATTATCTCCCTAGCAGACAATTATCTTAATGGATTGGAAGCCTTAGTCCGTTGGCATCACCCCGAAAGGGGAATCCTTACTGCCGCAGAGTTTATTAGCATCGCTGAAGACACAGAACTCATTGTTGACCTAGATCGGTGTGTATTAAGCCAGGCTTGCTACCAGTTAAAAGATTGGCAAGAGAAGGACCTGCTCGATTCGTCGTTTAGATTACACGTTAATTTATCGGCTCGGCAGTTAACCCAAGCAGACTTCATTGACTATCTAGACAGTATTCTGGCAACAACCCAGATTGATCATCAAAATTTAGCCTTCGACATTACTGAATATGGCCTAATGCAACAAACTGATACTGCATTGGCAACATTAGAGCAGCTCAAACGGTATCAAATTATGGTCAGCATTGACGATTTTGGTACAGGTTACTCATCGCTCAGCTATTTGTATAGCTTAAAAATTGAAAATCTCAAAATTGATCGTTCCTTTATTCGTCAGATGAATAACACCACTAAAGGTCTAAAGGTAATCAAGGCGATTGTTAATTTAGCCCATGAGTTAGGCATGACTGTTACAGCTGAAGGTGTAGAAAACTCGGTGCAATTAGCCACGCTAGAAACCTTGGGATGTGAGTATATGCAAGGTTATTTATGGGGTAAACCTGCTGATGGCAAGACAATTACAGCCCAACTATAGCTGCATAAGACTGCGCTAGCTCAGGGGCTATAGCGGTAGTGTAAACAAAGATGAGCGGAAAAGGACGCCCTGCACCAGGTTAGAAATCCCCATGACCAAATTGCGCAGGTCATGGTTCATGGCATGGGAATAGGTTTGGAGGGCATCTTGGGCAATTTTGCGATCGCGCGCCCAGAGGTTCCAACGTATCATTACCAATCCTGGGCAGGCTGCAACTCATCTACATGGGTAGTATTGACCCATATAGCCAGTTGAGTTAGAGCCCTTAGCCCTACTCGATAATATCTAGTTTCGAACATTAGCAATCGCCTGATGGTATAGAGCACCTTGATAAGCTTCTACATCAGGAGCAGATAACAATACACCCTGATCTACTAAGAAATCAGCAGAGTCTTTCAAAACCTGACTAAGGGCACCAGGAGTATCGGCAGTTCCCATATATTTCCCTGAACCCTGTTCCTCAGCATTTAGCCATACCAGTTCGTTCATTAGCGTTAACGTTTCTTCTGGAGACAGAGCAACCTCAGGGGCCATGGCCTCCGAGGCAGCTATCGGATCTTCTTGATATAGCTTGACAGCAGTATTTATAGCCTCAGCATAGCTATTGATAAAATCAGGATATTGAGCTGCAAACTCTTTGTTCACCACCCCCAAATCGGCAGTAATAATCCCTTTTTCTGCCAGCTTCCGAGCCGTCACTACAACATTGCTGCTCTCTTTATCTAACATCCGTGCCAACGTCGGTTGCCATACAAATCCACCATCAATCTCTCCTAATTGCCAGGCAGACAAAAGATCCTGGGGCTGCAGATTCAGAACTTGTAGATCGTCAGGATTGATATTTTCTTGTTCGAGAGCTGATAGAAAACTAAAGTGACTCGTAGAGCCAAAGGGAACACCAATAGTTTTACCGGGCAAATCTGCAATACTTTTGATATCAGACTCTTCAGTAGCCACCAGGGCTTGGTTATCACCAATAATATTAAAAAGGAAATAGACCTGATAGGGTAATTCTTGAGCAATGCCGGTAGCAGCAGGGACAGAACCCACCAAGCCAGCGTCAATATTACCAGCTGCAAACGCCTCATTTACAGCCGGACCAGAATCAAATGGCAACCATCGGATTGATACATCGGGAAACTGTTTTTCCATTAGCTTCAAACCTTTAGCTAGGGTTTCTGGCCCTCCTGTTAACTGATAACCAATACGAAATTCTGTAGGAATAGCATCACGCTCAACAGACGGATTTGTAGTGCTATTGCCATCAATCACTGGTGGGTGTCCACAAGCAGAAAACCCGATTAAAAGCATCATGCTCATGAACCCAAGCATCAAATTAAATTGTCGTCTACACAGACGTTTGACCTGAAACATAAAAACCACTTACTCCTGGTTATCAAAGGCTTCCAATAGTAGATGCCTACCTCTAAGCGTCTGGCTTCTGGATTCTCACCCAGACAAGATTTCCAGACTTAGGTTGGATGTGCCCTGGAACTATCGAATATTGACAAATCCAGCTTGCTCAAGCAGGAGCTGACCTTCTGCACTGAGTAAAATATCGCTATAGGCCTGACCAGCAAGCGCATCGGCTGAGTCACCTTTTTTAGCAACTACAAATAGCCGACGAGTCAACGGGTATGTACCATTCCTAACCGCATCTTTATTGATTTGGTTACGCTGTTCTGGGCATTTTTCTGGCTCAACAGGAGGTACTTGGTAAGGAGGAATAAAAGGCCTACCTGCAGCAGTCGCAAGGGGTAAGGTTTTAACTGAACACTGGGGCACTGCCAAAGAAGCAGAAACATAATAGATACTGCCTGGATTAGAAGCAACTTGACGTAGGATAGGCGTTGTTTCATTCACAATTTCGACTCGCTCACCTAAATCATTTCCATTCAGTATTCTTTGAATAAAAAAGTTAGCTGTCCCAGATTTTGAAGGCAACATTGAAAAAGGACGAATTTCAAGATCAGGTCCACCTACTTCAGACCAATTAGTGATGTTACCCAAAAAAATATCACTAAGCTGGTCCAGGTTCAGACCGTCAATCGGAAGGTCTGAATGAACCACAACGGCGATTCCATCAACAGCAACAGGAATTTGCTGCAGCTCAAAACCAAGCGTTTCAGCAGCCTCGTATTCATAAGGTTTAAGCGCTCGAGACGAATCTGAGAATGACAGCTCTCCCTCGAGTAGCATATTTATACCAAGAGTTAAACTAGGAGAGGTATTCAATGGCTGAACATAACTTAGACGAAACTGAGGAAATATATCATCAATCATGGGTTCAACAATCTGACGAACCTGAACCATTGTGGCACTCCCCCCATAGGTGTAACGGCCCTCAGGAACAGAAGCTAATGTTTCCATACCTCCCGAAAGTGGAGCTTCATTCGCACTAGCGGAAGTATAGTCTGCACGTGGCCTTATTGATGTCCGTGTAAACATGTTAGATACCCCGTAGAGAATCATTAAAATGCCTAACACTACGGATACAGTTAATATTGTTTGATACCGATCATTCATAGGATTCTGCTCTGCTAAAACCTTTGGAAAATCAGAAAATATAAATTTTGATCATAATAGAGGCTTTCATCTACCAGTTTAGATACACATACTGGTTAAATGAGACCAAGCCCCAACTATGCTCAAAGCTAATTACTGACAGTTTCAATAGTAGTAAATCCACTCAGGAGACAGTGAGACAAATACCGCCAACTTAACTAAATATTTAAGTTGGCAACACTTAAAAAACTACATCCCAACAAAAAGAATAAGCCTAAAACCCTCTGACAATAGCCATCTTCAGGCAAAACAATCTGACCGGTGCTATATTTGCTCCACTACGAAGCCTTGCAAAAAAGACAAACAACAATGCCAAATGAGAGCTTTTTAATCAATCTCTCAGACCAATAAGAAAACTCTCATCAATCACACCAAACAACACTAAAGACAAAGCCATATACACATGAGAGCTTCTTCATTAATCTCTCAGCTGATAAGACAATTCTCATTAATTACATCAAACAACACTAAAGACAAAGTCATGCACTGATTCTGGAACATTCAGACTATAGTTTGGCGTACATAGTTCAAGCCATATGTAATCCTTAAACGCGTTAGATACCTTGCAAGACATTTTCTCCAAACAGGAAAAACCATGGGTTACTAGATCAAAAGTGCATCACAGTAGTTGCTGAAATCTAGTATCAGTTATTCCACCCTTGGAGTGATTAACCTAAGCGGCAGGAATACGTTTCACCTTTAATCTAGACAAGATTTTACAGATAAATCACAAGCCCATAGCACCCTGGTAGAATTAAGCTAAAAGCTGCTTGGCGGCTTACCTGAACCAATAGCGCCCATAGCAGCAGTAATGGTGCAATCAGCAGTATTGATATTTTTCAGAAGAAGCTATTGATACAATCTAGTCTCAGATCGTAGCCAACCAAGTTATTGTGGGATGATGAGCACGTTCTATCTCCCTACCTTTCACGATAAAAACCTCTGGCAGTTGGCTATTACTCACAAATCCTACGCCAAGGAGCACGACTGCGACGATAACGAACGGCTAGAATTTTTAGGAGATGCCATTCTCACCTTTCTCAGTGGCGAGTATCTGTATCAGCGCTACCCTGAGCGGGCCGAAGGTGAGTTAACGCCGTTGCGGGCATCTCTCGTAGATGAAAATCAGCTGAGCCACTTTGCTAGTCAACTCCAGCTCCAAGACTATTTACGCCTCAGTCGCGGGGCCGAGAATAGCGACAGCCGCAATAGCAAGCGGGTTTTATGTAGCACCTTCGAAGCGCTGATTGGAGCTTACTTTCTAGACAGCAATCAAGATATTGATACCGTGCGTGCCTACGTTGCTCCCATGTTCGATAGCGTAGCCGCAACCGTGAGCGAAACAGCACTCCATATCAACTACAAGAGTCGATTTCAAATTTGGTCACTGGATCAGCTTGGAGAAGTCCCCACTTACACTATTATTGGGGCCACTGGTCCCGACCATGCTAAACAATTCACCGCTGAAGTTCGGGTAAAGGGTTTGCTCTATGGTCGGGGAAAAGGCCGCCGCAAGCAGGATGCCGAAAAACAGGCCGCCCAGGCAGCCTTAAAAAAGGTGGGAGTTAGTTAGCTCTCAGCACTGGATAGGGCCACATCATCTCGCTCACCAGTCCGAATGCGATAGACGGCCTCAATGGGCAGCACAAAAATCTTGCCATCGCCAATTTCCCCCGTATGGGCGGCGGCGGTAATGGTCTGGACCACCAGGTCGACTTTGTCATCGGCAATGGCAACTTCTAAGCGAATCTTTTGTAGAAAATCAACCTTATAGGTCTGCCCTCGATACTTTTGGGTTTGCCCCTTCTGACGACCAAAGCCACGGGCATTAGACACAGTCATGCCGACAATACCTGCATTCACCAGGGCATCTTTGACTTTATCTAGGTGAGTGGACCGGACGACTGCAATAACCTGTTTCATAAACTCCTGTACTGAATAACGGCTGAGCGCTCGATTATGACTTTAGGGTACTCTGCCGAGATGCCCTAATAAATAGTGTAATTTGATACAAATAAAAGTGCTCGATAAACCTGATGAGCATCACTTTGGTGCCCGTGCTTTGGTTACAACCGTTGATGCGCCATCACTGACTAAGCCAGGTGATAGCTTCGCGAATCCAGTCTTCGGTGTCAGCGGTTTTACTGAGGGCCTTACTCTGGCCCACGGCCTGAAGTGCTTTTGTGATTTCACTGTTGGAGTAGCCCAGGGCCAACAGGGTCATTTCCACATCTTCTTGAACCACGGAAACGGGACCAGCAGCGGGGGCAGTTATTAGCCCTGCCTGCTGTCGCCATTCGGCTAGCTTGGTTTTGAGCTCTAGAATAATACGCTCGGCAGTCTTTTTACCAACGCCAGGGGTTTGGGACAAGATGCGGGCATTGCCTGATACGACGGCCTGGATCAGGTCATTGAGGTTGAGGGTATCTAGCAAGGCCATACCCATTTGGGGGCCGATGCCGCTAACGCTAATGGCCAGGCGAAAGACATCTCGCTCGGCCCGTGAGCTAAAGCCAAATAACACTGGCTGGTCATCGCGATTTTGGAGATGGGTAAACACTTGCACCGATTCACCGATGGGGGGAAGATTCCCCATGGCTCGAGCTGTGATCTGTAGCTCATAGCCAACGCCTTGTACATCAATAGTGACAACGACACGACCGTTCGTCAGCCGTTGAATGTCGGCCAACCCCCCTTTGAGATAACCAATCATTGTTTAAAGGTTTAAAGAGTATGGACGGGCTAGAACTTACGACGCGGCTGGGGGCGCTGGGGTGGCTGCTGGGTCGGGGGCTGAATGTAGGACTGTTGCGGAGCCGGTCGTTGGGGGGTGGGAGGCCCCGTAGGACGACGGGGAGGAGCGGCAGGAGCCGGATCACTAAGGGGCGTCGGAGATGTCTGTCGAGCCCGTTGCTGGCGATCGTAGAGCTGCTGACGACCGTTGCTGATCACACCGAGCATTTCGCTAAACTGGGTTTCCATACGCTGCAGGACCTGGTCGGCGTAGGTATCGGCATCGGTTTGAATGGCATGACATTCAGCAATTGCTGTTTTGCGCAGCTCGTCGCATTCTTGCTTTGTTTGCGTCTGTAGCTGCTGAATTTCCATCATGGTTTGCGATCGCAACGCCGCACATTCTTGCTCTACCTGTAGCCGTAGCTGCTGGGCCTGCTGCTCAGCCTGCCGCAAAATTGTCGTCTCATTCAAAATCGCAGCGGCCTGCTTTTCAGCCCTCATGACGATTTCTTGGGCATACTGCTCGGCTTCGCTCAGAATATTAGTACGCTGCTCTAGGAGCTGCTGGGCCTCTTGAAACGCGCCAGGCAGGTTCAACCGCACCGCATCCAGCTGGTCGAGCAGGTCATCCTCATTCACCATGGTACGGCCCATCACCGGCAGACGAGGGCTGTCTAGCACCGCCTCCTCAATTTGGTTAAGGGCATCTTGAATATCAAATCCGTTAGCAGGGGTAGCCGCTACATTACCCACCTGCTGTTGGGACAGGACATCATCGGCCTGGACAGTCTGTCCATTGAGCCTACGGTCGTTTAGGGGAGGTTCTTGCCGTACCATTTCTGAATATCGTGGGCAACATGTTCAGGAACAAGATGACCGATCGCCGCACCAAACCTTGCGATCTCCTTTACTAGACTACTGCTTAAAAAGCCGTATTCAGTAGAGGTCACTAAAAAAACGGTTTCCAGGTCGTCCGCCAGGGTCTTATTAGTATGGGCCATCTGGAGTTCCTTCTCAAAGTCTGATAGTACACGCAAACCACGAATTAAGACTTTCGCCTGACGCTGGTGGGCGTAGTTAACCGTCAATCCATCAAAACTATCAATTTCCACATTGCTTAAATGGGATGTGGCCTGACGAATCTGATCGAGCCGTTCCTCCACAGAAAACATGGGATTTTTAATCGGATTGCGTGACACCACTACAATGACATGATCATAGAGACCGCTGCTGCGGGTAATGATATCAAGGTGGCCCAGGGTAATGGGGTCAAAGCTACCGGGATAAACTGCAATCACAGCAAAGGTGAATAGGAGTATGCGTCGAGGCCAGGCTTTGCGTTTGCCCCAACAGTAGGCCCTAACGGAGAAATACTTGGCCCGATTGATTATAGCGACTTAGCTGACATCCCCATGCAGGGATTTTTTATAGACCCTGTCACAGCGCGTCGTTTCTACACCAGTTGCTGGAAGGTACCCAGAGCTTTCGTACATACGAACAGCCTCTTTGAGCACGGTGGCGGTTTCGAGCCAGATTTCTTTAAAGCCACGGGTTGCGATCGCACTCTCCAACTGGCCCAACAAAAACCGCCCCAACCCCTGACCGCGAGCCACCGGCAGCAAATA
Source organism: Cyanobacteria bacterium J06554_1 (assembly GCA_038534515.1). Lineage (GTDB taxonomy): Bacteria > Cyanobacteriota > Cyanobacteriia > Phormidesmidales > Phormidesmidaceae > Leptothoe. Next base: position 29,200 of record JBCAWO010000004.1, read on the forward strand.
CATCTTACGAATTTCCACCGCCTGATTGCCGCGCTCAATGGGCAGATAGGCCGCCGTCCCCACGATGCTGCCCGCCTGCTCCACCACCCAAAATTCACCGTCTTGATAGTACTGTTCCACCTGCACCACATCCACATCCGCCACATCCGGCTCCCAACCCAGACCGTAGTCAGTCAGTACTTGACCAATTAGGTCTGCCGCCGCCTGCCGATCAGTCGGTTGCCAGTCACGGATCAAAAAAGACTTAAAGGACGTGTGCATATCGTTAACTATGAACTCTCGGGGCTGGATGTAACGTCGCCAAAATCTCGCTCTCTGCGGTAGCTAACGCCTCAAGGCGAGGCGTCACCACGTCAGGCCCAAACTCATTCGTAGCCAGTACCCAATAGGCCCCATAATGGCGAGCTTCAGACGCCATCAGACTACGATAAAACTTAGCCAGGTCCGGATCTGGACAGTGCTGCCCCAACAGCCCCAAACGTTCGTGACTGCGAGCCTCAATCAGCGCTGACACCAGCAGTAAATCTAACTTACGCTCCGGGTCGTTGGGTCGCACATACTTGCGCAATTTTGAACCATAGGGACCTGCCGCCAGGCAATGTAGCGCCACCCCCCGCCGCGCCAGCCACTGGTTCACCTGCTTAAAATGGCTCAGCTCCTCCTGGGCAATCTCCGTCAGCGCCTCGACAAGGGCCACATCACTCGGATACAAAAACATCAGCTTTATAGCGATGCTAGCCGCCTTGCGCTCGCAGTGGGAATGATCCAACATCACCTCGTCCAGGTTAGCCAGTGCCTGGTCAATCCATGCCTGGGATGTGGGAGTTTTGAGAAATTTTATCGTTGTTGGACGGCTTGGGGATGCAATCACAGAACGGTGGGAAAAGCTGATTGTTGTTGATTATTTATATCGTAAAGGGAATCCCGAAGGGAACGTTTTTAAGCCTAAAAGGGCTAACTCTTATTCATTACCATCATCACCGCCGGTTGAGACTGAAAATCTAATGCAATACCCTGGGCCGTAATCGGAATAACCTGCCCACTTTTATGGGTAATGCCAAAATCAATCGCAAAAATTTTATTAGGGTTGGTATGACACTCAAGAATAGCCGCCCGTACCCGCTCGAGATCTTCGTAGGCAATGACGCTGGTCATGGACGGTAGCCCCATCAGTTCATCATGTTCCCGGCCGAAAAGCTGAGCGGCACGGCCATTGAGCTGAACAATCTTTTTGTTTTGTAACATCACGGCCCCCACAGTCTCCGTGGTCAAAACCTGATGACAAAACTCCTGGTGCTGGCTCAGACGACGCTCCAGCTCCTGATTGGCCGTCTGAAATTTAGTATTTTCCAACACCAGAGCCATCTGGTCCGCCATGGCACCAATCAAGTCTGGCATCGGCAGCTGAAAATGTTTGGGCTCTGGGTGAGTCAGGGTCATAATCCCCAGAATGCGATTGCCACTGACCATCGGCGCACACATGGCTGAACGAACCTGATAGGGCTGATCAGGCAGATTCACCCAGCGGCTATCCAAACGGGTATCGGCAATGGTTTCTGCCTTGCGATGCTCCACCACCCAGCTAGCCAGCCCTTTTTCTAGCACCTGTCCCACCAGGCTTTGCCGTTCACGCTCCGTAGTGCCCGAGCGGGTCAAAATGCATTCCGTTACCACCTGGGCATCATCGAGTAAAAAAATGCTGCCGCTGCTGGCCCCGGCAATATCTCTGGCAATATCCAGAGTTTGTTTTAAGGTAGCTTTTAGCTGCATTTTGCCCGTAGATGTACGGGACAGCGCCACCCGGTCTTGAATCCACTGCAGCTGCTTTTTGTAGGCAGCGTTATCCTGCTGTAGCTGAGCAACCTTGTCTCGCAGGGCAGTAACATCTGCGGTTAACTTACCGCCCGAGGCCTGCTGCTGGGTCATCTGCTGGGCCGCAAACTGCAATACCGACACCAGCCCGCGCAGCAGCTGTAGATCGTCCTCGGGCAACGACTTCACATCAGTCAGCTGCGTAATACTCTTGTACAAAGACCCCAGCTCGTCGGTGAGTGCTTCTTTCAGCAAAGTTTGATTATCCATTCGCGATTAATGAGCCCGCGCCTATATCTAAAGGCTACAGCCTGTTTTAGCACGGCTCCGAAATTATTTAGGATTGCTCCTGATATCGCCACGGGCTTAGGGTGTGATCAACGCCATACCTCAGGTTTCCCAGGAGCACATGGGACTAAACTGGGGCAACTGGCAGATCTAACAAGCAACATCATGCAGCGGTATTTCCTGAAACGACTTCGGCGCAAGCTCCTATGGATAACGTTACTGGTTTTGGTATGGCTGCTGTGTAGCGGCGAGGCCATGGCCAGCCCCCTCGCTGAACGAGTATCCGCGTTTCCCAACTGGTCTAGTAAGCCCCCTGTGCAGCCCTCAGAAGGGGATCTGGTATATCCAGCCTGGATGGATGGCCCGTGGAAAATGACCTCTACCCTGGGGGAAATGGCAGCTCCTCTGGCACCAGATGTAATCACACCAGGGTTTGAAGGCAATCGCCAGTTTCTCGATGTGCCCATTGAGGCAGATATCCGCTTTCAAAAAGCTCGCGTCGCCCAGGGTAAATTTCTCAATCGCCCCCTAAAAAATTTAGAGGGTGTGGTTTCTGACCGAGCCTTTAATGGCCTAAGTCTGGCACGGGCCTACTTAGGAGATGACTGGGTAGAAGCCGTAAAAGTTGATCCTGACAACCCCAACCGTCAGATTACATTCTTAAAAGACAACCAGCAGTTAGTATCTACGGTGACCGGTCGGGCCACAGAGCAGCCCGACAGCGATACATTTATCACCACAGAAGTATTTCAACAGTTTTTTCGCGGCGGTCGACCGACGGTGTATCTAAACCAAGTAGAAAACACAACCGCCTATCACCTAGAACAAGATCGCATTGTGGCCGATCAAATCACCGCCGTTTACTTATCTCCTCAGGACCCAGACTACTTTAAAGCCATCGACCGTCCCGTCGCCCTCTATCGCTATAATCTAGAGCTGTATTCAACCAGTGATAGCCCTTAGACAGTATGTCCATAAGACCGTAAGAGCTAGACACAGAGAGGCAACCATATTATTTTATTGTCACCCAAATAGCCAGACAACAACAAAACAACACTGACGGCTGCCACACCCCATAAACGCACCAAACAAAAGAATCTTAAGAATTCATCAAGCAACAACCTCAAGAGTTGAATCTCACTCTTCAAATCTTCTGCAAAAACCGATCCAGAACATTTATAATCGACCCTGCCGCAACCCCAACTTAATGCTACTTAGAAAACTTAGTACGTTGGGTTCTAGGGCGGCGTTCCGGCCCTAACCATGGGAAGCCCCATATGCAATTTGGAACAACTTGACTACTTCCGAAAGGGGAACTCGGAGGGACCCCAATCAACATCTTCAAACTCCACACCAACCATCCAATCTATCATCAAAAACCATGAACTTAATCAACAACAACTTCTAAAACTCCCAATGACGTCGCAGCAAAGCATAGATTTCATGATCAACAAAATGATCATACAGCCACTCCGCCTCACGGGCCGTCCCCTCATGCCGAAACCCAAGCCTTTCAGGAATAGCCCGACTCCGTTTGTTATGAGTCGCGCACATAATAACAATACGATTGAGGATGAGAGTAGCGAATGAGTAATCTACCAGATATCGGCAGGCCGAGGTCATAATCCCCTGCCCCTGGTGCGAAGCGGACAGCCAGTAACCGATGTAGCCCACATGGTTAGCCCAGTCGATGTGGTTATAGCCAATAACACCGACGATACTATCGTCATAACAGATGGCAACAACAATTCCATCGGTATCGGCAAACTGCTCTAGGGTATTGCGAATAAAGGTGCGCGTATCAGCTGATGTTTTAGTTCTATCTAGCCACGGCAGCCACCGACGCAGATGACTGCGATTGGCATCGGTCAGTGCAAAGAGTTCATTTGCATCCGTCAGCTGGAGCGATCGCAACTGCAGCCGATCATTTAGCCAATGGGAAAACATACACTGGGTAGAGGACCTGTCGACACCATACTATCTCTTCTCTACTGTCTACCATGCCATATGTCAATATTCAGATTACAACCGGAGCCACACGATCTCAAAAAGCAGCATTAGTCAGGGATGTGACCGCCTCACTGGTGCGCATCCTGGGGAAACGACCCGAGCATATCCACATTGTCTTACAAGAGATTGAGGAGGAAAACTGGGGCTATGGGGGGCTGTTGACAGATACGTGGAAACAGCAACAGCAACAACAGCAGTAATGCCCACATCCCATCCCTTATTTTTCTGCGCTCTAGTATCGAATCTTTAGGGTGACAGTCACATCCACGGTTTGCTCCCCGCCTTCTATCGCGGGTATGTTTTCAGACCAGGAGGAATAGCTGTCGGGGTTAGGGTTGGTTTTTGGGCTTTGGATGTGGGGGTCGCCTACGTTAATGTCGACGATTTCTTGAGTGGTAAAGCCCAGTTTGTCTAGGGCCACTTTTGCCTGGGCTTGGGCATCGGCGATGGCGTTTTCTAGGGCCGTGTTGCGAGCGGCGCTGATGGACGCTTCGGGGGCAACATATTGGATATTATTGAGCCGGTCTATGTCGGTTGCGATCGCATCGTCCAGCACCCCAATATCAGCAGCGGGCACCTGAAATTCAATATTTTGATACCCATCATAGCCATCCTTTTGGGGCTTTCCATCCCGGTCAGACTTCACCGTTAGGTTGATGTTAGAGGTCTTAACAACCTTTGCCTTACCCGACTTGAGCAACTTCACCACAGCTGATGAACGCTTATTTAGCGCTGTATAGGTATCTTTGGCGCTGTCACCTTTATTAGATAGGCCCAGGGATATTTGAGCCAGGGATGTCGGCGTTTGAGCCCGTCCGTGACCGGATACGACCAGGGTACGAGGTGCGGACGCCTCTTGGGCAACGGCGGGTAGGCTACCGATTGTGATGCATATCAGAGCGGCAAGAACCCAGGGCAAAAGTCGTTGCATTAGCTTGGTCAGTGGTGGCATGGGATCTCCAGAAACTATCTGAGTAGTGATCCCCACTCACTCGTCAAATTTCCGCATGGCTGAGCTGATTTAGAAGATAAACCAAATGGTTCAAACCGAACTATGCCAGCATCTTTCAGCTGACCTCATAGTTCGGTTCAGCAATGGCAGCCCATTGCTTCTATCCAAGCTTTAAGCTCAAGAGGCCTTGGTCTTACGACGCTTCACAATGCTGCGACGTCGCTCTTGAACAATTTCAGGAACATAGCGGCTAGCCTGTCCACTGAAGCCCAAACGCTCGAACACCATGCCACCGATGCCAGGCAGAACTTCGCCAGAAGCTGTCCGTTCATCATCCTCAGCGAAGTAAAAGAAATGGAACTTATCTGAAATGTCCTGGGGAAACACCTGCCGCAAGGAGGCCTCTGCCCGGGCATGTATCACGGGGGCCGCAATCAATATTTCCCGAGGCTGCAGAGTTTGAATCAGGTTCTGTAGGTTAGTTCTAACGACACAGCTATCCGAGATAATCGATTTAACCACAATCAGATAGTCTACTTTCCCAACCGGTTCTTTGTACTGCTTGAGGATAGGCGCAACATCTAGTGATTGCAAACCATACAGCGATTTGCGTTCGTTCCAAATACAGGAAAACCCGACCGAGGCCAAACGGGGTTCTAATGCTTGTAAAACACCCTGAGCCAGAAAGTCTGCATCCTCAGCAGTTGCCACCAGGTAGGCACTTTGGCCAGACGTGCCAATGACGTTGAGCATGGCATTACCCAGCTGGCATCCTAGCTTAGTCATTGCAGTGCGATACTCCTGCGGACAGGTAGCTTTATCGACTAAACGCCTTAGCAATCGCTTAGCACTATTACTCGCTACAGTAGAGTATTGACGGGTCATAGCAGAGGTTCCAATTCCTCAAACGTTCTAGGGTTGTGATGGATGATGCGTTCCTGAAGTCGTCGAAAGGGTTCAGTTTCGATGCTATATGGTTGGACACCATATTGTAGCCCATCTGCATAGTCCCAGTGCAAGAAGCCTTTGGCTAGGTTGTAGCGCAAGTCTTCAATGCTACTTAGAATTTTCTCTAGCTGGGGATCTATTTCAAAGGTGGTCTCAAAACTGCGAATATACTGTGGTGTCTGGCGTTGCGCCGTTAGTAACAGCTCTTTACCAGAGACATTTGTGAAGTTACTGGTAACCCAGGCTCCAATTAACGCCTTCGCCACATAATCAAGTTTGTCCGGTTCAGGATTCTCAAACGCAGAGAGGTAGGTCAATGCATGTTTAAACCCTGGCAGCTGATCGACCAGTGCCATGGTGTCAGGGGCATATGGAAAGTAGGATACACGGCTAAAGGGCTGAATATCGGATGGGATATTGGCAACCAGACGCGTGGCACAAGCTTGGTCGGCGACCACCAAGAACATGTGACTTCTTGGGTAGCGATTGTGGTTTAGCTTTTGCTGATTGGCAAAATCTTTCTGGATAGGGTGTTTACCACTGGTCCAGGAAACGTTTGCGCTATTTTTGAGCTGGTAATGCTGTATCTGAGCAGCATTAATTTCAATAATCAGGTCATCGACAAATGCCAGCAGCTGACTAGAAAACTGAACGTTTGAGTCAAAGGCTATGATGCGTCGAGCAAGCTGTGCAAGCTTGTACACAGCAAAATAATCTTCGTAGCGGGTTCCTTTTTGTCCGCTGCTACCACCTCTATTTTTATTTTGTAGATACTTGAGGGTAACGGCATCAAACCGGTGCTGAATCTCCTCTGGTGTATACATGCCAGCGCAGTTAGGCGACGATTTTGGATACGCACAGGGTCAATCATAGGTCCTTGCCCCCTGTGTATAGTTATTCTTTGTAAGTCGTCCTTTGCAGGACTGACTTGAGAACACCCTCAAAAATTTATGTATGGCAAACCGATGAATGCATTCATTCAGTTTGCTGCGCGCATAGCTGTGGCTACTTATAGCTTTCAACGATCACCTGTGACCTGAACTATGTGCGCCAAGCTATGATTCGGTTAGAGCCCTTAGGGTGGATACACAGTGGAATTAACGAATTGCGTAACCGTCCCGCCCTGAAAATGTCAGGGCTCATTGAAGCAAAACCCGCTGAAGGGGTGCGTGACTTTAGAGAGATCCCTAATGGCAAGAATGCCTTTGTCACCTTAGCTACAGCACTCAATTAGCGCTGGGGTTTAAATCTGGCGTGGGGGAATGGCATCTAGCCAAAACCCTTGTAGACAATTTACAACCAGCGCACGTGGCAAATTGCTAGGCCCCGTAGCCAACCAGCATCAAAATCGACAGAATAGGGAAGATGCGATGACAGCCACGGCCCATGAGCGAGCTATTTAGCGGCACAGGTGAAGGACTAGCCCGTCTGGGGTTAGAAATCCTCAATAAAGGTGGCAGTTCCGTCAGCGGTGAGATCAGCCAGCGCTGGTTTAACGCCTCCGGCAAATACATTGCCAATTACAAAAAGCGTCACTGTCAGCTCAAAGTGCTGGGTATGCGAGATCCGGTGGACCTGGCCAGGGTTTACACAGGGGTGAAGCTGTTGGGCGATGACGACATCATCCGGTTTGAGTCCGTCGCAGCCCTGGAGGAATCTTACCGGAAGACCCGGTTTCGCGGCTATGTGGGTAGACAGAGCGATGGAGAGAAACGCTCAGGTGTTGTCGTTGCTAACGAAAGACAATATCTGATGGTGCTGGGAGGCCCCGGTGCTGGGAAATCCACGTTTCTGCGGAAGGTGGGTTTAGAAGCTCTGAAAACACTGCACCGTGAGACAGCTAGCTATGCCCATCGCTGTGTGCCGGTCTTGCTAGAACTCAAACGCTTTGAAGCAGACGCTATAGACATTCCTGCACTCATTACCAACGAGTTTGCCACCTGTGATTTTCCAGAGCCAGCACAGTTTACCCAGAATGCACTCAGGCAGGGCAAGCTGCTGATCTTGCTCGATGGTCTAGATGAAGTTCCCACCGCCAATTTAGATAACGTCATTGGTACCATTCAAGACTTTGTTGATCGCTACGACCAAAATCGCTTTATTGCCTCCTGCCGCACCGCGGCCTATCGCGGTGGGTTTACTCGCTTTAGCGATGTGGGTATGGCAGACTTTGATGACCAACAAATTGAGCAGTTTATTGGCAACTGGTTTAGCAATGAACAGGATCGCGAACGGGAAACTGGCAAAAAGTGCTGGGAGATTTTACAAGAGCCTAAAAATAAGGCAGCGAAAGAGCTGGCCCACACACCGCTACTGCTGACATATCTCTGCCTGGTGTATGATCGCTCCCAACGGTTTCCAGCCAATCGTAGCAGCCTATATCAAAAAGCATTACGCATTTTGCTAGAAGAATGGGCCGCTGAGAAACGGATTAATCGAGATGAGATTTACGAGGGCCTCAGCATTGAGCTAGAAGAACAGCTTCTATCAGAGATTGCCTACAGCGGTTTTGACGCAGACCAGCTGTTTTTCTCTCGTCGTGAGCTGACCACCCAAATCAAAACGTTCTTATCAGAAACCTTGGGTGTACCCAAAACTCTCAATGGAGAAGCCGTATTACAAACAATTGAAGTTCAACAGGGAATTTTAGTAGAACGAGCTGAAAACGCCTATTCGTTTTCCCATCTAACGCTGCAAGAATATCTCACAGCTCAATATTTAGCAGATAACAATCAGTGGAGTGAAATGGTAGAGAATCATATTACTGACAGCAGATGGAGAGAAGTCTTTTTGTTACTACCAGGAATACTAACTGGCAAACAGGGCTCAAATCTTTTTCTAAAGATGCTAGAACAACAGGCCAACAAATATTTACAGTCTGAGCACCTAAAACAGTTAGTACAATGGGCAACAGAGTCCACAAAGTTTTCATCAAGCAACTTTAATCCAGCAGCCAAAAGGATATATGCCCTTTTTCTAGCCATCGATCTTAACCTCGATTTTAACCGAGCCCTTGCGCTTGGCATCGATCTTAACTCCGATCTCTTATCTACTTTCGCCCCTAGAATATATAAAGATCATGGACTCAACTTCGCTCTCAAGCGAATACAAGCTCTCAGCACAACGCTCGATCTCGGCCATATTAATAATCTCAACACTGATCTCGAACTCAGCATCGACCTAGCCAAACATTTTCTTCAGATCAATATTTTTTCACCTACTAACTTCTCAAGACTGATTGACAGACTTGAGAAGCTTAGATCGAACACTCTTAATAGTAATATTAGAGCACAACAAGAACAGGTTTCTCGAGCAGGCATACTTGAGCTATGGTTCAATACATTGGGTATTTCAACAGCAACTGCAAAACTCTCTATGCAACATGTAACAGCATTAAGTGAATATTTCTATATTTGCGAGTTGATGGTCCGATGCAAAGAAGCTGCTGTGCGTGTCTCTCCAGACGTGTGGGCAGGCATTGAATCTCGCATACTGACCGTTCCCGAAGAGTAAACGGTCTTCATATAGTGCTACTGCCACATCGAATCACGCATAGTTACGGTTTAGAACAATCTTTTAGCAGAAAAACTACCGTAAGGACTGGAGTCCCCATTGCAAACACCTTGCCTCAGAAAGCATGATTTACAGGTACTTAACCCGCAAAAAAACTTATCTGCTTACTGTTATCAGTGGCTTACTTATCTTAAGTAGCATTAGCTACATGATTGTCCTCAGTACGGCTTTCTCCCAAGAACCTGATACGCCTGCTATATTACGTGCTGCTATGCGCTTAGAGCTGACCCGAGCCAGGGCAACAGCCGTCAATAATGATAAGTACCGCTTGTTAACTCGCAACAACGCTGACTTGCAGCATTACCTGGAGCAACAAGGTTGGGTCTGGTTCGATCAGCTGGGCGGAGCTACGTTTTATCGTCAAAATGAGCAGGATTTGACTTTGTATTGCAGCATGTACTCTGTGATGTATATGATTTGCGATCGCACCCCCTAAGCCAATCATCAATTCCTCTTCATCTTGCCACCAGCCGCAGAACGTAACACAGTTCCTCCCAGACTAGGATATTTCCAAAAAGGATATTAGTTCCAAACAATACGCAAATACTCCGATCTCATACGGAAGTCTAATTGACGGATCAGTGAACCAAGACTCTCGTCTTTTTTACCTGACCCCCAAAAACATCAAAGTCTTAATTTTCATTTGAAAAGCATAAATCCGACCACATTAATAAAATCCATACAATAAGGCGCTTTCAGCCAGCTTAGACGCTTATTAAGCTTTGGTTTCCGCAAAAACATTCAAAATTGTAGTGATTTACACTATGCGAAAAGACTCAAATTAAGTTAGCTTTTCTATCAGTAAATTAACTTAATGAAATTTACTGACATCTAAAGCAACATGCGTACATCTACTGATGTGGTTTTTACCCTATTCAGAGATTCTAATGTTGTTCCCTGTTGATTCAATAGTTTGCTGTACGTTCTAGCTATCGTATGTCCCTACATTCCTAGGGAAGATGTCTAGCGTCATAGCTCACAGAATTTTTGGATGCGCTGAGTTGTTCTTTTCTCAAGCCAGAAAAGTTGTTATCTAGTCTTTAATTCTTGCAGCATCGATTGCAATAAAAAATCATGGTGGAAAATTTTGCCTATTCACTAGCTCACCAACAGTTTGAAGTGCAAGCTGCTCAGACTCCAGATGCTATTGCGATTGTTGATCAGGGGCGTCAGTTTACCTATCAACAGCTAAACGCCAGGGCAAATCAGCTAGCCCACTATCTCCAAAAACATCAGGTCGGACCAGACACGCTAGTTGGCGTTTGTTTACACCGCTCCCCCAGCCTCATTATTGCCCTACTAGCCATCCTCAAAGCCGGTGGAGCTTATATCCCGCTAGATCCCGAGTATCCAGTTGAGCGGCTAGCCATGATGAGAGAAGATTCTCAACTAGCCCTGCTTCTGACAACTCGACATAACCTCTCAGATTGGATGACTAGCAGTAAGGTCATCGAGCTAGACACTCAATGGGATGACATTACAAAAGAATCAACCCAAAACCTGGACAACTCAATCCAGCCCAATCATTTGGCCTATATTATCTACACGTCTGGCTCTACAGGCAAACCGAAAGGTGTCATGATCGAGCATGGCTCACTGGCAGCTTACGTAGAGACAGCCGCCGTCGAGTATGCCATCAACCCAGACGATCGAGTCCTCCAGTTTGCCTCAGTCAGTTTTGATACCTCCGCTGAAGAAATCTACCCTTGTCTTGCCAAGGGAGCGACGCTGGTCTTAAGAACAAATGAGATGATTGGCTCGGCTCAGTCCTTTTTAGAACAGTCTCAGGCTTGGGGCATCACGGTTTGGAACCTGCCGACAGCTTTTTGGCATTTTCTAGCCACCGAGTTAGCTCGTCTAAACATATCCCCACCCCCCAGCCTGCGCTTGGTCATCATCGGAGGAGAAAAAGCCCTAGCGACACGACTAGAACTCTGGCAACAGCAAGTAGAAAGCTCAGTTCGCCTGGTCAATACCTATGGACCGACCGAAACAACAATTGTCGCCACAATGTGTGACTTGGCCGGTCCCCATGCAGTTACGGCTACAAAAGAATTACCCATCGGCAAAGCTATTCCCCAGAGCCAGCTCTACATACTCGATGAGCAGCTAAAAAGAGTTCACCCCGGCACAGCTGGTAATCTTTATATCGGTGGCACAGGTGTCGCCCGTGGCTATCTCAACCGTCCCCAACTTACCGCAGAACGGTTTGTAACCAACCCATTTAGTCAGACCTCAGTCAACGCATTACCTGAGCGGATTTATCAAACCGGAGATCGTGTTCGAGATCGTGGCGATGGCCTATTGGAGTTTTTAGGTCGTAACGATCATCAAGTTAAAATTCGTGGGTTCCGAGTCGAGCTGTTTGAAATTGAAGCAGTGCTCAATCAGCATCCGGATGTCTGCGAAGGCATCGTATTAGCCAAAAGCGATGCCCTTGGTAATCAGCGGTTAGTGGCTTATATTTTGCCAGAGCACAGTAGCAAACGGGGTCTAGAAAGCTGGGTTGCCACCATGCGCAATCATCTAAAAGCAACCTTGCCCGACTACATGGTGCCTTCGCTGTTTTTAGTCCTCAACAGTCTGCCCCTAACGCCCAGCGGCAAAGTTGACCGCAAGGCTCTGCCCGAGCCGGAGCAGGCTCAGCAGCAGGCTGCTGATTCCTATCAAACACCCCTAGAAAAAGATATTGCCAGTCTCTGGTTTCAGGTGTTAAAAATTCCAGTTAATCATAGTGACGATAGTTTCTTTGAGCTAGGTGGTAACTCTCTACTAGCCGCCCATCTAGTCAGCTTACTCAAAGAAGAATTAGACATAGAACTTCCTGTACGATGCATCTATGAAACCCCAACCGTTGCTGGACTGGCACAGACCGTTAAAACAATTCAACAATCTGGCAATAATACCCTCACACTGCTGACAGATCTCAAAACTCAACCTATCCCGACTTCTCCAAAAATCGTCACCCGCAAACCAATACTGGCAGATCTGACATCTCCCGAAAATATCTTCTTGACCGGCGCTACCGGTTTTCTCGGAGCTTTCTTACTGTACGAGCTTATTAAACAAACTAATGCCACTATCTACTGCTTAGTGCGTGGAAAAAGCCGATATGAAGGATTACGGAGACTACGCGCTAATTTTGCCAAGTACTCTCTCCCCGCAGGGATACTGGCAAAACGCATTGTTCCGGTCTCTGGCAGTCTCGATCAACCACAGTTTGGACTATCCATGGTTCAATTTTCGCGGCTGGCCAACACAATAGACGTCATCTACCATTCTGGGGCTATGGTGAATTTCGTCAAACCCTATTCAGCCCTAGAAGATACCAACGTTCAGGGTACTCATCAGATCTTAAAACTCGCCTGCCAAGCGAAGTTAAAGCCCATCAACCATATCTCAACCGTAGGTGTGTTTGGGGCCACCGCCTACTTCACGGGTCGACCAACCGTCTATGAGGACGATGATTTAAACCTTAGTCGCGATTTTTTATGTTGGGATGATGGCTATGCTCAAACTAAGTGGGTTGCAGAAAAGCTTATCCTCGATGCCCGCAGGCAAGGAATCCCTGTCACTGTCTTCAGACCAGGGTTCATCATGGGTAGCAGCCAAACCGGCGCGACTAACCCCAATGATTTTCTCTCTCGTTCTATCAAGGGATGTATTCAACTGGGTTATTATCCTGACCTTGCCAACTTTAAAAATCAGGTCGTTACCGTAGATTATGCCAGCCGCGCCATTGCTCATCTTTCTCAACAGTCCAGCTTGGTTGGCCAAACCTTCCATCTATCACCCTGGTCAGCTAGCACCGATTTAGCTTGGAACGATCTCTTTGAATGCATCAATCGCTATGGATATTCTATGGAGAAGCTGACCTACAGCCACTGGACAAATAAGCTCAATCAGCAGTGTCAGGAGTCTCAAACCAATGCCCTCTACCCACTGTTGCCATTCTTAAATGAAAAAGTTTATAAGCAAGAGCTGACCATCCTCGAACTGTACGAAAACACATCTGATTTTGATTGCCAGAATACGATGTCAGGCCTGGAGAACAGCAACATTAGCTGCCCGATCGTTGATATGGATTTAATTTACACGTATCTAACCGAACTCAATCCCGCAACAGATGCGAAAAAAGTTCTGTCTCAGACGGCTTAACTGGGCCACATATCCAGACCACACCCAATAAAGTATCACTGAGCTACGTCTTTAAAAAACGTAGTTCAGTGATATCGAACCATGAAACAGTCGGAACTATGAAGCAGCTGATTTCATAAGAACTACGTCTGCTTGTGTTGCTAGAATAGACTGCTGACTCGGAATTTTAATTAAAAACTGTGTTCCCTCTCCAAGGGAAGATTTACAGGTTAAGGTACCGCCATGTTTCTGAGCAATAATCTCATGACTAATGGCTAATCCCATACCGGTTCCTTGACCAACAGGCTTAGTCGTGAAGAAAGGATCAAACAACCGAGTTTGCACATCCTCTGGAATACCGGGACCATTATCAGAGATAGAAATCGTCACCCAACCGTTGTCTAGTTGCCGAGTTTGAATGTGAATAATCGGCGGCGCTATTGATAAATTTGGAGAAGCGCACCCATGGCTATCGCCTTGAAGAGCGGAATCAGTAGTTGCCATTTCCAATGCATCAATGGCATTCGACAAAATATTCATAAAGACCTGATTTAGCTGGCCGGGATAACACTCTATTAACAACAGACCATCGTAGTCCTTTGTAATTTGGATGTCAGAATGATTAGAGTATCCTTTGGTACGATGCTGCAAAATCATCAGGGTGCTGTCAATCCCCTCATGAATATCAGCCGTCTTAAACTCTGACTCATCCAGGCGAGAAAATATGCGCAAAGATTTGACGATTTCTCGAATACGTTCAGCCCCAACCTGCATGGAAGCCATCACTTTAGGTAAATCTTCCATCACAAAGTCTAGATCTATCGATTCGACCAACACATTAATGTCGTCATCAGGCCCCGTTTGTTTTTGCTGATAAAGGTCAACTAAACCAAGCAAATTCTGAACGTAATCATTCGCATGCTGCAGGTTGCCATAGATAAAGTTAATGGGGTTATTGACCTCATGCGCGACCCCTGCCACCATTTGCCCCAGGGCCGACATTTTCTCATTCTGTAGCATATGAGCCTGGGCATAGTGCAGTTCCCGTAACGTAGTCTGTAACTCTTGAGTGCGCGCATCGACCCGCTCCTCTAAATCTTCGTTGAGGGCTTCTAACTCGCTAAATGTTTGTTGGAGCTGCTGTGCCATCAGCGAAAACGAATCTGCTAGACCGTCTAGTTCCTGAATGCCAGCCCGATCAAGGCGAATGTCTAAGAGCTCTATCTCGTGAGGGTTTGTCTTTTCTGTGGCAAACCGGTCTCGGGCTGCGGCCGCCAACTTTTGACTGGCCTGATTAAGTCTAAAAACGGGCCGAGTAATGCGCTGAGAGGTAAAGATACCGAGGATAGTTGCAGCCATCAGTGCCCCTAAACACAAAAAGAACGTTATGCGGTTATTGGCATTGAGTTCGGCCGTAAAGTCCAACTCGGGCACAATGGTCACCACTACCCAATCCAACCCATATTCGTCGTGCCAGGGCTTGACGCGAACATAATGACGGTTACCGTTGACGCGCAACTCAAGCTGCTGCTCAACATCGACATTCCACCCCCCCAATTTCTCTTGAAGCTGCTGAGTAATATCTTGAGTCAGTGGATCTTTACTATCTTTAACAGCCGTTCGTTGAATATCATCACCATTCAGCTTAAAAGGCTTTGTCATGCCAGAATTGGCAATCAGCATGCCATCTCGCTCAATGATAAAGATTTGCCCAGATGGGCTAATCTCTAATTCCTTGAGAAAATCACTGAGCTTTAACAGATGAATATCCGCTGCAATCATCCCCAGTAGGCGGTCATTGCCATCGAAAATAGGGCGACTCGCTGATGCTGTAATGTAGGGGTAGCCACCGGGAAAAGACCACACATAGATCGGAGCCCAGATTGGACGATTAGCATCAATGGGTTCGTTGTACCAGGCTTCGCTAAAGTTATCAAAATCCCATTTTTCATTCAGACCGGCACGATTTCCCTCGGCATCCGCTGCATAATTCGAAACATTATTAGGCGGCTGCCCGGTCCATTCTTCTAAGGTCAGCGTTTTACCGTCATACTTGGCGACGCCTGCGCCTGCGCCTGTCGTCAGGCCATACCCCACGTAGGTCAGGTCATAGACCTGCATTTGCCCCCAAAAGTATCGAGCCGCCTTTTCAGGATCGTTAACGTCTAAAAGCCCTAGTTTGACCGCATCAGCATTGATATGGTTTATCGTTTGGGGAACAGCCAGATAGCTATCTAGATGATTAGTAACCGAATCGTTGGTTTTATCGATTAAATCAGCTGCCAACGTATCAACTGCTTTCTGACCGTTACGAAATGACAGATAACCAACTAAACCAACCGCAGCAAAGATCTGCACCACAAACGGAACAACTAAAATCAGTTTGACCGGAAGTGGAAAGTAAGAGCGGGATGTTTCTGTCATAAGCTCTGATCTGAAAAGAAAATATGCTCTAGCTCGAAATCTCTATTAAGAATGCCTCTATTAGCAGACAGCCTCTAATTAAGCCGATATCTCAGAAATATAGAGTCTTTATGATTGCTCTACATATAATTCCCCTATATGAAGGATTTCAAACCAGAACGCCGTTTTAAGCTATGGCTGATCTGGCCTAAAAATGTCGTTGTCTGCCCAAGGCCAAACAATGACTTTTGAGGCCCTGCCAACGTTTTATGTCCTACTAAATTCAGTATATTCTTTCACCTTCAAAGAATTTAGTAGCTTTTAGTCCAGTTTTTAGTAATATTGGATGCGATAAGTCACTACCACGTTAATCGCAGGCCCTGTTGCACCATCTCTTCCTTCAGCACAGTCATATATCCTTGCGTAACAATATCAGATGCAGATAATTCAGGCTGTGTCACCAGCCAACTGGCTGAAACCCCAGCTGCCGCACCCACCCCCCACTCGCTCATGTGCACTCGCGTCAGCGCATTAACAATATGGCTGACGGCAATACTCTTGCCACCCATAAGAAGATTGTTGACTCCCTGGGGAATTAAACTCTCTAATGGAATTTGCACCGGACGCACCACAAATTCTTTGGCCGGTGCACTGCCTGCTTCCCAGGAAGGTTCACCATTGCGGTAGCGACAGCCGTGAATATCAATGTCGTAGTGACTCACAGCTATCGTTGTCGGTGTAAAGTCTCGACCGCCTGCTTGATCAATCCTCAAGTCGGCTTCACGCATAAAAAAAGCATCGTCGCCATAGGCCATACGACCTAAAATACGGCGGCCTTCACGAATATAGGGCACCATACTCAACCCCGATTGAGTGCCCATATACGCCTCTTGACCTGATAGATAGCTAAGGGGAAAGTTTGGCTGTGACTGTGTTTGCAGTAGCCAGCGGGCAAACAGCAGGGCGTGGTCTTCACCCTGGCGTAGCGCCGTAGTCGAGATGCCGCCTAACCAATTTTGCTGCTGATCGCTAGCTTGGATTTGCTCTGCTGTGAAAATTAGCGGTGGATTCATCCAGGTCCAATCGTTACCACGGTTCCAATTCACCATGGTCATATCCCCCAAAACAGGTGCAGCCTGAAACGGGTCATTGCGTGTGGTACTGACAATACGGCGGTAGTTAAAAAAGCTTCGCCCAGCAAAAAAGGGAAACCCCTCCATATTGAAAATTTTCTCATGCTCATGAATAGGATACAGCGGCGGCTGTTGCTGTAGGGTTTGTTCGAGTATTGCTAAACTTTTACCCCCATCATTGTGAAGCGCGACAACAAACGGATAGGTAAACGCTTGGGTACAGTCTGGATTATCTTTCTCTGAGCCGTTGATCTCGCCGGTTGTCGTACTGGCGTCTGAGCCTAGTCGATGGGGTAGATTTGCCCAGCCCACCAGTTCCCCTGTGTCGGTAGCGTCAATCACAACCATGCGCTTGCCCACAGGGGGCTCTAACCGTAGGGGTACTTTTTCGAATGTGTTGTCTGCTGACCAGGCATACCAGCTGGCTAGTTCTTGGGAAAACCGTCCTGCGGGCACATAGCTCTGACTGCGAGGCACGCGCTGTACTGCGTGGATTGCAACAATCTCTTGGCCACTGTGATCAAAGCTGGCCCCTTTGAAAGCCGTCTGAGTTTGCCAACGACTTTTAGGCGATTGGCGGGCAGCCTTTTCTAAATGTTGTTGAGCAGCCGTTGCTCCAGCCTGGGGCACAAAACAGAGGTGGCCAACCCAACATGCATTAACATCCTCAACGGTTACAGAGTCTTTGCCGGTCCAGGTTGGCAGCGTAATTGTTTGCTGGGAAATCTGTTGTTTAAAGGCTTGCCAACTGGGTGAAAAATTCTGCTCAGCACGCATGGCCAAGGATTCATCGATCGCTGATACCCCTTGGGAACTGATCTGCCCTCCAAGCCACGGTGTCAGTTCGATCAAACAGGTAATCGCCCCAGCTTTCATGGCATGGTAAGCCGCTGCAACACCACCGAGGGAGCCACCAAGCACTACAACTTCGCATTCCCAGGTATCTTGGGCTTTGGGTAGCGGCATGAGATTAGGTCTGCCATTGGCCAAAATAGGCGGCGATGACGGCGATACCACTGGGACATCAGCTATTTCTTGCTGGGGGGAACAGGCACTGCAAGCCAGTAGCACTGTTAACCAGCCTAGATATTTCACCAAAGGGCATCGAGCCATGGGTCATCGTTTTAGGGGCAGCGCTGATGATTGTAACGGTGGACTACCCCTGTAGGCCTAGCAGGCACATAACAATTTATTTGTCCTGCTGCTTTTTTCTTATTGTCTTTGCGTATGGTCTCTGCCCAGGAGCACTTCTCTGCCCAGAACTTCTAAAGTCGGCTTGATGGGTCTTGGGCAACAGCGCGAGCAATGAGCTGTTGAAATCGTCTGGTTAGGACTGCTGCTGCCACTAGCTGCCCCACAGCTAAACACCACCACAGACCCACCCCCTGCCAACCCAACATCTGCCCCACGACATAGCCTAAGCCCAGGCCAATGCCCCAATGTGCCAGCACATCTACCGTGGCGAGCAAGTGTGTATCCTTCAGGCCTTGCAAGGTACCCGCACTGATTAGGCGAATACCTTGGGCAATTTGAAAGACCACACCCACCTTAAATAGCATTGCGGCCATCCTCACTGTTTCGGTATTTTCGGGTAGGGTCACATCTAGATAAAAGCCAGCAATGGTTTGGGGCAATATCCACAGCGGAATTGCCAGCAGCACGACTAGCACCAGATTCATCAATAGATTGGCATAGGCGACTCGTTGGGCGGCTTGGGGTGCGCCTGCGCCTATTTTGTGCCCTGTCCGCATGGCGGCTGCATAGGCAAACCCCCAGGAAAGCATGAGCAGTAGCTCTGTTGTGGTCATGACTATACGGTGAGCTGCCAGCAGTTCTGTACTCCATAGCCCCATGAGTAAAGCGGCTGCCGTTAGGGCTCCATACTCGGTGCCGTAGTCTATGCAGAGGGGAACGCCCAGGTGGATGATTTCGCTTAGAAGGTTGCGATCGCACCGCCACCACCGCCGCAACAGCCGCAGCCGTCGCAACGACGGATATACCCTCAGCAGCAACACCGCCCCCCCAAAGCTCAGCCAAAACACAACGGTACTCGCCCAGCCAATCCCCACTAGCCCTAGCGCTGGCAACCCCCATTTGCCATAAATGAGCCCATGGTTTAGACCAATATTGAGCGGAATCCCCAGCCCCATTAGCCCCATCACCAGCCCCGGTCGCGATAGAGCGGTCAGCGTTTCTTTGAAAACAAATAATCCCAGGGCCGCAGGCAGTCCCCACACAATGGCATGCAAATAGCCCGTGGCCCCATCCACAATGGCTGGCTGCTGACCCCATAACCGAAACACCGTATCCAGGTGCCAAATCAGCACCATAATTGGCATAGACACACCAAAACTCAGCCACAGCCCCTGGACATTAACCCGGCTAACTCGATCATGATCCTCAGCGCCGTGGGCTTCAGCTGCGATCGCACCCGTCATTTCCAACAGCCCTGTGCACAGCGACAATAGCATCCAAAACGCCGTTGCCCCCAATCCTCCGGCAGCTAGCGTCATCGTACCCAGCCCCCCCATCATCAGAGTATCCACAAAGTTGACCGCCCCCTCCGACAGCTGAATCAGCATCAGCGGTATCGCCAGCTTTAATGAGGCTTTGGCCTCGCTCCAGAAACCAGTTTTCCAGGACAAAACAAAACAGTGAGGCATGGTAGATATACGCCAGAACTATAGAATCAGCGTCAGGAACGCGGTCTCAAACTTCAGTTACCTCTGTCATTCACCCTAAACCTCCGGGTAGCGTTAGTCAGCATTGATAACTCCCCATAAATCCAGCAAATTCGACCAAAATGAGACGATCTCACAGCCGTCTCATAATCAAACGCCCTTGATTTGCTAAGTTAAAGTCGCCCCGTTTCTTATCAGGTTTCTTATCAGGCCATGGAAAACTTACCTGTCGCTGAACGCTATCTCTATGAGCTCTTTAGCTCGATTACAGATGGCTATTTGACCGTTACAAACCCCAGCGGTCAGGTTTTTAACTTTGGCTCCATCGACACCCAGCCCCATCTACACCTGCAAGTTCACGACCAGCGTACCTACAGCAGCATTATCACCTTTGCCTCCCTCGGCTTTGGCGAAGCCTACATGGACGGCTGGTGGGATGAAGCTGAAAATCGACTGACGGAGCTGATCAGCATGCTCTATCGCAATCGCGTCTATTCCAAAGTCAGCCAAAAGCTAACCGTCCCCCTCGCCCTCCAAATTATTTCCCAACGTCTAAAGACCCTACCACTGCTGATTCAAAACAGTCGTAAAAATGTGCAATACCATTACGACCTGGGCAATGACTTTTATCAGCTATTTTTAGACCCCACCCTCACCTATTCCTGTGGCTATCAGCTCAAGCCAACAGATGCCCTAGAAACCATGCAGCGTCAAAAGTATGAGGTAATCTGTCGCAAACTAGCCCTCAAACCCGGCGAGTCACTGATTGACATTGGCTGTGGCTGGGGTGGCATGCTAATTTATGCCGCTGAAAACTATGGCATCACCGGCACGGGTATTACCCTCAGCCAAGAACAAGCCGCCCTAGCCAAACAACGTATTGCCGACAAAGGCCTAACGGACAAGATAAAAATCAACATCAGAGACTATCGAGAAGCCCAAGGACAGTACGACAAGTTTGTCAGCATCGGTATGTTTGAGCATGTAGGCAAGAACAACTTTTCCACCTTTATGGAAAAAGCCAGGGCACTCCTCAAGCCCCATGGCATTGGCATGCTCCACACCATCACCACCGAAAGCTCTGAGCGCAATGGTCCCTGGATTGATAAATATATTTTCCCCGGTGGCTACGCTCCCCAGCTATCTGAAATTTGCCGAGATCTGCGGGCAGCCAAACTCACCGTTGCCCACTGTGAGAATTTAAAGCCCCACTACGCTGAAACCTTTAGACACTGGAGTGAGAACTTCACCAAAAATCGTCAGACCATCGCCAAGCTCTCACCTAACTATGGTGAGAGGTTTCAACGCATGTGGTATCTCTACTTGCAATCCTTTGAAGCTTCCTTCAGGGACGGCAGCATGCACATTTACCAGGTGTTGTTCTATGGTGATAAACAGTGGAAGATGGCGATGCCACTGCCCGGATTTTTGCAAGAGAACAAACATTTAACGTAGGCCAATCCTAGAGTTAGGGATCGTTAAGCAATAACCTCATGATTTGAGCGTCACCCTCCAAATCTTCTGCAAAAACCGATCCAGAACATTTATAATCAACCCCACCGTAACCCCAAACTTAGTGCCATTAGGGAAAACTGAGTACGGTGGGTGTTAGGGCAGCGTCCCGGCCCTAGCCATGGGAAGCTCCGTATGCAATTTGAGATAACTTGGCTATTTCCGAAAAGGCAACTCAGAGGGCCCCCAAGCAATACCTTTCACACCCGATCAGCCGTCTAAGCTATCTTCCTAGATAAAACCATGAGCTTAATTTCGAACGCCCCCTTAACAACTTAACTAGGTAAATTAGGTAAATTTACGATTACAGTCTTCATCTAAGGCGACTGTAATCGTTGTAGGTGGTCAAAAAATTCCCCTCAATCTGGCAAAAGGTGTCAATATGTCAATTTTGCATAACTTCTAAGCGTTTTCTAATAGACTCAGACTAATATTCACCTAAGGTTTGAACCAAGATCCATAGCAAACGGTTGACTGCATATTGCCAAAGGAAAGGCTACGTCAACAGCTGTTTTCTACGCCCATAGCTATGGAAATCAACAGTTCTAGCAATCGTCATTGTCGATAACTATGCACGCCAAGGTATACGTTTTTCAAGCCAAATCATATCTGAGAAGATAGTTGTTCTGATCATGAATGCTTTTGCAGTTACGCTAGTTGAATTTCTCATTCGGGCAGTAAGGGTCTATTTTACTGCCGGGTTAATTTTTGCGGTGCTATTTTCTTTGTTGGGTGTCCAACGTACTGACCCTGGTGCAAGGGGGCTAGCTCCCTTCTTTCGTTTGATCATCATTCCAGGGGTAAGTATTTTTTGGCCTTTATTTGCCCTGCGCCTGGTCCGCGGCAAGCAACATCCTATCGAGCAAACGGCCCATCGTCAAGCTGCTAAGTTCACCCAGTCAACCTAACAAACAGCTGTTTAGCCAAGAGGCTCATATGATTATTTCACGCCGTAAAGTTCATTTGTTGGCATCGATTGCTCTGGCAATTATATTACCTATTATTTTTATTGCTGGCTTGGTGTTTCGACCGACCTATGCCACTGTGACCCCCGCCACCGATCAGCTCGTGAGCCAATCTCACAATTCGGCGGCCACAGCTCAGCCTCACTCCCAGCATTCATCTTATGACAATCCTATTACGGTCTTTCTGCAACAGTAACAACAGGTTACATAGCTGCTCCTAACTGTGATTTCATCTGCAAAGATGCTGTTAAATCCCATATCTTTCAGATTGAACCATCGGCTAGATCAGCAACAGCAAACAGATAGGGGCATCCCCTCTTTCATACTCAGCTATCTCTCTTCACCATGAGTGTTTCCTACAAATCAATTCAGTGGAACCGACAAAAACTGATCTACGATGCCATTTTGTTGGGCACGGTGGGTCTGTATATTTATCTTTTTCTCACCGTTGCGAGCAACATGGGAACAGGATTGGACGTTAGGGGCATCCGCATTCGTGCCTATGGTTCCGCAGCATTTATTCTACTCAATGTCATTCTGTCCATTGGTCCCCTGACTCGACTCGACAAACGGTTTTACCCTTTGCTGTTTAATCGACGACACATGGGGGTGACCATGTTCTTCCTGGCATTAATTCATGCCATTGGTCTGAATCTACCGATGCTGCCGTTCAAGGTGGATGGCGTGCTCACGTGGTATCACGATTTTGGCAACTTAGAACCACTGGTGAGCCTGTTTGTTGGTAATACTGAGTACGGTGATTTTATTCGCTTTCCTTTTGAAACGCTCGGGGCAGCAGCGCTGGTTATTTTCTTTGTGATGGCGGCCACTAGCCACGACTTTTGGCTGGTAAATCTAACCGCCCCTATCTGGAAAGCGCTACACATGGGAGTGTATTTGGCCTATGGACTGGTGGTAAGCCACGTTATTTTAGGCCCGTTGCAAACCAATCACCATATCTTTCTAACCGTTGCTGTGGCTATAAGTCTTATCTGGGTTGTGGGGCTGCACTTGTTGACAGCATTGCGAGAGATAAAACTAGATCAGCCCATTGCTGGAGCCACGGATGAAGCTGGTTTTGTAGAGGTGGGCAGCGTTGCTGAGATTCCAGAAAATCGCGCCAAAATTGTCACGTTAGCCGGTGAGCGGGTAGCCATCTTTAAATATGACGGTAAGCTCTCAGCGGTTTCTAATGTTTGTCAGCACCAGAATGGTCCGTTGGGGGAAGGAAAAATTGTGGACGGCTGCATTACCTGCCCGTGGCATGGATATCAGTACTTGCCCCATGAGGGTGCATCGCCACCCCCCTTTACAGAAAAAATTCCCACATTTGAGGTGCGTGTAGTTGGCGATCGCATCTGGGTTGACCCCCTAGCTAAACCACCGGGCACCCCCATCGAACCCGCTGTGATTTGAGCGGATTTAGGCAACATCTGAGTAACTAAATTTGGACACCTTCAATGACTGAACGCGACGATTTTTATATTGGTTATGCGCCTTTGCCAGGCAGCGTACGGCGATTGTTGCTGTGGTTTGTGCCAGTACTGGTGCTGTGTGTCTTGGGCTTGGCCATGATTGCGCCATCGCTCCATTTTGATCAGGCCAATGCGGGGCAGATAAAAGGGGTAAAAGAGTTTGAGGGTTTGTTATTAGCTGAACCATCGCCCCATTTGTTAGTGCCGAACCCGGAGGCAATCAATAAACCATTTAAGGTATATCCACTGTCGGGCACTAATAAAAAGCTGCCAAGGCCAGCGATTATGGAGAATGCAGGTAGCTGGGTTAAGCTCAGCGGCATTTTGATTGGCCGCCCTCGATTTGAGATGATTGCAGCTCGTTCAGCAGAAACGATTGAGGCCCCGGCTGGGGCGGCGGCATTAGCCGATCAAACTTTATCGTTGGGCGAGTTTGCGATCGCAGGCGAAATTGTCGATGGCAAATGTTATCCCGGCATCATGAAACCAGGCCGCACCAAGACCCACCGAGCCTGCGCCATCCGCTGCATCAGCGGCGGTGTCCCCCCCGTATTTCGGGCTGAAAATAGCAGCGGTCAATCCCTTTACTTCCTGCTATCAGACCGAGAAGGCAATGCAGTCAACGACCAAATCCTCAGTATGGTTGCTGACCCCATTCAAATTACGGGAGAGGTCATGCAATATGGGGATGCTTTTATCCTAAAAGCCGACCCTGCCACCTATGAGCGGCTGCCTGCATAAGCATCAACTTCAGCAGGATAATAGAACTAACTTACTAAAGTTAATGCAATGAAGAAGCGCAATGGCTGCAAAAGACGTCTTCCATGATGCTGTTAAACGTGCCCTTGAAAAAGATGGGTGGGATATTACCAACGATCCTTTATTCATTCGTTTTGGCGGCATTGACATGTATATCGACCTTGGTGCTGAACGCATCATCGCAGCCGAACGCGGCAATCAAAAGATTGCAGTGGAAATTAAAAGCTTTATTGGGCCGTCAGAAACCACGGAATTCAGTACGGCATTAGGTCAGTTTCTGAAATATCAATTAGCCCTCGAAGAAACACAGCCAGACCGTCGGCTTTATCTAGCTGTACCAGTCGATACTCATAAAACCTTCTTTGCATTAGAGCTGACTCGTCGCTTAGTTGAGCGATACAAAGTCAGTCTGATTGTTTATGATCCAGAGGAGGAGGTTATCGTGCAATGGCAAACGTAGAAAACTATCGTCAGCTGGTGCAAAAATTATTAAGAGACTACAGCGACATTAAAGCTAGCAATGAAGAAGTAGACGCCGAAACGATTTTTGATCTGACTCAAGATCGTTATCAGGTTGTCCATGTCGGCTGGTCTAACAAGCGTCGTATTTATGGCTGTGTTCTTCACCTAGATATTAAAAACAACAAAATTTGGATTCAGCACGATGGAACTGAAGGCGGCATTGCTAATGAGCTAGTCGAGCATGGTGTATCTAAACAAGATATCGTGCTTGGCTTTCAGTCGCCCTTTAAACGGCAGTTTAGTGGTTTTGCTGTCGAGTAATGTGAACACTCAGCAATCAGAGACTATAGTCATCTACTTTTGCTAGGGCATTGAAGATGCGCATCAAAACAAGTTAGATGCCTACTAACATCTAACTTGTTGACAGCATCCCTATGCCTTCATATCAGCTAATGCTCCACGTGCCATATTGGCAATCGCTTTATCCGTCGCCTTGGGTAGCTGATAATACTTGCCACCTGCTGTCTTAGCCAGTTCCTTACCAAAGCCAGTAGACACAAACTTACGCTCGGTATCAATAATCAACAGCTGAAATCCCGTCATCCGAATGCGCCCGGCAATATCCAGCAGTTCCGCTTTAATGTCAGGCTTCTCACCCTCTTCCATCGGTTCGCCTAAGGAACGGGCCAGGGGGACATTCCCCCGACCATCGGTGATGGCAATAATCGCCACACTGCCCACATCACCCGACTGTTTTGCATTGGTCCCAACCCTTACTGCCTGGCTGAGTCCGTGGGCCAGGGGCGACCCACCACCGCAGGGCATTGTCTCTAACCGACGACGGGCAGATGTGATCGAGCGCGTCGGCGGCAACAACACCTCAGCCTGTTCTCCCCGAAACGGAATCAGGGCTACCTGGTCACGATTTTGATACGCATCCGTCAACAGACTCAGCACCGCTCCCTTGGCAGACTGCATGCGATTTAGGGCCATCGAACCCGATGCATCGACAACAAAAATGATCAATGAACCGGCTTTACGCGCCAGACGCTTAGCCCGAATGTCTCCCTGCTCCACAATGACGTTACGTCCGGGCTGACGGGCACGGCGAGCTTTTTGATAGGGGGCCGCCGCTCGCAAGGTGGCATCCACTGCAATGCGACGGACGGGGCCTTGGGGCAAGATGGGTTTGATATATCGGCCCCGGTCTTCAGAAATAACCAGACTCTGCTTACCTGAACTGCCCTGCTTACTCATAGATTCAGCAAACAACAGTAGCGACGGGTCTAGAACCACGCCTTCAGGATCAAACAAAAACTCTTCTGGAATGCTGGGAGGAGACTCGTCTTGTTCCTCGTCCTGTTCGTCCTCGTCTTCGTTATCGTCGTCCTCGTCCTCATTTTCTTGGGACTCGTCCTGTTCGTCTTCTTGTTTGTTTTCTGGCGGCGGTGGCGGCTGCTCATCCTCCGGTGGCGGCTGATCCATATTCATGGCGCGGGGAACAATCACTAGCTCCACCGCCCGGCGCAGGTCGTCGGCGTTAATGTCGGTGCGTCCTTCCAGGGCCGCGCTGGCCTTGGCTACACGCACAGCAAACAGCTCTGCCCGGTGACCTTCCACCCCACCCCGAATGGCCTCGGTAACTAAATATTGCACCTGGTCAGGGGTAATCACCACATCTTTGAGCCACTCACGGGCCAAGATGATTTGGGTTTTGAGGTTGTCGATTTCTTCGGTGTATTGGGCGATAAAGCCGACGGGATCGTCCGCATAGCGGGTGGCTTGGTCAGCGGCCTCCACCCGCTCTTCCATGGTAAGGGCACGGTCAGCAGAAAGTGCGATCGCAATTCGATCTAGCAGATGCTGTCGCAATACCCCCTCTTCAGGGTTATAGGTGGCCACCAACAGTGGCTTACACGGATGCTGAAAACTAATGCCCTCGCGCTCAATCTGATTTCGTCCTTCGGTCAGCGTGCCCAGCAGCAAGTTAGAAATCTGATCGTCCAGTAGATTAACTTCGTCAACATAAAGCACGCCACGGTTCGCCTCGGCCAGCAACCCCGGCTGAAAGACAGATTCCCCGGTCTGAATTGACTTCGCCACATCCACCGACCCCAACAGGCGATCCTCAGTCACCCCCAAGGGAATTTGAATAAACGGAGATGGAACAACCTTTGTTGGTAAGTCGTCTAAGCTTGCAACATCTGCACGATTTTCAAAGCGCTCTAGGGTGGCATCGTCCCAATCACGCATGTTCGTGGGGTCAGCATTTGCATAGGAACCGTCAATGATTTCAATGGGAGGCAATAGCTGATGTAACCCTCGGGCCAAAACAGATTTAGCCGTGCCGCGACGACCGGCAATGACCACGCCGCCCAAACCAGGGTCCACTGCCGCTAGCAATAGGGCTAATTTGATGGCATCTTGGCCAACGACAGCCATCAATGGAAATGTGGTGGGCGGATCTGCAAGGGCCTGCATCTTTTCTCTCTGCTCAACGTAATGTTTACTTTATCACTGCGCTTCAGCAATCGTGCCCAGGAAACTCGGCCACTTCCGGGGTGTTCGCCGAACGTTCAGCCTTTAGAATTTAAACCACTAATTCCTGTGAGTTCCCGATGCCTGTCGCTGCCTGCAAGCTGTTGACCTATAAGGGTCAATACAGCACCTGCCATATTAAAGTTCCAGATGTTGAGACCAAACTGACCGCTGTTAAGATAGATGGCCGCTACTACAGCTTATTTCGCCGATTTGCTGATGCCGCATCAGCGATGAAGGCGTTGAATAAGCTGGCACAAAACGGAGATGAGCTGGCCTTAACCAAACAGGATAACGGCAGCTATATTATCTGGGCATTAGAGTCAGAGGCCCAGGAATTTAAAGGGCCAAGACAGCCTGGACGGCGGTGGCCAACCCGAGGTCCCGCCACTTGCCTCATGTTGGGAGATGCCCAGCAGTACCAACAGTGTTATGTACAGGTGCCAGACCTGGCGTTGCCCATGGTGGCCATACACCACGACAATCGGTTTTATAGTGTCTACCAGCCAGGGTTAGAAGCTATCAACGCCTTAGAATTAGCCACTCAGCTGACCGGGCGCGGTAATGACAGTGCGATCGCATCCACCACAAAAGGGTTTGCGGTTTGCCTGTGGGAACCCGAAGCTATTCCCAACTCCCCCGATCAGATTTCCAACTAACGAAACGAGCACCCCCTGTGGGGATGGTGCATGCGCCATCCCCACAGGGGGTTTGATATGTGCTCAAGATACCGGCTGGCTTTTAGCCTAACGCCGTCCTGGCAAAATAGGCTGCTCTACCGCATTGCGGAAACGCTGTACATCTTCGCTAAAGTCAATAGGCAGAACCGCTACCACGTTTTCATGGGGGCGAGGAATAATGACCCAGGTCTCGAGGACGCCACCGTAGGCATTTTCTGCGGCCTCAACACCGGCAGCCATGGCCGCTTTGACCTCGGATACATCACCGCGAATATTAATACAGAAGCGAGCACTACCGGCTCGGATGTAATTTACCAATGTGACTCGTCCTGCCTTGACCATCGCGTCTGCGGCGGCTAGCACAGGGGGAAACCCCTTTGTCTCTAGCGATCCTACTGCCTCGGGCATTGCCGTTCTCCTTTATTACGAGCCTAAATTGGCTGATTAGTTTATAACTCCAACGTCTATTCTACGGGAGACGTGGGGGGTTGAATAGACACGGCGGGTTGCGTTTGCTGAACAAACGTTTCGACCCGTGTAAAGTAATCTGGCCCCGCAGTCGTAGCCACATTGTTGTGTCCCGCTCCTGGCAACAACCACAGCTGTTTTGGCGGTGGCGATAGGGTATGGAGCTGCTCAGACATCATAGCCGCTGTGGTGTCATCCTCTAGACCATGAATGTAGAAAACCGGTATCGACAGCTGGGGCACCTTGGCCACGGAGTCAAACCGCTGGGTCAAAATCCAATCCACCGGCACCCATGAATATTGCCCCGAAAACCTGACGGCCTCGAGCATCGAGCTAAACGTACTTTGCACAATCAGCCCCGCCGCCGGGCGCTGGGTAGCCAGCTCAATGGCAATGGCACCCCCCAGGGAATGGCCAAATAGCCACAGGTTTTGAGCCGGGATCTGGCGCGTTTCTGTGAGGTAGCGATGGGCTGCGATCGCATCTTCATAGACCCGCTGCTCATTGGGAAACGGTCCCGGACTCAGGCCATAGCCTCGATAGTCCACCAGCAACACATTAAACCCCATGGTCTGATAGCGATGGGCTAAGCCTAAATTTGCCCCAATATTTTCACTATTGCCATGGAGGTAAAGCAGCGTCAGCCCCGATAGCTGACCCGACAAACCCGGTAGCCACCATCCGTGTAGTCCGCGACCAGGGGCGGCCTTGCCGTCTAGGCCAATCCAGACTTCTTCGTAGTCCAACTGCTGGTCTGCCGGTGTCTGGGTCAATAGGGCCGTGGGCTTAAAGATCAGCCTTGTCTGGTAAGCATACAAACCAAAACAAAATGCACCATAGATACCGGCAATAGCCGCTGCTATAGCCAACAACCCCTTATAAAAAATCATCCGTTGTCCTGGCTCCCATGCTGCGGATCCTATAGCGACCAATCATCTTGCAACGTCTGCAACTGCCACACACGGGTCTCAGTAATTGCAGCCAGACACGCTTGTAAGTCCGTTTCAGACGACCGATTAGCTTCAAATTCACAGTGGGCATCGCGATAGTCCAACCACGTTAGTTGCACATCGGTCAGGGCCTCTCCCTGGACATCAGTGGCCAGGGCCTGTACGGCCTGATATACCTCATTGAGCTGTGCATCCGCCTCGGCATAGCTACTCTCAGGCTGCACCGCCTGCCGCAGTTCTGCAATGCGATTATCCGTAATCCGTTCCATACAGCTGGCCTGAATTAGGGGCGCAATGGATCCCCCTTCAAAGCGAGCGGTTTCAAACTTACACTCAGCATCACGAAAAATAATCCAGCGTTCTTCGGCGGTGGTCAGCTGGGCTTTAGCACCAGCATCCAGGTCCTGCATAACCTCCTGATAGACCTGGTTTAGCGCCTTATCCGAAATACTATAGTTTTCAGCCGCACACTGGTTCATATCTAGCTGGGTCGCCAGCTGTCCACAGTCTTGTTTGGCCAGGGCCACCGGCGAGGGACGAGGGGCTTCGGGCGCAGCAGGCTCGCTGGTTGCAGACCCGCTTTCAGAGCTGCTTTCAGAACCGGCGACCGAAGAATCTGCCTGGGAGGGCTCACTCTCCGCTGGGGCCACCTCAGTTGTTTCTGAAGTTTGGCCCGCCGAGTCCTCAGGAGACGGCACCGGTTGGGAGCGGCCACAGCTGACCAAGCCCAAGAGCAGTACTAAGGAGACTAATTTGTAAGTTGGTTTACCCATGGTTTCACAACAACAGCTCGCTCCATTGGAGTGTAGCGCACCCATCTAGCCATGAAAAAATCTAAAGATTGATCGGCAGTTCTGGGCACTGCTTCCGCTAAACGCTATAGGTTGAAGAGTCTCTTTCTATCTATTTTGCCTTGCACTGCCTCCATGCCCCTCAGGGTGTGAGGTCCCCCATCTATGCAAATCGCCGCCTACCTGTACACAGACCCTCAGCTAGACCCACCGGTTGATGGCAATCTATGGGGATGGGAGGTGGAGCGCATTTATAGAGATACTCCCCTTAAAGATACCGCCCAGCAGCGGCCTCAGTTGCAGGAACTCCTGGCGCACGCCCCCGACTACCTATTGGTGCGGCGACTAGACGAACTGGGGGATTCACTAGCCGCAGTCGCCGAACACCTCAGCGCCTTAGAAACGGCGGGGACGGTAGTGATCGCCACGGAGCAGGCCTATCAAACCCCAGCCCCCGGAGAATCTCACCCACAGCTGCCGGTCGTTTTAGCCGAGGTACAAGCGGCTCAGCGACAGCGACGTATTCGGCAAGGACATGCAGCCAAACGGCTCAAGGCATTACCGCCGCCGGGCAAAGCCCCCTATGGCTATCGCCGTGGCAAACAGGGGTATGTGGTTGATCGCACAACGGCTCCGATACTCAAGGCTTTTTTTGAACAGTTTTTGCTGTACGGCTCGCTGCGGGGGGCCGTCCGCCACATCGCTAAGCAATATGGCAAAAAGGTGTCAGTCTCAACTGGGCGGCGATGGCTAGAACACCCTATTTATAGAGGGCACACCCGCTATGGTGACGGTGGCACTATCCTCAATACCCACCGCTCTTTATTGGATGCTGATGAAGCGGCCCAAATTGACCGGCTACTGCGTCGTAATCGCACCCTCCCTCCTAAGACAGCTAGCGCTCCACGCTCGTTGGCCGGTCTGGTGACCTGCCAGCAGTGCCAGACCAAACTAACCGTCAGTCGGGTCAGTAGCCGTGGCCGCCCTCGGGACTACACCTACATGCGTGTCCCCGGCTGTCCAGCTCAATGCAAGGCGCTATCCTACGAAACTCTTCTCAAGCAAACCATCCAGGCTATTTGTACCGAGCTGCCCCAGGCGGTGGCCCACCTCCCCACCTCCGATCAGAATCCAAAGGGGGCGCTAGAAGCTGCGATCGCAACCAAACAATCCATCCTGCAACAGCTGCCCCAGCTTGTCACTCAGGGCGTTTTAGACCAAACCACCGCCGACTTGCGTACCTATGGTGTGCAAACCGAAATTGCCCAGCTCACCCAGCAACTGGCCCAGCTGCCCCCGGTTAACCTCAAAGAACTCTCCCAGGCCGTCAGCATTCCTCAATTTTGGGAAGACCTATCAGAACCAGAGCGTCGTTTCTTCTTTCGAGAGTTTATTCGTGAGATTCAAGTCATCCGCCACAATAGCGACTGGACATTGAAGCTAGTTTTCACGTTCTAGCAACCCTCAGACCCACTCACCGTCTGCAAACAAGCCCTAGAAGCTTAGGTGCGACCAGCATCTTGGCGGATGTTAAACGCACCTGAGGTTTCATCTACCGATACCCTCCGTAAAACTTCCTAGGGCCACAAAACAACAGTAGTTGGTCTTTGCCAAGGACTCTACAAAAGTCTCGTTAAAAGCTATGAGACTAACCAACTCTTCACAAGAAACATCAGTATTTACCAGCATTTCAGCGCCACTTTTAAGACTTAAATTTGACTTATCAAGGTCAGCAATACGGAAAGACCACCGAACTGCAACAGAAATAACCATGAACACATCAAATATTCGAGTAGCCCTCAGTCTCGCAGCCATCATTGGCACCATAGGGCCAGCCCCTGGCTATGCTTTTACCCTCTCCGGCACATCGGCTGTCTTTGATAACGCCCAGCTCTCAAATGGCACTACCGTTGGTCGGGCGGCCAACAACAACGAGATTACTAACTACGAACAGGCTGCTTTTTCATACAACTCTGATAACTACGTCGAGTTTTTTGACTATAACGGAGTCAACCAGGTTCGTTGGGGCGATCCGGTCTATGACTACTACAGCTATTCCAAAACTCAAGAAGCCGGCCATCGTAAAATCTCAGACTACGGTTCTTACCGCACCAGCAGCGGCTATCAGTATTATGGCTCCCATAGGGATCGCACTGCCCAGAAAAGTGGTCTGGGCTTTGCAGGTGTAAGCAATATCGAGCTTGAGGAGGGCGAAATCTTTAATTTAGGTACCCTCAAGCATTACAACAATACTATTTGGGTAGATGGCCGTGATGCCACCAAAACTGACTTTAGTCTGACGCTAGATTTTGGTAATACCGGGTTGGGCGAACAACAATTCAATTTTTCTCTCAATGTTGACGAGACGAACAATCATGCCAGCGATCATTCGGGTGGCGTATGCCCCTATGAAACCACTGGCAGTGGGTGCTCTGACAAAATCACCTGGGACTTTGCCCTTGACTCTGAGAGTACCTTTGAATTTGAAGGCGATGAGTACACCCTTGAGTTGGTCGGCTTTAATGATACTCCCAACTTTGATGAGAGCGCCGTTACAGACTTTATCTCTCAAGAGAATGGCACCAGTGAAGCGAACATCTTTGCTCGCATCGTGAAACTAAGTGACTACTCCGATGTGCCCGCTCAGGTGCCCGAGCCTGGCGCTCTCATCGGTCTAGGCGCTCTAGGTCTCTACCTGCGAAAAGTTCGCCGTCAGCAGGCTGACATCTAAAACCACACCTGTCATTTCCACAATTCTCTGCACCAGATTTAGCCCTCCGATTTAAGTGCGATATGCACTTAAATCGGAGCTTTTTTATTGCCATTGCTGATTTAGAAGATAAACCGATCGGTTAAAAATTCAAGATGACAGCATCCTGCAAATAAAAATCATCCCAACGATCAGCAACACCCTCTTATGCCACCGTTTCTGTTTCTTTATCCAAGACCAGCGGATACAGTGGCTCAGCGCCATTTAACTGCCAGATGGAGATAACTAAAGCACTGGCAACACCGAGCCAAATCACCATGGGTAGTAGTAACTGACCGGCCAGGGGAACAA
This sequence comes from Cyanobacteria bacterium J06554_1, assembly GCA_038534515.1. Taxonomy (GTDB): domain Bacteria; phylum Cyanobacteriota; class Cyanobacteriia; order Phormidesmidales; family Phormidesmidaceae; genus Leptothoe. Next base: position 62,798 of record JBCAWO010000004.1, read on the forward strand.
CCTTCCAGTAGCTGCCAGTAACAACAATAGCCGATGCTAGAGGCCCCACTAACACGACTGGAACAGCGGCACCCAGGCGACCTTCAACGGTAAAGACTGTGTTCCATGTGTCCCCCAGGGCCAGGTGCATCATAAAGATGGCCAAGGGGAGCGTCAGGTATGTTTGCCCTGACGCCTGCCACACCAGATAGGACGAAATGACGCGCAACACCCCGATGCTGAGCCAAATGATCGGAAACGCCAAGGGTGGCGGAGCCCACCCAGGTCGATTAACCGTGCTGTAGGTTGTGCGGGTGCGAGCATTATTGAGCGGAGAGAACAAACGCGATCGCACCGAGACAAGGGCGAAAAATGCGATCGCAACCCCAACATTAACGACCCCTGAAAACCCTTGGGTAAGGGACTGCACTCCCCAAAGGGCCAGTATCATTAGCCCCATTTGAGCAAGGGTTCCGCCTATGTAAATGCCAATGGCAGCCCAGTCAACAGACGTTTCGGCAGCCGCCCTTCGCTGCTGAACGTCCTCTGCCTTGACCCCCATAATGGTATTCACAATGGGTTCCACCTTGCCAAGCAAATCCGATTCTTCCGTCATAGCCTTGGGTTAACTATCGTTGCCATCGTCATAGGTTCACGGGGCAAGCCATCGGCTGCTCGCGGGCCGAGCCAGACCTCTCCGCTCAAATCATACCGAGGAATCGCCCGGCGCAGCCCTAAATATTAGCTTCTATGACTATCGATCGTGATTGCCGCTACTATTTGGGGAGTAAGGCACAGCAGGAAACAGATAGCCATGGCAAGTGTGCGGTTTGAGCGCGTCACTAAACAGTATGACAACGGCTATGTTGCAGTTAAGGATCTGAATTTAGAAATTTGCGATCGCGAATTTCTAGTCCTAGTGGGGCCGTCAGGCTGCGGCAAAACCACATCTCTACGCATGCTTGCTGGGTTAGAAAGTATCAGCAGCGGCAACCTATACATTGACGAGCGTCCGGTCAATGAGCTGCCCCCAAAAGATCGAGACATCGCCATGGTGTTCCAGTCCTACGCCCTTTATCCCCACATGAGCGTCTTTGACAATATGGCCTTTAGCTTGGAACTTCAGGGCGTATCTAAGGCTGACATTCAAACACGAGTGCAGCAGGCGGCTAAGCAGCTGGGCATTGAAACGCTACTAGAGCGCAAACCCAAACAACTATCCGGTGGGCAGCGGCAGCGGGTGGCCGTGGGTCGCGCCATTGTCCGCAACCCGTCCGCCTTTTTAATGGATGAACCCCTCTCTAACTTAGATGCCAAACTGCGGGTGCAGGCCCGCGCAGAACTCAATAAACTCCACAAACGCCTGGGCACCACCTTCATCTATGTCACCCACGATCAGGTAGAGGCTATGACCATGGGCAGCCGCATTGCAATTATGAATCAAGGGATCTTGCAACAGGTTGACACCCCCCAAACAATTTACGAAAGGCCCAACAATATTTTTGTGGCTGGCTTTTTAGGCAGTCCATCGATGAATTTCCTCAACGCCACTATCCAACATTACAACCATCAGCTGATCATCAAAACCGATAGCTTTAGCTTCCCCCTTGCTGGGGCCCGAGACAGCATCAGTTCCTATATTGATCGTCCTGTTATCTTGGGTATTCGTCCAGAAAGCATCCATCATCCCAACTATCTTCCCCCCGGTATCACTCCAACCGATATAAAAGCCGAAGTTTCGGTGGTTGAACGCATGGGCCACGAGCTCATTGTTTACGCCACCTTAGCCGACGATAGTGAGATTGTTTCTCGATTAGATCCAAGAGCCGCCATCGTGCCAGGTGAAACCATTGCCCTACAGCTGGACAGCCACCGTATTCATCTGTTTGACTGTGACAGCGAGCAAACCATTTAAATTGCCTTAAATCGTCTCAGCCACTGAGTAAACATGAAGGCATTTATTAATTGAAAAAAATTTGAGAGACAACTTTCGTTTTTTTACAACCGTAATCTGGCGCAACTTTTCAGTATCGATTGATTCATAAATTGTGTAGTGCAATTCAGTTTTTTAAGGGTAAACGTACTAAAGTGTGAAGGTATATATTCTTAGGAAAATAATATTAACCAGCTCTAATGAAGAGTCAGTAAATTTAATTGGCTAATTTAGTCCTAAGATGTGAATATTAGTCAAGATTAACAACAGCGTCATCTGCCGCCAAATATCATGCCCCCTGACGGTCTCTCAATTGGCTATATCCAACCAACCTCTGCCACCAGACAAGATGCTATTGAGCAGGCGGTGGGTAGCTTAAGTGAGCACCCTCAGCACCTGCGGATCAAGAAGCTCTTGTTTAGTGTGTGCTACGGAATTTGGGAAAACGAGCCCATTGCCCTTGACTCTGTTTCAATGGAATCGTTGGTAACAATTCTGTTGGGGCGCTATTCTACACTGCACCAATGGCGAGATGGTCTTTACAAAAAAGCCTACAGTCTAAACCGCAGGAAAATGTATGTTGCGATCGCAAATCTCATACTGTACTACCTGCGAAGCATCTTTGTTCCCCAAGAACCCCTCTCCCCATCCACCGATCAGCAGGCGGCTAACCTATCCGCATCGGTACAGTCACGGGCAAAGTATGAGCTATACAAGCCCGTGCTCGACGCCCTCTCCAAGTCCAACAACCTGGGGGTGATCAAAACATTTTTGGGCTATCTGGGCCAGGCACCGGGCAAAATTGCCGATACCACTGGCACTGACTTGATGAGCTTGGTGCAGATGGTGCACCGCCAGGCACCGACACCGCTGCAGCTCAAGCAGCATCTGATGTCAATCCTAAAGCACCAGTCATCCCAGGCACAGTCCCAAATCATAGCGCGTGAAATTTTAAGGGCCTTTCGCTCCCTTTACATTTCTGCCAGCATGGAACCGGTGGTCACTAGCCCCGACAGCCTTACTAGCCTGGAGCAGGAACTTGCTCAAAAGTGCGATGTCAACCAGGTGCGGGTACTGCTGTATTCCATCCTCTATGGTCCCTATGCCGACAGTCCGCTACAGCGGGAGATCCTGCGGACCAAAACCCTGCGAGACCTGCTACAGGAAACCTTTGATTACTGCCATAGCTACGGCGATTTTGAAAGCAAGCTAACAATTTTAGCCCATTGTTTAGAGACCTCAGATGGGATCAATCGGGCCCTTAAGGTTATGTTAGTATCCCTGTACCGTTACTACACCAAGGATAAACAACCAGGGCAAAACGCCAGCTAGCCGACCGTAGCTGGCTTTGTATTAGTTTGCAGAAGTACGTTTGCCCAACAGCCTTTCACGCAGATGCTTGATGCGATCGCGAAATTTGGCCGCTTCCTCAAAGTCCAACTCCTTGGCCGCCGCTTTCATCTGTTTTTCTAACTGACCAATAAATTCAGGAATATCCTCCAGGGCAAGGTCGTCACTGTGCTCGTAAACTTCCTCTAATTCTTGGGCGTTGAGGCGACGTGACACCTCCAAAAACGAGAGAATAGCATTGCTGTTGCGTCGCACAATTGCCGTTGGCACAATGCCGTGCTTTTCATTGTAGGCATGCTGGATAGCCCGTCTGCGCTCAGTCTCATCAATCGCCCTGGCCATGCTGTCGGTCAGATTGTCAGCATAGAGAATAGCCTTCCCCTCCACATGACGGGCCGCCCGTCCCATGGTCTGAATCAAGGAGCGTTCCGCCCTCAAAAAGCCTTCTTTATCTGCATCTAGAATCGCCACCAGCGACACTTCAGGCAAATCCAGCCCTTCCCTCAATAAGTTAACCCCCACCAGCACATCAAAATTGCCGTTGCGCAAGTCTTGAATAATCTCAATTCGCTCAATGGAGTGAATCTCTGAGTGGAGGTAGCGGACTCTCACCCCATGTTCGTCAAAGTACTCGGTGAGGTCCTCAGCCATACGCTTGGTCAGGGTGGTCACCAGCGTCCGCTCATTCTTCGCTACCCGTTCTTTGATCTCTCCCAACAAATCATCTACCTGGCCGGTCGTAGGCCGTACAAAGATCTCAGGGTCCAGCACCCCAGTGGGTCGAATAATCTGTTCAACAATTCGATTTTCCGAGATTTCCAGCTCCCACTCCCCCGGTGTCGCCGACACAAAGATGCAGTTATTTACCTTTTGCCAAAATTCTTCGGCCTTCAGGGGGCGGTTGTCAGCAGCGCTGGGTAAACGAAACCCGTGGTCGATTAAAACTTTCTTGCGGGCCTGGTCACCGTTATACATACCCCGCAGCTGGGGAATGGTGACATGGGACTCATCAATTACCAAGAGCCAATCCTCGGGAAAGTAGTCCAGCAGACATTCAGGAGACTCCCCCGCCTGCCTGCCTGCTAAATGACGGGAATAGTTTTCCACCCCGTTGCAGTAGCCCACCTCCCGCAGCATTTCTAGATCGTATTTGGTGCGCTGCTCCAGTCGCTGAGCCTCCAGCAGTTTGCCTTCTTGTTCTAGAAACTCCAGCTGATTTTTTAATTCTTCTTGAATACCGTTGCAGGCATCTTCGAGCTTGTCATCGGGGGTAACAAAGTGACGGGCCGGATAGATATTGAGGGCTTCCATACTCTGGAGAGTGGCTCCAGTTACCGGGTCCACATAGCGAATGGCATCAATTTCATCCCCAAAGAACTCGACACGGATAATGCGGTCCTCGTAGGCCGGGCCAATTTCTAGCACATCGCCCTTAACACGAAATCGCCCCCGCCCTAAGTCAATATCGTTGCGGGTGTATTGCACTGAGGCCAGATCCCGCAGCACCTGACGCTGGTTTAGCTCCATCCCCACCCGCAGCGGGATCGATGCCTTTAAATACTCCGTCGGAATCCCCAAGCCATAGATGCAGCTGATAGACGCCACCACAATCACATCCCGCCGTTCAAACAGTGAGCGGGTGGCTGAGTGCCGTAGCATGTCGATTTCTTCGTTGATCGACGCCGTTTTAGCAATGTAGGTATCTGTGACTGGAATATAGGCTTCTGGCTGATAGTAGTCGTAATAGCTGATGAAATACTCAACCGCATTGTCGGGAAAAAACTCCCGCAGCTCATTACACAGCTGGGCCGCCAGCGTTTTGTTATGGGCCAGCACTAAGGTGGGTCGTCCCACCTGATCAATGACCCGAGCCACCGTGTGGGTTTTACCGGTCCCCGTGGCCCCCAGCAGCGTCTGATAGCGGCTGCCTTGTTTCAGATGCTTGAGCAGACCTTTAATAGCTTTTGGCTGATCGCCCTTGGGTTCAAACGGAGCTTGAATGTCGAAATCTTTCATGGGGCAAGCAGACTAGGTCAAAGATCGAAGGCTAGCAGACCCCATGATCTTAAAAGTAATAGTCAAAACCTGCACAGGAGTTTTTAGCACAGTCTCTATCCGATCACGGCTCTCTGTATACACCATGCCAGTTACACAGCTGGGCCGACCGTGCTTTGCGATCGCAAAAACTCGCTACGCTTGTATAGCTTGGATCTATCCACGGAGGTGCTACCGATGAAAATTTGGCGTTGGGGATGTCTGGGACTGGTGATGGTGGCCACTGCCTGCGGTCAAAACCAGGTAACGAATGGCCCTGCAAACAGTCCTGTGGCAGATAGCGAGCAGTCTGCCGCCGTGACGGCCCCCAGCTGCCCCCCCATGGAGACTCAAGTCCCTCTACAGTTGGCTACTGATACAGAGCTTCCCTTCCAGAGTTTTGACTTTCGCCCCACTGAGGTTGAGGCGACGGAGACCACCCTGACTTTTAAGGGCAGGCGTTACGGGTTTACCTTTTGCAAACGCGATCGCACCTGGGGCATCCAAACCTTCGAACCGGCCCCCGAAACAGAACAGGACTACGCCGAATACTTTGAAGCGTTGGGCGATCCAGACTATGAATCAGTTACTGGCCAGGAACAGTCCTATCAGGCACGGGTACGGCTCGATGCATCTTGGTTAGATGAAGAAAACGCCGCTAGCAGTGATGCTGATAACCTAGAACAGGTCGTTTTCGAGCTCATCAAACCGGGAGAAACCCAACCTGTCTCTGCGGTGCTCTACTCAAACACCGATATCGTCGAGCGCGAACTGGGAGCAACGGCGGGTGTGCCCAACGTCACCCAGACCCTAGCTACCGATGAAGCCCTATGGTGGTCCATTGGCTTTGAGCAAGGGGAAGGGGCCAGCGGGGTTACAACGATTGTACAGTACCAGTTTGAGACAGATGAGATTGTTCTCTGGCAGCCCACGGAGCTAGGAAATGCCCAAATTACCGATCTTGCATTAACTGGAGCAGACAATAAGCTGACCCTCTGGCTCGGCACCCAATATTCCGGAGAGGGCAACCCTTACCTCCCGGCCAAAGGACTGGTGGCCTACACCCCAACCAGCGATACTATCCAAACTTACACAACAGAAAACAGTCCGCTAATTGGCGCAATTCCTACCCGCCTATGGACCGAAGACGACGGGCTATGGGTTGCCACAGCTAACGGCATCTGTGAAGTAGACTGGGCCACCGTTGATGAGGCCAATAGCTGGGAATGCTGGCAATTTACAGCTATGGCCGATTTGCCAGCCAATCAGGCGCTATATGCCAGCTTGCTAGCCGAAACCGCCATGGGCACCCTAGAAACCTCACGTTCCGTGGAGCTGCTTTGGTTAGCTGACACCGATATCAGTACGCCAGAAGCTCCGCTGCGATACGAAATCAGCTATGAACCAGGCATCACCACCCAGCTCGACCAAGGGGCAGAGTACTATGTTGGCCCAGAAGGGGAATCAGACAATGGCTATTTTTGGTGGCCGGGCCAGGATTGGAGCTGGAATGGTGAGCGCTTCGTACGCTACTGGGATCAGGTCGCCGTTAACTATGTTGGCGGTGGGCCCCAGGGCATTGGCCCCAGCGACTACGAGCTCTATGTGGCTGACTGGCAAACCATGCGCGGAGAGTTTGAGCTGCTAAACCTAACAGAAGAAACCACAGATATCAAATACTACTCAGCGTGGATCGATGGGGCAGACATTCAACCCTGGGTAACCGTTACTGCAGCTACCAATGCTTCACCGGAGACAGCCAATCCGACAGAGGCCGTCCTGACGGAACTCAAGCAAGCGGCGAATTGAGACACGTAGAGAAGTGCTGAAGAAGCTTATTATCACTAGGGCAGTTCAGTCCTTAAATCAGCAACAGCACAACAGAAATTCACCATGAATGCCTTATGTTCATTGCATTGATGCTGTATTTACATGGCTCTCAGATTTGACTGGGCATATTGTTTTACCATCAGTAACAACATCTCAACAGATGCAGCCGCCATGCCAAGAGCAATACCTTGGCATGGCATATTTATTGTTCTTGCCTCAGAGAATATATTGCATATGTTAGGTTAGGGAACTGCACAAAAATAAAGGTCCAGACAAAGGCACCCCGTAGGAGCATTCCATGGGATGTTCCTACAGGGTATCGCGGTAGTATATTGAGCGCAAACGTCTTATTTAAGACAATGCATATCCCTAAAGGCCTCACATTACAACCGCTAACCTGACACGCAATCGACAAATAGCCATAGCTTGGTTCACCTAGCAATCACCCCATCCTCTCCCTAAGACACTATTGTTATCAGCAGCAACAGTGACTTACGACAGGTCAGCAAAGAGCTGAGACCAATTAATGGAGGGTGGTCTTACACCTTGGTTAATAATCTCAAAGGTCAGATCTACAGTAGTTGTGTGCCCCAAGCATTCTACACAAGCAGCGGCCACATCTTTTCGACTAGTTTGCCCCAGCAACTGATCGCCCTGACCCAGAACAACATTCTGTTTGCCCTCGGTCGATGCCTTGATCAGCGTGTTGAGATCGTAGGACGTGTAGGGACCATCAATCAGCCGTCCGGGGCGTACGATGGTGTACCCCAAACCCGAATCGCGCAGGGCAGTTTCAGCTGATGCTTTGGCATCTAATACACCATAGGCATTAAGCAAATTAAAAGGTAGATCCTGCCTGCGTTCTACCCCCAGGGACGAAACCAGCACAAACCGTTGAACCGAGTAGTCTTTGGCAGCTGCAATCAGGTTTTTTACCCCTTGACCATCGGCGATTGCCGGAGAGTTTTTTGTATGCTGCTGGCGATAGTCAGCATCTAAAAAAATGCGACCCCAAGTAAAAACCTGCTCTAACGGGTCAGCGGGCAATTCCACCTGCCACTTGTCTGAAGGAAAGGCCGTTGTCCCACTGCAGCACAGTACCGCATCCACACCCTCTAGAAGAGTGTTTAAGGTCTCTGGTAGTCGTAGATCGGCCTGCACCAGCTCCACTCGGTCATCAAGTTGGCTATCAAACAGCGGACGCGCTTTGACAACATTGCGAGTGACAGCTCTGACCCTGTGCCCCTGGCTAAGCGCATAGGCAACGGCTAGCTGCCCCACACCTCCCGTAGCACCCGTGATGAGAATCTGTTGAATAGTAGACAACGTCAGTTTATGGGGATGGACGACACGTTCTCACTAGTTAACCCTAAAACAGCCCAGACACCCAATCAAGACTGGCTAGATTAGAATAAAAGACCATCAACCGCCCACCAAAACTATGCCTCAACTGCGCCAAACCTGGGATAACAGTCACTTTTTCAAAGGCACTGACGACCCGAAAATTGCAACAACTGTCGCTGAGATCAAAACTCAGATCGCAGAAATTGCAGCAGCCTGTGCCCCCTTTACCCAGCAAATTGAAACGGCTGAGATATTGGAGAAACAGGAATTTGCCACGGTACTTGCATCCCTGCAAACCATTCACAAAACTCGGACGGCTTTGGCAAAACAGCTGGGCAATGTGCGCACCTATATTTCCACCGCGCTAAGTGTGGATGCAAAGGACGCTAACGCCAGCACTCTGCGCTCAGCACTGCAGCAAATCGGGGCAGAGCTTAACCAAGCGATGACGCCCATGGAGGTATTTTTAAATCGGGTTCGACCTGAGTTTATTGATGTGCTGGTCAACGATCCGGTGCTAGCGGAAATGGGCTTTTTGCTGACCCACCAGCGTAAGCTCAGAGACCAGTTGCTCAGTGTTGCTGAAGAGAATTTAATCGCCGGATTATCGGTCAGTGGTCTACAAAGCTGGGGAAACCTCTACACAGAGCTGGCAGGAACGCTAAAGTGTGACATCCAAGGTGAAACCGTGGGTCTGGCTAGAGCGGCTAATCTACTGAGCGATCCAGAGCGTGAGACCCGGTTAGCGGCTTGGCAAGGGATGCGCAATGCCTGGATTGGCCATCAAGCGACAGCTGCAACCATTCTCAATGCAATCAACGGCTGGCGCTTGGCGGAAACCCAAAAGCGAGCCACGGTCAGGGAACTGCACTACCTGGATAAAAGCTGCCACCAAAGCCGCATTGAGCGCCCTACCCTAGATGCGTTGATGGAAACCACCTATCAGCAGCGGGCAATCGGCCAACGGGCCTTAAACGCCATGGCACAGGTGCTCCATATTCCCCGCATGGCTCCCTGGGATTTGAGGGCACCAGCTCCGGCAGCCGGGGATAGCCACAGCATTTCGTTTGATGATGCGATCGCACTAATTGCCGATGCGTTTCGACAACTGACTCCGGAAATGGGGGACTTTGCTGTGATGATGGCAACCCAGGGATGGATTGATGGTAAACCAACGCCTAATCGGGCGACGGGGGCCTATTGCACTCGGTTTTCCGAGCCGCGCGAGCCGCGTATTTTTATGTCCTTTGAGGGCACCATGAGCAACGTTATTACCCTGGCCCACGAGCTGGGACACGCCTGGCATAACTGGGTAATGCGCGATCTGCCGCTAATGCAAACCTACTACCCCATGACGTTGGCGGAAACAGCCAGCATTTTTGCCGAAACGCTGGTGCGGGATGCCCTGCTACAGCGGGCGGAGACCCCGGCTCAAAAACTGGAGATTCTCTGGCAGGATGCGGAAAGTGCAGCGGTATTTTTACTAAATATTCCGGCGCGGTTTGAGTTTGAAAAACGGCTGGTGGAGGCCCGCAAGCAGGGAGTTGCGATCACACCCAAACTCAAAACCATGATGGCCGACAGCTGGCAGCATTGGTACGAAGACAGCCTCTCAGAATACGACGATATGTTTTGGGCCACCAAGCTGCACTTTTCCATTGCTCAGCTTGGTTTCTATAACTATCCCTATCTGTTTGGATACTTGTTTAGCTTAGGCATTTACGCCCAGCAGGAGCGCTATGGGGCAGGCTTTAACGCCCTATATACGGCCATACTACGCGACACTGGCACTATGACGGCAGAAGAACTAGTGGGCCATCATTTGCAACAGGACATTTCGCAGCCCCAGTTTTGGCAAGCCAGCCTCAAGCTCGTTGAGCAGAGCGTTACTAAGTTTGAGCAACTGGCAAGCGCCCAGATTGCTTAGGGCGTTACATCCTGATTGAACACCCCCAATGGCGCTAACCTAGTGAAGAACTTTTGAGCATCTGCGACATAGGGCAACATTCACTATGGTCACAAGCACATCCCTCGACTGGATTTTTTTTGACTGCTTCAATACCCTAATCGACGATTTTGATACCTCTGGCCATGAAGCCGGGTTGGCCCCCATGTATCAGGTGCCAGTGACCGCCGGTCTATACCAAGATATCGAAGACGTTCGCGCTGACTACCATCGCTGGCGACTAGAGCACATTGCCGGACAGCCCCATGAGCAAACTCTACAGCAGCGATTTCGCAATCTGCTGGCAACCTACCGCCCAGAGGCAAACGCCACCACCGTTGACCAGGTGCTAGCAGAAATGGAGGTGCAGTTTATGCAGTGCTTTCCCCACACTTTAAGGCTGCCAGCAGGGGTGGAAAGCATGCTGCAACGGTGGCAGGGGCAGGTATCCATGGGGGTGATTTCTAATTTTTTCCTGGCGGACTGGCCAGCCAAAATGCTAGAGCGCCATGGCCTCAGACCCTATTTTAAGTTTGTGCTAGACAGTGCTGACTGTGGCAAGCGTAAACCCGGAGACACCATTTATCAGATGGCGTTGGAAGTGGCCGGAAACCCAGCACCTGAGAGAGTACTGTTTATTGGCGATCATCTAACCAACGATGCGATCGCACCGCAGAAGTTGGGCATGCAGTCGATTTATTTTGACCGCTCAGCCGAGCGAACGTCGTCATCAGCCGCACCACCAAAAATCAACACCATTACCCATTGGGATCAATTCATCCCAAATCCCTAGCTAAGGGCGGGAATTAGGATCAGCTACCTCAGTTGGGGCCGCCCCTGACAGAACTCCTGAGGGTCGGGGTAGCCTATGGCTAAGCTGAGTTAAACCAAATGGGTAACACCGCCATATAAAAGATAAGATTTACAACAGTAAATTACCGTTTGTAACCGCTTTCTCAGCCACCGTTCCAATAGCGTCAGTCGACCAGAAGTCATTAAAAGCATCGGCCCCACCGATCACAATCAGCTAACTCAATTATTTTTAATTATCTATTTAAATTTATATGGCTTACATGCGCCTGAAGTCCTCTAGAGTTGCCAGCTTAGTTTTATCTGGCGTCATAGCCGTCACTGGCGTTGCTGGGGTAGGTCGTCCGATCGCAAAGGCTGAGGCTGATCCCGCAGCCGCCACTGCACCCACCAGCGAAAAAATTAAGCAGCCAAGCCAGAACACGCAGTCGCAACCAGCACCGCCCGAGCCCAAAGAACCCAATCCAAAAATTAAAAAAAGCTCCACTACCCCAGAGCCTATTGAACCCTTTATTCGAGCCGATGCCGTCGCCCTAGGGCAGTGGCTGATGATCAAAAGCGTTAAATCCCTGGTAGCCAAACCGGCTACTGCAACCAAGCCGGCTACTGCGGCTAAACCAGCCAAACCAGCTACTGCAGCGGCCGGCGGCACGACAACCACCTCGTCTGAGGCTAGTGCCGCAGCACAACCGGCCCAACCGCCAGCGCCTAAAGTCAACGTCAGTGCGCTGCCGCCAAAACCATCTAACAATGCGACCATTGACAGCTATACGGAAATGCGTGTTGCCCTGACCAAGCAAGCGTCTAGCGTAACAGTGGCCGCATCCGAAGGCGGAGTACTCGTCAGTGCCAACGGTGAACTGATTGAAACATTACCCGCCGGGGTGGGCTACCAAGTAAGCGCAGATGACCGCAGTCTGTTGGTCAATGGCCAGCCCGTACCCACAGCCGTGTGGTTAGAGACAGACAATGGCTATGTGGCCGTGGGGGAACGCTGGTATCGCGGCCGGCTGCTGCTGCTGTGGCAGGATGGCGGAGTTATGGCTGTAAATCATGTACTGCTACGGGACTATCTATACAGCGTAGTTGGGGCTGAAATGTCGGCAAGCTGGTCCTTAGAAGCATTAAAAGCCCAAGCAGTGGCCGCCCGCTCCTATGCCATTGTGCATACCGTCCGCCACCAGCGGCGGGCCTACGATTTGGACGACACCCAACGCTACCAGGCCTATAAGGGCATCAGAACCGAAGCCAGCTCTACCCACCAGGCGGTACACGACACCGCCGGAGAATTTATTAGCTATGGTGGCGGCGTTGTGGAATCGCTATATGCGGCCAACCAAGCTATTGTCGACGATGCCCACAGCGGCTATGGCATGAGCCAAACGGGGGCGTTAGACCTGGCCCAGCAAGGTTATCGTTACTACGAGATCCTGTCCGCCTACTACCCAGAAACATCCGTCGGTCGGATTGACATTAGCAACTGATCAAGATGCTTTAGCCACCCTGCGGGCCAGGGTGCAGGTTAGATTTTGCCCTTCAATAATCACGGGGCCTAAAACAGTATGCACAAGCAGCCGATTTTTATCGACCTTAATGACCTGGCGCAGATTAGATGGCACCGTAATTTGCCCAGCTTGAGGCAATTGGGGCGGCTGTTGCTCCTCCGACAAATCAGCATGGTACGGATACGCTACGGCTGGTTCTTGCTGCTTACGCCGGGGCAACGTTAAGGGTCGTCGATGTTCTTGGGTATTGCGATCAATCCAAATCACTGGCTCTGAGATAGACAGGGTTTGTTCTCCGCGCCAGGTCTTGACGTAGATAGTACCAGTGTCACAAAGCATTTGCTTAACTGGGTACCAGCGTTTGTTGCACAACAGCAGCATATCCATCAGCTGCAGTTTGCGATGGTTGATCCACCAGGTTTTCCAAAATGCTGAAGCTTCCTGACAGTGGACCTGATAGCCTGCTGGCACACTCTGATAGTCGTACTGAGCAAACGTAGCCCCATCTAATTGGGCCTGTCTTATGTGTAGTGGAATAAAACAGGCATCTAGGGCCAGCTGATGTAACAGCTGCCAATAGTCAGATTTTAGACGGATAACAATATTGGGCAGACGGTGGGTCAGTCGTCCTTTAGCCAGTAAAATCCCCTGCGTTGTCAGGAGCTGAGTTTCATCTAACGCCTTTTCCACCCGCAGTTCTCGATTAGCCAGAAGAGAATCTTCTCCTTTGAGAAACTTATTGATTAGCGTAATGTTATCAATAGCGGTTTTCATAACGAACAACAGCGGTTCTCTAATAGGGTAGATATACAATGCCCATGACTGGACTCGCACGAGTAATCAGAGTATTCCCATCCAAATCAAAAGATTGCTGTCGCTAAGTCTCGTTTTCTGTGGCTTAAGAAGAAACACGCACCATAAACAAAGGATTAAACGGTGTCCCCTACCCACGGAACATAAATCGAAAACGTTGTTCCCACACCCACCTGGCTTTCTACCTCAATCTGACCACCGTGCAGTTCCAGACATTTTTTTACGACCGCTAAGCCTAAACCAGTCCCAGAGAAGGATTTTACATTTTGGCCTCGATGAAAGGATTCAAACAGGTGCTGCTGATCGGCTGCCGGAACACCAATCCCCTGATCGCTCACTTGAAAACGGGTGTGGCCATGTTCTCCCCATATGGTGAGCTGAATTTCGCTTTCTTGGGGTGAATATTTAATCGCGTTGGTCAGAAGACTCATTAACATTGCCCGTAGCAATCTTTCATCTAGATAGGCCTCATCACATGTGCCCTGTTGTTGCACTAAAATGTGATGCTGCGATTGGGTATTAAATTTCACTTCTTCCACCAGTCGTTGGCAAAAATCTTGCAGTTCAACAGTTTGAGGATTAAATTCTAGCTTTCCTGCCTCCGCACGAGTCAGCAGCAAGATATCGGACAACAGTTGTGCCATGGTCTTAGCCGCAGATTGGATTCGTCTAAGATTACGGGTGCGCTTTGTCTCAGACCAAGCAATATTAGTATTGTCGAGTAATTGGGCCGATACTAATATTGCACTGAGGGGCGTTCGAAGTTCATGGGAAGCTAGGGAAAAGAAATTTAGCTTTAGATCGGTGAGTTCTTTGGCTTGTTCAATTTCTTTATAGGTTGTCTCGATCTCCTGACGGCGGTTTAACTCGGTAGTCAAAATCTCTTTTGTGGTGTCTAAATCAGCTGTTTTAGCCTGCAATTTCTCAGTGAGGTCCCTGGTTTCACGCTGCTGCAACAGCTCAGTTTTCTGGTGCTGTCTCAGGGTTTGCATCAGCCACCCGTATAAAATTCCTAAAACGATACTGCCAAAGCCAGCTACTAATCCCATTAGCCACAGATCGTTGTTAATGCTGACGCTGGTATCGGCCATTTCCCACTGCCGTTCTACGCTCCCTTCGTCCAGCAGCTCTTGTAGGGCCAGGTGGGCATCTACTCGGGCTTCACTGCTCTGCTGGGCAAAATCGAGCTGCATCGATAAATCCAGTTGTCCTAACTGATACTGCTCAATGCTGGCTTCTAAAATTTGAACATGGGTCTCTGTTGCCACTTGCAAACGTTCTAACGCTTCCCCGTAGACAATGTCTTCTTCGAAGGCGGCTTCTTTTTCAAAAACCTCATGCTCTTCGTTGAGTTCCTTTAGGTAGCTACTAACCACCTCCAGCTTGGTGACGTAACGCTCTAACGCATCGTCTTCACCGCTATCAAGGTAGGCTTGGTGGCTCACTTCTGCTTCTGCGATCGCAACCAGCAACTCGTTCAAATAAGCATATTCACCCCCCTCTATCTCCACTTGCCCGGGCGAAGACACTCGACCCACAATGGCATGGCGCGCCAGAAGCGCTGTGCCGAGTAAAGTGGCAATGGCCACACCCACACCCGCCGTTAGCCATTGTTGAGTACGAGAAAAGGTCATCGCAGCAGAAAGAAAGAAACAGCGGCTCTACTAGCTCCATCAACGGATGGGCGTTGCTGAGCCTCAACATGATTTCATCGAAGAAATCCTGGCATAGTGTCCTTTTAATCGATCGGTTCATCCTCCAAATTAGCAACAGCAAATCGTGAGCTTGCAGGATCCACCATAATCTAGACAGCTCGATTTAACCGTCGGTATAGTCAGAGTAATCAATTTGCAACGTTTCCCTATGCGCATTCTCTTAGTCGAAGATGACCTGCAGCTCGGCGAAGGATTAACTGAAGCGTTAACCGACGAAGGGCACGTGGTGGATTGGGTCACAGATGGTGAAATGGGTTGGGTACAAGCAACGGATCTCACCTATGACCTGATGGTGCTAGATGTGATGCTGCCTAAAATCAATGGCATTCACCTATGTCGACGTCTGCGTGAAGCCGGCAGACGACTGCCCATCTTGATGTTAACCGCCCGCGATACCAACACAGATAAGGTGGCTGGTCTCGATGCCGGAGCCGATGACTATGTGGTTAAACCCTTTGACCTACTGGAACTATTGGCTCGTTTGAGGGCACTGCTGCGGCGCAGCACCCTGGGTGAAACAGGCACAATGTTGACATGGGAACATGCCCAGCTCGATGCCGCCACCCATGAAGCGTTTTACGACGGCGTTTCCCTACAGCTAACCCCCAAAGAATTTAGCCTGCTTGAATTCTTTCTACGCAGCGGTCGGCGGGTCTTAAGTCGCTCGGTTTTGATCGATCAGTGCTGGGCTGTGAATACCCTTCCCGATGAGGAGACGGTCAAGTCTCACCTTAAAAGTTTGCGCCAAAAACTAAGAAAAGCCGGGGCACCGTCAGACTTTATTGAAACAGTACATGGTGTTGGCTATCGGCTCAAACAGCCATAGAACAATAGGTTACGACTATTTGGAGCAAGGTTAATCGTCCAACGTTCAAAAGGTTAACGCTTAAACTTATCTAACTAACCGATATCTCCCCGAATTATTCCTCACATTTTCCCAAGCCGCTTTCTAATGTAGAAACGTCGCATCAAGGAAATGTTGATTTCTAAAAGATTATGAGACTTAAACTTTTGTCTACGTTACTGGGCGCGATCTCACTTCTGGCCATGCCCCTAACCCGTCAAGTTCATGCAGAGGAACCTGTCTGCCCAACAAAGTATGAAGGGATTCAGCTCAGCGACGCTCAAAGAACTGAACTGCAGGCAATGCAAGACGAGCTAGACAATAAAATAACAAACATCCTGGCTACATCACCGGAATCAGAGTCTCCTGAGTCAGAAGAACAGCTGGCCCAATTAGAAGAGGCTTTTGATAGCCAAGTTTCTGCTCTTCTCTCTCCCGAGCAAGAAGAACAAGTTAGCCAGCTGGATGCCTGGGCAGAAGATCAGATTGCCACTATCGCACCTGAACTGCTAACCGCAGAAGAAGCAGAACCCGCATTAACCCCCGAACAGGAGACTGCATTAGATATCGTTGAAGAAGAATACGATCAGTACTTCCAAAGTATCTTGACCCCCGAACAGCAGCAGCAAGTCGCCATGTTCGAAGAAGAGTTTGATGCGGAAGTAGACGCATCAGGATTGGGACCGAGTGCTGAGCAAGAAGCTAGCATTGAGATGGCTGAGGAGACATTTGAACAAGATGTCATGGGCATTCTGACCGATGAACAACTTCAGCAAATCGATAACAATCTGGCGGCTTGCGCCGTTCCTGAATCTGCACCGGGATCTGTCTCTGAACCCGCCGACGAAACGTTCTAAACAGCGGACTTAACAGGGGGATTTTGCCTTCCATAGCAAATGTCCTGATGCATTGGGGCATTTGCCATGGGAGATAGATAATAGCAGGGGATATTGGGCTGCCATTCCGTGTCTGTGTCTCTATGGAGCATTAGTTCTATGATTGTCGTAACTGAGACAATCACTAAGCCCCTCCTGGTAACCTATGAGTTCCCCCCGCATACACCCAGATACTATCGACGATGTTCGTCAGCGAGCGGACATCGTCGATGTTGTGTCTGAGCATGTGGTGCTCAAAAAGCAGGGCAAGGATTTTACGGGTCTGTGTCCTTTCCATGATGACAAGTCCCCTAGCTTTAGCGTTAGTCCTGCCAAGCAGTTTTACTACTGCTTTAGCTGTGGTGCTGGGGGTAATGCCTTTAAGTTTTTGATGGAGCTGGGGCAGCAGTCGTTTGCTGAAGTGGTGCTAGATCTGGCGCGACGCTACCAGGTACCTGTCAAGACTCTAGAACCGGCAAGACAGCAAGAATACCAGCGCAAGGTGACGCTGCGGGAGCAGCTGTTTGAAATTCTCACGGTGACGGCAAAATTTTATGAGCATGCCCTGTACCAAAGTGTTGGGCAGCAGGCACTAGACTATTTGAGATCGCAGCGTCAGTTTAGCGACGACATCCTCAAACGGTTTACCTTTGGCTATGCCCCCGACGGTTGGCAGCCGCTCTATGGCTATCTTATCGAGCAAAAAAATTATTCAGTCAAGCTGGTGGAGCAGGCGGGGCTGATCGTCCCCAACAAAAACGGCACGGGCTACTACGACCGCTTTCGCGATCGAGTGATGGTACCTATCCACGACCCCAACGGACGGATTATTGGCTTTGGGGGCCGTTGTTTGGGCGATGCAAAACCCAAATACCTCAACTCGCCAGAAACAGAGCTGTTTGATAAAAGTAAAACCCTGTACGGGTTAGATAAGGCCAAGGGGGCAATTGCGAAGCAAGACCGCGCCATCGTCGTAGAAGGCTACTTTGATGTGGTCGCCCTCCATGCAGCCGGTATCACCAATGCCGTTGCATCCTTGGGCACGGCCCTCAATGCAGGTCAGGTGCGTCAGCTACTGCGCTACACCGAGTCCAAACAAATCGTTTTTAACTTTGACGCCGATGCCGCCGGTATCAAAGCGGCCCAGCGAGCCATTGGGGAAGTGGCTGAAATGGCCCACCGGGGGGATGTGCAGCTACGGATTCTCAACATTCCTGACGGTAAGGACCCCGATGACTATCTGCGCACCCATGTCTCTGATGAATACACGGCATTAGTGGAGGCCGCCCCCCTATGGCTCGACTGGCAAATTCAACAAACCCTGCAAGATGTTGATCTTAAACAGGCCGACCAGTTTCAAAAGGGCTCTCAGGATATTGTCAAACTGCTGGCGGATATTGCCAACGCCGACACCCGCACCCATTACCTCCGTCACTGCGCCGAAATCTTTAGCCAGGGCGATGCTCGCCTGGTCCCCCTACTGGCGGAAAACTTTCTCGCCCAGGTCCGTCGTCAACGCCGCTCACCAGACGACTCCCCCAAAAACGTTAAGATCGCCATCAAAAAAAGTGCCCTCGAAGAAGCTGAGGGTTGGCTGCTGCGGGTGTATATCCACATTCCCAACAACCGCCCAGAAATTCAAAAGGCCCTAGAAGAACGAGATCTGCAACTGAGCTTTTCCCACCATCGTGCCCTGTGGCGCATGATGCTGCAGTGGCAGCTAGCGGACGAGGCCCAAACAGAAACATCACCGGTGGCGCTATTGGAACAACTACGCAACCTGGCATCTGAATCCACCGGACCGCTCTCCCAGGTCCATCATCTGCTCTATCTAGATGAAAAAACCCAGCGAGACATTCTCCGGGCTCCGTTAATCATTCGCGCATCGGTCGCCTGCATGGAAAAAACCCTGTGCGAAAAACGCTATCGCTATTTCCTAAAGCTCTGGGAAGAAACCGACCTAGAAACCCACCCTAATGAATGTGCCTATTACCAAAAACAAAGCTATGCCGAGAAAAAACGCATTGCTGAACTTGAGAAAGAACGCCAGGTTGCTTTTGAAGACCTGGCGAGTCTACCCTGGGTTGGGGAGTTTTACGGCCAGTTAGATCAGTAAACCGGGCCCGGCCCTTTATTCTAAAGAGTCTTAGGAGAGCCGATTAAGCACGGCTGCCTTTGAAGATCCGTCCCCAGCCGGTGCTAGGACCGTCCACCTCAAAGCGAGCCCCCAGATTTTTGTAGCTGTAGTGGCGAAAGGCCCCGTCGGTGGAGCCAGGATAGCCACCGTTGACTAAATCCATGTCTCCATAGGGATCGTGAATAAACATCCCCGTATCGTCATAGCCCACGGCCAAAATCATATGCCCTCCGCCTCGAGGAGAACTCACATGGCCCTTGTGCAACACACCAAGCACCACTGGACGACCAGCATTCAGTTCGGCCTTCACATCTTCCATGGTCAGGGTGGTGTGCCATTCAGACTTCACCCCCAGACCTGATAGCGCATTGGTTTGGGCTCCATGATCGGTGGTGTCGCCATAGGCTTCTACCTTTGGTAAATAGAAGTTAAGATCGGCGTTTGGGTCCTCACCACAGGCTTCCCAAAGGGCTGTTTTCATATATAGCGCCCCCATCCAGCAGCTGGCCGTATTGCAGGTGCGGTGGGCTTGGGCAGCGTTATCACGCTGGGAGAAATACATGACGGGCAGCTTTTTACCTTTTTTAGCGGGCTTGGCGGCTGCTTTGGCCACCGAGGCTTTGGCTACAGAGGCTTTGGCTACAGCAGCTTTGGCGGCTGCTTTGACACTCGCTACGGATTTGGCAGGCTGGGGAGACGCACTAGCTTTTACCAGACCTTGCTTGTGCAGGTGCTTTAGAATTCCGGCTGCTCCCATTTGGGGCGTTTTCTTTGCCAAGACATTCGTGCTCCCCCAAACCCAGACGGACTGGATACCCGAACCGTCTTGAAAACCATTCCACAGGTCAAATCCCCAGAGATAGGCGGCTAATGTACGCGTGGTGGCCTGATGGTATTTTTTGGCGATCAACACCTCAGCAACGGTCTGTTCAAATAGGGCAGGCTCTCGAAAATTCCATTCTTTGTAGTGCAAAATGCCGGCAAACCACCAGGGTACGGTGGTTTTTTTCTCAACGGCGTCATAGTGCGATCGCAAATCCACCATCCGCTTGGCAATCCCTTGCGCCAGCCCCAAAGACTCTGAACGCACCGTACACCGGTCAAATGCTTCCTGATACTCTGCGTGGATGTCTGCTTTTAATTTGCGGCTCATAACGGTCGGGTGTTGCGCCAGGGATGTGTGCCCATGGTACCCAGTTTTTGAACAATTTTAATCGGTCAGTGACGGCACTTGATTTGAAGTTCACCCCCCGGGGAATCCTAAGCCAGAGGATGACTCGTTCTAATCATGGCGGACCAAGACCTGGGAATTTATGGGGAACAATTGGTACAGAACTGGCTTACCCAGCAGGGTTGGGAAATCCTTTATCAGCGCTGGCACTGCCGCTGGGGCGAGTTAGATCTTGTCGCCCAAGGTTACAACGCCCAAGGGGGAAACCTCAGCAGCCCAATGCTGGCATTTGTTGAAGTCAAAACTCGGAGTCGCGGCAATTGGGACCTGGATGGCCTACTGTCCATTACGCTAGCAAAGCAGCAAAAACTTCGAACCACCGCACGATTATTTTTGACTCGCCATCCTCACCTGGCTCAGCTGCCATGCCGATTAGATGTGGCATTAGTCAGCTGTCATCCAGTAAAGCCCCAGCCGGCAAAGGCGCACTTAGCGTTGCCTGACGGGCAGCGGTATCTGGTACTACAAGACTATTTGGTGAATGCGATTGCAGGGGCTGGCTAAATTCTGCAAGCTGGGCATTGCCCAATCTTCTTACACATAGGGGGGCACATGTAGGGCTGCCTATGCCAGAGTTTCAGGGCAGTAACCCAACCCTTCCACAAACTGCTTGCGAAATTCTTCGATTTCGTAACGGTCTGGCTTGCCATGGGAAACAACGGCCACCTGGTAGCGGCGCATTACATCCACCGCTGATTGGCCTGTCTCTAACCCCCAGAGGGCCATACGAATGCGATAACCGGGGGTGGAACGGCCGCCAACTTCGTCTAAAAAGGCTCGAAAATTGGATGCAACATCAGCAGACACGCTCTCATGCAATCTGATCCGAACAATCCAGCCATCGATACGGTGGATCACACTGACGAACTCTAGCGGTAGCTGAGTGAGGCGGTGTAGTCGTTCAACAACCCGTAGGACAAGACTGGCATTGGATAGATAGTAAACGTAATCCATAGGTATAAAGCGGTGCTACAGTCTAGATCGTTTGAATCTCACTTAAACCATGTAGGCAGCCGATCCACAGAACATCTGGTTAATAGTCTGGCATTAAATCAATCGGCTGCGTAACGCTAATTAGATGCCTTTATCAAAAAATCAACGGTTATTTGCCCGCTGTTCCTTTGTCCCATGCCCCAATCTAGCAGCCGTCCGCCGCATCATAGCAACGATTCCACCAACCAATACCCAACGAACGATGATTATTCCTTAGCGGCTTATCAATATGAACTACCCACAAGCCTAATTGCCCAGGAGCCCATCACCCCTCGAGATCGATCTCGATTGATGGTTGTTTCATCAAGGATCGAATGTCAACATGCTCATTTTAGAGACTTGCCCAGGTTTCTGTGTGCTGGGGATCTGATCATTATCAATAATACGCGAGTAATTCCAGCACGGATGTATGGATACAAACCAAGTGGGGCAAAGGTTGAAGTTTTATTACTAGAACCTCGTCCGCCCCAATGGCTAGCGCTGGTTAAACCAGGACGACGCCTCAAACCAGGTAGCTGGATTCACTTTGGACCAGATTTAGAAAACCCGTTGCTCAAGGCCCATGTTGAGGCGTGCGATCGCAACACTAACGGTCGATTGCTCACCTTTGAGTCCATGACAGACACCCCCGTAGACCAGCTGATGGAATCGTTAGGGGAAGTCCCCTTGCCTCCCTATATCCATGATTCCCAGGCAAAACCAGACCAATACCAAACCATTTATGCCCAACACCCTGGGGCGGTAGCCGCACCCACCGCCGGTCTGCACTTCACACCAGACGTATTCGACGCCCTTGAACAAAAGGGCATCCGGCGGGCTGAAGTCACCTTACACGTAGGCCTGGGGACCTTCCGCCCCGTAGAAGCCGAGGCCATTACTGACCATGAAATGCATTCTGAATGGGTAGATTTACCCCAAACTACGGTGGATTTGATTGTAGAAACCAAAGCCAGGGGAAACCATGTGTTTGCCGTGGGTACCACCACCATTCGCACCCTGGAGGGAGTCGCCACCCAAGAGGGTCAGCTCAGGGCCTACCAGGGGCCTGTGAACCTATTTATTTACCCTGGCTATCAATGGAAGGTGATCGATGGTTTAATCACCAATTTTCACCTGCCGGGTTCTAGCCTACTGATGCTGGTCAGCGCTCTCGTAGGTCGTCAACGGCTGATGGATCTTTATCAGGAGGCGATCAACCAGGCCTATCGTTTTTATTCGTTTGGTGATGCCATGGTTATTTTGCCGGATGCTCGTGAATACCGTTAGGGAACTCCGCCATAGCCTATTCGTCATTTTCCATGTCCCCCATGGAGAACGTGCCATCGTGCATACCTCTATTTGAGGCTGTGCTACGAGGCCGTTCTCCCTTTCTTACCATCGTTTGCAGTGCTTTTCAGGACGTTACTGCGGACAGAAATAAAAAATGGGGTTATGTTTTAAGCGCTAAATCTAGGATTGCTTTTCAGCCATTAAATCTAGGATTGCTTTTCAGCCACTAAATCTACGATTGCTTTTCAGCCACCAAATCTAGGATTGCTTTTCAGCCACCAAATCTACGATTGCTTTTCAGCAATACAGGTTTACTATAGTGGGTGATGTTGGCTGGCGATCAGCCAGCGCTGATGCGATCGCACCACTATGACCTCACTGGCCCAATCAAATCCGGTCATCGGCACCGTCAAAGGCCCCGGCGAAGATGGCAACCAATATCTCTTTATTACCGCCGATAATCGCCAGGTCAAGATTGGCGAGTTTGTATTCTACGAGGTCCCAGACCCCAGTGACAGCGATGCAACCTGGGAAATTCTCGGCAAAATTTCTGACCGGCGGCTGATCGATCATTTACCCGACCGTCTCTTTGCCGACACTCAAATTAGCCCCGACACTATCGCATCATTGATCGGGTTTGCCTATCCCAATCCAGAGATTTATGAAGTCACGGTGGATGTGATTGGCTACTTCCACCCGGCATTAGGCTTTATCAATCCACGGATTACCCCCACACCAGGGTCTAAGGTTTGCATCGTCGCCGACGGCCGTCTTCAGCAGGTCGTTAATAAAAAGCAGCCGGGGGATGTGGGCTCAGCTCAAATCGGCTCTCTGCTATTGCGCGCTGGGGGTGCTGTCCCTGTGGCTCTAGACGTCAAAGAAATTGTCAGTACCCACATGGCAATTCTTGCCGGTACGGGTTCCGGCAAAAGCTACACCGCCGGTGTCCTGATCGAAGAATTTCTACAGCCCTACAACCGCGCAGCGGTTCTCATTTTTGACCCCCACGGTGAGTACAACACCCTGTCAGAAATGCGGGGTCACCCCTCCTTTCAAGATAGCGACGGCTATGCCCCCAAGGTCCAGATTCTCACCCCTGACGATATTCAGATCCGCATGTCGTCCCTGGATTATTACGACATTCTTACCCTGCTGCCCGAGATGAGCGATCGTCAGCAGTCAATTCTCAACAAGGCATTTACCATCTTGGGGAAACACAAGCGGGGTGACTACCGCTGGAATGTAAATGACCTGATTGCAGCGGTTTACGAAGCCGATACCACCGCCGATGACGAGGGCAATGACAAGGTGGGTTCATCGGCCCCAGCCCTGGAATGGAAGCTGGATCGTCTAGCCCGCTCTCCCTATTTTCACCAGGTGAACCACATGGCTCCCCGGGATCTGTTTGAGCCGGGGCAGGTAACCGTATTACAGATGAACGAAATCAGCCAGGAGGAGCAGCAGGTAATTTGTGCGGCGGTGCTGCGCCAGAGCTACCATGCCCGCATCAACACGGCCCGAGACAAAATTGAGGAAGGGGACGAAAACTATCTGCCCTTTCCCGTATTTGTATTGGTTGAAGAAGCTCACCGCTTTGCCCCAGCTAAAGAACCCTCTCGATGTAAAGCAGTGCTGCGAACCATCCTCAGCGAAGGTCGTAAATTTGGCCTGGGGGTGGGGCTGATTACCCAGCGACCGGGCAAGCTGGACTCTGACGTGCTTTCCCAATGCATGAGCCAGTTTTTGATGCGCATTGTTAACCCGGTGGACCAGGAGAGTCTCAAGTATGGGGTGGAAGCAGCGGGACGAGAGCTACTCAAGGAGCTACCAGCACTGACAAAAGGACAGGTCATCATCTCTGGAGCCTGTGTCAATACCCCTGTGCTCTGCCAGGTACGCAAGCGCCTTACCCAACATGGCGGTGAGACCTTAAACGCCCCCCACGAGTGGCAAAATTATTTTCAAAAGCATCGTCTGCGCACCCAGCAAATTAAGGATGCACCAGTGGCGACAAAACCTAAGGCGGCCACCTTTAAAGGTGTGAGTATTGAGTGATCTTGGCTACGACCGTTCTAGGATCTTCAGCTCCAAAATTCATCTAGATTAACCTCGGCTATTTCCTGCTGTACTTCCTGAAAGTAGCTGCTGGCGGTAAGGGTAGCGACTTCTTCCTGCCGCTGCTGCTGATCAATTTCTATTTTGAGTTCAGCCAGCTGACGTTTGAGCTCGTCTTCGCGGCGTTTGCGTTCGGTAATGTCCTGGACGATGCCCTCGTAGTAAAGCACCTGGCCACTGGAGGCACGGACGATGCGGGCATGAATTTGGGTCCAGATAATACTGCCGTCTTTGCAATAACACTGATATTGAAACCCTGAGATACTGTCTTGCTGGTTGATTTTCTCTTGAAAGTCTGCCCGTCTTTCTGGATTGACGTACAGCTGGCTACCGATATTGGTGATGCTGTCGAGCATCTCCTGGGGAGAGTTATAGCCATAGATGTTGGCCAGGGCCGGGTTGACATTGATAAAGCGGCCTTCGGGGCTAGATTGAAAGATGCCCTCTAGAGCATTTTCAAAGATACTGCGGTAGTTCTCTTCGGCAATGCGCAGAGCCTCGAAGGACTGCTTTAGCTGTCGGGTCATTTTGTTGAACGAGTTGGCCAGGGTGTCAATTTCGGCAATAAAGCTAGACTTTACTTGCTGGTCAAGATGGCCCTGGGCTAGACGATCGGAGGCTTGGGACACCCGCAGAAGAGAACGGGTGATGCGTCGGGCGGTGAGCACGCTCAGAACGATGGCAATCAGCAGCGCTAGCCCACACAGCAGGATAGTGTTGCGGGTGTTGGCATTGATCTGCCCCATAAAATCAGTCTCGGGCACCACGACAACAATCAACCAGTCGAGACCAAATCCATCTTGAAATGGCAGCACTTCTAAAAACTGGCGTTTACCGTTGAGCTGTAGCTGTAGCTGCTGAGCTTCAGTAAAGTCAGTAAATCCATCAAATCGCTGGGTGAGGTAGCGAGCCGTCTCTTGCACCAGCTGATCGCTGCTGTTGATAGCTAGCAGGGGTGTGGCAGTGTCCCCATCGCTCACCATCAGCGGTTCATCGGTGGAGTTGGAGATCAGCTGACCCTGGCGATCGAGTACAAAGGCCTGACCGGTCTGGCCAATTTGTAGGCTCTGTAAAAAAGTTCTAAATTCTTCTGGGAGCACCACATCAGCTGCACACACCCCCAGAATATCTTTACCGGAGCGATCGTACACTGGCTGGCTGGCGGTAATGTTGGGTAGTCCGGTGGTAAACGCAATGTAGATATCGGTCCACTGAGGCCGCTCAGCTAAGGCCGCCGCCTTGTACCAAGGCCGTTCGCGAGAATCGTAGGGGGTATCGGCCTGCCATAGAAAACTGGTACGCTCTCCTCGAATATCTAATCTGTAGTATCGACGCAGTTTTTGGGTGGCGGGGTTGCTGTAGGTGAGCTGTAGCGCACCAGTCTCGGGAGAGCGCAACACGCCAAAGAATTCACCCTGTCGGGCGCTACCGCAGTAGGCAAGGGCAATGGTTGGAGCAATCCGCATCTGCTGATAGAGCTGACTTTCGCCAAAACTTGCCCCTTCTACATCTAGCATGCCTCTGGCAAAGGCGCTGGCATTGAGTCGATTAATTTCATGGGGAATTTCAAAGTAGCTTTGCAGTTCTTGTTCAATCCGGGCAGTGACCTCATGGCGTAGCTGGGTAGCTAGCTCATTCACAGCCTTTTGACCGTTGCGAAAGGATAGGTAGCCTACTAGACCGACGACTCCCACAATTTGGCCAACAAACAGCACAATCAAGACCACTCTTAGGGGCAGATTGTCGCATAGCTGCTGTCGGACAGCTAATCGGGCTGATGGGTTCATTGGGAATTACCAACTACCAACTATCAACATCGTTACCATCAATCCAGGCCTGTAGCTCTCGTTCGGGCTTGGCGGCGTTAAATAGGTGTAACCCGAAGTCTTTGGCCAGAGCTTCGCACACCTTGATCCCTCGAACGCTGTTGCCCTTGGCATCTAACGGTGGTGAAAAGGTGCCAATGCCCAGCTGGTTGGGCACAACGGCTAAAATACCGCCGCCCACGCCGCTTTTGGCCGGCATCCCCACTCGGTAGGCCCATTCGCCGGAGGCATCGTACATGCCGCAGGTGAGCATGACGCTAACCACATCCTGGACATAGCGCTCATCAATGGCACGTTCTTTGGTCACGGGGTTGATACCGCCGTTGGCCAGGGTGGCGGACATCATGGCCAAATCATGAGCGTTGACCATAATCGAGCATTGCTGAAAGTATAGATCCAGGGTTTCATCAATTTTGTCGCCCACCATGCCAAAGTTCAGCATCAGGTAGGACATGGCCCGGTTGCGATAACCGGTGGCCTTTTCGGATAAAAAGACGGGGACATTGATGTCGTGGTCTCGACCGGTATAGCGCTTAAACATATCCAGCATGCGTTTAAGCCGTTCGGTGCTGCTGCTGCCTTGGATTAGATCTGTAGTTGCGATCGCACCCGCATTTACCATTGGGTTATAGGGTCGATTAGTCGCCTCATCCAGCACAATGGCATTAAAGGCTTCTCCGGTAGGCTCCACACTCACCTTGCTATTTACATAGTCTCGCCCATGATCTTCTAGGGCCAAACCAAACACAAAGGCCTTAGAAATCGACTGAATCGTAAACAGCTGGTCGCACTCCCCCACTTCAAACACCTGACCATCCTTAGTGACCACACAAATTCCAAACCACTCAGGTTTAGCCAGCGCCAGCTCAGGAATATAGTCAGCCACGGTCCCGTCCTTGATGGCTTGAAACGTTTCGTGCAGCTCTGTCAAATAGTTACGAAACGGTGACGTAACCGCCGTAATAGAACTGGCCAGGGACTGCAAATCTCCAATATCTGACATCCTGACTAATCCCCTACAATTTGCTGGGCGACCTTACGAAATTCTTGACTGATTGGATGTTTCGGGTAGTTCACGCAAAACACCCCTTCGCTTGCCAGCTGGACGATGTCCTCAGACAGAGGAAACAAACCCGCCACAGCTTCCCCGTAGGTTTCCTCCACTTTTTGCTTGAGGGCGTCCACATTTAAGCTGCTGTAGACCTTATTAATGGCCAGCAGCATTTTACGCACCTTGAGCTGTCGGGCCACATCCATAGTCACCGCCGTGCCTTGATAGTCCTGTTTATCTGGGCGCAGAATCAAGATCAGCACATGGGAAATAGCAATGGATAAAAAGGTTTCCTTTGACAGACCTGGGTGGGTATCGATAAATAGATAGTCAAGCTTTAACGCCTTGACCAGGCTACGAAACCCATCGTTCATTAGCCTAACGTCGTAGCCATCCTTAAGGATGCGGGCGATGTCATCGGCTTTGACACTAGCTGGAACCAAATAGAGTCTGCCATCGCCAGCCACACCTAATTTTTCGCCCACGTCATAGGCGGCATCTTCAATAGCAGTTTCCCCCCAAAGATAGTTATTCAGGGTTTTATGGGTGTGTTCGGGCTCTAGGCTGAATAGGTTATGGATACCGGGGGAAGGTACATCCGTATCGACAATGCCGACGCGATTACCCTGGAGGGCGATAGTGGTCGCTAAGTTAGCAGTAAAGTTGGATTTACCAGTACCGCCTCGATAGGAATGTATCGAAACAACTTTGGGCATACCTGGGGAAATAATGTTGGAGGCTTGTCAAAAAATACCAGATATAAATCTGTTATTAAAGCAAATGCCAAATTCCTTAGTAAAAAACCTGGCGCTGCTACTTGAGATGCTCCCATCTGCCAAGTATCGACAAACTGCAGATTTTACAGATCGGCTCATCCCCAAAATCAGCAATGCCCCCGCTTGATCTATCCCTGAATACTCCAGGCTCCAGACAGGTGAATTCGACACATGTTGAGACAGGACCTCGTCAGCGGGTCTAGGCAGGTCATCGGCAACGGACCTCCAGCTGTCTTATCATATTGAAGTTCGATGAGTTCGCCAGGATAAGCTGAATCACATCTTAACTAACCTCCTGAGTCAGCAAGATGAATTGCGACGGGTTCGCAGTCCATACACGACGAATGTGATAACGCTTTCTCATATAGCTGCAACCAGACAGCCTGGTGAAAAAACCAGCCTGCACCAGACTTGGACCTGGAGTCAGTCTGGTGCCAATATTAAATCCTCGGACTACTCAATTCGATTTATCAGACAGGTGTGATTAGTATCGGAATGCTGACGCGTTATCACATGCGATCGCTAATTCTGCGACAACAATTCGGTTAGATTGCAATCACCACCCAAGTCAATAGAGAGCTTAAGTATTTTCAGGATGAGGTCAGTGGCAAAACACTCAAGGGGCATCAAGGAAAGATCAAAGAAAAAACTGTTATTGGCCCTTTTCACACTGGCATTAAAGCTGTTTCAAGCTACCTATTAAAATCCCTCCACCAAGCTGACTATATCCAACCACCCTTTTCTTGCTAAGGAGATCTGAGCAGACCCACCAACAGTTTTCTAACATTTTATTTAAATAGACAGGAACTGCACGAAAACTGCACAAAACATCCTTCAAATAATCAGCTTAATCCACATCCATTAAGTCTACCTTTGATAACCATAGAGACTCAAAAGGCAGAAACCCTAAAATTCTTCACCACATAAAAAACGTTTTTAAACTTGTGTAAACTTATGTATTTAGTTTACTAGGAGAACTATCAAATAGTGGTCTTCAGATTTTATCCTTTTGAAAGTAAGCGAGCAGCAATGGCTTATCTGCCCCATATTCTGTAGATAGGTCAGGCTCGATAGGATAAGTATCTTCGCATCCTAAAAATAACAACTTAAATAATCCACAACAGCACCGATTCCTTATAGCTTATCGGGTAGGACTTAATCAGCTGTGAAGCTTTTAAGCTGTTATTTCCGGTTAGCTGAAGATGTTTATTCTAAGAGACAAGAAAAGGTTTGCTTTCAGCAAATCTTTAATTCTTTCGTTGCTTTTAGCAATTTCTGATTGATTATTCCGTTTTTTCTATGGTTGGAACCCTAGTTCTAACTATAGCTTTACGTAAATTAGATACGTCTATTTAGAAGAGGATTTGTTGATGAGTGTCGTAGCAAAAGTGATTGCTCAATCTGACCGCGCTAACCGATTTCCAGGTGATGCTGAGCTAACCCAACTACAAGATTATTTCAGCAATAGTAGTATCCGTCTGAGTGCTGCTCAAAAATTAGCCACTAACCAACAGAAGATTGTTGATGAAGGCAGCAAGCGGTTCTGGGCTCAGTGTCCCAATACGCCTAGTAACAGAGGTGACGACAAAAGAACGGCCCTTTGCCAGCGCGATCAAGGATGGTACATACGTCTAGTCAGCTACTGCCTCTTGGCCGGTAATGCTAAGCCTCTAGAAGATATTGGTCTAGATGGAATGCGCGATATGTATGTCTCTCTACAGGTCCCCCTGGCTAATTTACGTATCGCCATGGGCTGCTTGAAAGAGGTTGCTATGGGTCTCTTAAGCTCTGAAGAAGCTGCATTGGCTCGACCATACTTCGATCAGCTTGTGCGCGCTTTTTAAGATTTAGACCGTTTAAATCTTTTAGAGCAGATTGAAGCTTGAAAATAGTCTTTCCTTTAGCAAACAATAATCACCATGCAAGATACGATCACATCCATTATTAATCCGGCTGATGAACAAGGTAGTTATATCGAGGGTGAAGCTCTCGATAACCTGAAGCAATATTTCCAAAGTGGGGCCTTGCGTGTCAAAGCCGCTGGTTTAATTGGGTCAAGTGCTGCCAGTATTATTGGCAAAACTGTAGAAGCAAGTCTCCTCTATGGAGACATTACGCTTCCTGGCGGCAATATGTACCCGACTCGACGCTATGCCGCCTGTTTGCGAGATTTAAGCTACTTCTTACGCTACGCTACCTACGCCATGCTGGCGGCTGATGCGTCCATTCTAGATGAGCGCATCTTAACTGGTTTAAAGGATACCTATTCATCTCTGGGCGTACCGATTGAATCCACCATTCAAGCGTTACAGGCTATGAAGGATGTTGTTGCTGAACGAGTAGGCAGTGAAGCTGGCCAAGAAATGGGCATTTATATTGACCATATCATCGCCGGTTTAGGCTAAGGTCCGGCGTCTAAGCTAAAAGGCCTACGTATCAAGGTAGGCCTGCCTTAGAACTATTGTTTTAGTCAACTTTTTGCCATGTACGCTTCTAATAAAAACCAGGAACAGACTGCCTGGTGGTCGGGCAATGCTCGATTTATCGACTTTTCTAATACGTTTATTGTGGCTCATGTTGCTCAAGCAGCGCTGATCATGCTGTGGGCTGGAGCATTCACCCTATTCGAGCTGACTGTATTTTCTCCCGATAAACCACTCTACACCCAAGGATTGATTTTATTGCCCCATCTGGCAGCTGAGGGATGGGGGATTGGTTCAGGCGGTGAAATTATCGATACCTCTGTTTGGTTTAAGATCGGTGTCATTCATATAGTGGCTGCTGTTGTATTAGCAGCGGGAGCCTATTTCCATCGCACTCGGCTACCGGCTAGCTTAGAAGGAGTGTCCGGAAGTGCAGCTCAGTTTCATTTTGAATGGCAAGACGCTCGAAAACTAGGTTTTATTTTAGGGCATCATCTCATTTTCTTAGGCTTGGGAGCACTATTGCTCGTTGCTAAGGCACAGTTTTTTGGCGGTCTGTATGATGGCAACTTAGGGGAGGTTCGACTAATTACGTCACCCACACTTGCCCCAGCGGCTATTTGGGACTACAAAACTCATCTGTTTGATGTCAGCACGCTAGAAGACTTAGTCGGTGGCCATATTTATGTGGCTGTGTTGCTTATTGCAGGGGGCACCTGGCATATTTTGGTACCGCCCTTTCAATGGGTAAAGCGGGTCTTTATCTTTTCAGGGGACGGTATCTTGTCGTATTCCCTATTTGGCATTGCCTTAGCAGGGTTTGCGGCTTCATATTACTGTGGGTTTAACACGTTAGCTTATCCAGAAGAGTTTTATGGTCCTACCTTAGAACTGCAATCGTCGTTTTTACCACGCTATTTTGCAGTGCAGCCAAGTTTGACAGAGGGATATACTACGCGCATCTGGTTGGCAAATGCTCATTTTTATCTGGCCTTTTTCTTTTTACAAGGAGGCCTATGGCATTTTCAGCGGGCAATGGGCTTTGATGGCAGCAGCCTGGTAGACAACTGGCAGCAGAATCTGATGCTAGCGAGCGACAACCCACAGCTATCCTATCAGTCTTCGGAAATGTTTCAGTCCCAGTCTATACCGCTTTTACAATATGGATTGCCACAGTCAAAACCTCAGTCTTGGCTCAGGCAAGAACAATCTTTTGGAGACTATTTTTATCGTCCATCTCAGGGGATAGAACAGCCTAGCTTGTTGACTATCAATGGTGTTGAAAAGACACTTTATCAAACAACCTATCATCTCCAGAAGGATAGGTTTTATCAGTTTTCTAACCAGACTGAGTCAATAGTTGGATTTGGCAGCAAGGGGGCAACAGAACTGTATGAACAACCAAAAACTCTCTCGAACATATCTGCCTACTCCCAACCAATAGAAACAGTGTTTTATGAACCCAGGCGTAATGGCAACTTATAAAATCTGTGTGGTTGCAATGATGGGAACAGACCATGACGCTTGCATCTGAGCGAGCCAAGCACGGGTCAGATGCAAGCGCTTTGGAAACGACAATATCGCTATGCCACTAACGGACGGCAGATTAATCTAGTCCCATTAATCTGTCTGTCTGGCTTTTTTCAAAAGGCTTTCGCTATTGGACTTGTAAGCATTTATCCGATCTTGAGCAATGGCATAGCGCTCATCTGAGGCGGGCACTTCAGCCATAAGATCCGAGGCTTGCTGCCAACGAGCTGCCAGGGATAACCAGTCGGCCGATGTTTGGGCAACCAGACCATCCTTAGCTGACTGCTCGGCAATACGCACCGCTCGAGCAAACGAATCATAGGATTCGGGCAGGGGCAGCTGGTCCGGTGCTGACTGAGCCGGTGTCACCTGGTCTGGGGTAGAGCCAACAGCAGAAGAAATAGATGGATCGAAACGCTGTCTGTAGGCCCAAATACTTACGCCTAAAACGAGTAAAGCTACGGATAGGCCACCAATGATGCCACTGAGAAATGACTTACGCTGACGAAGGTCTGATTTAGACGCGCCCTCAGGCATATTCCCCCGCATCTTAGGGCGTCTAAGATCGCGGGCAACCCGCTTGAGCAGATGGGGTTGCTTAAGCGTAATCATTTCTGCCCACAGCAGATGACTGTCTGGATCGCGGTTGATTTCTTCAAACCACAGCAGCTGTTGTTCTTGCACCAAACGGCTGTTGATCTTGACCCGCCGAATGCGCCGAGGTGAGATGGTTTCTAGAATTTTTCGAATATTCTCCACCACCACTGACTTCTCAAGCTGTTCATTGGTGGGGGCTTCACATAATAGCTGAAGCACATTATCAATAAATACGGCACGGGTACGAATACCGTTATCCGCTAGCCGCTCGTTGAGAATTTGAATAATGGCCGCAACGCTGCCCTCTTGGGCCTGCCCAAAAACATCATTAACATCGGTGAGTGTAGTCGTAGACATGAAAACAGTCTCCACGAGACTATCGTTGCAATCATCCCAAAAGGGTAGGCTACCCGATTAAGGTTGACATCTGGTCACATAGGATGTTCCAACGTCTGGAAATCAAGGTTACCTCAAAAATGTCATGACCTTTCAATCTGGGTCACAAGTTCCGTATTCTTGACGATGCCTCGCAACCTATTAAGCACCTAGCATCAGCGCCTTTTAGTAACATCCATAGCTTTCTAGACATGCTCCGGACATAACATCTTTGTTGGCCGTAGCGAAAAAATCTAACACCTGGATCCGGGGGGATTGAGCCTACGGCTGCTCACATCGGCCTATCTAAATGGGGCGTTTCGTTGAACTTTAGAATTTTCCAACATTCTGGATTGTGCTGGCTGCCTTTGCTATGGACTGGCCCGAGCAGCCAAAACTCAAACAGGGCGGTATGACGAATGGGCATTTGCCAGGTGCGATCGCATCCTAAAATCACCCTAATCAGCTGCTGCATAAAGCCCCCATGGGTAACCATCC
This sequence comes from Cyanobacteria bacterium J06554_1, assembly GCA_038534515.1. Lineage (GTDB taxonomy): Bacteria > Cyanobacteriota > Cyanobacteriia > Phormidesmidales > Phormidesmidaceae > Leptothoe. The sequence goes on from JBCAWO010000004.1 coordinate 96,596, forward strand.
ACACCACATCCCCAGGGACATGGCGCTGCCAGAGGGTCTGATACCAGTGGACCGCCCGTGCATGGGCAGCCACCAGGGTTTCGGCCCCAGGGACAGGCTGATAGTCCAAGGAGTTTATCAGCGACGCACACAGTTGGGGATGGCGATGGTTGGCCTCGGCCCAAGTCAGCCCTTGCAAAATTCCCTGGTGCAGCTCCTGGAGATCCGCCACTAGCTGTAGAGGTTGATCGGTCTCTAAATAGCGGGCAGTTTCGACCGCTCGCTGCAGTGGACTGCTATAAAGCTGGCTGGGCGAGCCCTGGTGTTTTAGATAGGCCGCTAACTGGCTAGACTGCCATTGCCCCTTCGCCGATAGGGGCGTAGACATTTGTCCTTCTAAACGCCCATCAATATTGCCCAGGGATTCCCCATGGCGTATCAGCCATAGTTTTAGGTAGGCCGTCATCGCTGGGATTGCCGGGGGTGCCGAGCCTGGCCATAAACCTTGAACACTAGAGACATAGGTAAACTATATAGGTTGAGAACAAAGCTAAAAAGTACCCTAGGAAGCGTTTGCGGGGAAACGTTTACAATGTAGGCGTCTTAAAAACACCCAACCAATCCATGCAGCTCAAGTCCACCACACGCCATATCCACATCTTTGCAGGAGAGATTGAGAATAACGAGCTTGTGCCCAGCGAGAGCCAGCTCACCCTAGATGTTGATCCTGACAATGAGTTTAATTGGTCCGATGCTGCCCTACAGCAGGTCTACAAAGAGTTTGACCGATTGGTCGATGCTGCCGCTGGCGAAGCCTTAACCGATTACAACCTGCGTCGCATCGGCTCTGACCTGGAGCACTTTGTCAGAACGTTACTGCAATCGGGCCAGATTAGCTATAACCTTCGCAGCCGGGTGCTCAACTATAGTATGGGCCTACCCCGCGTAGTATCCGAGAGTGATTAAGTGTCCAAACCCAGAATGTCAGGCCAGTAATCCGGAGGGCAGCGAAAACTGCGCGTCCTGTCAGACCTTTGTGCCCCATCACTATTTGTGGGCAGCGGGTCAGGGGGCGCTAGACCAGCTAGATGAACGTTATGTGTGGAAGCATCAGCGGATCGTACTGGATACGGAGCCCGGAGCCCCACCCACATCGCCCGACCCGGTACCGGCCAATGTTTGGCCCTATCTAATGCTGGCCCCGTTTAGTCTCCATGTTCCCCAGCCCTATACCTTGCTCAGCAAAGGGTCTGGTGACGATGCCATGCTGCTGTTAGATGCCGCCGCCATTGCCATTGCTCCAGGGGATGATAAACCAAGTCTGCTGCCATCCCTCACTGAAGCTTGGCCCACGGCATCTCCCCTCAGACAGCTCAACTGGCTGTGGCAAATCGCTGGCCTATGGCCCGACTTTATAGAGCAGCAGGTGGCCAGTAGTTTACTGCTTGGCAGCTATTTGAGGGTCCATGGTTCCCTGGTGCGTTTGCTAGAGCTATCCTACGATTCTCAGCCTTTTACCCTCAGAAATTTGGGGGCATCCTGGCAGACCCTAATTCCCCAAGCGCAACCCTCTATTCGAGACTTTTTAGACGGTCTGTGTAAATACCTGATTGAGGGCGACATTACGGCCCCAGAGGTTTTAACAAGTTGCTTGGACCAGGCCATTGCCGCCGCTGCCGCCGGTTATCGCGTGGAGTACGAGCTATCGGTGATAACCGATCGAGGCCCTAGCCGAAAACGCAATGAAGACGCCTGCTATCCCAGCAGCGGTAGCAAACAAACCCATATCCTTGGCCCCAAGGCTAACTCAAAGCACAAGCCACCATTACTGTTAATAGTTTGCGATGGCATTGGGGGCCACGATGGTGGCGATGTGGCCAGTCAGCTTGCGATCGCAACCATCCAGCAAGAACTAGCCCCCCTCCTAGAGTGGCTTGCAGATCAGCCCCTCCACGATCCAGAAACCGTCACCCTGGCCATGGAACAGGCCATCTGTGAAGCCAACGATAATATTTCCCAGCACAACGATCAGGGGCAGCGTCAGGCCCGCGATCGCATGGGTACCACCGTGGTCATGGCCCTGATCATCGGCGTCCATATCTATATTGGTCACGTGGGGGACAGTCGCGCCTATCGCATTAGCACCAATAGCTGCCGTCAGATTACCTTCGATGATGATGTCGCAGCGCGCGAAGTCCGCCTGGGCTATGGCTTCTATGCCGATGTCGCCAATCGTCCGGGCACAGGGGCCCTGATTCAGGCATTGGGCATGGCCAGTTCCACAGCGCTACATGTCGTCGTCCAGCGGTTGATTTTAGACGAAGACATTGCTTTGCTCCTCTGCTCCGATGGACTAAGCGACTACGATCGCGTCGAGCAGTTCTGGCCCACCCATGTATTGCCCGTCTTAACCGGACAGAGCTCCCCGGCTGCAGCTGTCAACAACCTGGTGCAGCTGGCCAATACCTACAATGGCCATGACAACATCACCGTAGGGATCGTTACCGGTCAGGTTCACCCCCTAAAACCCGTGGCAGTGCCGCTGCCGCTGCCTACCCAGCCAGTGACACCCGAGCGGTCTCGCCCCAACCCGCCGGTGCCAACCCAGCTACCGGTAATTCCCCAAGAGCAGCCCTCACCCCAGAAAGGCAAAAGCCCATGGCTTCTGCTTCTGGGGTTAACAGGGGTACTGGGGGCAGCAACCGCAGCAACCATGTTTTTTTTCAGAGAAGGTCCTGGGGTCACCTCCTCTAATCGCGCCCCGGACCTGTCTGAAACCATTCAAAATAATCCCAATCCAGATAATACCGAAAGCGTAGGCATCACCGATAATACCCTGGCCAGTCCTGCCTCCCTAACCCCCAGGAGCTATCTGCAACTGCTAGAGCCGGTGGATCTGTTGACGACACCCCAGCCTAGCGAGGACGATGATAATGCCCTAGGGCAGCTGCCAGACGGGGCCATTGTCCAGGTCCTGACTCGACAAGATCCCGCCGCCGATCAGTCCCGTTGGGTAAAGCTCAAGGTATGTGCTGTTGATCTCGACGAGAGCCAAGCTGGATCTTCAGCATTGACTGTCACACCACCCGCAGCAACGTCACTAACCTCTGGGGCAGAAGGCTGGGTACTTGAAGCACAGTTGGCACAAATTGTGCGAACGGCTCCAGTGCTCAACTGTCCATCGAACTAGTGGGTAGTTCACCCTTGATTTTGATTATTTTTACTGTGGCAAAACGTTTATGACCGCCTCCATGTCATCTTCAGAGTCACTGTGCCTATGGCTTGCCCTCGATCGGCTCACCGCTGCCGATCCGGAGCATTATGCCATCTGGGTACTCAAGTCTCCCTATCCCGGCGGGCACGTCCACCACGACCGGATCTGGAACCATACCCTGTCCCAAGCGTGGCAAACCTGGCAGTCAATGTTTTCCCTGCGGGGGCTGCCCCAGGTGCCCCACATACCGTCAGCCTATGTCCCCCAGCTCATGCTGGAGGATAGCGGCGATACATCCAGTACGCCCCAGACCAACAGCTACAGCAGTCGGTTGATGCAGCACCTGGGTCTGAATCTTTGGCAGTGGTTATTTGATGGGCCGGTGCAGAGTAGCCTCGACCACAGCTGTGGAATTGCCCAGGGTCAAAGCACAGTGATGCGACTACGGCTAGAGGTGCGCGATCCAGAATTGATTAGCGTGCCGTGGGAAATCATGCAGGCTCAGCCTGGGCGTCCGGCGGTGGCGCTCAACCAGCAAATTTTGTTTAGCCGCACCACCAGTGACGTCGATCCCCTGGCGGACTGGGGCTTGGACAATGGGTTAAGAATTTTATTAGTGGTGGGCCATGACGACGGTGCAGCCTTAGATGACCGCGCTGCCGCCACCCTCAGCCTCGAAAAAGAAGCCACCCTCCTCAAAGATATTCTAGAAAGCCGCGGTGAGTCCCTGGTCGGTCGGCCGGTGGTCCGCCAGGTGGATGTACTGCTACAGCCAACCCCGGCGGAACTCATACAGCATTTAGAACGCTCTCGCTACAACGTCTTTTTCTATGCGGGGCACGGCATTCCTGCCCCCGATGGCGGTCTGCTGTTTTTACAGCCGGACGCCACCCTCAACGGCACTGAACTGGCCCAGGTGCTCACCCGCTGTCGAGTAAAACTGGCGGTGTTTAATACTTGCTGGGGTGCCCAGCCAGAACGCAGCGGCCAGCAGGCTATCCCCCGCAGCAGCCTAGCCGAAGTCCTGCTACACCATGGAGTGCCCGCCGTTTTAGCCATGCGAGATTCCATTGCCGATGAGGAGGCCCTGAGCTTTATTCAGGTGTTTGCCCAGGTACTGGCTAACCGAAAACCCGTGGATGAAGCAGTTGCGATCGCACGACAGCACCTGCTTACCCTCTACAAATTTAACCAGCCAGCCTGGACGCTACCGGTGCTCTACATGCACCCCGATTTTGACGGTGAGCTCCTCACCCCCATGCCCACAGATATCACCCGGCTACCCGGTGACTCCGGCATTGGCGGGCGGGCGGCCGCCCACACCATCAGCCTGCGAGAAATCGGCGGCGAAGGCAAAGTATGGCCCATCTATCGAGGTCTGATGCGGGTAGGACGACTGCCCGACAACGATCTAGTCATTGCGGAACCTTGGGTATCAAGCAAACATGCCGAAATTTTCTATCGCCGCGCTGCCGCCGCTGAGACCTCGGAACCCACCTATTTTTTGCGTGACTTCTCGCGCTATGGCACTTACTATCTCAGCGCCCAAGGATGGCAGCAAATTCATCGGCAAGAAGTGCCCCTATCATCAGGCATGCGACTACGCTTTGGGAGTTCCGATGGCTGTTTGCTAGAATTTATGATTGAACCCACAGTGCAGCCATAAATACCCTGCAAATTACACCCCAAAAGAACTGCATCGCAAAAATTTTCACTGTTTGGGTATACGAACCTACGTCTTTTAGCGTAAGTTTGCTCCAAGTTCAACGATTAGATGCGGAACACTTGGAATCAAGCCTGTATCCTCTTCCTGTCACAGCTCAATGAACTTATGGGAGGGTAAAACTACCATGGTCAACCACAACGATTCTTCATCCAAGCAGCCTTTATCCACAGAAAACAATGCTCAGCAGGAAATGCTGCAGGCAATTTTGTCGCCTCAGCAGCCTTACCCATGGGCCCCCGCCGAAGCTACCGACTACTTTCATCAGGCTACCGCCGCTGGCGATGAACTAGCCCTTTCAGCGGAAGAAGCTCGCTCTGGTTGGCAGACACTTTCAGCCCAGCTCGATACGCTTTGGGGTAGCCCTTCTATTCAGGAGGCCCTAGCACAGCGCTTTGCCCGCCGTCTGTCCCAGGATGTGATTGAGCAAATTACAGCTAAAGCCACCCAGGTTGTCATCACGGGACGTCCCCTGGCAGAGCAGCTAATTGCTTGCGTACGCGATACCCTCACAGGCTGGGATGACGCCGATCTGCAAGTAATGGCACGCCCCTTGGCCCACGCCATGCGAGGTCAAGAAGAAATTCTAGATGCCACCATCAACTCAGTACGCGACATTGAGTGGGCAGACCTATCACCCATGGAACAAGCCCGCATCAGTCTAGCAGCTGCTAGATGGGCCGTTGATCATGTCACGGACGAGACCTAAATAGCGCTAGGACTCAGCGTCTAAAGAAACATATCCGTTATTCCCTGTAGTCCCAGGACTCTTTTACCCTCAGAAGTGTTTGCCGACCCCTGGTAGCCCATGCAGCTGATTGGTATGCTCGACTCTCCCTATGTGAGACGAGTCGCTATTTCCCTAAAGCGATTAAACATTCCGTTTGAGCATAGGTCTCTCTCGGTATTTCGCGATTTCGAAGCGTTTAGTCGCATTAATCCCACCGTCAAAGCCCCCACGCTAGTTACTGACGACGGCATCGTCTTAGTGGATTCCACCCTCATATTGCAGTACATCGAAGGGATTTCAGCCACCAGTCTGATGCCCGAGACCGCCCAAGCGCTGCAGTTAATTGGCCTCGCCCTGATGGCCTGTGATAAGACGGTGCAAATTGTTTATGAGCGCACCCTGCGGCCCACCGAAAAGCAACATCAACCTTGGCTAGAGCGAGTGGCCAAGCAGCTCCATGCCGCCTATGCCCAACTAGAGCAGACAGCTGATGTACTCACCTGCACCCCTCCCATGCAGCCAGATATCACTATTGCCGTAGCCTGGCGATTTACCCAACTCTACACAGCTGATGTGATTACGCCTGAGGAGTTTCCAAAATTAGCCGCGTTTTCTGCCGAAGCAGAAACGCTACCAGAGTTTATCTCTACACCGGTAGAGTAGGTTTTAACGTGTGATTTCCAAAAAGCATTAACAACAGATGGGCCAGAGCTTTCCCAAAGTCAAAATTATTGCGGTGGGCAAAGTTAAGAAAGGCTGGCTCAAAGACGGCATTAGCCTCTATGCCCAGCGATTACCTGAGGTTGAGCTCTTAGAAATAAAAGATAGCGATCCAGACACTGAAGCCCGTAAAGTCCTAGAAGCACTCAAAACCTATGACAAATTGGTGGTGCTCTCGGAAGACGGCAGGCATTTCGACTCAGTTATGTTTGGCCATTGGCTGGGCCAAGAAGCCTCGGGCACCCTGGTGTTCTTTATCGGTGGCCCCATCGGAGTCAGCCCAAGTCTCAAACAAACGGCTCACCAGATACTCAGCTTGTCGGCCATGACCTTTCCCCATGAAGTGGCGCGCCTGCTGCTGCTAGAGCAGCTATATCGCGGTAAAACCATTTTGCAGGGCGGTAGTTACCACAAGTAATTCCTACACGAAGAGTATCAGTCTCTACAGACAGGTATTTCCATCAAAGGGCGGATAAAAGCAAACCACAATCATCCCCGTAGCCCCATCGTATAAAAAGCCCACTAAAGGTAAGCGCTTTATACGAATATTCCCTGAATTGATTGCCTAGTCTAACGTCTAGGGCTCATTCTGTAGTATTGTAAAGCTTTGTAAATCACTTTAAGGCTGCAGACCCGGGATCTTTTTATCAGTCCGCCATGTGTTTGCGCTGTAGAAGCCGATTTTAGACGTCAAACGTAGGTAATAAGTGCAATTAACTACCCGCCCAACCGGGTCTTCAGACCCCTCTACGCGAGAGATTCCATTTACGCTTAAAGACCTTAAGGAGGCAATTCCAGATTATTGTTTTGAACCCTCCACTGGTCGATCCTTAGCTTACTTTTTTCTTGATATAGGTATTATTGCTGGCCTTTATGGCATAGCCTATAGCCTCGATTCTTGGCTGTTTTTTCCACTATTTTGGCTCATGCAAGGCACCATGTTTTGGGCCTTATTTGTTGTCGGACATGACTGTGGGCACAGGTCTTTTTCAAAGCACATGTGGCTAAACAACCTTATTGGTCACCTCAGCCACACACCAATTTTGGTACCGTTCCATGGCTGGCGTATCAGCCATCGCACCCACCATGCCAATACCGGTAACATTGATACTGATGAAAGCTGGTATCCCATTTCTGAAGACACTTACAACGAAATGGATGCCATTGGTAAAGCCATCCGCTTTAATCTGTTTTTGTTGGCCTATCCGTTTTATCTGTTTAAGCGGTCTCCGGGGCGTAAGGGCTCTCATTTTATGCCGGGTAGCGATCTGTTCCGCGCTTCTGAGAAGTGGGACATTATCACTAGCACAACCTGCTGGACTCTCTTTGTAGCGTTTCTTGGTTGGATTGGGTTTCAGTTTGGTCTGGGCTTTTTGATTAACTTCTATGTCATGCCCTATCTGGTATTTGTGATGTGGCTAGACTTGGTCACATTCTTACACCACACGGAGCCAGATATTCCCTGGTATCGCAACGATAGCTGGTATTTTCTCAAGGGGGCGCTGTCTACTATTGACCGCGACTATGGGTTCATTAACAACATTCACCACAACATTGGTACCCATGTTGCCCATCACATCTTTTTGAACATGCCCCATTACCATCTCAAAGATGCGACTGAAGCCATCAAACCAATCTTGGGAGACTATTATCGAGAGGGTAAAGACTCGGTCTGGACTAGCTTCTGGCGTTCTGCACGGGAGTGTATCTTTGTCCCTAACGAAGGTCAAAAGGTATATTACCAGCCTCGACGTTAGCCTGGGTTGTTAACAATATTTGTTAGAACTCATTAAAAAGGGAGACCCAGCCACCGGGTCTCCCTTTTTTGATGGATGCTCTTGACTGACTAGCTACCCGCTAACTTTGCTTTGACAAGCGCCTGAACTTTTGCCCCATCGGCTTTACCTTTCATTTGTTTCATAGCAGGTCCCATCACCTTACCCATATCGCGAGGTCCTGTTGCTCCAGCTTTAGCAATTAGCTCATCCACGACAGCTTCAATGTCAGCATCAGACATTTGCTCAGGTAGGTACTCTTGCAAAATAGCCAGTTCTTGAGCTTCTTTCTCAGCCAGGTCCCCACGATCTGCACTCTGATATTGTTCAATGGAGTCCCTGCGTTGTTTAGCAAGCTGGGTAACCACTTCAATTTCTTGCTCGGGGGTAAGGGCATCTTGTCCCTTGGGGCGCAGCTCAGATTCTTTTTCGAGGATGACTTTCTTGATGCTACGCACGGTTTCCAGGCGAACTTTGTCGCGGGCTTTCATGGCAGCTTTGATTTCGTCACTAATGCGGTCTTTAAGGGACATGGTTAGGAAAGACGCTGCATGGAACGTCGGTACAAAAGGGTAAACGCCTCAAAATCCCCCTTCCTGAGGAGAGGGATTTTGTACGTGTTCTCACAAATTAGTATTGGGGAACAGACGGATCAACTTCGCGACTCCAAGCTAGGATACCGCCCGTGACGTTAGTGCCCTCAATGCCAGCATCCTTGAGAATAGAGAGGGCTTTGGCAGAGCGTCCGCCCATTTTGCAGTGGGCAATCAGCTTATGTCCGTTAACTAACTCCCGTACTTTCTCAACCCCAGAACCGTTCTCAATGTCAGAAAGCGGGATCAGTACTGAGCCTGGGATCTTAGCAATCTCATACTCGTTAGGGTTGCGGACGTCTAACAGTACATAATTATCGACACCGCTGTCGAGCAGACCTTTCAGCTCGGTGACGCTCATTTCAGCACTGGCTGCTTTTTGCGCTGCCTCGGCGGCGGCGGCATCAGGAATGCCACAGAACTGTTCGTAATCAATCAGTTCCTCAATCACAGGTCGGACTGGGTTAGGTCGCAGCTTCAACTCTCTAAAGGACATATCTAAAGAGTTGTAGAGCAGTAGTCGACCGCTGAGGGTGTTGCCTTCACCCAAAATGATCTTGATGGTTTCGGTGGCTTGGATCACACCGATGATGCCAGGCAGAATACCCAACACTCCACCCTCGGCGCAGGAGGGAACCAGACCCGGCGGTGGGGGCTCAGGATATAGATCGCGGTAGTTGGGGCCATCTTCATAGTTGAAGACGGTGGCCTGGCCTTCAAAGCGGTAAATAGAACCGTAAACGTTGGGCTTATCTAGCAGTACACAGGCATCGTTTACTAAATAGCGCGTTGGGAAGTTATCGGTGCCATCAACAACAATGTCATAGGGTTCAAAAATCTTTAGGGCATTGTCGGAACTCAGGCGAGTGTTGAACAGATCCACCTGGCAGTGGGGATTGATTTCAAGAATACGGTTTTTGGCTGACTCAATTTTGGGTTTGTCGACCCAGGAGGTGCCGTGGATAATCTGCCGCTGAAGGTTGGAATAATCGACTACGTCAAAATCGACAAGGCCGATGCGACCCACACCGGCCGCTGCCAGGTAGAGGATGAGAGGAGAGCCAAGACCACCTGTGCCAATACACAGAACACTGGCCGCTTTTAAACGTTTCTGACCATCAACGCCAACCTCAGGCAGAATTAGGTGCCGCGAGTAGCGCTCGTAGTCTTCTTTGGTGAGTTGAATGTCATCCAAATTTGGATTCAGCATGGTTCTTTAAGAACTAAAAAAAGAATGGGGAAAGTCTAGTCAGACGCTGCGGAGCGGCGTTTGTTAGTTTCAGGACGACAAGAGCGGCATTCGATCTTTTGCCGCAGAAGCTGGGGCAATTTTCATGGGTTCGGGTTGAAATTGATGGTTGCCATCTAGCTGCCAGTTTTGCAGATCGGCAGCCCGCCCGTGGCGGACAGACACAATGATATAGGCATAGGTAGGCCAGGCCAGATCGCGATCGCAACTAGAGGGGATCGCTTCAGCATCGGGATGGGAATGATATACCCCAATAATAACTAAGCCATCCGTCCGCGCCTGACGTTGGGTCTCAAATAGATCCTGGGGATCGATCCAATAGCGGCGCTGACTGGTCATACCAGCTGAGTCCCCATGGCCAGCCAAATCAGCCGTCACAGCCGTATCCCAGGCGTTGTCTAAAAGCACCAAATTTACCAACGTTTTCTCGTGGGTGTCCGCGTCAAACCTACCCACCAGCAAACCGCAGCCTTCGTGGGGATAGGCTTGCTCCGCATGGGCTTGAATGCGGTCAATATGCTCTTGGGTAAGGGTCAGAGCCACAATTCAGACTGTATAAAATGCGTCAGATTTTTTATTGTAGAGCAGATTCTGGAGCGCTTAATATCCTTAATGATCTAAGCCGAATAATGTCACGGCTCATTACATTTGGCATCAACAATGCTTAGAGAGCTTACCGGTGAGCTAATCGGGTAGCAACGCCCGAACAACCCTATCCATCTCCACCGAACGCGATGCCTTGAACAGCAGGCGATCGCCTGGCTGCATAGACCGCTCCAGATGGTCAGTCAGCTCGCCATGGCTAGCAAACAATATAGTTGGTACGGCCCCAGCCCCCGTGGACATCGCCTCGGCCTCAGCAGGGTCTGCCAAGATACATAGCTGATCTAGCCCCAAGGTCTGCACAGCTTCACCAATGGTGCGGTGCAGCTCCACGGACTTATGTCCCAATTCTTTCATCGTACCGAGCACGGCAATATGGCGCTGACCTGGCTGCTCTTTAAGTAACCGCAGGGCCGCCACCATGGATTCAGCCCCCGCATTGTAGGTCTCATCTAGCAGCACAACGTCATTACTTAGCTCGTAGCGCTGGGCGCGCCCCGCTGGTAGGTCGACCGTGAGACCATTGGCCAAACCATGCCAGCTAAGGTGAAGGGCCTGGAGAGTTGCGATCGCACTTAAATAATTCAACGCATTGTGCTGACCTGCCAGGGGTAGGGGCAGAGATACGCCATCAACCTCAACCGTCTGTCCCCGGAACTGACCATGGATATCCCCACCCGTCAGACCGTAGGTCAGGGTCTGGCCAGACCAAACCCGAGCAGCGGTCTCGATCAGCCGAGGGTTGTCATGATTGAGCACGGCCACACTGTCGCGGGGCATAGTTGCCAGCAGCTCACACTTGGCATCGGCAATGGCCTGTTCCGAACCCAACCGGCCAATGTGGGCTGTCCCCACATTCGTAATCACCGCCACATTAGGTTGAGCAATCTGCGTCAGCAGGGCAATTTCCCCCGGCCCCCGCATCCCCATTTCCACTACAGCGTAGTCATGGTCAGGGGTGACTTCCAAGAGTGTCTTAGGCACCCCAATCTCATTATTAAAGTTGGCGCGGGTCTTATGGACGGTGCCGTGCAAACCCAAAGCGGCTGAAATCAGTTCTTTGGTGGTGGTCTTCCCGACAGAGCCTGTGATCGCCACCACCGGTAGCCCCAACTGCTGACGCCACCAGCGGCCCAGGGTTTGATAGGCGGCCAGGGTATCGGTCACCTCAATGCGAGGGCTTTCCCCCTGGATAACACCCTTGCGAGTAATGGCTGCGATCGCACCTGCCGCCATCGCCTGCTCTACAAATTTATGACCATCAAAACGCTCCCCCTCTAAGGCCAAAAAAATATCCGCAGGCTGGATAGTGCGAGTATCTGTACTGATGCATCTCACCCTCTGTTCTAAATGGGTGGGCAATAAAGTGTGCTCCACCCGATCACGACCAAGGGCATCTAGAATCTGGGAAACAGGAGCAAAGCTAGACATAGCAGACGCTTGAGCAATATGACCAGGGCAAATTCATCAGCTTGGACCCGTGAGCTCTATATAAGCTTGATGAAGAAAAGACCGTGAATTTACAGAAGCTTTAGCAGAGCTTACTGTAATCGCATACTATCCGAAAATCCCCGTAAGCTAAACTATATGGGGCATAGGTCTATTGTGTATTACATCACTGTTTCAAGACCGATGGGGGTGCTAACGTCCATTCAATGCATTTTTGACAGTGCATTACATAACATCAACAGAGTTTCCATCTGTCAAATTTCGCAGCTTTAATTGAACCTGTGACAATCTAAGCCAATTTGCTTAATTACATATCCAAATTGCTTAACCTACGGTGATTTCGAGGTCTCTTGTCGGGTTTCACCGTGTTTTTGGTAATCATAAGCGGCTAAACTTAAATAGGCTCGGTTGTGGTCACCGCAGTTTTTTCCCTGTATTCGATTTGCATTTGCATAAGGTGTATTTGCTGAGGTTTCTCTGGTGAACGTCCAATCCGGCTACTCGCAATCTGACTACGGTGCGCGATTAGTTAGTCCGCAAGAACAAGTGCTTTATGACCATTGGCTCGGCTGTGTCAATTCAGAACGGCCCGAGGTACTCGTCCAGCGCTTCAACAATTTGTTTATTGATGGCACCGGTTATGGGGATCGCGAGGTTGTAAGCAGCCTTGACACGATTCTGATGGACCGCCACGCCGATCTCTACTTTCACCACATTCTCAATCGCTGCTGCCACATTCTGATCAACCGTTGGCAAAAGAATCGAGAGCATCAGTCAGCCATTATTGAACTGGTAAACCTGTTTGAGTACGCCCCCAGTCAAGCCGTACGTGAGGTATCACGAGCCCGCTCCGTGCGACGTCTGCGGGAAATAGTTGCTCAATTTGGCAAAACCGAGCAGTACCTGATGCTCAAGCGCCTGGTTCAGGTCATGGCTCGCGAAAGTGAGCCCAGGTTGCGCTCTCGCCAGCCATTGGGAACTCTGATTGGCCGCTATCCCTATCTTTACCAGCACTGCTTGCTAAGCGAAGAAAGCCCTAAAGAGCAGAAAACCCACGTCCGCCGGATGCAACATCAGGCACAAAAAAAGGTAGAGCTGGACCTGTCCCAGTATGTTAACTACCGCGTGAGACGCTCCCGACTCAAGCGAGAAGGATTACTAGACAAGCAGGGGCAATGGTTGCGCCCTTCTTCAAACCCAACTTTATTGAGCGATCGTGAGCTAGTTGATTCCCTTCAGCAGTTTTCTGGCAAAGATGCCCATGGACGCACCTACAACGATTTAGCCCTACGCTTCCGCAGCCAGTGTTGTGAGTCCGTATCCTTTAAGTCATTTAAGGACGATCTCTACGAATATATTTTGTCTGGTGTTGATCCAGCCTATGGTCGTCAGCATTTTAATGATGCGCTTTACCAGCATCTACGGGATATTTACCCCGAAAATGACACTCAGCGGCTAAACGACTTCTTGATGGTACGTACCTGCTCTAATTTGTTTAACTTTCTGGTGGTCGACCCCGCAGGTGCCCACTCCCACTTTGTCTTTATTGACCTGATCAATAATTTAGGAGCCACCCTAACCACAGGGCTGTTATTAAGGATTCTGCTTCTATGTCGTAAGGTCAAACCCTATTTAGAACGTCGACTATCTACCCTGTTTAGTCACTATGAGTTAGCCAAGCAAGACTCGGTGGGGTGGCTAGTAAAAATGCTAGAGACCTTGAACCTGGCCCTTAGCCTGACCTTTGGTCACCTGGATATTTCCCACACCATGGCATAGCTAGCGAATTCTATGGTCAGGTATCCGTAGGGAACCATGGACGTGAAGGTTTTTAGCACCTGGGTTCGGTGTAGTAGGTCTCATTATTTTTTAGAGCCACTTTTTAGACCCAATATAATCGTTGAAAGCTATGTTCCAAAGGAACCATAGCTCATTCTCGAATGCAAATTCACCAATTTTTTTCGATAAGATTCAAATTTTTATTTTCAGTTTGCTGTATACTCTGCTAACTTTCTAGGCAGCTTGACTATGGACAACCCGTCTATCGTTTGGCTGTCCATAGTCACTACTGTCAAATCGAACATGCAAAGTTATGAGCCAATCTAGACAGTCCAATGCCACGGCGGCGGCAGGCACTTCCCCAGAAGCTGACACTATGGTCGAAGCTTATGCTGAAGATTTGATGGATGACATCTTTGATGATGTTGATCGCATTTTGGCAGGGGACGAAGCTGCTATCTATGCAGAGCCTCCGATGCCCTCAGAAAGCTCTCTGCCCATGTACCGTGCTGAAGCGGTTACGGTCCCGGCTATGATTGTGCCCTTTACCGGTGAGCCAGCGGTAGAGCCCCACTCAGCAGCTCCCATCACAGAGACCGACCCTGGCTCAACCGAATCCGACAACGGACAGACCAGCACGTCTGATCAGCCGTCTAAAAAACGCTCCTGGCGCAGTTGGATTTTGGGAGCAGCAGGCCTGTCAGCCATGGCCGCTATGGGTATTTGGTGGATGCGGCAACAGCCCACCTTGCAATCGGTCGCCCCTCCAGTCGTCCCCACCACCCCTACAGTTTCCCAAGAAACGGCTTTTGGCGAATATCTCACCCGCTCTCTACGGGTAATTGGAGGTGAACGCAGCGCTCAAGCGGAGAGTCAGGGAACGGGTGTAGTGGCGGCAGCCCCCCCCGCGCCATCGAGCAGTCCGGTGACAACCGGCAAACCAGGGGTAATTGAACGGGTGTTTGTCCCCTTACTACAGCCAGGTACTACAGCTCGCACCCCAGGCAATCCGCCAAGTACAGCATCAATACCCTCGTTGCCAGCCCCCAATGCTGCACCAGGCCAGACAGCCCCTGCCCCTAGCATCGCGGTGGCCAGCAGCTATGAGTTAGTGGGTGTTTTAGAGCTTGGGGATCGTTCAGCAGCCCTGTTTGAAGTGGACGGCTCATCACAGCGGGTTTACATTGGTGAAACAATTGGCGGCAGCGGTTGGAGTATCGTTTCCATCAGCAACGAAGAGGTTGTGGTCCGCCGTAACGGTGAGGTTCGCTCGATTTATATTGGGCAACAGTTCTAAGGGGCACCCCCATGGGGTGGACATGGCAAACTTATGAGCATATTTGATGATTTCAGCCGCTTTTTAGAGACTCGCTTAGATGAGTTTTTGAAAGCCCATCCCCATTTGGAAATGATGGCCCTGGAGGAACAGCTACGGGGCCAAGAAGAGGATGCGATCGCAACCTTAGCCACCCTTAAACGACGTGAAACTGAACTAGAAACAGCCGTTCTGGAAACAGCCAAGGACATTAAGCGCTGGCACGAACGCATTGCCAAGGCTGAAGCAGCCAATCGTCTAGATTTGGTCAAACCTGCCCAGGAGCGTGAAGCTACCCTACTACGCCAGGGCAATCATCTGTGGGGACAGATGAAAAGTGTAAAAGCGCGACTAGCCCAAACCAAAACCCTACAGCAACAGATCCACGCCAAACGACAGGAACTCAAAGCTAAAATGGCAGCCGCTGCGTCCCAGACAGCCCAGCCCCCCCCCCGAGATTCCAGCACCACTGGCTGGAACCGCAGTCCGTTTCCGTCCAAGCCTTTAGACCCCCTAGAAGAAAGCTTCCAGCGCTGGGAAACCGAAGCGGAACTAGAAGAACTCAAACGACAGATGGGCAAGTAGGCAAAGCCGTCTGGTTTACGACAGAGACCGCAGTGCCTCAACGGTTTCGACAACAGCTTTGCCCACCTGCTGAATGTCTTGGGCGGTGGTAAATCGGCCTAGGCCAAAGCGTAGGGACGCATAGGCCAGACGGTCACTGCGGCCAAGGGCCTTGAGTACATGGGAGGGGGCCGTACTGGCAGAGCTACAGGCTGAGCCAGACGAGAGGGCCACCGTTGGCCGCAGCCCCAGCAGCAGGCTTTGACCATCCACACCACCAACGCTGACGTTGAGGTTGCCCGGTAGACGTTGACTGGGGTGACCGTTGAGGTGGATGTCAGACAGTTGACTCAGGTGTTGGTAGAGTTGCGATCGCAGCCCCACCAAACGCTCACGTTCCGAAACCATCTCTGCTGTCGCCAGCTCCACAGCCTTAGCAAACCCCACAATTTGCGGTGGATATAGGGTGCCAGAACGCATGCCCCGCTCATGACCACCGCCATGGAGCTGAGCTGCCAGGTTCACCCGGGGCTGTCGTCGTCGCACATATAAGGCTCCAATGCCCTTAGGCCCATAGACTTTATGGGCCGTCATCGACATCAGATGGATATTCATGGTCCGCACATCCAAGGGCACCTTACCAATGGCCTGGGCAGCATCGGTATGAAACAGAACGTCGTTGTCTTGACACAGCGCACCAATCTCTTTTAATGGCTGCAGCACTCCAATTTCATTATTGGCCGCCATCACTGAAACCAGGATAGTCTCAGGTCGAATGGCTTTTTCAAGTATCGACACCTCCACCAGCCCATCACTATTGACAGGCAAATAGGTGACATCAAATCCCAAAGACTCTAGATAACGACAGGGATCTAATACAGCGCTATGTTCTGTTTGCACCGTAATGATGTGTTTTCCATAATTAAAATAAGCCTCGGCCACACCTTTCAGCGCCAAGTTGTTAGCCTCAGTCGCACCGCTCGTAAAAACAATCTCTTCAGGCTGAGCATTTATAGAGAGAGCAATGGTTTCACGGCTTTTCTTAACAGCAGCTTCAGCACTCCATCCATATCCATGCAGGCTGCTAGGATTACCAAAATGCTCAGTAAAAAACGGCAACATTACATCAACAACACGCTGGTCAGCGGGTGTTGTTGAATGACAGTCAAGGTAAATAGGACGCTCTCCCACGGGCCTTACCCCACTGTTTGTTGAATGGGAATAAATCGATTAAAAACGCCCAGAATTCTGACCCGTACCGCTGGAATTTGAGTAGTGTAGAGGCTAAACACCCCAAAGTTTTGTCGCTGGGTATTATCTTCAATAAAGTTCTTCAGATCCTCTTCACCCACCAAACTTCCCTGTTCAATGGCCGTTTCACAGATATCCCCTAGGGCTTTACCCAAGTCTCCCAGCCAGTTATCTAGCTCTTTTGCTTGGCAAAACGACGAACGGACTTCGTTTTGTAGGGTTTCTGCGGCAAACGTGTTGTAACGATCTTGACCAGGATTGGTTGCCATCAGCACGGCTGCTAATGCGCCTACCCCTGCCATACCTACAAACGCTTTTATTTTCATGGTTCTGCGGTAGTATCCCGGTAACTGGACAGCTGCCTTACCGTTTTAGCATAGGGCAAGGGTTAGGCTGATTTATTGATAGGCGGTACAGCTTATGATTTAACAGACACATTGAAAGCGGGTGGGGGGAATCGAACCCCCATCATTAGCTTGGAAGGCTAGGGTTTTACCACTAAACTACACCCGCAGGCTAGACTTAACTAGCTTTGCTAGACTAGCACAGTTGACATGGGCTACGTCAATAAAATTATGGGTTGTTAACCTGGGCAAACTCGACAGTCAGCTCTACACGATCTGTTGCCACCGCATCTCCATTATTAGAGGTAGCAGGGGTAAAGCGGATAGCATTGGGGTTGGCCTGTACGGCTGTGGTCAATAGACAGCTAGCAACTTGGACTGACTCGCTGTTGCTAGTGGCCGGCGGAAACGCCTGAACGACAGCCCCGTTAGGGTCGATAATAATCCCCAGGGTAATCTGGGCAGCGGATACGGTTTCCCCGCAGGTATGGTTCCTGGGAACGGGAATTACAGAGGCACTCAGAAAGACAGGCAGGTTATCCGGTCGGTCGCCTCGGGCCTCATCGGGCAAGACCGCATTACCCAAAACGCTAATTTTTACAGAGCCTGTGTCTTCACCATTAGAACCGTCCGTGGTTTCATTATCGGATTGTGGACCCTCAGATGCTGGGGTCTGCTTGCCGGAGGAATTTTCTGACGGCGACTCACGGGGTGTTTCGCTAACGGGGTCACGTTCGGTCGCAGTGGGGCTAGGAGTACTACGAATATCTGCCGAGTTTAGTGACTCGGATGAGATCCTCTGCTCAGGCGTTGACGAAGCAACAGGTTGGCTGTTTTGAACAACCTTAGGGATGTCAGACGTATTTTGCCCACCGATGAGTGTGGACTGCGGTACTGGTTCAGAGGGTTGTGGAGTCTGGGGTAAAGCGGATGAGACAGGAACCGGAGGAGCACCGTCATCTACCAGCGTGACAGGAATATTGGCAGTACTGCTAGTGGGAGACCCCACTTTTAATATCAGCGGCAGACCAACGCCTAAAGCACTGCCATGAATTAGCAACGATACGCCAGCCAATAATGGCCAGGGCAAGGTTTTTAACTTAGTCGTGTTTGGCCCAACCATGGAGGTTTATGGAGGTTTGCAGTAGGGTTTGGCACTGTCTGTCAGGAGGTTACCCTACTTAATGTAGATGTAGTAAAGCGTTGCGCAGCCGTGGATAGCACACTTTCTTAAGTGGAAAATTAAGTGCAACTAATCGATAACACTACAATAAGCAGACTTTGACATCCCTTTTGATATCCCTGAGGGCCGTTGCTGAATTAAGGAATGAACCGATGTATCTGAAATTCTACAGGCCGCTAGCTTTGAGATATAGCAAACGTCTTGATGCATTAGGACGTTTGCGCATCACATTGACGTTGTAGCCTAATGCTTTCAGGAAAGCAGAGCTCTATGCAGCAATGGCTGTATCGTCCATCTCATCTTGCTCAGGGAATCCATGATCCATCGGGGCAAGACCAGACGCTAGCAGGGCTTTCAGCTTTGGAATCTTGGCGCTGTTGTAGACCCGAAACTCGCTATGAACCGTGGCACTGGCTAAACGGACGGCCTGGTTGATAACCAGCGACCCTTGGGGGTCGGACTCTGAGCGGTGGAATGTGCCAGGCGGAATTCGTAGGATACGGGAGTTGTGGTTGAGGCGCACCCGATGAAAGGGATGGTCCCAATTAAAGTTAACTAAATAAAATGTACGTCCCCCAGACAGGGCCAATAGATTATCTTCTTGACGAGGGTGCAAATAAAACTGCCAATCACCGGTTTTAGCACTGTGGGGACTAATGGCGGGCCCCTGGTGGAAAACTAAATCTCGGGCATTGGAGTCAGGAACTGTAATATCAAAAAATTGAACGCTAGGAGTATCTCTAAATTTTTCGAATGGATATAGTTCAAACATAGGAGTTAAGGTGCTGCTCAACCGTGCCGATGGCCTTAACTTAGCTATCCCTATTTGAAGAATCAAATCGCCCAGCGGCGTGTATCTATGCGCTAACCGAATAGTTTCTATTGATGAACATTTCCCAACTTAATGTGCTTGTGACCATTGGCGAGTGCGGTAGTTTTTCAGATGCAGCCTTGAAATTAGACATGTCGCAGTCGGCGGTAAGTCGTGCGATCGCATCCCTAGAAAATGAGCTAGCCGTCGCCCTGCTAGTACGGGGGCGATTGGGCGCTAAGCTAACCCCCATTGGGGAACGCGTCGTCAAACACGCCAACCAGATTTTGGACCTGAGAGAGTCCATCGAATACGAAGTTAACCTAGAAAAGTCCCTCTACAACGGCCGTTTGCGCATCGCCTCATTTCGCAGTGCCGCCACCCACCTCCTCCCCTCCAAAATTGCCCAGTTCCAGCGGGCCTATCCGCGGGTAGAGGTCAGCCTAGATGAATTTGATCCGGCCGGAGTAGAACATGCCCTGCGCAGCGGTGAGGCAGATTTGGGTTTGTTGCCCCTACCCCGCTCCGAAGACTTTACAACCTGGGAAATTATCCGCGATGAATATGTGGTGCTTCTGCCTAAAGCCCAGAATCCGAGCATCCAGCCCATCACCTGGCATGAGCTATCTACCCGCTCATTTATTTTGCTGAACTATGCCGAATGCACCACAGCCGTGCGGGAACATTGGTCACGGTGGCATCAGCCGCTCAATGTAGCCTATAACGTTAAAGAAGATTCCACCATTGTGAGTATGGTGGCCCAAGGATTGGGGGCGGCCATCTTGCCTCGTTTAGCCGCCATGCCCATTCCCGATACAGTAGAGAGCCGCTCGCTGCCCGTCCCCCTAGAGCGGGTCATTGGTGTAGCTATATTGGCTAACGTAGCGCCATCACCCGCTGTCACCAGGTTTTTAGAAGTGATAAAAGACGGCTAAACGCCAACATTGGATGCCATTAATCCTATGTATGGTGATGATTTGGAGAATGCCTACTACAGACGATGATTAATCGGCTCATGCCCACATGGGTGTGACCTAAACAAGGTCAGTGAAATTAAAACAGAGCCAGACTAGTCAGAGCCACACAATGTCATAAAATCGAGACATTACGGCCCTAATAATTCTTAATCCACAGAGAATTCCGAAAAACTGTTGTGTATTATACGGTTAGTAACAATAAACTGTTGCTTCTGATACCGTATCAAGGATTTTTGGCATTATGGCTCAGCTCACCGTCAACGAAGTGCTCTCCAAAGTTAGCCATCAGCAGTCGTTACGTAACGCTGAACTGAGCCGGATTGACCTGGGCGGCGCTGCCCTTGATCGAGGAAATTTTACCCAGGCCTACCTGCGTCAGGCAAATCTGACCGGAGCTTCCTGCGAAGGAACTGATTTTTCTAAGGCCACGCTGGTGCTGGCGGTGCTATCGGGTGCATGCTTTGACAAGGCCCGTTTAGATGCGGCTGAACTCACCCGAGCCCGTCTGGAGCGCGGAATTTTTCGAGAGCTATATGCTCCCAAGGCAAAGTTCCATGGCGCTAATCTAACCGAAGCTGACCTGTCATTTGCCACCCTGACCCAGGCTGATTTATCTAACGCTGTTGGCCACGGTACCGTCTTTAAGTGGGCCAACCTCGTCAAAGCCAAGCTAATCGATACTGACTTTAGCAAGGCCATATTTGAGGGAGCAAACCTGACCCGCAGTCGGTGGCATCGTTCCACATTACGCGGCGCGTCTTTCCAGCAAGCAGACTTAGAATCAGCACTGTTAGAAAAGGTCAATTTAAACGGAGCCAATCTGACCCAGGCTAACTTACTCAATGCCGAACTGGAGTCTGCCCGGCTAGATGGGGCAGTGTTGATTGGGGCCCAGGCTGATTGGGCAACGCTTAATGCAGCCAGCTTGATCAATGCCGATTGGGCTAATGCATCCATGATGGGTGTACAGCTAGAGGCCGCTAACCTGGCTGGAGCTAATCTGGCTGGGGCAAATTTGCAGCAGGCCAATCTAGAAAACGCTAACCTGACCGCCGTTGACTTTACCGCTGCCCAGGTGGCTGGAGCCCTCTTTACTGATGTACAAGGGTTGACTGAGAACCAGGTAATGTGGCTGCGAGACAATGGAGCCCTCAACCTGCCGGGGTAAGCATCTCATACCAAATCCGAATTCGTTAACCCCGATTAAACATAGCCAATTCTTTAGGGGGCACTCCCCTGTGTATGCCCTACGATACCCGGCACTATCAGCCAGAATTTCGTAGAATCGTCCTATTCCATGTGACTAACCCATGTGAGCAACGCCATAAAAGCTGGACATATAGCCGTTGCTACTTATAGCTTTCAACCGTCATGTATGGCCTGAACTATATGCGCCAAGCTATAGATCTAAAGCAATAGACAGCACAATCAGCTGATCACTTTCAGTTGATTGCTATACAATTGCGGGTGCGACGCAGTAAAGAGGCAACAGTAGTGCCGTCTATATCTGGTCAATACGATGGATATTTTAGAATTTTGGCTGCGGCACAACGCCGCTGAGCGTAGTTTTACTGGTGTGCAGCTTCATACACCAGATTTCTATCAGGCTAATTTAAGTGGCTGTGATTTTAGCCAGAGTCATCTTGCCCAGGCACGGCTGATCTGGGCTGATGTGAGCGGTGCATGCTTTTTAAGAGCCAATTTACGAGATAGTATGGCTCTCTGGTTACAAGGGCTTTGGACCGATTTCACCCAGACCGATGGGTGTCGGTCTGACTGGAGCTGTGCTGACCTAACTGCAGCTACGCTAAAGCAAGCAAACTTTACCGAAGCCAAACTCACGGGGGCCACACTGCAAGAAGTCTCTGCCCAGGATGCTGATTTTTCCCATACAAGTTTTTGGGGCGCTTGGGCCGTCGATGCTGACTTTAGTGGTGCCTGCCTGTACCAGACTGATTGGATGACCGCCCAGTTAATGGGGGCGCAGTTCACAACGGCCGATATTCGCTGGAGTAATTTCTCACAGGCCATTGGCATAGGGGCTACTTTTGCAGATGCCATCCTTGAGGGCTGCAATCTGAGCCATGGCAACTTTACGGATGCTTGCTTTAGGGGGGCCGATCTGACGTTAACTAACTGTCATGGAGTATCTCTAAAAAAGGCGAATCTGCAAGACGCTGATTTGCGGGGTGCAGATTTAACCGGTGCAAACCTATCGGGTGCGGATTTGACCCATGCCAATTTGAGGGGGGCGGACTTAAGCCATGCGAACCTCACTAATACCATCGGTATGACTGAGTCAAAAGACATCGCTACACCATGGGTACCTGGCATAGCGGCCCAGGGTACCTAGAACGTCTAAAAATCCGGTTTCTCAACCAGGCAGAAAAACGTTAGTGCAGCCGTACAGGCCAGGGTTGCAGCGGCAGAGGCATCACACCCAAGGGATTGCATCGGAAAATAAAGGCAAATGGCCAACACTCCCGCTAGGCCAATGGGGTCGGTCAGAAAATCGAACACCCCTTGGGCAGCTTCTAAAAATTCTAATAGTCTGAGGAATCGGTCTAATAGTGTCATGGCTAGACTATCCAATCAGCTGGTCAAAAACATTGGCGAGGATAGATTTTGGCACTTTGCCAACCCAGGTTTTGACCTCGCCGTGATCGGCGTTAAGCAGCGTAAACTGGGGTACGCCCGAGGCTCCATAATCGGCCACCTGGTCTGCCCACTGAGGCGCATCAATGTCTAACATGACGAAGTTGATGCGGCTGCCGTATTGCTGATGTAAATCGGCCATGGTGGAGGACATCCCCTGGCAGGTGGTACACCAGTCGGCATAGAACTCGATCAGGATAGGCTTGGGAGATGCGATCGCATCTCCATAGGGCATCGCCTCAGTCGCCATCGCCTTTAGGGTCATCAAACCCGACAGAGGTGTAAAACTGCTAGTAGTCGCAGCCGGACGAGTGATGAAGAGGGTAACGAGGATAGCTGCTACCACCGCAACAAATGCCCCAACCAGTTTTATCCAGGGCGTTAGGGCCGTGCTACCTTTAGAAACGTCCTTGGCAGTAGAAACCATAAAAGCGTTGCCCCCTTAACGATAGTAATAAGCCAAAAACACATGCACTCCTAGCATCATCACAAAGATGCTGACCAAGAAAATGTGCGTGGGTAACCACACTGCTCGCATATTGCGAATCAATGGTCCCTTTGTAACAACAAGATCTTTATTCCCTGGCAAACCAAATATCTTGCGTGGTGACTCTAATACACCAGTTTCAGCAACAACACCCACTAAAGCAGACAGGGTCACCGCAAAGAAAACCCACAAAAACATAGCATTGAAATTAAGACCGGTTGACCCAATCGTATGCACGACCACAACTGCCAACAGACCTACACCCAAGAAAATATGCACGCTGCGCCATAAAATCACAGAGCCAGGCAGCTTGATCTTACCAATCCAGCTCCGTCCCCGCTTGCGTAACGATAACAACATTTCTGCAATCACAAACGCCAGGGCAACATAGCCGGTCGCCTGCTTGTAAGTTTCTCCACGAATAAACTGGTGCAGCTCTACAGAACGCTCTCGCAAAGCATCTAAATAGATCGGACTAACCACAAAGGGAGCCAACAAGAAAGCACTTAGGAGCGTCAATAGTATAAGTGTGGCAAATTTAGGCTTCATTACCCCTAAGTAGCAAATAGTAATTAATAAAAGCGTTAGGGATAGAATCCGAGACCACTATCCCTAACACTGAGAGAGCTGAGCTGACAACTAACTGATCAAAATTTGTCGCATCAAACCGAGAGAAGAACCTAAACGTGCACTAGGCAGCAGGCATACTCTCAACCGGAATGTTGATCACAACACCGCCCATCACTTCATCGAGTTCAAACACCTTATCGGGATAGCGCTCAAGGTGAACTGGGTGAGTGTTGTGGCAGCTGACGCAGGCTTCAGCAACAGCTTTGTCAGGATACATAGCTGAGAAGTAAGCCTGATCGCCAACTTCTTGATAGCCCTTGTAAGGCTCACCCGACGCAACCATTTCGTCCATTGCTACTTTCTCAAAGTCGCTCTTAGGACCGTGGTTGTCATTAATATACCAAGGGGAAATCAGACCGTAGG
Source organism: Cyanobacteria bacterium J06554_1 (assembly GCA_038534515.1). Taxonomy (GTDB): domain Bacteria; phylum Cyanobacteriota; class Cyanobacteriia; order Phormidesmidales; family Phormidesmidaceae; genus Leptothoe. Next base: position 120,990 of record JBCAWO010000004.1, read on the forward strand.
TGAACAGGCCAGATTCGTTGGCAATCTCATATCCCAGACGGAACATCTGAGCCGGTAGGGGAATACCGTCAGTTTGCTGCCAGCCTTCAGTAGACTCGACATCCAGCACACCCTTTTCTTTTTCCTTACCTTCAAGCGTCTTAACACGGCTAACAACGTGCTTAGTGTAGGCCGTACGATCGGCAGCTAGCACGGTGTGAATATAGTCAGCAACAAGGTCAGGGGAAATACTTGGGCCAGTAGCCGTGGCCACCGTAGAGCCACCACCACCGCTACAGGCAACAGCCGTAAAGCAAACGGCAGCCGCCAGACTTAATAAGGCTATTGTTCTAGCGCGAATACGCTGAATCCAATTGGTCAACATTTGAACTATCTCCTGGTACATCCGGATACGTAACTTTTTTCACGTCCAGAACTTGAGTGATTCTGGGGAAAAACTACAGGTTTTAACCTGAACGTGGGTTATCCACACAGAGGAATCCAATTAACGATCAATCGCGTTAATCAGAGGCATTGCCCGTTCTCCTCGCCTCAGCAGCCTTCATCAGGTCAAAAGTCTGCATTTCAAGCGTTGGAGATCGGTCAAAATTGGCTTCGACCAGCTCAGGGTCGAAAATACTGTTGTAGCTATACTCAACACCGTGGCAATTCATACATACGTCGCCCACCATGCGGTCCTGCGGCTTGAGATTATAGGTATTGTTATGATTTACATGAACGACGGGTGTCTCCAGGCGCTCATCAACGACACGAGGCAGGTGACAGGTGGCGCAGCTAACCGCCCCAGCACCGGGACGAGGTAGCTCCTTACTCTCGGCAAACAGTTCGGCATGCTTTGAGTTTTGGTAGTTGAGGGAGTGGTTATCGTTGTGACAGGTCAAACAGGCATCTACAGAGGCCTCAACGGTGTCGGCAGAATGGACGCTATGGCAAGCATTACAGTTCATCTGCTTGTCCATGGCATCGTGCTTCATGGGCAGTCTGGCCATGGCAGGCGTCAGGGGAGACTGCCCTTCTAAGAGACGAATACCGTGCTTGCTTAGCAGAAACGTGTCTACGGACTGCTCATGACAAGATTGACAGCTCTCGTGGTTGGGAGAAGCGACAAACTCGTTAGTCTCCTCATTTTGATGACAGCTTGCACAGTTAACATCATTGAGCGCATGAGCACTCATCTGCCACTGAGCCGTAATCTCATCTAACTCTTGCTGCGTTGCGGCACTGGCACTTAGACCAGAACTTGCAACAAACAGCATCACCACCCCTGTTAGAACGATGGCATGCAGCAGGGCCACTGCGCGCTGACGAACCATCATGACCCACCTCCCAAAAATTCCTTTTGGAGATCGGGCGCTGGCGCACTATCTAATGAGGTAGTGACCACCCGGTCTGGGAGTGCTTGGACAGGCAGCATAGCAGGCTCTCCCATATTCTGTCTCAAGAAACCCGTGGATATGGTGCGATGGTCATGGTAGTTATGGCAACCCGCTGTCCAACAGCCATCGGCAGCAAATCCCTCATGGCTCTTAAGCTGGGTCACCGTCAGTTCCTCGTGGCAGGCCATACACAGATCGGGTTGAAGATTGACACCCCGACCAAACATATGAACATGCTCGTTGTGACAGGCCGTACAGGTGAGCACATCTACTCGCTCTCGGTACTCAGCCCAGCGAGGGTCACGGAACTTTTTGGTTCCATGCACATCATCGGCTAGCTCGGCCTCATGACAGCGGGTGCAGGTCTCATTACTGACGGGCTTAAACCCCTCATGACAAGAGGCACAGGAGGCCTCAAAGATGTGATGCCCCTCGGATGTCTCACCGGGTAGAAACACTTCCTTGCGATCTAGGGCAAACGCCGCAGAAACCCAAAGCAACAAGATAACTACCGCCAGGACAATGCCGGTCTTAAGTGAAACTAATCTCCCCAGTCGCTGACCCAAAATCCTTGTCATCAAATCCTTAAGCAGCAACCGTTAAAGCAAAATAATTAACAGCACGAGCAGAAGGGCAGAGCCACCTCCAATGATGCCAGCTGTTGTTCCCATGCTAATCCCTTCAGGGGATTCAGCCGGAACGGCACTATCGAGCTGAATATCCTGTTTGTCATAGTCAGCGCCTTCAAGCATGAGCTCAGTGATAGCGCCATAGGCATCAATCCAAGCATTCTTGACATCGGTAGTCCAAGCAGAGCCAGCATACTGTTCAAGGCTTTTGAGCAAACTGCTGCCAACCAGGGGGTAGTGGGCGGGCAAAGCACCATATTTGACATGGCGCGCCCCCAAACCTTTGAGTGCCTTGCTGAGCACATCAGGCTTACGGAGATTTTCGACCACCATCACTAAACCACCCTTAAGCATATTCTTTTGCTTGGACATATCAGTATGTTCAAACAGCGGCCTAGCGTCTGGATAGTCGGTGAACAGATTGTCGTAAAAGGTGGAAACCAAGGCATCAGCCTGGGGAGCCACCAAGGCAAAACTCTGCTCTAGCAACTCAACATTTAGCCCACCTTCCTCAGCAGGAGCAGGCACATTCTCCAGAGCTACGTCTTCTTTGGCGTAATCGGCCCCCTCAAGCATGAGTTCGGTAATCACGCCGTAGGCACCAGCCCAGGCTTCCTTCAGCTCAAATGTCCAGGCTGGTCCCGCATACTGCTCAAGGGTTTTTAGCAGACTATTACCTACTAATGGATAGTGTTCTGGCAGAGCACCATACTTAACGTGACGAGCCCCCAGTCCCTTGAGCGCATCACTGAGCACGTCCGGCTTTCTCAGATTCTCAATCACCATGACCAGAGCGCCCTTGAGCATCTGTTGCTGCTTGGCCATATTAGAGTGCTCAAACAGTGGCTTTGCGGCCGGGTAATCTGTAAACAGGTTGTTGTAGAAGCTACCAACAAACTCATCAGCCTTTGGCTTGACAAGCTCAAAACTTTGCTCTAGCAACTCAACGTTTAAGGACATGCCTAATAGTTTCACTCCAACAAGTTTTCGCCACAGGGTTAAGAAAACCCAAAAACAAACCGCGCCATAAGCTGAGAGTACAAGTACTCAAGCAGAACAGCCGACGCGCTACATAGTGATGATTAAAACAACTTTTACTCCAACACCCAAAACAGATATCAAGAAAACTAGGGGTATTGGAGCAGCCAATAACACCAAGGTAAACCAAGTAACTAGAGGTGATATTCATCACCAGTAAAAACTCAGAAAACCATTTGTGTGACTATCAAGGTATTGCGATCGCAACTATTTTTTTGTGGCTTCAGATACCAAAACAACAATAAAATTCGCTTCTTGCATTTGCTAATTGCAATAAACAAATCAACTATGTTTTTAGCAAATAAAATTCGACCTACGACAGCCTCCCACAACACCCAGCCCACAAGAGGCGTTTGAAATAGCAGGGTTTGACGACTTTAAAGATTCTGCCAGTTTTGCATTTTGCCCCGCAGATTATTAGGAAAATCAGCAGGTACTTGCAGTTAGCGGCATAGATCGATTTACTTTTTGAATAATACTGGGAATATCGACCAGAAAAACAAATTTTCTGTACCTATGTATACAAAAAAGACCTGGGTTCACGGTGAAGATTGTTGAATGTTGTTGGCTGCCTTTGACCGTACTGACGAGTTTTCCGGCCAGCGTTTTGATATTTTTTTGCTTATGACGTCTGCAGTAGTCCAATTTATCGGCTCCATTAGGTTGGCGGTGCCCCTGCTGGTGGTAATCGGCTCGATTCTAATCGGGGCTACATTTTACGAGGCCGAAGTAGGGTCCTCTGTTGTCCAGCAAGAAATCTATAAGAGTCCATGGTTCGGGGCTTTGATGTTTTTTCTGGCAACAAATCTGAGTGTCTCCACCCTGCTTCGCTATCCCTGGAAAGGAGCTCGTAAAGTTGGATTTGCGATCGCCCACTGGGGTCTGGTGATAATCATTGCTGGCTCCGCTGCTGTCATTCACCTCAGTGTGGAAGGCATGCTGCTGGCCCGCACCGATGGAGGCCCCGTCAGTACGTTACGGGTGGACGGAGACTTGTTGGAAGTTGCTGTCCCCGGTCAAGAGCCACAGCAGGCGTCTCTGTTTATTAAGGAAGATGGCACCGTTGTCCCCGATCATTTGGGAGACTTGTCCCTGTTGGGCTACACCAACCACGCAATCAAGACAGTGCAGTTTACCGACGGGGCCGCCATTGATAACCCGGCGGTGCGGCTTTCCCTCAGCAGCCAACGCATGGGACAAACCCTAGAACGATGGCTAGCCGTGGCCCCAGCATCCTATGACCGCATGGATATCGGCCCAGCCGAATTACAAGTTACAAAGGTGCACTCTAACCAGGAGCTGCAGCAAGCGTTAACCATTCCTGCCTCAGAAAACAATGCCCTCTGGGGAACGTTGCAGCTTAAGCGGCGCAATGGTGTCCAGACCATTGATGTGAAAACCAGTTTGAATCAAACCCTTTTACAGGGGGACATTAGCCTGACGGTCAAAGACTTTTGGCCCGATTTTCGTTTAGACGGTAACGGTAAGCCTGAGACAGCTACCCAGCAGCTACGTAATCCAGCGGTGCAGCTAGAGGTAGCCAGCGAGGATGGGGCCGAACGCTGGTTTATTTTTGGCAATCCAGAGTTTTCCCCCATTCGCACTCAGCTCTCCGGCGATCGGCCCCTGGACATAGAGCTGAGCTATGAAATCTCCGCCGATGCTCAGCCGGATGCCTTTTTTAGGGTGGTGGTTGATGAGTTGGGCGGTTTGCACTATGCCGCTAAGTCATCTAAAGGTTTTAAGGCAGGCCCCCTATCTGTAGGGCAGGCGGTAACTCCAGGTTGGGCCGACTTTGAAATCACCCTTGAGAGTTATGTACCCAGGGCTCAGGTGGAGCGCAATGTTGTGCCTTTACCCGATGACGCTGAGGGGGGTGAACCGGCCCTACAGGTGGCCACCGCTGATGGAGCCACTGCCTGGATACCGTGGGGAGAACCCACAACCATGGCTACCACCGCTGGTGACTGGTATGTGGCCTTTAGCCCCAAACTCATGCGGCTGCCCTTTGCCCTTAAACTCAACGAGTTTATTGTGGAACGCAATGAAGGCAGTGAATCTGTTGCTATGTGGACAAGCTTGATTACCTTAATGGAACCAAACAGCGGAGAGCTGTCTAACCGCCGCGTATGGATGAATCACCCCACCTGGTTTAACGGTTGGAAAATTGCCCAGGCATCCTGGAATCCTGGCGATTTGGCCCAGTCTACGCTACAGGTTAAACGGGAGCCGTGGTGGGTTACGGGTCTAACCTGGTTGGGGTCGCTGATGGTGACCATCGGTGTGGCTGTTATGTTTTACGGTCGGGCAGTCGCCAAGAAATTCAAGGTTTTGGGCGACCTTTTAGGCGCTGGCGCTACTGCAAAAGATGTAGAAGAAACCCAGGAAAGTCCGGTTGCACCAATTCCAATTTTTAGCTTTTTCTCAGGTCGCTGAGGAGGGTGTGAAATTTAAGTTGAGCCCGTTGCTCTTTTTCGTTAGTTGCTTCCATTCGTTATTATTTGCCACCGCTAAACTACACCCATGAAACTTCTCAAATTTGCGATTGGTTTATGTCTCGGGTTATTGCTGATCGCGATTCCCGTTCAGCAGTTTCAGCCCTCAGCCCTCGATAGTCTAGAGACCATGACGATCCAACAGGGCGGTCGTAAAAAGCCTCTGGACACGGTAGCCCAGGAAACTGTTGCCAAAATTTATGGGGCAACAACCTACAGACATGACGGCATCCAGGAAAGTGCCATGGAAACATTTATGTCGCTGTGGCTAAACAATCGCAACTGGAATGAAGAACCCTTTGTGTTGGTGAGCTATCGGCCTTTAAAGGAATTGGCGGGGCTGGACGTGGAGCAAAAGCATTTCTCCTTTGAGACCCTGATGAGAAATCAGCCCCTGGGGGAGATGGTACGCTCGGCCCATCGTAAGCAGATTGACGAAGAGGATTTAACGCGAGACGAGCGGGAAGCTCTAACCATTGAGGACCGACTGCAGCTGATGCTGGGCATGGTCAGTGACGATGCGATCGCAATTGTCCCCCACCCCACTGACATCAAAGGTAAGTGGGTCGGCATCAACGACGTCCAGAGTCTTTATGATGTCGAGGCAGCAGCGCCATTACTGGCCAACTTTGCCATCATCAAGCAGACTCTGCTGTCTGGCACCGACCATTTGCCGATGCTAGCGCCCATGACCCAATCGTTACGGGATAGTTTGGCAGCTCTCAGCCCGACGGTGTATCCAGCAGACAGCGTCATGCGTCGCGAAGTATTTTTTAACCACTTTCATCCCTTTGCTAAGGCATGGCAGCTATACGGCATTGCCTTTGTGCTGATGCTGGTGACGTTGTGGGTGCAGCGATTTAACCTCTATTGGACCGCCATCGGGACCTTTGTTGCTGGTGTAGCTGTTCAAAGCTATGGCTTTTGGCTGCGGATGCAAATTGCCGGTCGCCCCCCGGTGACCAACATGTATGAGTCAGTGGTGTGGGTTGGCTTTGGCATTGCCGCCATTGCCCTCATGTTTGAGCTGCTGCAACGCTCTAAATACTATTTGCTAGCGGCAGCGCCTCTGTCCATGGTGTGCTTGATTTTGGCCGATAGCCTACCGGCGGTCTTAGACCCTAGCATTTCACCATTGGTGCCCGTCCTACGCGATAACTTCTGGCTCAGCATTCACGTCCCCACCATTGCCCTTAGCTACGCCAGCTTTGCCCTGGCGCTGGGGTTGGGGCATGTGGCCCTGGGCAGCTATTTGTTTACCCCCAATGCCAAGGAACGCATCAAGCTACTATCCCAGCTTAATTACCGCGTGCTCCAGGTGGGGGTGCTGCTGCTAACGGCGGGCATCATTCTGGGCGGTATCTGGGCCCACTTCTCCTGGGGACGTTTCTGGGGCTGGGACCCTAAGGAAACCTGGGCTTTGATCGCGCTGCTGTGCTATCTGGTGCCGCTCCACGGTCGCCTCGTCGGCTGGATTGGCAACTTTGGCATTAGTGTTGCCAGCGTGGTGGCCTTTAATGCGGTACTGATGGCCTGGTACGGCGTTAACTTTGTCCTGGGTACCGGTCTCCATAGCTATGGTTTTGGCACAGGTGGCTCAGAGCTGATGATTGCCAGCGTAGTAGGGTTAGATTTACTGTTTGTGCTGGTGACAGCTGTACGACATCAGGGATGGCTGAGTAGCGGTTTAAGCGGTTTAGTCAACAAAGCCGAGATCAGCCCTGCTGTGCCCTCCAATTCGTCGAGTAACTAGCCTGCTACAGGCCCCTTTAGAACAAGAGAGGAGATTATTTATGAACCGTCGTGAATTTGGCAATTTGGTTGGCTTGGGGATGATCGCCACGTCATTGCCGGTTGCGATCGCAGCCTGCACCCCCAAAGATACAGCGTCTGAAACCACCTCTGAAGCCCCAGCCGCAGGGACTGCCCCCACCGAAAAAATCGACTCCAAGCCCAGGGAAGACGGCTTTGCCGCCCTGGGCACCGTGGCTGATTTAGACGCCAATGGTTCCCTCGGTAAAAAAGCCTTTATTGCCGGGCCCGTGATTGTCATCCGCGACCCGGCCAATACCGATAGTTTGATTGCCCTCAATTCTATGTGTACCCACCAGGGCTGCGGCGTGGAATGGAAAGATGACGCCTTTGCCTGCCCTTGCCACGGCTCGAAGTTTGGCATTGATGGCAGCGTCACCACAGGCCCTGCCACTGAGCCCCTAGCCCCCTATGAGGCCATCATCGACGGAGATTTAGTCTTGGTTAAAGCGACTTAATCTCAGGCTGGCTGGCGATGCTGGGTAGGGGGTGTCGTTAGTTAATACAATCTAGCAGCAAGATCGGCCTGCTCTAGTAATATGGGCCTGACCTTGCTTCTATGGCTGCCTTGAAGACTATCGCCACCTGGCTTAGCGACTACGGTCTGCGGACCACCCCTAAACATCAGCGCATTTGGTTAATCGCCAGCCTCATCACTGCGGCTATCTATGGCGGCTTATTTTGGCGCATTGCCTTTGCTGGTCCTTACACCATTGCAGACGATGGGCGACAGCATCTGTTTTGGATGCTGCGCTATGTCGATCCTGGTCTATTTCCTGAGGATGCGATCGCAGACTATTTTCAGTCGGTCGCTCCGGCGGGATACAAAGCCCTGTACTGGCTAGGCGCACAGGTGGGTCTCCACCCCTTTTTACTGAGCAAACTACTGCCTCCGCTGTTGGGCATGGTGGGCACGGCCTACGCGTTTCACCTGGCTATCGCCATTATTCCGGCCCCCTTGGTGGCATTTACCAGCACCATCATCCTCAACCAGTCCCTATGGATGTGGGATGAACTGGCCTCCGCTACCCCCAAAGCATTCAACATTCTCCTAATTGTGGCGTTTTTGCACTACTTGGTGCGACAGAGGCTGATTCTTTCTGCTGTGGTGTTAGGGCTACAAGGGTTGTTTTATCCCCAAACAGTTTTTGTCTCAGTTGTGCTGCTGGGGCTACGAGCAGTATGGCCCCAACATAAACCCAATGCCTGGAAATTCTTGGTGGTGGGTCTAGCGGTGGCGGGCATTGTTTTACTGCCCTACGCCATTGGCACATCGCCCTATGGCCCCGTGGTCACGCTAGAACAGGCCAGAGATATGGCCGAATTTCAACCCGGTAGCCGCAATGCTTTTTTCTATGACAATGCGCTGCGTCACTGGCTCTTTGCCGCCCGTAGTGGTTTTCTGCCACCGGTGGTGCCGGTGACCATCTGTGCGGCCCTGTTTTTACCCCTGCTGTGTCGCCTACGACTGCCGCTGTTAAAAACCATCACCGCTGAGGGTATCGTGCTACATCAGTTGGGCCTGGCCTCGATTGTGATGTTTTTAGCCTCCCACGGTCTCTTATTTCGGCTACATCTCCCCAGTCGCTATAGCCGCCACAGCATCAAAATAATCTTTTCCATAGCGGCCGCCATGGTGTTGGTAGCACTTCTCAATTCAGCGCTGCACCGTCTCGGCAGTAGTCGACTGTGGCAACAAAGTATAGCCCTGGGTCTCGCCGTTGGGTTTACAACCATTACCGTGGGCTATCCTAGCTTGCTTAACAGCTTTCTCAATGTGGTTTACGTTAACTCCGATCGCACCGCTCTCTACGATTATCTTCAGCAACAACCCCGTGATATTCGCATTGCTTCTCTTGCCAAAGAATCGGAGAATATTCCAGCTTTTACAGGTCGCTCAGTCTTGGTGAGTCCGGGGCACAGTTTAGCCTACCACCAGGGTTATTACGCCCAAATTCGTCCCCGAATTTTGGAGCTGATGGCGGCTCAATACAGTCCGGACTTAGCACAGCTTCAAGCGGTCATTACCGCCTATGATATTGATTTCTGGTTAATAGATGAGAGTTCGTTTAATCTAGAAGCTCTTCCAAAGCAATGGTTTCGACAGTTTAAGCCAGAGTTAGAAACAGCCATCAAACAACTTCAACAACAGTCTCCTGCCCTGCAAAGACTCCAATCAACCTGTACAGTTGTTAGCGATCAAGGTAAAACCCTAATCTCTGCACCATGTCTTCTAGAAGCTAAGGAGTAAACTTCACTTTTCAGTTTCTATTCAACAACAGTATATTCATCATCTCTATCAAAATCTCTCTGCGGGAGAGTATTCTGCATCGGCAAAGTTTAACCAGTAATAGTGCCTGTAAGGGGAGAGCTAGCGCTGGCATAGGCTTTCACTGGAATGCGCCCAGCGACATAAGCTAAACGCCCCGCTTCAGTGGCCAGACCCATAGCTCGCCCCATTTTGACCGGGTCTTGAGCCTTGGCGATGGCTGTGTTAATCAGCAGGGCATCTGCGCCTAACTCCATAGATTCTGCGGCTTCGCTGGGGCTGCCAATGCCCGCATCCACCACCACCGGAATATTGGCATTCTCAACAATGATGCGAATATTAGCGGCGTTGCGCACCCCTTGCCCGGAACCAATGGGCGACCCAAGGGGCATGACTGTCGCACAGCCAGCTTCTTCGAGATACTTGGCTAAAATCGGATCGGCGTTGACATAGGGCAGAACGGCAAAGCCTTCTTTTACTAGCTGTTCGGCGGCACGAAGTGTCCCAATGGGGTCGGGTAGCAGGTACTTGGCATCGGGAATAACTTCTAATTTGACAAAGTTATTGTCTTCTTGCCCCAGCAGCTTGGCCATCTCTCGTCCTAAACGCGCCACTCGAACAGCTTCATCAGCGGTGGTACAGCCAGCCGTATTGGGTAGCATCCAGATTTTTGTCCAATCAATGGCTTGGGCTAACCCTTCGTGACCAGGGGCATTGGTTTGTACACGACGCACGGCCACCGTCACAATTTGACTGCCGCTAGCCGCCAAGCTAGCCCGCATCGTCTCAAAGTTGTCAAATTTGCCAGAACCCGTCATTAGACGAGACGAAAAGGTGCGTCCCGCAATAACGAGAGCATCAGTGTCAGCGGTAGAAGCAGGAGGTGAAGAGAGAGTTTGCATAGGACTGGGGAGAGAATAAATAGAAGCAGCGACAGAGTTTTGAGCTGGAGGTTGGGTACTGGCTATCTGGGGACCGGAGACCGTGATAAATCTTTCCCAAGAAAACGCATCTAACAGAGAATCGTGGGTGCCCTGGATTGAGTCGACAATGAGCTTAGCCGTAATCGGCGTCAACAGAATTCCGTTGCGATGATGCCCCGTGGCCAGGGTCAGGTTATCGCACTGGCCAGGGCCTAAAATGGGAGACTCATCGGGGGTGGCGGGGCGATAGCCCCACCAGCAGTCCTGTAGGGGAAAATCAGCCAGGGGAGGATACAGTCTGGTGGCCTCGTTTAGCAGCTGGGCCACACCAGCAGCAGTGTTATGGGGGGCAAACCCCACATCCTCATTGGTAGCCCCTAGAATAATTCGCCCATCCCGGCGGGGCACGATATAAATGTGCTCACCGTAGAGAACGCGCTTGAGGGCATAGGGAGAGTCGGTCGGTGTTAGCAGCGCCGCTAGCTGGCCTTTGCGAGGCTTGACCGGCACAGGCAACAACTCGCTAGACCAGGCTCCAGCAGCCAATACATAGTGACCAGCCTGCTGCTGACCGTGGGACGTGAGAATACCGGTAACGTGGCGATTGTGTTGTAAGAAGGACTGGGCACTCACACCTTCTTGGATTTCTACACCTAGCTCTTGGGCCGCCATGCGGAGCGCTTTAAGCAGAGCACGGCTATCGGCTTGTCCCTCTGCGGGATACCAGTATCCCCCGGTGACTGCGGTGCTCAGGTGGGGCTGATAGTGGTGAATGGCCGCCGGACGCAACAGCTCTGATGAGGCAGACGGTTGCGATAGCAGGGGTGTGAGGATGCCACAGGGCCAGTAGCCGGTCTCTTGACCGGTAAGTTCTTCGAGCTTGCGGCTCCAGTCGGGGTAGTGGGCCAGGCTGCGCTGACTCAGGGTCAAAAGAGGGCCGGTTAACCCCTCGGCGCTAGGAGCCAACATGCCGGCGGCTGCATGGCCTGCAGCGGCATTAAAATCACGGCTGAGTACGGTAACGGTAGCGCCTTGGTGGCGGAGTTCGGTTGCGATCGCAAGCCCGACTATGCCGCCCCCAATCACCAATACATCTGCCTGCCCCATAGATTGCTATTAACCACCCTTGAATAAACCCTTAAACCAGACTGTGTCAGCCCTGGAACTGCCACCCCTGACACTGCTACCCCTGCCGCAGATATCCGCTGCTACCAAAGTGCCCGAATTGGCTCTTCAGCCTGGGCTGGAGCAGCCGGAGCCGGAGTTCCCGGAGCTGCCGTCTCCCCCACGGGGGTTGCCGGTGGTTCTGGCTCCGGCTGAGCCGGTTCAACAATCTCACCATCCGTATCATCCTCTGCATTCGTAGCAGTCGCCCCAAAATTTGGCGTTGTGCCAACGGTCTGACGTTGAGGAATTGTCCCTGCCTTCTCCAACGGCGTTTGGGCACTCACCTCGACAAAAGAGTCATCCTCAGACGCTTCGTCAGGGTTGAGTGCAACAGCCGTACCGCCACTGGCG
>JBCAWO010000005.1:0-1986 GCA_038534515.1 Cyanobacteria bacterium J06554_1
TGCATTCATCGGTTTGCTGCGCACATAGCTGTTGCTACTTATGGCTTTCAACGATCACGTGTGACCTGAACTATGTGCGCCAAGCTATAAAACTCGTCTTACTGGCGCTTGATTAAACCAACACGGTTTGGCGGCCAAAATCTGATGACAGCTTTACCGATAATCTGATCTTCAGGTAAAAACGGTTCTGACCAGCGGTGGCTATCTTCGCTATTGTTACGATTGTCGCCAAAAACAATGTAGCTCTCTGAGGGTACGGTTTCAGGCCCCCACTGATAGTTAGGAGGGGTTTTGATATATCGTTCATCGAGGGGGGTATTGTTGACCAAAACCTGTCCATCGGTCACCTCTACCGTATCCCCTGGCAGTCCAATAACCCGCTTGATAAAGGCATTACGAGGTTGCCCCTCAACGTTAAATTCTTCCGGTGGCCAAAAAACAACGATATCTCCCCGCTCTGGCATCGTTAGATGGTAGCTGATTTTTTCGATTACCAGACGATCGTTTACTTGCAGCGTGGGTTCCATGGACCCTGTTGGGATGTAGCGAGCTTCGGCTACAAACTGACGAATTCCCAGGGCTAACACCACGCTGAGGCCAATTGTTTGTAAGCTCTCAATCCAAATATTAGTGCCTTGATCTTTTTGATTAGCCACAGCAGCTGGCCCTAGCTACGTAGGGGGATCCGAATACATCTGAGCAAATCATAATCAATTTAATCTAAACCACCAAGACGGGTGGGGGGCCAAAAACGCACGACGGCCTTACCAATAATCTGGTCCTCAGGCACAAACGGGTTCTCAATTTCCCAGGCGTGGCTGTCATAGCTAGCATTGCGGTTATCTCCAAGCACAAAGTAGCTATCTGCAGGGATGGTCAGCGGGTCCTGCTCATAGGTAGGTGGAGACTGAATATAGCTTTCATCCTGGATTTCCCCATTCACCAAAACAGTCCCTTCCGTAACCTCTATCGTATCCCCGGGTAAACCGACAATTCGCTTGATAAAAGCATCTCGTTTTTTGCCCTGGGGTACAATTTCTGATGGTGGCCAGAAAACGACGATATCGCCTCGCTGGGGCTCTTGAAAGCGATAGCTCAGCTTTTCAATCACCAGGCGATCGTTGATTTGCAAGGTGGGCTTCATCGACTCAGACGGAATATAGCGTGCTTCCGCTACAAATTGCCGAATACCCAGGGCAAGCGCAATGCTAAGTCCAATGGTTTGGAAGCCTTCAATCCAGGGATTTTGCTGTTTTTGAGACACAGTTGACGATTAAAAATGGTGGGATAGTGCTGTTAACAAGCGTAGCGTGCGGTGAGTGGCGAGAATAGTTAGCAGGTGGTGTTTCCCCTGGGGCAGCCACCGGGCTAGGGCTCAGAACCCAAGGCGCAAGCCCTCAGTTTAACTGGACGTTTGAGCATATTGCATCAGGTAGGCTAGTTAGGACAGTGGATATGCCGGAAAGCCTGACAATTGCTAACCTGCGCACCATCGACAAATACATCCGTCGATGGCCACATATACCCGCCGTGCCAGATTATTCTTGACGGATCATAGTAAACTTAGGGCCAAAATGGCCAGTGGGTAAGTTTGGTGACTGCTAACGGAACTGGGTTGGAGCTTGTACACCAGTTTGTCTGGAGCGTTTGAGCCAAATGCCTCGTAACCCAGCGGCGTTGGCTCCTTTCAGGTCATCTTTACGGCTGTCGCCCACGTGCCACGCTTCCTGAGCGCTGCAGCCATGTTTTTGCAGAGCCGTGGTGAAAATCAACGGGTCGGGCTTGGCGGCCCTTGCTTCTGTGGAAATGGTAATCGTTTGAAAATATTGCCTGAGTTCTAGGGCATCGAGAACTGCATAGATACGTGAATCAAAGTTTGAAATTATCCCCAAAGGGATGCCCATGTGGTGCCATCGCTTGAGCGATTCTACGGTGTCTCCATAAATGATCCAGGGGTCGGCTGTGGCGAAATGCTGATATACCCCT
>JBCAWO010000005.1:2083-129414 GCA_038534515.1 Cyanobacteria bacterium J06554_1
GATGCCATCGCTTGAGCGATTCTACGGTGTCTCCATAAATGATCCAGGGGTCGGCTGTGGCGAAATGCTGATATACCCCTTCAAAAAAACTCTCAAAGTCAGAAAAATTATTAAATACGCCTGCTCGTTGAAACGTATCGCGAGCAATCGCTAACCACCATAAATACTCACGGTGGGGAATTTCAACCGCAGGTACATCAGGAAATGCCATGGCATCAGCCGCTGCAAAACTTCGATAAAATGCCTGGTCTAACTGCTTTGCTGATGTGCTCACCCCTGCCTGCTGTGCCAGGGTCTGGTAGACGTCCCCGACACTGCCCCTGACACCGAAGAGGGTACCAACCGCGTCGAGAAAGATGACTTTGGGTTTGGACATGGAAATGTGGCTGCTGGGGTGGGCTTTGTTATGAATTCAAGGCACACGTAATCTTTACGATACTGATAATAGCTCCCGCAGAGGCTGGCTAATCCAATTTAGACCTACCCGTAACTGATGCTCAAATGTGGGCATACGATACAGATAGGTTAAGCGGCGGGCGATGTGGGCGACGGTCCCGTCGAGCGTTAGCCCCAGTCCCGTAAGGGTGGCTGTGTCGCTGCCCAGGGTCATCATTTCACCCAGGTGCTGATATCTAAAGGCGAGGGGGGGACGTCCTGTAAGGGATGCCCAGATATTCCAAGCGGTGTAGTCGGCCTGCTGAAGAGCAGCTTGGGCTGTGGTGGGTACTTTGTGCCCGTCAGCATCGTTACCGTCGGCTAGATCGCCGAGGGCAAAGATATTGTCTTGGCCAAAGAGCTGTAAGGTAGGTTGAATTTTGAGCTGCTGACGGTCATTTTTTTCAAAGGGCAGACTGGCGACCAAGGGGTTAACCCGATTGCCCACGGTCCAAAGTACCAGGTCCACGGGGAGAACGTCGGTCTGGTCCTTATAGCGCAGTGAGATGGTATCGACCCCGACCTCGGTCACTGTAGTTTCGTAGTCAATCCAGATACCTTTTTCTGTCAGGGCTTCTTGGGCCGCCTTTTGGTTGAACTCTGGGGAGTTTTGTAAGATGGCGGTGCCGCGCTCGACGATGCGTAGCCGACCCCGTTCACCCAACCGTTCTGCTATTTTGCATCCTAGCTCCACACCGCTGTAGCCACCGCCCACTACGGCCACCCGGATTTTATCGGCATTGGAGCTTTCGACCTCGCGCAGACGTTCTTTAAGGGTATAGGCATCATTGAGAGTACGAAATGCGATCGCATGCTCCTTCACCCCCGGTGCCATGTCCATCGGTGTCTCACCCCCAAGCGCCAGGACCAGACGGTCATAGGGCAAAACAGTATCATCCTGTAAGCACACGGCGTTAGCGCTGGTATCAATGCCAGCTACGCCACTTTGATGAAACTTGATACCCGTTCCCGCCAATAGCTCGGTATAGGGTGGGGCGATCTCCCAAGTCTGTAACTCATCGGTGACCAACTCGTATAGCAGGGGTGCAAATACAAACCGATCGCGCTGATCGACCAACGTTATTTCTGGTTTAGCCATTTTGTCCCACGGCAGCCGACTTAGGGCCAGAGCCGTATACAGGCCGCCAAAGCCGCCGCCCAAAATCACCACACGCTGGTTTGATACTGCCATTGAGCCCTTGCTAATAAGGTAGGTTACCGTTAATAAGATAACGCGGCTAGTCGGGTAAAGGGAGAACGAGACCCGTCATGAAACCGCCCCTGCTCGATAGCTATTTCTCTGGGTTGGGGTGGCAAATAGGTGACGGAAACTTGCCTGACGTGTATCGGCTGATTCCGGTGCATCTTCCCAAAGGCTCTCATAGAAAAAGAAGGTCATACCCAGACCCGAGGCGCGGGCGGATTTCACTTTTGACTCAATAAAGCTAATCGGGACAGGAACGTTACGGAGCCCGGTGAGAATGCCCGCTGCTGTCGGTATTTTTTGCTGAGCTTCCCGAATCGATGGGGCGTGCAGCTGATGGCGAAAATCGCCTAGATTATTGCGATAAATTTGCACAATCAGCTCATCAACCCAGCCCTGCCGAACCCAGGTGAGCCAATCTTGCAGCTGTCCTTCATAGGCAAAATTGTAGGGGTTGGGGGCAACCGAGAAAACAATATTACGTCGTCGAGCTTTGAGATCGGCATTGAGCGTTTTAACAAATGCGCTCAGCTTATCTGCACGCCACTGTACCCAGTCTGGATTATGGGGGTCGTTGGGGACATCCTTGTCGGTTTCCGTTTTGTAGAGCTCACGGGTATAGCTGTCGTAGCCAAACTCCACTGGCAAAATAAAATGATCATCAAACTGAATGCCGTCCACATCGTAGCGGCTGATCAGTTCCAGTAGCATTTGGGTGATAAACTGCTGCACTTCTGGCTTATACGGATTTAGCCAGACCATATCGCCCCCCTCTCTACTGGTATCTATACGGCTGCCATTTCTCTTTTGGGTGAGCCAACTGCTATGGACAGTGGCTAGCTCAGAGGTGGCTGGTGCCATAAATCCAAATTCAAACCAGGGGATGACCGACATTCCTTTCTCATGGGCTTTAGCCGTCAGCTCTGCCAGAATGTCGTAATCTTGAATGCCACGCCGGACAAAATGCTGAATCCCTGCTCGTCGAGCCGTACCGCTATCAAAAAATGTATACCCTCCGTTCCAGGCCACCGGATATAAGGTGTTGAAATTAAGTTCAGCTAGCTGGTCGATGGCGCTATGGAGCTTAGGACGGTCCACAAGAACGTCGGTGTCATTGGTGGTTACCCATACGCCACGAAGCTCTTGGGCGGGGGGAGACTGCACCATCGCTATGGCCGGAGTGATGGCGTGTAGCGTAATGACAACAAGCAGGGACAACCCGAAGAGCAAAATAGATAGTGGTTTCCAGCGCCAAATGTGTGAATGCATAGCGTTTACAAACTATTTTTATTTTTAACGGGAGGGACTACCCTGCTATTCCGCAGAGCAGCTGAGTAAAGGGGGACATAACCGATGTGAGTTTAGTTATTCATGGATGCATCGCCTGTTTCAGCATAGGCAAAGGTGTAACGGTAGAAAATTCATCTGATGGGTACTCAGTCGTAATGGTTTAGTGGAGTGGCGACTGTGCCTTTCATCCAGGCGTTGGACTTTGGCCAGGAAACAAAGTAGGTCTATGCAATCTTTTATCTGATTAAAAAGACTGTTTAACTGTTTAGAGCCTGTCCCCGGCCCCCTCAATGTTGGGGGCTTTGAGTTTAGTTCCCCAGTATTAGGGAAATCCTCGTCTGCCTTGTTGGGAAGACGTAATTTCGTCTACTGACGGGGGCTCGATATCTAGCAGATGATTGGGACCATCTGCTTAGTCTAGATATGGCCAGCCTACAAAACATTAGAACTCGATGAGATTTGTCTCAGTTCGAGACCGAGTCTCAATGCTCAGCTGTCTAACGATTGTGGGTACCAGCTTATGTATCAAGGGGCTGTATTTGCCAGCTCTAGCCAACTATTATCCCATGAAAAAGCCCTAGCCTCGGCCAAACCCTAACTGTCGCATCAATGGATGATCCTGCACCATGGGCGACATTTCCTGAAACCAGAGACGAGCCATGGCTTCTTGACCCTGCAGCATTAATAACCGACTGCGAGTCAACATCAGACCTACGAACTCATCTGCAGTCAATTTCGACCGTCGCAACAATCCATCCAGCACGGCTTCAGCTGCGTCTAAATTCTCTTCTTCTAGATAGAGTTGTGCCATGGCTACCCGACTATCCACATCGTCTGGATGCTGATCGATAATCTGTTGGGTCAGCTGACGAGATTCTGCCAGCTTGCCTTGATGGGTGTAGGCCAGGGCCAAATTATTGAGTAATTCAGGATTGTCAGGTTCCAGTTCTAATGCTTGTTTCAAATAGTCTTCAGCTGTTGCTGCTGCTTTAGAAGACTCCAACGCAATCTTTTTCATGGCCTTGTCTAGGAGCTCATCTGCCTCGGGCGATTGGACTGTTGGCAATTCTGGCACCAGTTCATAGGTGACTAATGGCAAGTTGTCATGCCACGCTCCATTGAGCCAAAGTCGATTGGTCGTTAGCTGATGATAACGTGCCAGATAGGATGCCAGATGATACCGCTGAGCATCACTCCCATAGGTTCCGACAACAAACTCATTCAGTGCTATCAGATGTGGTTCACTGGGATGACTTTTGGCAATTGTCATGGCTAACATACGGGCCCTTGGGCCACCTCGCTTGAGCCACACGGGTACTAGCTGACTAATAAATGGATAGTCGGCTAGCAGGGTATCTACGGCTGTTACTAAAGCGGGATGAGGCTTACGTTCGGGTGTCATGGCCAGGGCCACCTGGCGCAGGTCTTGATATGCACCATTTTCTACCCAGCTGTTGAGCTCAAACGGCCATGGCCCTTCTTTAAAGGTGGAGGCCATGTCAAAATCGTCCAGGTTTTCTTGGGCCACTTCCATGTCAGGGTATAGCTCTAGGGCAAGTCTCCACTGTTTTCTAGCGGCTACTGGGTCCCCCTGACGTGCCAGGGCCACCGCCACAAGATGATGGAACAGTCCAGTTACGACCGGTCGATTCTCTTTTTCTGGGTCCGGTGGGACGGTTGCTAGCAAGTCTATGATGGCCGTGACATCATCTAAATAGGCCAGTGCTTCTGCCTTACGTGTTAGATCATTGGGCTCGGTGCTGGTGTTGGCTAGCAGATGAGGTTTGTGGAGGGCGGCTTCATCAAAGCGGCCTCGTAAACAGAGAAAACGGACTAGATTGGCTCGTAGAAGAATGCTGTCGGGATTTGATTCTAAGGTGGTTTTCAGGGTTGCGATCGCATCCTCGTACTGGTCGTTGGCCATATAGGCCAGGGCCAAGCTATTGTAACCAGGAATAAAATCAGCCCGTTGTTCTGTCAGTGTTTGGGCGGCCTTAATTGCTTTGTGGGCTTGACCAATTTCCGTATAGGCCCTTGTCCGTTCATAGAGAATCCCCAGTTCCCAATCCTCTGGATAACTCAGCCCTATGGAAGTCAGCACATCTGATACATTGGGCTCAATCATTGCCAAATGTTCTTTGCCCTCGACGCTACCGGCATGCTCAGGCCAGCGCTCAATCGCATAGCGATATTGTTGTATGCCCAATAAAGGATAATAGTTGAGCACATAGGCATAGCCCAATAAAAAATTCACCCGGGCATCGTTGGGCTTAATGGCTAAAAACTCTTCACATACGGCCAGATATTGGTGTAACTGTCCTAGTTCGTAATGCACCTCTATCAGGTGGGCCAAAACGTCCAAATTGTCAGCATGAGATTCTTTGAGCCTGATCAAAAGAGAATAGGCATCCAACCACTGCTCTCGTCGAATCAGTGCTTCCGCTTGCGCTAAGTCCGTTGCTAAGGATGGGCTGCCAAATCCACGGGCTAGGACGGTCTGCTTTTTCTTTTTGGTGTTCTTAGCCATTGGGCATAACAGGTAGATTCATTCACTGTAGGTTCAAATGATTCTCTTAATCCCAAAGATTTAGAAAACATATGATATGCGATTTTGCTGCTCCGTAGAGTTTTGTCTCAGACCTGTTGGTTTAACGCCAGCGTGCTGACTAAATGCAGCCGTTTGCCATGTTGCATTTGTCAGCCGATTGCTATAAGTAGGGAAAGGGAATCTCTTGTTTGTTCATGTCTACCTCAACTTGGTCTGGCCGTCATAGGGACAAAGACGCACTGCGGCAGCGCATTTGGTCCACCCTGAAAAAACACCAGGCCACTCGTCGCGATCCGGTGGGTCATATTCCTGATTTTATCGGCGCTGAGATAGCCGCTGAGCGTCTGGCCAGAACCGATTTATGGCAGGAAGCACAGGTGGTTAAATGTAATCCTGATTCGCCCCATACTGCGGTGCGGCTAACGGCGTTGGCCGATGGTAAAACCCTATATATGGCCGTGCCCCGTCTCTCTCGCAAAAAATGTTTTCTTGAATTGACAGCGGCAGCCCTCAAACAAAAAGATATTGCGTTAGAAGAGGCTGCGACCATGGGCGGTGCCATGCGGCATGGGCGGTTCGTTGCCTTTGGCGAAATGCAGGCGATTGATTTGGTTGTCGTGGGCTGTGTTGCTGTAGCTTCTAACGGTGGTCGTACGGGTAAAGGGGCTGGCTTTGCTGATTTGGAACTGGCAATGCTGTGGGACTATAAGCTGCTGCTTGAGAACACCCCTATTGTCACGACTGTCCACGATTTGCAAATCGTGGATGCTAGGGAGCTGCCCATGCAGACCCATGACTGGGGGGTAGACTTAGTGGTGACACCGACGCAGTGCTTGCTCACTGACAATAATCATCCCAACCCGGCTGGCCTGGATTGGAGTATCCTGCAACCGGAGCAAATTGCTAATATTCCGATTCTGCGAGCCTGGTCTAGCCTTCAGCGAAAAACTTAACTAACGACATTCAAACCTGTTATGGCTCTACCCCCCAGTTTGCTCATTCGTACGGCCAAAACAATCTGGACTACCCTCTGGCGTACCATGATGTCCCAGATGGCACCCAGTGATACAGCCGGAAACTATCAGCGGCCAAAGAGTGTGTTTTGCGATCTCATCCCCTCAGTCCAATTTCCGGCTGTGCCCAATCGCTATCGGCTAATTGTGGGTATGGGATGCCCCTGGGCCCATCGCACCCTGATTGTTCGTGCCCTTAAAGGCTTAGAGGCGACCATTGCGGTTACGATTGTATCCCCCTCGGGAAACGAAGGTTGCTGGGTGTTTGATCAACCTTCTGATAAAGGCTCCCTCAGCTGTCGCACCTTGCCCCAGTTTTATACCAAAACCCAAAAAGGTTATCAGGGACGAGCCACAGTTCCTGTCCTGTGGGATACCCAAACAAATACCATTGTCAACAATGAGAGCGCTGAAATTATCGAGATTTTGAACGCAGCCTTTAACGACAGTGCTACCCGACCCGAGTTGAATCTTTATCCGATTGAGTTGCAACGTGAAATTGACCGATGGAACACCCTCATTTATAGCGCCGTAAATAATGGAGTTTACCGCTGTGGGTTTGCCCAAACCCAGAGCGCTTATGCAGCTGCCTGCAATGAGCTATTTGATACTTTAGAGATCATTGATAGAACTTTGGCCACCCGGCGTTATCTTTGTGGTGAGCCGCTAACGTTGGCAGATATTCGCCTATTTACCACCCTGATTCGCTTTGATATTGCCTACTATGGCCTCTTCAAGTGCAACCGACAGCGTATTGCCGAATACAAGTCCCTTAGCAGCTATGTACGAGATATTTATCAGCTGCCAGGGGTGGCCGACACGTGTGACGTAGACGCCATCAAACGCGATTATTTTGGCAACTTGTTCCCTTTAAACCCAGGAGGTATTGTTCCCTTGGGGCCAGACTTAACTAACCTGGAAGTTCCCCATGGGCGTGAAAATATATGATGTCCAAATATGAATTATGAAGTGGTGCTTAATCCTTTTCGATGTAGCGTCTGACCGAATTTAGATCGATATAGCGGTCTGTCGCATTACGCAATTCCCGAGCAATCATACCCTCGGTAGACACCACTGTGATGTGGGTATTTTTGGAGCGGAGCAATTCGATGGCGCGCTCAAAATCTCCATCGCCGCTAAATAAGACAACCCGATCATACTGGGCTGCGGTATTAAACATATCAACAACGATTTCAATATCCAGATTTGCTTTTTGAGAATAGCGTCCAGAATTATCGTCGTAATATTCTTTCAAAATCTTGGTACGTACCGTGTAGCCAAGGCTAATCAGTGCGTCCCGAAAACCCCGTTGGTCCTGTGGGTCTTTTAATCCCGTATACCAAAATGCATTGACGAGTGTGGAAGGAACCGTCTCTTTAGTAAAGTATTCAAGGACACGCTTAGGGTCAAAAAACCAGCCATTTTTTTGCTGGGCATAAAACATATTATTCCCATCTACAAATATAGAAAGTCGGCTTAACGGTTGCGTATGCATAAAAGTAATAACAATAACAATAACTAAAAACTAAGTGGCGTTGACTACAGGCTAGTAGTCATTGCTGCAACTTAGAAATAGTTCGGAACTAATATAAGGACAGAAAAACTACCATAGGCTTGTCTGTAACTATTCACATAACCTTCATACAACTTCCTATGGAAGAAGTATTAAAAGCCATAGATTTACAGGCAAACAATCATAACTAACTCGTAAGGAACTCGAAGGTGACGATATATAAATAATCAAACGTTAGATGGTTTTGACTATTTGAATTTCAATTTACTAATTGTCTAGACGGCTATCATCTTCTCCATACGTACATAACACTTATAAAAATTCATAGAGCTTTATATCCATACCTTTTCATTTAGAATGCACAATTTCAGCACATAAATGAGCTCCACTGTATGGATGCTCATCTCAATAGGGTTTGGCAATGATCTAAAAAGCCCTAAAGTTAGACCAGCTACGCTTTAAGCCTGTTCCGGATCTCTTTTCGTAAAGGTCAAGTTACTACTATAAGGCAGATTTGACTATCGTGCGGGCACTGCTCAGATATTCCTCCGGCTTTGCTAAAATCCCTGAAATGGTTAGCTTTAATCTATAAGAAATGCTTTTTCCTATGGAGGATTTGGTCAAGCTACACATTAAAGGATGAACTCCTAAACAATAGCTTCAGGCTATTATGGTGTTGGCTTTTTAGCCATGACCGTAATACTATCGCACAGCAGTGTGATTTTATATACTCCATTCTAGCAAATACTGAAACTATTCAGATTGATTCACCATCAGATCAATCCTTACTTCTATCCAGGTTGCATCATCAATGTTTTTGATTTGTGAAGTATTCTAAATACCCGCCTTTATACGGATGAAACAAGATGGGGCAGACATCACAGCTACGCTAACGTCTCAAGATCGTTTGCGTAAGTTTGTACCGACTATAAATCTTGCCCAACGGTGGCGAGCCTGTCTCAATGGACTACTGATTGGCCTAACTGCTTTATCCACTGGCCTCAATCTGAGCTTTATTCGATCGTTGGAGCTACAGGGGCAGGCATTAATGTGGGACCTGCGGGGACCGATGGTAGCCCCTGACGACATCGTTATATTGGCTATCGATGAGGAATCCCTATCCCAGGGACAGCATTATCTAGATCAGCCCGATGCTTATCCAGAGTTAGCCGCTATTCGCTCATGGCCATGGCCACGTTCTACCTATGCTGCCGCCGTACAAAAGATTTTGGACGCTGGTGCTAACGCTATTGCTTTGGATATCGTTTTTTCTCAGCCCAGCAGTTATGGAGCTGAGGATGATGTTGCTTTTGCTGAGGTTTTATCTAAACGAGGCTCACAGGTGGTTTTGGCGGCGAAATATGGTGATATTGATTTGAGACAAGGTTCGTTACTACAGCCGACGCTGCCGTTGCCTGATTTTCGTGAGATGCCCATTCATGTGGGGGCCATTAACTTTATTCTGGAACCCAATGGAAAAATCCATCGCCTTAGTCGAGAATTCTTAAAAACACTTAGGGGAGTAGAAGCGGATCTCCTGGGTGAGGAATTTTTTATAGAAGACAATAGTTCAGACCCCTCGGTGTTGAGTTTTGCAGAGGCAACCCTGCGGGCTGCGCAACTTGACTATAACCCCGACAGTGGTGACTACATTTTCTTTCACGGTCCTGAAAAAACCTTTCAACATATTCCATTTTGGTATCTTTTAGATGCTCAGCTTTGGAGAACGCAGTTGGATAACGGTCGTTTCTTTGAAAATAAAATTGTCCTTGTTGGTTCTACAGCGGCGCTACATCAAGACTTTCATGCAGCGCCTTTTTCTGAAAGTTTGTTGCATCCTACCCCCATGGCTGGTGTGGAGATTTTAGCAAATACTGTTGCAACACTGCGGGACGACCTAGCCCTATATTCGTTGTCCCAGAGACCATGGCTCAGTGCGTTGATAGTCACTGGCTGGTTAGGGAGTATGGCAGTCGTAATTAGTAAAATTTCAGCGCGAAGGCCGTTATATCGATTGGTAGTTTCAGCGGTAGGAGCCTTGGGTTGGGGACTAGTTGGGTTTGTTGTTTTTACAACAGGGGGTATCATGATTCCTCTTGCTGTTCCGATTTTAAGTGTCCTGGGATTTGCCATAGCAGACTTTTCCATTGGCTTTTTTGGTGAGCAGCTACAGAAAAAGACATTGCGCAGCACGCTGGCCCGCTACGTGACCTCCCCAATTGTGCAAGAGATTATTAGCCAACAAGATGACTTTAAAGATCTGCTGGCTGCCCATGAGAGTGAAATGATTGGTACGGTTTTAAGCGATCGCTACCGCATCAGCAAAATCCTAGGGTCTGGTGGCTTTGGCGACACCTATTTAGCTCAAGATACTCAGCGCCCAGGTAATCCCATCTGTGTTGTTAAACAACTCAAAATTATTAGTGATAATCCTAAGGCTCACCAGTTGGCACAGCGTTTGTTTGCGTCAGAAGCATCTACCTTAGAACGTCTAGGAGAACACGATCAAATCCCACGCCTGCTGGCTTACTTTGAAGCTAACTATTCCTTCTATTTAGTACAAGAAATGATTGAAGGAACGTTGCTTAAGGACCTGCTAGATCCTCAGCGACCGATGTCACAGCGTGCATCAGCCCAGTTTTTGCTAGATTTGTTGCCTGTTATTGGAGCAGTCCATGCCCAAGGTGTTATCCATCGAGACATAAAGCCATCTAATATCATTTCACGTAAAATAGATGGCCGCTATGTCCTGATCGACTTTGGTGCGGTTAAACAGATTTCAAATCGTTTGACAGACACGAATGCTCGCATTACATCAACGGTGGGCATTGGTACCCAAGGGTATATGCCCAGCGAACAATCTGCTGGATTACCTAACTTTAGCAGTGATTTGTATGCTCTTGGGATAACTGTTATTGAGGCGCTGACCGGTTTGCCTCCCCACTCCCTACAGCGAGATTCCCATGGAGAAATAATATGGGTTGACAAGGTCCAAAATTTACATCCTGGCCTTGCTAGAATCATTGAGAAAATGGTTCGTTACGACTTTAATCAACGTTATTCAACTGCAGAAACAGTACTTGAGGATTTACAGCAATTGAAGTTAAATGTCCTATCTGAAGACACACCTGACAAAGGACAACCCCTAACTGATGCCCTTAGCGATGAAGATGCTAGCCGTTCAACTGTGGTTTTGCCAACAGATTGGGATAAAGACTATAAACCACCCAATGCAACGACCTTGATCGATCAGGATGATGACTAACTAAATGTTGTCTAAACTAGGGGTTAGCTACGGTTTAGACAACACGGTCAAACTCCATCATGTAAGTTTGTGCTAAATCTACAGGCACTATATCTGTATATTAGTTCCAGTATTTGTCTCAGGTTGAGATTCTGGAATATTCTCTGGGCCTGCCTCATTGATTGGCGCATCAGATGTTTGTAAAACTTCAGGATCATTGGCACCCGCTGGCTGCCAATCAAATGCGCTCTCAGGGACAGCTTCACGGACGGGAGCCTGGTCAGCCTCTGGAATGACTGGTTGTTGCTCTGGCACAGTGACTACATCTGTCGTTGGTACGGTGACTGGGGATGCTGGTTCAACGACAGGTGTGACCGTTTCTACCGGCGTTGGTACTACGTCAACTGTTGGAGTAACTACGGGGTTTTCAATGGGTGCTACTTCAGGAACAGATTCAACAGGAGTAACAGGGAGGTCAACAACATTATCAACGGTTTGAGGCGTAACTACTGTCTCGATTCCACTGGTAGTTGGGGCTGTTGGAGCCGATGGGGTCCCTATGGTAGGGGTCGATGTATTTGCACTGGCAGGAATTTCTGAAATAGGAGCAACAGCACTTACTCCAGGAGAAGGCTGACTGGCTACTGGCGATGAAACTGTTGAGGAATCTGTTACTTGGTTAACGGCTGGTGTCCCTGCGCCTAGCGTTGCTCTTACTCTGGCACTGGTAATAGGTGCAACTAATCCTGATTCTGTATTGCTACTCTCTGAGATTTCGGTGGTTTCTGTTGTGTAGGTGCCAGATGTTTGTGATGCGGTCACCTGAACTAGCCCATGAAAAGTCGCAGCTGGCGAGGATGAAAATCCAGGGAACCCGGCAAAAACATCACTATTGGCTGACACATCTAACTCAGTTATGTCTGTTGGCACAGTGCTGACTATGGGAGCAGTAATAAAATCAGGATTCTCTACGACTTCTTCAGTAGAGCCTCGATTGTCAAAATCGCCCTGTAGCTCTAAAGCATCCTGAATTTCTTGCCATACTTCTTGCAACTCATCGGAGAGCTCAGTCGGCGGTGTTGGACTATCAAGTGCTAACCCTGCTGCCAGACCGCTAGTCTCGTAAAATGTGCGAAGATCAAACTCCAGCCGCTGTGAAATGTTGCCATCTTCGATAATGACCATTTCCCCAGCATGAATAGGCTGTTGCTGAGAGCCACTTTCGTTGTAAGCAACCATTGCCCCGGCTGGGTTATTAGTTAGGGCACCAACAAAGGTAACGGGTGAAGAACAATACCCTTCTGCTGTTAATTCAGCCAGACACCGAACTCGAACAAACAGCGCTGACCCTTGAATCCCGGTTACAGCATTGGGAGTTTGTATCGTGGTGCGTCCGCGCCCAGGGGGGATTAGTAGTAAAACAGTACCATTAGAGAGCTGAAAATTACGAGTATCTGGGGTGAAGCGAAAGGTAGCTTGTTCTCCAACGCGCGCCAAGGAGCCATCATTAAAGCGCAGTTCTGCTCGAGCTGATGCGGCTGTGCGAAGAGCATCGCCAATGCTCATCACATCGGAAACTCTGGCTAGTCTCGCATTGTTGCCGTTAGGAATTAGATGGACTCGATTACGTAGGCTCTCAACTTTGGCCCATGTAAGCGATGTTTGGGCAATAGCCCCACTTGGAGTACCTAATAGAAAGGAGGTACCTAGTAACAGTGAGCACCAGCGTGCAGAAACTTTGCGCATAGTAAAGAAAGGAGCTCATGGGCAGAAGTACTGGGCAAATGCACCTGAAGCAGGAAATTTACTCTGCTCCATTAGTAATACTACCCAACTTTCCAAGGGCATGGCCACAGTTTGTTCACTAATTCTTTAAAAAGCCGCCCAAATCTTGTAATTTATTAGGCCTTTATCCTGATCTTTCAGAGACTTTCGGAGTTTGGGAAGAATATTTTTAATATTTTGGCGTAGTGTATCAAGGGTGGCTATTTTTCAGCGCTGTATTTATTAATACTGTGCTTTTCTTGGACTGATGTTCAGTGGATTGGGATGCTTTTTCTATAGCAATCGACGGATGCATATCTTCATAGGAGAGGTGCTACCAATGTCCATTGCGAGTCAGATTAGCTGTTGACGGCTTTCAGGGTGTCGGTTGTTATAACTAAGCCTGACAGATGCAATCTATGCTCTCAAGCAAATAAATGGGCCAGCAATATGGAACGTCAATAATGGGGCTGCTTTCTAGGTCATGGGGAGGCACTCAGTTCTTAGCAATATGCCTGGGTATTTGGATTGTGCTAGACAAGGGTGCAGTTGCCCAGGATGTGATGTCCCAGAATTTGGCTGGTGGCGGTCTCAATTTTGTAGAGCTGGCTGACAAGGAAAACGGTTTGCTAGCTGCTCCATTGTTTGATGGCGATGATGGCTGTGATTCTGCTATCGACGTATCGGTGTCAAAACTGGTAGACCCTCTAACAGATAGGTCTAAATGCGAAAAGGCACACCCTGGTGAGAATCGATTAGTGTTGGGTCATGGTGACCGTCGCCATGTTAATCGTGTTGCTGAGGCGGCTGCCGATCAGGGTAGGGAGCTGGACCAGAGGGACGAGCGGCAGACGGAGGCTGATGATACTGACGGTGCGATTGATGATGAGTTAGGAATTTTGCGGGTGCGATCGCAACCTGTCGGTACTGACAGCGAGCTAGGTACATTACGCATTCGCCCTACTGAGGAGGTGCCCTTAGAAGTAGAACCAGAGCCCACTCGTCAAACCAGTGTCTTTTTAACCGGACGAGCTAATGTCTACGGCGGTGGCAACCTGTTTCGTACTCCTAACCCCATTGATGATCGTATTTATCAGGCTGGAGCTGGTATTTTTGCCTTTCCTCGGCTTTCCGATAACACTAACTTAGTACTGAGCGCTGAAACAAACCTGGCACGATATGAAGATCTGTCGGTGGTGGACTATAACGAGCTGCAGTTTCAGGCCGGTATTCGTCAGCGCTTAGGGCAACGCAGCTATGGTCAAATCAACTGGCGTTATCAAGACCTGAGTACCCCCGGTAGCGAGTCCTTTTTTACTGCCAACTACGTCGAGCTATTACTGAGTCGACGTGACATCCTCAATAACCGCACATGGCTTGATACTTACTATCAGGCTCGCCTCAGCCATAGTGACCCCAAAGCATTTAGTCGGTTTAGTCAAATTGCCACCGGCTCTTTAAACTACGGATTTGATCCTCAGACCCGTGTAAGCCTGCTTTATCAGCTATTTCTAGACGATTACACAGAGGTGGTTCGATTTGACACTTACCATCAAATACTTGCCCAAGTTAGTCATGATCTATCAAGTACCACCCGCATTAGTCTGTTTACCGGAGTGAGATTTGGCGACTCGTCCCTGTCCACCATCAATTTTGATGACACAATTTATGGGGCCAGTATTAATGTCAACTGGCCGCTGTTTTAGATAGGGATTTGGTTTGTCCTACAGCAGTGCCCTAGAGGGATGCGGCTGATAGATGCGGTCTAACGGCCGCCGCCAGTTGCTCTAGCATGGTTTGGGTAGTTTCAAAATCAACGCAGGCATCCGTGATGCTTTGGCCATAGATAAGGTCATCTAAGTTTTCAGGAATAGGCTGGCGTCCGGCCTTAATATGGCTTTCAATCATGACCCCAAGAATATTCCGTGAACCTAGCTTGAGCTGTTCCGCCACATTGCTGAGCACCACGGACTGCTGTTTGTGCTGTTTGTTGGCATTGGCATGGCTACAGTCCACCATCAGCCGGGGATTAAGCCCCGCTTTGGCCAGCTGCTCTACGGCCTGTTCGACACTTTGTACATCATAGTTAGGTCCACTTTTGCCGCCGCGCAGGACCAAATGGCCATCGGGATTGCCAGTGGTGGTGACAATGCTGGCCAGACCACTGTGGTTAATTCCTAGGAAATGATGGGAACGGCTGGCTGCCAGCATCGCGTTGGTTGCAGCCTGTAAACTTCCGTCAGTATTGTTTTTAAAGCCGATGGGCATCGACAGCCCAGAGGCCATTTCTCGATGGGTTTGACTTTCGGTGGTGCGAGCTCCGATGGCTGTCCAAGAAATGACATCGGCAATGTATTGGGGGGTAATGGGGTCCAATAGCTCTGTGGCTGCTGGTAATCCCATTTCAGCCAGGTCGATCAACAGCTGACGCGCTAACCGTAGGCCCTGGTTGATGTCATAGCTGCCATCCAGGTGAGGATCGTTGATCAGTCCTTTCCAGCCAATATTAGTGCGGGGCTTTTCGAAGTAGACCCGCATTACAATCTCTAGCTGATCGGCGAGGGATTCTCTGAGTTTGACGAGGCGCTTGCCATAGTCGTGGGCCGCTTCGACATCGTGTACGGAACAAGGACCGACAATCACCAAGAGTCGACGATCTTCGTTGTAGAGAATATTGCGAATGCGATCGCGAGTCTTAGCCACTATTTCTGAGGCTGACTGAGTGAGGGGTAGTTCCGCATGGATCATGGCGGGACTGATCAGTGGTCGAGTTTCAACCACATGTAAATCTTGCGTTTGATGCATAGCAGAGGGAAAAGCGCAATGAAAAGCGACCGAGACAGCGGCCTAAAGCAGCCGCGACTGTATACATTGTGACAGGTCTTGAACGTAACGAGTGTAACCTCAAGGATTGATTAACCGCTGGGAAAACTCCTCCCAGCTGATTTGCCGCTCTAGGTAATTTGGGCAGTCGGGCTGATAAGGACCCATCAAGCGGTCGATCGTTACAATCGTGGCATCATTAGGGAGCACAGGTACATCTGGATCAGCAGCTGTTGGCCGAACTAGAGAGCTAGAAAATCCTTTGAATATTAGAATTTCATCCGATTCACCTGCTACCTCAATCGCAACTAATAAGACCTCTTGAGGATGCTGAAGCGTGTATTGCTCAAGCTGTTTCTCAATCGAGATTGCCATGGTTAGAGGGGGGGTAACTTATTGGTTGAGGGCGGACCGTCCCTGACGTCCCAGTTTGACAAATATAAAATAGCTCAGGGTAAGCACGTAAATAACCAATGCCAAAATTGCCCAGAAACCCAGAAACCCTGGTGTGAACCCAGCATGAAAGGACTGCCTAAATAAGGTCGGAGCCTCTAGCCATACCTGGCAGCTCTCACTGGCAAAGACTCTTTGGGAGAAGGCACAACGCAAAAACGGGATCTGAAAAATCACACCCAAACCACAGTAGAACGTTATCCCCCAACGCCAGGCTGTAAAGGCAAGCTTCCGGAGCGAAAACGGCTGCTCGCGGATTTCTTCATTTAGATCAGCCCAAAACCACAGGGATAGGGGCATCAGCATTCGTGCCATGACAGCCGTTAAAAAGCTAAACGGCAGCCCTGCGATCATTAGATACACGGTAATGGCCAGCAGGCTAGACACCTTCCAATAGATGACGAGTAGCTGCTGAATGACCTCAGCACGGGCAACCAGTGCCCAAACCAAAAGGATTAGGGGAAATAGCACCGTGAATAGTACTGCCAGACGATAGTCTGTCCAGACCAATGATTGGATAAGCAAAGAACTCGGCATGAATAAAGGAGTGGCGCGCCATTAAAACGCTCTCTAGATTAACATCGCAGGGTTTTAGTTCGGATATCAGCTAGGCCCAGACGCGATTAGGGCCCAGCCCCCAAAGAAAGGAACTCGGCCCTAATGTACCCAACTTTACTGAGATCGTCAGTTTATGGGCATCGAAATCATCCGGCTATCCGTTAGCTGTGCCCTTAATCTTCGTAGATGCGGCACTCGTCTGCTTCAGGATTTTCATCACAGTAGGTTTCAAAGTTGGTCTTTGGCTTCTCAGACTCACGCTGGTGAGAGGCCTCAGCTTGGAGTTCTTCGACAGCGTCCCACGCCGCTGCACAATTCTCAGAGCCAGTGCCGTCAGTGCTGCAAACATCGCGGGCTGACTTGATCTCTTCAGAAATTTTTTCTTGAATATCGCTCATAGTTTTCTTATCTACCCTGTCTTTCAACGAAGTATTTGATTTGAAAGTGTGCTTACTAATAAACCAATGGTCTGTTAGGAGTTTTCCACCGGAGGCAGCAAGCATTAGAGGTGGTTTACCCTTCTATGTTAACTGCGGTTATTTGAAACTAGTTGTATCTAAAGAAGCATTTTGTAATTAGCGGAACCTGCCTACCATCAAGGTATGCTTAAAGCCGTATTGCAGCCACGAGTGCCTATGGGTGATGGGCCTTAAAGTAAAGGGCATAGGTCTTTGTAGAAAGCAGCCCAGATGGGAAAAGGTAGGTCTACCCCTAACGCTGTGGTGCCCCAGTTAGCTGAGTAACAGGAGGCTGGGGGCTAGACTATTAATATCCTTGATCTATATTACAGAGTATTGAGTTTGCCACCATTGCCATCAACTGCCATGAAATGGGCCAGTGCCGTCTCTACCCATCCTTCACTAGAGCTAGCACTGCGGGAGGTGATTGAACGGGTTTTAACCCAGTTGGAAACAGCCCCTAATTTGGCAATTATTTTTATCTCCTCAGCGTTTGCCAGTGAATATTCCCGCGTACTGCCGTTGCTCAAAGGACCCTTAGGGGGAGCTCATATTATTGGCTGTAGCGGTAGTGGTGTAATTGGTA
The DNA here is from genome assembly GCA_038534515.1 of Cyanobacteria bacterium J06554_1. Lineage (GTDB taxonomy): Bacteria > Cyanobacteriota > Cyanobacteriia > Phormidesmidales > Phormidesmidaceae > Leptothoe. Next base: position 19,973 of record JBCAWO010000005.1, read on the forward strand.
GAACCCGTACCGGTCATTTGGTAGAAATCGAAGACACTGCGGGCATCAGTTTGACAGTTGCCCATTTACCAGATGTCAATATCCAGGGCTTTCACCTATCCATTGATGAATTACCTGATTTGGATAGCCCTCCCAGCGAGTGGACTGAAATTATTGGGGTGTCTCCAGCGGACAAGCCCCACTTTCTGTTAATGGCCGATCCGTTTGCGTCGGGCATGAACGATCTTTTGCAAGGGCTAGATTTTGCTTATCCAGATTCTGTCAAGCTGGGTGGTCTGGCTGGAATTGAGAGCATCAATCGCAGCTGCGGACTATTCTGCGGTCAGCAGCTCTATCGTCAAGGTGTGATTGGGGTCGCCCTATCTGGCAACATTGTGATTGATGCTATTGTGGCCCAGGGCTGTCGTCCTATTGGCCCTACGTTTCGTGTAGTGGAAGGGGACCGCAATGTGGTGACTCAAGTTGCTGCCCAGTCGTCCGAAGCGGAAGCAGATGCACAAACACCGCTGGATGCCCTACAGGAGCTTTTTCAGGACTTAGATGAAGCGGATCGGCAGCTGGCCCAAGAGTCACTGTTTATTGGGCTCGCTCAGAGCAACTTTAAGCAGTCCCTGGGGCAGGGAGATTTTTTGATTCGTAATTTGGTGGGTGTGGACCCCAAAGTGGGAGCCATTGCCATTGCTGATCGAATTCGCCCCGGTCAACGCATTCAATTTCATCTACGGGATGCTCACACGGCAAAGGATGAGCTAGCAGCGCTCCTAGATGCCTATTGCTTAGGTGACCAAGGTCGCGTTGCCCCCGCCGGAGCCTTACTATTTGCCTGTAGCGGTCGTGGGACCAGTTTGTTTGATGCGCCTAACTGTGACACTGAGCAGTTTAGCCAACGTCTAGGGCCAGTGCCTTTGGGGGGGTTCTTTTGTAATGGTGAAATTGGTCCAGTAGGTAAAACGACATTTCTGCATGGATTTACCTCTGTTTTTGGTATCTGCCGTGGGTTAGACGATTAACGGGTTGTGTGGTTAGAGTCGCTGATAGGACCAGAATCGGTATCGGTGGATAGGTCCATAGCCGTGAAGCCTATGTCTAAGAGTGTCCCCTCAGGCAGGGCTTTGATGTATTGCCAGGCTTCTTGCAACTGTTGGCGACCGCTGGTGGTGCTCAGCTGACTAAGCCCACTGAGCAGTGCGATCGCAACAGCAAAAATCACTGTCCGACGCATAGTTGATGAGGATAATGGCCCCCAGCTTTGCGGCGGCGGCGTAGGTACTTGCAGTGGAGGTTGAGCCTGTATGGGGGCGGTTCGAATCGCCTGGCGTAGCATCAGCAGCCGCCGATACATTTGTAACGTGTGGGGATCATCCATGAGCCACTGGGCTACCTGCCTGCGCTCCTCAGCCGTTACTTCATCGTCTAGATAGGCACTTAGGAGCTCAAAACGTTCCTCTTCGCTATACGTTTTGGTTAGCCCAACCCTTTGCTCAGTCCCGTCTCCAGACGAAGTCTGATTGCCGTCAGTCTGTTCAGGCAAATTATCAAAGGGCTCAGTCTTGCCTGAGCTACTTTTATCAAAGGGAGCGTGATGAAAGGACATAACGTTTGGACCTTAATCTACCAGTAACCTAGACGCTCAAAGTGTCTGCTCTAAGTCGTTTTCTTGATATCCGTTAGTCTCTTCATACTGACCAGAGGCCAATTGAGCAACGGACAGCTGCTCTTCAAGAGAAGCAGCTCAAGCAGTACGCTTTTGATTCCAGACGTTGGGCTTAGCAAAAAGTATCCGGAAAGCAAAGACTTTTTGAACGGAATTTAAATCAGATTTAATCAAGGGGAGGTCGTAGCTTGACAAAGTTTATGTTGATTTGTTCCTAAGGCTAACAAAGCAATATTGCAGGTGCATTAATCTTTAGGCTAGGGTTTCCCCACTTTGAATCTCTAAAGATGTCAAATTTGTGTTCCTTTATACGGGCGGATACGAAATCTTGACGAACCTCCCCGACAGAACACATAAACAGCGAAGGGGGTAAGGGTATACTAAGTTCTAGCCGTTTGCTTATCCAACCATGCAGCACTTGGCCAAGGTTTGCCATACTACTTCTGAGGGCGCTCTCGTCTTACAGTTTCTGGCGCGTCAGCTCGAAGACTACCTGTGGGAGCTTTCCATCGGTGATCAAGAGACTGTGTGCACCCTACCCGTAAGCCTGAATGAAGGCACTCTGGTTTTAGTAGAGCTTGACGCATCCAATCAAGTGGTTGAGCTTCAAGAAGCAACGGATTGGATTTTGGATTTGGTATCCCAATTTCTGACCCAAGGGGTGACCCCACAGTTTTTCCATCAGGAAGTAGAGCGCGCTGAACAATGGCGTCAGTCGCTTACGCTACAAAGCCAAGAGATTCGCCGTCGGGCCTTAGAAACAGCGGCTCGACGCGATGAAATTCAAGCCTTAGAAAAAAAGCTACGGCTTGAACAGGAAGAGCTTGAAAAACAAAACGAAACCCAGTCCCCCTAGCTCTACGGCAGGCCCAGACTTGAAAGATGTGGCGGCCACACCCTAAACAAGGGAGGAGGCTGCTGCTGCTGGATGCTTCATTTTACCTATAGTTTGACACCCATGGTTCTGGCTATGGGCGATAGTTCTTAAAGGCTTTTATTGGCCATGGATGTAAAAAGCAGCTGATACCTAATTCGGGTTCAGTAAACCCGATTAAAAATGGGAAATCCCGTAGGGCCCATCCCCTAGGGATACCCGGCGATATCGGGGGCAAGCAACCAGGATCTCGTACGAATTTGCATTCAGCGAGTTCCTAAGCCGGCTCTTGGGCAGAGAGTAGAGGTGTACTAGTCGCCATCTGCGGTGTTCCTGGTGTGGGCATGAAAATGGTGCGTAACAGTCTAGCGGCTGCTCGCTGTGCCAGGTTACGAGCTACGCGCTGTCCCATCTGACGAGTCTCGGGTTTAGCCAGTACCTGGGGCACGAGTCTAACAACTGCTCCTCCATCCATCCCTCTGGTTTCACCCAACAGGCTAACAATGCGGCTGATATGTTCCCAATCATTGGTCTGGGTAGCGGATGCCTGGGTTGTCGGGTCTTGGCTAACGGCGGTCTGTAAACGCTTAACTAGACTGTGGCCAAACTGGTCTAAGCTCTTGGCCAGCTCATCGGCAATGTGGTCGCGAATATGATCGCCCCGCTCTGAAAAGAGGTAATTGATAGTTTGTTCCAAGACATTGGCCAGGTCATAATCCTGGCTAGAGCGAGCGTTGCGGAGCAAATTTTCCAACCGGTTCCAGCGGAAATCGCCGTCTTTAAATAGTAATTCTTGCAGAGACTGTCGGAGTTCCGGCGATGGGTCGGTCAGTAACCGCTTAGCTACATAAGGATAGGCCTTACTCAGGACCTTAAAGTCAGGATCAACGCTGATGGCAATACCATCGAGCGTTACCAGTGAACGAATAATCAAGGCGTAATAGGCTGGGACCCGGAAAGGATATTCATACATCAGCGCCGAGAATTCATCAGTGATGCTTTTGAGATTAAGCTCAGCCACTGAAGCGCCCAGCGCATTGTTAAAGACTTTTGCCAGGGCAGGAATAATGGGGGCCAGGTTGGTCTCAGGGGTGAGGAATTCGAGCTTGACATAGTCGTTGGCAAGACCGTCAAAGTCCCGATTGACCATGTGGACGATGGCTTCGATCAGACCGTAGCGCTGATAACTTTCGACGTCACACATCATGCCGAAGTCTAGATAGGCTAGTTTGCCATCATCAGTGACCAGTAAATTACCGGGATGGGGATCCGCATGGAAAAATCCATGTTCTAAAAGCTGTCTGAGGGAGCACTGAACACCAATTTCGACAATTTCAGTTGCTTTCAACCCCTTAGCTTCAAGAATGGCAGGCTCGGTGAGCTTTGTGCCGTTGATCCACTCCATAGTAAGCACCCGGCGAGCGGTTAACTCGGTGTAGATTGTCGGCACAATAATATCTGGTATGTATCCATAAAGGGACTCAAACCGCTGGGCATTCTCCCCTTCGTGGGTATAGTCCATTTCCTCAAAGATACGGGTGCCAAATTCATCCATGATGCTAACTAGGTCACTGCGCACCACACTCAGGTTGTCACAGGCCCATTGAGCAAACCGCCTCAGAAGATAAATATCGCGAGTAATTTGTGCCGTCAGTCCTGGGCGCTGCACTTTAATGGCCACGTCCTCACCGGTTTTTAGCTTGCCCTTGTAGACTTGCCCCAGGGATGCTGCTGCCACAGGATTGGGCGAAATTTCTGCGTAGATGTTGTCTGGTGTTTGACCTAGATCTTCTTTGATCAGTCGAAAGGCAATCTCGTTGGGAAATGGCGGTATCTGGTCCTGTAGCTTGACCAGTTCTTCCATAAAGGCAGGCGGGACCAAATCGGGTCTTGTCGATAGGGCCTGACCTATTTTTATATAAGCGGGGCCCAGCTTTGTTAATACTTTCCGTAGCTGAACGGCACGCTTGGCCTCATTTTTTTCTTGATGGCCGGTTTGACGATCCCATAACAGCCCCAAACCAAATCCGATAAATGTCCAGACCAGCTCTATAAAACGCATGAAGATTTGGAGCGGACGGGAGCGATAGTAATATGCGATCGCAGCCGGATCATATATCAGCAGCTCATCTAGAGACTGGACTGAAGATACCGAACCGTTATTCAAGCTGGAGAACACTGGTGCAGCAGACATGGGTTATATCCTTGAGGTGTAAGGCGTTTCAATAAATGCGACCGGTGGGCTCTTTAAACCCCACTAATGGTCTAGAGCCATCTGGCCAACATTTGAGTCAGGTCATTATTACTTATTTATTAACTATTGTAACAAGCCAATCTGCAATCCCCGTTGACTATTGCTAAATGCCAGAATAATTCCTCCTTTAGTTAGAGTCAGTTGCAAAAAAAAACGAAGTCCTTGAGCACTGGTCGCTACAAGATTAGTCAGAATTGACACAGCCCGACACGTCACTTAATTTCCACTGTAAAAAATCCACAGTAAGATTGATTAGCTCGCTGTTCGAGTTCTACTGTTATTTGGCTGTCCAACACTGTGCCCTGGTTTAGTCACATTTGTCTGCAACCTCTTGTGCTAAGGAGGCAATGGCCATGCTAACCTCCCTGAAAATCGATAATTTCACCCTGATTGATCAGCTAGAGCTATCGCTACAGCCTGGCCTTAATGTTCTCACTGGAGAAACAGGGGCCGGTAAATCTATCATCCTCGATGCCATTGATACAGTCTTGGGCGGAAAAGCCAGCGGTCGGCTGGTGCGTACAGGTGAAAAAAAAGCCTTAATCGAAGCCACGTTTCAGGTCCCTCCTCCTGTGTCTGAGTGGCTTAGTGCCAATGATATCCCGCTGACTGAGGGAGGACTGCGCTGCAGTCGAGAACTGACAACCGGTAGGGGTAGCGTTCGTAGCCGCAGCCGCCTCAATGATGTCATTGTCAAAAAAAATCAGCTAGAAGAGCTACGTCGTCTGTTGGTAGAAATTACTGCCCAGGGGCAAACCGTACAGCTCGGCTCCCTAGATGCCCAGCGCGATTGGCTCGATGGTTTTGGTGGGAATCAGCAGCAGCGTCAAATAGTTAACCAGGCCCATAGTGCAGCCACCAATGCTCAGCAGGCCTTAGAGCGTCGTCGTCGCGCTGAACAGCAACGTCAGCAGCAGCTCGATTTATTTGATTATCATGCCCAAGATTTAAGCGGTGCCAACCTCCAAGACCCGGAGGAGTTAGACCGTCTAAAGCAGGAACATCAGCGTCTTAGCCACAGCGTTGAACTCCAAAAGCAAAGCTATGATGCCTATCAAATTCTTTATGAAAGTGACGGTAGTTTTGATAGCTGTTCTGACTTGCTTGGACGGGTAGAGCAAATGCTGAGCTCTATGCAGCGGTTTGACGATCACGTTACACCGATGCTTGATCTGGTGAGTGATGCCCTAGCACAAGTAGAGGAAGCGGGACGTCAAATCAACACATACGGTGAAAACCTAGAAACGGACCCGGCCCGGTTAGCTGAGGTTGAAACCCGCATGGGCTACCTAAAGCAGCTGTGCCGAAAATACGGTCGCGATTTGCCTGAACTCATTGAGTACTATCAGGAAATACAAGTTGCCTTAGACGCACTCAATGGTGATGGGCAGTCTATTGAAGCCTTAGAAGCTGCCCACGAAAAAGCCCAGATCGTGCTGATAGACGAATGTGCCAAACTGACGAAACTTCGAAAAAAAGCTGCTAAGCGTCTAGAGTCACAGCTGATTGATGAACTCAAACCCCTAGCAATGGAGCGGGTTAAGTTTAAGGCCGATCTGCGCTCAGCTGTGCCTCAATGCCATGGGGCCGATGTTGTTGAGTTTCTCTTTAGCCCTAACCCCGGTGAACCCTTACAGCCTTTGACAGAAACAGCGTCTGGTGGAGAAATGAGTCGGTTTTTGCTGGCATTTAAGGCTTGCTTTACTAAGGTAGACCCCATTGGCACCCTAATATTTGATGAAATTGATGTGGGTGTCTCAGGACGAGTGGCCCAGACTATTGCCGAAAAGCTTTATCAGCTAAGTCAGCATCGTCAGGTCCTCTGTGTCACCCATCAGCCCCTGGTAGCCGCCATGGCAGACGCTCATTTCCATGTTGATAAGCAGGTGGTCTCTAATGGTAAGAAAAAGACCGATGAGCGTACCGTGGTCAGGGTTACGGGACTTGATGCCACTGCTCGGCGTGAGGAACTTGCGCAGCTTGCTGGCGGTCGTTCCCACCAAGAAGGTATTGCGTTTGCTGAGTCACTATTAGCCCAAGCAGCTACGATTCGCCAAGATTAGCGTGAGGTTTTGGCAGGGAGATGCGGCGGTTTTTGCCTGCTATAGTTTGGATCTGGGGTGGCTGACAGGCTTTAGAAGTTTTCGATGACTTGGGCATTTTGAATAAAACCCAAAAGCAACTCGAATTTTAAGGAGGCATGGACCTAATTTAGTGCAGGTCTATTGCTATGGATAACTGGGGGCGTTTCGTGTCCAGGTGCTCCAGTACTTGGGGTACCTCAGTCTTATTGCCACCTTCCTTGCTACCGTCGGCCATTATTTGCTTAAAACTGTGATTTATCGTCCTGTCATTGTGTGGCAACCTTTTAAGGGCATTCCAGCCGGAGTAAAAGAGTTGGAAGTATGGCTGTTATCCCAACCAGTAGCTACCAGTCAGCAGCTTGAGGAAGCTCACATTTTGCAGTTTTCACAGTGGCCAGACCTAGTGAATCCATCGCTAACGGTTGTTCTGGGGGTAGCCAGTCTGTTCATTTGTGTATTAATCATTGAAGTAGTGCGCTGTCGTCAGGTGCAGACGCAACTGCTCCGAGAAAACGAAAAGCGTTCTCACGATTTGGCACACTTAGGTGCGGATTTATTTTGGGAGCTAGATAAAGATTTAAAGTTTTCCTATCTCTCTGGTGATTTTCATTATCTGCAACGCGAAGAATTAGCCGATAAGACGCCCTCTCAGACCTTGGTGAATCATTCTAATCTGGAAGCAGATTGGGACTATTTCCAGGAGCAGTTAACCCAGCATCAGCCCTTGGCAAACTTTATGCTGCGGTGGCAAACATCAGATACGACACTCCGCATCTTTAAGCTCAACGCCCATCCTTTATTTGACAAACACAATCGCTTTCAGGGCTACCGTGGTGTGCAGCGAGAAGTGACCGAGGAATATAACCTGACTCAAACCATTGCCTATCAGGCGACCTATGATCCTCTGACGGGATTAATTAATCGCAATGAGTTTGATACTCGCCTGCGACAGGCAATCAAACGGGTGCGAGAGCGAGGTGTCCAATCTGTGCTGGGCTATCTTGATTTAGATCAGTTCAAGATCGTAAATGATACAGCCGGGCACTTAATTGGCGATCAGCTGTTAACGGATCTGGCGCAGTTACTCCAACAAAATATTCGTAGTTCTGATAGTCTGGGTCGGCTGGGGGGAGATGAATTTGGTTTGTTGTTAGAGGGGTGTTCCCTAGAGCAAGGACAAAAACTGTCTCAAAACCTGGTTGATAAAATCAGCAGCTACCAGTTTATGTGGCGGGGGCGTCAGTTTCAGGTAGGTGTCAGTATCGGCCTAGTCCCAATTTCAGGTGATGCATCTAATGTGATCGAGTTGCTGAGTCGTGCTGATTTGGCTTGCTACAAGGCAAAGGACTTGGGGCGGGGTAGGGTTTATCTGGCGGACCAAAATGATACAGAACTAGACCGGCAACATCTTGAATTAGTTCACATTGCCAATATCCCCCAGGCCATCGAGGAAAATCGATTCTATCTGATGGAGCAACCGATTATTTCCTTGCTGGATGACACCTACAGCCACGTAGAGATTCTGTTACGTTTGACCGATGAGTATGGGAATGTTGTCCATCCTAATCTGTTTATTCCCATGGCAGAACGTTACGGCATGATTGGGCTGATTGATCGCTGGGTGGTGACAACTGTGCTGACAAATTACCATCGCTACTACCCTGAGGCTAAAACAATGGTGGCCATTAATCTTTCGGGAAGTAGTTTAAGTGATGAACGGTTTACGGAGTTTGTGACTCAGTTGCTCAAACAATCGGCTATGCCGGCAGATCGACTATGTTTTGAAATTACTGAGACAACAACAATTTCTCAATTAGATCAGGCTATAAAGTTTATCGCCACCTTGAAACAGTTGGGTGTCAGCTTTGCCCTAGATGATTTTGGCAGCGGTGTTTCCTCCTTTGGCTATCTACGTCAGCTACCGGTCAACTACCTCAAAATCGATGGAGATTTGATTCGTAATATTGAAGATGAAGACTATATCCATACGATTGTCGATATGGTTAATCAGGTGGCTACCATGATGGGTATGAAAACCATCGCTGAGTTTGTTGAAAATGATGTCATTTTGGCCAGACTCCGGGCGCTGAATGTGGGGTACGGTCAGGGCTACGCCATTGCCAGACCCAAACCGTTACCTCGGTTCAATGTTTAAAGACCTCACAGCCAGCGTTCTTTAGGTTTTTGCTGGGTGATCGCTTTACCAGTCACCCAGCAAAGAAAAAGCTCAAGACAATGAATGCCTTGAGCTTAAAGATGGAGCGTTAGGACGGGTGTCTCTATGCCACGGCTGCTACTGGTTTTACCTGTGCTAACATCTCTCGCAGGACATCTCCTTCGATCACTTCTTCTTTGAGCAGCTGCTGTGAAATATTTTCTAGCAGGTCTCGATTACTGCGTAAAATTCCCAATGCGTGCTCATGGGCAGCTTCCACTAGGCTCTTGACTTCGGCATCAATGGCGCGGGCTGTTTCCTCGCTCATGTTGCGCCGCGCATTGGGCATACCGCTATCTAAAAATGAGCTTTGCTGCCCTTTGTCATAGGCCAACGGTCCGAGTATTTCGCTCATACCGTAGGTTGTGACCATTTGTTCGGCGACTTCCGTTGCCCGCTGTAGGTCGTTGGCTGCTCCGGTGGTAATTGATCCAAAGACAACTTCTTCGGCAGAGCGACCGCCCAGAAGTGTAGCAATTTGTCCTTTGAGCTCATCGGCGCTGCGCAAAAACCGATCTTCTGTGGGTAGCTGGAGCGTGTATCCCAGTGCTGCCATACCTCTTGGGACAATGGAGATTTTTTCTACTTGTCCACCGTCTTCCATCAGAGTGCCTACCATGGCATGACCTACTTCGTGATAGGCAACGATTTCCTTTTCTTTATCGTTTAGGACGCGGCTCTTTTTCTCTAGACCGGCTACTACCCGTTCAATGGCTTCGGCAAAGTCTGCTTGGATAACCGCCTGACGATTATTGCGTGCCGCCAGTAGCGCAGCTTCATTAACGAGGTTAGCTAGGTCCGCTCCGGCAAAGCCGGGGGTGCGGGTTGCGATCGCAACCAAATCCACATCATCCCCAAGCTTTACTTCTTGCGCATGGATTTTGAGAATAGCTTCTCGACCCTTGAGGTCAGGACGATCCACCAGTACCTGACGGTCAAAGCGACCTGGACGCAACAGTGCCGGGTCTAAGGTTTCCGGTCGGTTAGTAGCGGCCAAGACAATGATGGTATTGTCCCCAGCACCAAAGCCATCCATTTCGGTGAGCAGCTGATTTAGGGTTTGCTCGCGCTCGTCGTTACCACCATAGAAACCACCCGAGGCCCGAGATTTGCCGATGGCATCCAATTCATCAATAAAGACGATGCAGGGAGCTTGCTTTTGAGCCTGCTCAAACAGGTCACGTACCCTAGATGACCCCACACCTACGAACATTTCGATAAACTCAGAACCAGAAATGCTGAAGAAGGGGACACCAGCTTCACCGGCTACAGCCTTAGCGAGCAATGTTTTTCCTGTTCCCGGAGGGCCGATTAGCAGGACACCCTTAGGGATTTTGGCACCGATATCAGTAAACCGCTTGGGAGTCTTGAGAAAGTCTACAATTTCGACTAGCTCAGTCTTAGCCTCTTCTACACCGGCAACATCTTCAAACGTAATTTTGGTGGCTTCATCTTCAACATAAACCTTGGCCTTACTTTTGCCGATGGAAAGCGCCCCCTGGGGACCGCCGCCCCTAGCTAAGAAAAAGCGCCATACAGCAATAAAGATTAATGGCGGAATCACCCAGCTTAAAAGGCTACCAATCCACTGGTTCTGAGGGGGGGGAGTCGCGGCGAACTCGACACCATTTGCCTCTAATAAATCTGGTAGTTTGAGGTCAAAAATCGGCGTAGTGGAATACACCGGACCCGGCTCCCCCAGCTCGCTCTTGACCTGATAGCGAATTTCGTTTTGCCCCACCGATGCCTTGATCACCTCATGCTCTTGCACCTGATGGATAAACATGCTGTAAGGTGTGCGAGGCGTACGCTGAATGGGTAGAAAAATATTTACCGTCAGCAGGATTGCCCCTAGCAAAAATAGTAGGTTACTAATTTGTCGGGAGCGCGGCGGACGCGGATCTTTATTGACTGGCATGGGTTGAAGTTCCTTACAGATGTGTCCTTAGCCTATCAATGTACCTGGGGAAAAAAACTGATTGAAAACCGTACACCGTCTGTCGGGTTTTCAACGCTTTTTCCAGAAAGATGTGTCAAAGGAATTAGAGCTAGAGGTGTGCCCCGATATGTAGAGCCATGGCTCTCTTTGGGGGGACTTCAAACTTAGCTCTGCCAGTTTCGTCCACTACGATTGAGGTGTTGCAGTGACTGGCTAGATGAGGGGCAGGGGCGTTCTCGACTGGCGCTGTTGCAGGATTTTCCGGAGGCTCTTCCGACAAAATATTGCAGTAAAGCCCAGCGGGCAACCCCGTCATTAATGTTTCCGTAAGGGCGGTATTTTCATTATTAATCACCACAAAGCCACGTGTTCCTCGAGCAAAGGCTATTTGGTTATTGCCGTTGTCCCACCAGTGGTCAATGGTAGGGGCCCCTTGGGTAACATTGCGAAACTCCACCATGTTGGCAATGGCGGGCCAGCGATGTTCACATACCCAGCCATCGCCACAGCTGACGGGCAAGGCTTGGCCCTGCTCATTGGTGGGTGGGCCAACCCAGTTACCCAGTTCTCTGGGCCAGTCGTAGCTGGACATAACCTTAGGGGTGCCGTAAGGCCATGCCAACATAAATACGTTGGCTAGTTTGTAGCTGGCCCCATCATCTGCGGGGGAATCAAACGTAACAATGTTGTGATCATTACTGCGCTGGGTGCTGTGGTTATCGGTAAACACGACGGCCTTATGGCTGGGCATTAGGTCCCAGGCTTCGCCAAACAGTACCAGGTTCTTTAGCTGCCCACGGCGCACCTGTTCACCTAGGTTGCGACCATAACGGAATTCGGTGACGGCACCATTGCCAAAATAGTCACTGGATTTGATGGCATCAGAGCCTGTATGGGTGACTTCTTGATAGATGAAGGGACGACCGCTGGGATGGAATTTGGTGTTGAGGGGCTGCAGTCGGCGTAAAATTTTTCCTAAATCTTGAGGTGGAATATGCTGAGCCGCTCCGATGTGAAACCCAGCTACGCCAAGCTCTAAGAGCTTATTCATGGCCCTGGCAATCTCAGCTTGCACCTGCGTACTGCCCGTGTCTAAGTCCTGTTGTCCCGATAGCTGGCAGTGCTGCACTCGCCAGGGTTCTTCAGCGTAGTCACGGGGCTCAATGACGCAGGGCTGATTAAAGTCAGCCTGGGTGTATGGCACACCGTCATAGGAAAAATCGGTGGTATCAAATTTACTGCCGCCAATGCCCTGACCTACTCCGGTGCTGGCCATGTGGTTAATCACCACATCGGCATAGATCTTGACACCTGCCTGGTGGCAGCGCTCAATCATATTGACCAGTTCGGACTGATTGCCACTGCGACTCAGTAGCTGGTAGCTGATTGGCTGATAGCGTTGATACCAAGGGAACGGCGTGGTGTCCTGCTCGATAACACGATGCTCATGGGGTGGGGAGATCTGGACCGCACCATACCCATTTGGCCCTAGCCAGGTTTCGCACTCCTGGGCAATATCTGGCCAGGACCATTCAAAGAGCTGCACGATGACTGAATGGTCGTTGGGAACCGGCCGTCCCACGGCTGATGTTGGGAGCTGGGCAGCGACCTGACATCCCCCTATACCTAGGGCAAAGGTTGCAGCTGCCGAGCGTCTGGCCAATGTTGCCAGTAGTTCGAGCCTCACCCGGGAACCCACTGGGGATTGACATCTGCGATCGCAGTATTTGTTTGAGCCGTCAAAGCAAACATCCTAAATAACCTCAAAAGGTGTTTATTCTCGGTCACGTATTATCCACGATCAGTACCCCATCAACCAAGTATTATTTTTTACATAGGTGGCATGCGTTTGTCATGCTGATTGCCATTTTTTAAGCCTTCTGAACTACATTACCTAATACAAAAACCTGCTTCCAGGGGGGAGATACCCCTAAAAACAGGCTTCTTTTATATTCAACGTTGAAATTGGCTCCGTCAAAGCCAGCGCTAACTATGTTTTTGCAGAGCCGCATGCAGTCGCTAAAAGTTTTAGGTAGCCACTTTTTAGATAGCCACTACTATGGGCAACCGCTAGATACAGTCGGCGTGTAGGCCTTAGCCGGTGGGATGAGACCTACCAACCCTTATCAGCTTGAGCAAGTACATAGGCCGCAACGTTTTCAATCTGCTCAGCCGTTAGACGACCGCCAAATGCAGGCATGGCACCATTGCCATTGGTTACTTGAGTCACAATTGCATCAGCCGTATCTTTGCCATTGGCAATCAAGTCATCCTGCTTTAAGGTCTTGGCAGGATTAACCGCGTTACCACCCCCAATGTGGCAAGCTGCGCAGTTAGCTGAAAATACCTGAGCGCCAGCGCCAGCATCAGCTGCAAGGGCCGGGGGGGCAATCAAGAAAAGGGCACTTGCCATAAACGCCACAACAGTAACCAAAATAGATGTCATCGGGTACTCCTCTCAAAAAAGTCATCGTCTGAGGCCAAACCACTGGCGCTAATAGGTTCAGAGGTTAGCCAAACGTTATCGTCTCTATTTTTTTTTGGCTGTGTCAAATGACGGCGAGTCAAATATAAATAAGCGTAAAGCTGACGCCCGTGGTTTCTAAGGAAGCTGATTCAGCCGTTTCCGCTCGACCATAGGACTTTAAAGATGCCTCAATCCTCTAATTCAAGGGGCTTTGGGGTTTATTTTTGCTGGGTTGAGACCCTATCCTTGGGGCCGATGAACAGCTGGTTACTGGGCTCATAGAATAGTGCAAGCTCAGTAATGCTTTATTTTTTGTTTATTTGCCTACGGAGGCAGCAGGCATTCTAAAATAGCTATGCATGCATAGTTAAGAATGCTTAACTACGTCGTCCAAATTCAACCTTGAGAAAATCACCATGTCCTTTTTTAACCGAGCTTTGCGAGCCATGGGTGCGCTGTTAGTGACAGCTGCTCTAGTTTTCGCTGGCACTGTTTTCAATGCAGCCCCTGCTTACGCGACTGATTATGAAGTCAAAATGGGCTCCGATGCAGGTCTGCTTGCGTTTGAGCCTGCAACCATCACCATCAAGGCTGGTGATACGGTTACTTGGGTTAATAACAAAATGGCCCCCCACAACGTTATCTTTGATGCGGCTCAGGTTCCTGGCGGCAAAGAGGTTGCTGATTCCCTATCCCAAGAGCAGCTAACCTTCTCCCCTGGTGAGTCCTATTCCTCCACATTCTCTGAGCCTGGCGAGTACAGCTACTTCTGTGCGCCTCACCGTGGCGCTGGTATGGTTGGCAAAGTTATTGTTGAGTAAATTCATAGGCCCAGAGGGCTAGCTGCGTTTACTGAATGTCTCTAAAAAAAGATCGGCCCGGGCCGATCTTTTTTTATGGTCTGTGTGTACGACCGGGGCTATGACGTTGCTAAGAGAGGAGCGGCTGACAGCAGGGTCTGGGTGTAGGGATGCTGCGGATTGCTAAATAGCTGTTCTGTCGGTTCTAGTTCAACAATTTTGCCGTCGTTCATAACGGCGATGCGATCGCAAAGGTAACGGGCCACCCACAAATCATGGGTAATAAATAGATAGGTTAGCTCCAGTTCATCCTTGAGTTCTAACATTAGCTCTAGCACCTGGGCCTGAACGCTGGCATCTAACATGCTCACTGGCTCATCGCAGATTACTAACTTGGGTTTGGTAATGAGGGCCCTGGCAATGGCTACGCGCTGTTGCTGCCCGCCCGACAAATCACTGGGATAGCGATGGTAGTAGTCATCGGCGGGGGTCAGGCCTACCCGTTTCAACATGCTACGGACCATCTGTTTGGCCTCTGCTGCCGTAGCTAGCCCATGGATAATTAGCGGATCGGCAATCCCTCGCCCCACGGTCATCATCGGATTGAGACAGGCGTGGGGGTCCTGGAAAATCATTTGAAAGTTGCGCCGCTGGGTCTGTAGCTGAGACCGTGACAGCCCCACCAGGTTTTGCCCCATAAACTCCACACGTCCAGACGTAGGCGGAATAATCTGCATTAGCGCTCGGGAAAAGGTGCTTTTACCACAGCCGGATTCTCCTACTAGCCCCAGAACTTCCCCCGGATGTAAATCTATAGAAATGCCGTCTACCGCTCGGATGGTGTCCGGTGGTGTGCGGTTAAATAGCTTGGACAGCAGATTTTGCTCGATGGTGTAGTGCTTGATGAGATTCTGCACCCGCAGCAGGGGCGGGGCTGGGTTTTCTGGCTCGGCGGTCCCTTCAGCTTCGTAGTTTTGTAACTGGTGGGCTGCCTGTAGCAGAGATTGGGTGTAGGCTGCCTGGGGCTGATACAGCACCTGCTCGGTCGGTCCTAACTCTACCAGCTTGCCCTGGTACATGACAGCGATGCGATCGCAATATTCACCCACTAGAGCCAGGTCGTGGGAAATCAAAATTAGAGCCATCCCCCGCTCGCGACAGAGCTGGGTAAGCAGGTCCAAAATTTGGGCTGAAATGGTAACATCCAAGCTGGTTGTGGGCTCATCCGCCACAATCAGTTTGGGGTTTAGCAACAGCGCTAGGGCAATGGCCACCCGCTGACGCATACCCCCGCTAAATTCGTGGGGATACTGCTCCCAACGGGTGGCCGGAATACTGACGGACTTGAGGGTTGCGATCGCAATCTCCTTAGCCGACTGCCTAGACAGATCAGACCGGTGAGCCCGCAGGGTCTCCACACAGTGATCCCCAATGGTCATCAACGGATTTAACCGTGTCATTGGATCTTGAAATACCAATGACACCGCCTCCCCTCGAAACCGACGAATATCCTGGGCCGTTAGCCTAAACACGTCCCGTCCCTCAAATAGGGAACGCCCTTCGGTTCGGCTTCCTCCAGGCAAGAGTCGTAGCGCCGCCCGTCCCAATGTAGATTTTCCACAGCCCGATTCCCCCACCAGCCCAAGCATTTCCCCAGGCTCTAGCGACAGCGACACATGCTCAACTGCCCAGTTAGCCTGTTGCGGATAGGCTACACAGAAGCTATCGAGCGTTAGTAAGGGGGGAGTCATGAGCAGTCAGTAGAGGACAACGTCTAAATTATCAAATGCCGGGATCATTGGGCTGAGGTTAGTAAGCCATAACCCCCCAAGCCCCTACTTCTCAAACCGCCGCATCAAATATGCCACCCCAAAATCCCCATTGGGGTGTTGCTCAAGCAGTTTTGCCAGCTCAAACAATTTCTCCGCAATTTCGGAGCCTAGCTTGTCAGCCGTTGCCGTGCGCTCACGGAATTCTGCCTCGGCACTGCGCACATAGTTTTGCCACTCATCCGTAAACAGCACCGGCACATAGGCACTCAACCCTAGCTCATTGAGTAAGGCCCATTCACCCTCGTCATACCAGGTTCCCTTGCATCCAGGACACCGTTCAATAAAAAAGGCTGTCTTCTGTAGGTTAATCCGGCCCCGCACCAGATAAAATCCGCAGTTGGGGCATAACCCAGCCCGACTATCGTAGCGAGATGGCTGATAATCACCGCCGTGGTTAATGGGGACTTGCAAATCCCTAATCCCGATGGACGGATCTGCTTGGGTTGGTTGCCAGGTTTGATAATCGTCCTCCGCTACCCAAGAGCCGTTACAGATAGGACAGCTATGGGATTTGAGACCTTCTGCCAGCTGTCCCGTCAGCAGCGATTCCTGTGGATGTTTCGGACAGAACATCGCCCTCAGTAAATAAAGTGCATCGAGATTGTGTCGTAGATTGTGTCGCAGACGGTCTAAGCCATCTTCCCATCCAGACTGTAGTTTTTCCGACAGGAAAACTCAAGCATTATTCTTACGACCGCTTTTTTGTCAAAAGTGCTCCTATGGCTGTAGATCTGACAAAAAGGCCACCATGACTTGGGTAAACCCTTGTAGTTGACCTAACCGATGCTCAATTTGCTCCAGGCGTTGTTGACGGGTGTGCTCCTGACGAGCTGCTTGAATAAAGCTGATCTCCACGGCCAAAAGTCGCATGTGGCGATGGAGCTCAGTAGTTGCTGAATGCCATTGCGATTGCTGCTGAGGTAGCTCTAACTGAGTCACTATGGGCCATAGCTCCCGATCAAAAAAGCTCTGTAGCTGTTTGGCCTTCTGAGCCATCGTTCCCAGAGTCGTAATCCCTTTTAGCTGAGCTAACTGTTCCGCATAGTGGTCAAGAGCCTCGGTGGCACGGGTGAATGTCATGATTTAATGATTATGTAAGAATTTAATAAAGCTGCCCCAATCAAATTTTTTATATCTATAGCCTTTATATAAGTGGCGCACCATTTCGCGATCGGACACATATCCTGTTAAACAAGACGCACTGAAGGAAATGGGTTAGCTGAATTTTAGAAATCCAGACTACTCAACTCAATAACCAATCTCACCTGTTGCTTTCTAATTACTGTCACAGTCAGTATCAGCCTATAATTGTAAGAATTTATACGCTGAACCTGTCGGTCCTACGAATAGTGGGGCAAATGACTTGGGCAAGATAGGCCTTAAGGAGTTGGCATATTTTGCCACAGGCACGGTTTTTGCCATTGCTGATTTAGAGGATGAATTGCTCGATTAGATTGGTCATAAGGACCGCATCTTTTAGATGGAAGCATCCCGAGGATCGGCAACGCCCGATTTTTAACATAGAGATAAGACGCCTAAGGCAAATCATTGCGGAACTATTCAGATAGTTATGGCTATCTGTATTCCGCAATCTATGTGGTTATTGCCGGTAATTCAGCAGCTGTCGGTAGCTAATACGTATTTCCGCAGTTGCTCTAGAACACACTTCTCGACCTTGATCCTTTTCCTCTATCTACCATGACCTCAGCAGCCCCTGTTCTTCCCCATGACTGTACCTTGCCTACCTGGCTCAGGTCTTGCATCCTGGAGCACAGTCAGCTGCCAAATGAAGCAGGCACAGCTCCGCTCGAGCTGCCTAAGGACAATAATCAGCTAGTTTGTCGAGCATTTGAGTTTGCCTATCAATTGCACAAAGGGCAAATGCGCGCATCTGGTGAACCGTATATTGCCCATCCGGTTGCTGTTGCTAACATCTTGCGCAGTCTAGGGGGAGACAGCGCCATGATTGCTGCGGGCTTTTTGCATGATGTAGTAGAGGATACGGACGTTACGGCGGATGAAATTGAGGCTCATTTTGGTGCCGAAGTACGCCAAATGGTTGAGGGCGTGACCAAACTCTCAAAGTTTCAGTTCAACAGTAAGACAGAACGCCAAGCCGAAAACTTTCGTCGCATGTTCTTAGCCATGGCTCAGGATATTCGGGTGATTGTGGTTAAGTTGGCGGATCGGCTCCACAATATGCGCACGCTTCAGCATGTGCCGCCGGAAAAGCAGCTGCAAAAGGCTCGTGAGACCATCGAAATTTTTGCCCCCTTGGCCAACCGTCTGGGTATTGGTCGGATGAAATGGGAGCTAGAAGACCTGTCATTTAAATATCTAGAAGGATCGGCCTACACAGAGATCAAAAATTTGATTTCTGAAAAGCGTACGGATAGAGAAGCTCGCCTCAAGCAGGTCGCCGATTTATTGCAAACCCACCTAGATGACGAGGGGATTAGCTGTGTTGAAATTAGCAGCCGTCCCAAGCATCTCTACAGCATTTATCGCAAGATGCAGCGTCAGCAAAAGGACTTTCATCAGCTCTATGACATTGCCGCAATACGCATTATTGTCGGTACAAAGGTGGAATGTTATCGGGCGCTGGCCGTTGTTCACGATAGTTTTAAGCCCA
Source organism: Cyanobacteria bacterium J06554_1 (assembly GCA_038534515.1). Lineage (GTDB taxonomy): Bacteria > Cyanobacteriota > Cyanobacteriia > Phormidesmidales > Phormidesmidaceae > Leptothoe. Next base: position 38,724 of record JBCAWO010000005.1, read on the forward strand.
TTCCTGGACGCTTTAAAGACTATATTGGTCTGCCAAAAGCTAACCGTTATCAGTCGCTCCACACAGCGGTAATTGGTGCTCAAGGCCGTCCCATTGAGGTGCAGATTCGCACAATGGAGATGCACCGCGTTGCTGAGTACGGAATTGCGGCCCATTGGAAATATAAGGAGACTGGCAACAGCAATACCAAAGTTGACGCCGAGGACAGCAAGTTTACCTGGCTGCGTCAGCTGCTGGAATGGCAGAGCGAGCTTAAAGATGCTCAAGAATATCTGAGTGATGTCAAAGACAACCTCTTTGATGAAGAAGTCTATGTGTTTAGCCCTAGGGGGGATGTGTTTGCCCTGAGTCAGGGGGCAACGCCTGTAGACTTCGCCTATCGCATCCATACAGAAGTCGGGAATCACTGTGCGGGTGCCAAGGTGAATGATCGCATTGTGACGCTTGATACGCAGCTTGAGAATGGCGATATCGTTGAAATCTTGACGAACAAAAATTGTCGTCCGAGCTTGGACTGGTTAAATTTTGTTGTGTCGGCTGGTGCTAAAAGTCGTATTCGCCATTGGTACAAGCAGTCTCACCACGATGAGAATATGGCCCGTGGCCATGCCATGCTCGAAAAAGTAATGGGTAGGGGGGGATTGGACTCTTTATTAAAGTCATCCCCTGCTCAAGAAGCTGCCCGGCGCAGTAATTATCCCTGTGTTGACGATATGTTGGCGGCCTTGGGGTATGGCGAAATTACTTTGAACTCGGTGGTTAACCGGCTGCAGGAAGCTACTAAAGAACTGCAGCCGGTAGAAGAGATAGACGATGAGGCCCTGGCTGAACAGATCAATGACGGTGCGGTGGTTCGGACTCGTTGGGGCGGGGATGCTGGTAATGACGATTCTGGGAGTTCTATTATCGGTGTTGAGGGGCTACTGCATCACATTGCTGGTTGTTGCAATCCACTGCCGGGGGAATCAATTATTGGTGCGGTGTCCATGGGGGCTCGAGGCATCGCTATCCATCGTCAGGGATGTCCCAATGTGGCCTCGGTACCGGGAGATCGCCTGATTCCTGTCCGTTGGAACTCGACGGATGCTCTGGCTGGGCGTGCTCCAACCTATCCGGTCATGCTCAAGCTGGAGGTGATTGACCGAGTAGGGGTATTAAAAGATATTTTGAGTCATCTGTCGGATCTGAAAATTAATGTGCATCGGGCAACGGTGACAACATTTCCAGATCAAATTGCTGAGATTGATTTGGGGATTGATGTCAAAGACCATTCCCATTTTGAGCACACTGTTAAAAAATTACGGAAGATGACCGATTTGCTCAAGCTCAAGCGTATTAGCCAGATGGATTAGACGGGAAATCCGTGTAGGGGCGTTCCATGGAATGCCCCTACACGGATTGGTGCAAAATTAGGCGGTTGCCGCTGGGATCGTAGGCATAGATTTCTTGACCGTGGCTGGCGTGGATAACGTTTCCCGGTGGCGGATATCCCAGGTCTGTAAGGGTTGCGATCGCATCTGCCAAATCCTCCACTTCCAAGCACAGACTCATGCTAGCCGCGGGCCCAGAGAACTCCTGAGGGTGGCCGGGTTTGAATAGAGCCAGCGTTAGACCCGGTAGCACAAACTCGGCATAACGTTCGGGCACATAGGGCTGGGGCTTTTGAGCCAACAGGTCCTGGTAGAACGTCACCAGTGCGGATAAATGCTCACTCGCCAAGGTGACGTATGCGGTCTGAATTTTACATTTGTTTGGCATTCTGACTTCTAGCGCTTCTACATACAGACGTTGCACGCAGCGTCTCCCCTAACCAACTATCACTATTTCCCAATACAAAATCGACTAAAAATCTCATCTAGCATAGACTCGGTCATATCTTCCCCCGTTACTTCCCCCAAGGCCCGAATGGCATCTCGCAGATCAATGGTCCAAAAATCTAGGGGCAGAGCGTCTGCCATGGTTATCTGCACCTGTTTTAGCGAACTGCGGGCACGGGTGAGGGCAGCGGCCTGGCGTTGATTAATGGCCAGGTCTGTATTAGCCGCTGTCACACCCGCTTGCACAATGGTCAAGATAGCGTCTTCTAACGCATCGATGCCTTTACCCTGGGCGGCGGCTGTTTTGACCACCGGCACATCGGTGATAGGCAGACTGGCCGGTGGACCTAAATCTGTTTTATTCAGTACTAAGATATGGGGCTTGTGTTTCATGCTGCGGTAAAGCGTTGCTTCGATGTTGGTCCAGCCTAGGGTGCTATCTATGGTCAGCAGGACGATATCGGCACTTTGGGCAGCGGTTTGGGAACGTTCAATCCCAATTTTCTCCACCTGATCTTTGGCGTCTCGAATGCCTGCTGTGTCCAGCACCTGGACTGGAATGCCACCGACCACCAGCTGGGACTCCACCACATCACGAGTGGTGCCGGGTAGGGCAGTGACAATAGCGCGATCGCAACGGCTCCAGGCATTGAGCAAACTGGATTTGCCCACATTAGGCTGGCCAATAATTGCTACCTTTAGACCGGCACGTAGCAGTTCTCCTTGGTGCGCTGTTGCTAAAATTTGGTCCACGTCAGTCAGAATTCCCCCGAGCTGATGACGCACATTGTCTTCGTCCAAAGGGGGTAAATCGTCTGCAAAGTCGATTCGGGCCTCTACTTCTGCCAGCACATCTAAACAACGGCTGCGACAGTGGCGAATGACGGTCGTCAGCCTGCCTCGAATCCCAGCTAGGGCCGCCTGGGCGGCCTGGGGCGATTGGGCCCCGACCAAATCGGCAATGCCTTCTGCCTGGGTCAGATCTAAACGACCATTCAGAAAAGCTCGTAGGGTAAACTCCCCCGGTTCTGCCAGACGCGCCCCCTGGGCAATACACAGCTGCAACACCTGCTGAACTACCATGATGCCACCGTGGCAGTGAAATTCGACCACATCTTCGCGGGTGTAGGAACGGGGAGACCGCATTAACAGTAGCAGTGCTTCATCAACGGTTTGCTGAGTATCAGGGTGGGTAATGTAACCATAGAAAATGCGGTGGCTTTCCCACGGTCCTGGACTCTGAAATAGCCGCTGGGCGATGGTAACGGCGGTGGCTCCTGACAGACGCACAATGCCGACACTCCCCTGCTGCGGCACAATTGCAGTTGCGATCGCAGCAATGGTTTCTCCCTGGGCAATGGTTTTTTCTGTCTTAACCACGCACTCTCCCCTTAGCCTACATTTGTCAGCCTAGATGCATCTAATCGGTCTGTCCTAACTCTATGGCCCTCTGTGCCGCCCAGACCGCAGGAACATTAGGAATCATCACCGTTGCCTCTGTTGTCATAATAAATTTTAGTGGGCAATTGATCGCCCACCCCTAGTCTGCTGGGCCGTGGCCCTGTATCCCCCATAAGGAATCAAATCGTGGTGGCTCCAAAAGGTCCTTCTGATGACAACCAACTCGACGACGCTCGTCAGCGCTTGCCAAAGCGTCTGCCTCGCAAACGATCTAACGTTCGGCGTTGGGCCAGGTACATTTATATTCGCTTTATTCGTTTGCGTAGCCATCCCCAGGCCATTGCCAGAGGCCTGGCTGCTGGGGTGTTTGCCGGTAGCTATCCGCTGTTTGGATTGCAGACGATTATTGGTGTTGCGATCGCAGCAGCCATCCGAGGTAACAAAATCGTTGCCGCAGCCGGTACTTGGATTAGTAATCCACTGACCTACGTTCCTATCTATGCCTTCAACTATCAAATTGGCCGCAGACTATTGGGCCAATCTACAGCTACTAGCCTTACCAATCGTTCCCCCCAAGAATGGATGAGCCTTGGCTTTGATATTACCCTCGCCTTAATGATCGGTAGTACCTTTGTTGGTCTTACCCTAGCCATTATTAGTTACTACGGCTGTCTCCATTGGGCATACCATGTCAAGTCCAACCGTATCAACCGTTAACGCTCGAACATTAGCTGAGATAAAAAACCGATAAGATAGGAAAATCACCCTAAAGATACATAAACCTTATTTATGCAGAAGGTTTTGCGTAGAAAAAGCGACATCTTTTAGCCTGGACGTCGTTTACCCATAGCGATAACCCGTTACTAGGGATGCTTTATCTATGGGTAAAAAGTGATCAAATGTAACTGTAAATCCAACATTACTTTTGACAACCTTAGACAATATAGATTAGGGTTCGTTTATTAGTACTAGTCAATATTGCTAGTACTATCGCTTGCAGGCTTCTCTTTTTCATCTATGCAGCTAGCTGGGCAACTCTGGCAGCTTTCCCGAAATCGTTTTCCACTTTTCACAGTGAAATGTTCCCCAACACTGCTTGCCACACCATAAAGTACCGTATCAGCTGCCAGCGTAGCTCCCATAAAGCTACCCGCCTAACGTTTCGAGAAACTGCCCCCCGTAATCAAGATCGCCTTAAGCCCTATCTGTATGCGGCGAACTATACGGTGAGAAATGTGGATGAAGCCTATCAGCTTTTACGCGAATACCTTTATACCAATGGTGTAACGGCGGTCGAAGAGCTAACTTTCCCCAGTCGAGGCAAAATTGAAGTCATGCCTGGTGCCGCTTGGTGTGGTGTGCAAGCCAATATTCAGGTCGATGGTGACACAGCCGATAAGGACGCTGACAGGAGTAAGCGTTTAGCTAGCTAGTTCCGGCTGCAAGCCTAAAATTGTTCATCTTCGTAGTTTCCTGCCATGGGAGCTGCATTGTCACGTTTGGAACCCAATAGATCAAGGCGCTCTACTCGAATCACAGGGCTAGAACGCTGTGCACCTGTTGTTCGGTCTTGCCAGCTATCAAGCTTTAGCGAGCCCACTATCCCTACCAGACTACCCTTACGTACATAGTTGGCTGCTACCTCAGCATTCCGACCCCATAGCTCTAAATTAAACCAATCAGGCTGATCGCTATTTCGAGTCCGTCGATTTACAGCAATAGTGAACTTACAAAGCACATTACCCGACTCGAAGTAGCGAACCTCAGGATCTCGTCCTGCCCGACCTACAAGATTTACAACATTTAGACTCATCGCTCTTTTGCTAGCAACTGCGTTAACTACTTTAGTATGCGAGACATCGGCGGCCGTCTAGAATTATCCTTAATAGTCACTAATAGTCACCGCAGGCATCCGTCCCTGGGCAGCGCTATTCGAATTTCAGACCGTGTAACCTTGGAGTATGGTAGGTAACGAGGTTGCATAATGGCAAACTTGAACCGACGGACTGTCAAACTAGTTTTATTGGGATGAAATGTCTGAGTTCAGTAGAGCAGTCTATGCCAACAGACCTATCTGCTGTTCCCCCCTCGCCGTTTTAATCAATGCACTGATTTGCCGAGTTCATAACTACGGACTGGACGTGCAGATATAAAACGTAATAGAATCCACACCGGTCTGCAAACCGTCCATTTGTTTTTTACAGCTCGTTTGGGAGCACGTCTAACAGTGAGTTTACTCGATCGCTTTTCATTCTCCCGTGACATGGGCATAGACCTCGGCACTGCAAATACCCTTGTCTATGTTTCGGGTAAAGGCGTTGTCCTGCAAGAGCCCTCCGTTGTGGCTAGGGATAAGGACGGCAAGCCCCTAGCTGTCGGAGAAGAAGCCAAGCGCATGCTCGGACGTACTCCCGGAAATATCACCGCTCTGCGACCCCTCAGGGACGGTGTGATTGCTGACTTTGACACAGCTGAGCTGATGCTCAAGCACTTTATTAAGCGCGTGCACGAGGGGCGAGCCTTGGGAATGCCACGCATTGTCATTGGCATCCCCAGTGGTGTCACCGGTGTAGAACGTCGCGCCGTGATGGACGCAGCCCTGCAGGCTGGAGCAAGGATGGTCTATTTGATTGACGAGCCAGTTGCTGCAGCCATCGGTGCTGGGCTGCCAGTAGCTGAGCCAACAGGCAACATGATTATCGATATTGGTGGCGGAACCACTGAGGTTGCCGTCCTAAGTTTGCAGGGAACTGTTTTAAGTGAATCGGTTCGTGTCGCTGGTGATGAGCTGAGTGATTCGATTTCGCAGTACATGAAAAAAGTTCACAACCTGGTCATTGGTGAACGCACCGCCGAAGAAATCAAGATTAATATCGGTTCAGCCTATCCCAGCCCCAACGACGGTGAAATTGTTTTAGATGTTCGTGGATTGCACTTACTGTCCGGTTTGCCTAGAACCGTCACCGTAAAAAGTGCAGAAATTCGCGAAAGTATGGCAGAGCCGCTATCCGTAATTGTTGAGGCTGTCAAACGGACATTGGAAAGAACTCCGCCTGAGTTGGCAGCTGATATTATTGATAGGGGTATTATGCTGGCAGGTGGCGGAGCTTTGCTCAAAGGCTTAGATACCTTAATTAGTCATGAGACAGGTATTGTCGTCCACGTTGCGGCTGACCCCCTCAGCTGTGTTGTGTTGGGCACTGGACGAGTGCTTGAGAACTTTAGCCAAATGGAGCGTGTATTTAGCGCCCGTTCCCGTGACCTGTAAAGGTCCTTTAGGCAATGGATAGCCATTTCTGCAAATTATAAATATGTTTGCACTGAGACGCTGGTGGGATAGATATGCGACAAGGGCAGGGATCGCTACCCTTGTCATTGTTCTAGCCTGGGCAATGCGTCAGAGCCAGGGAGCTGTGATTTATGAAATTTATCAGGTGCTGACCTCTCCGCTTCAGCCTGGTCTTACCCAAGCAGAACGGTTAGAGAATGCCTATGTTCTAGAGCTGCAACAGCGGGTTATTGAATTAGAAAATCAAAACCAAAGCCTGCGAGACAACATTGACTATGCAGATAGTCAGGGAAAGGTAACGATTGCTGCGGTTATTGGTCGTAGTGCTGACAACTGGTGGCAGCAAATTACGGTGAATAAAGGCAGTTCACAGGGCGTTACTGAGGGCGATATGGCTACTGGCCCTGGTGGTTTGGTGGGCCGGGTTATGAGTGTCTCCCCTAACACCAGTCAAATCTTGCTGATTACCGATCCGACCAGTCAGATGGGGGTAAAAGTTAGCCGTAGTCGTGCCCTAGGTGTAGTGCGTGGCAATGTTGATGGCCGGGTGGTGATGCAATTTTTTGAGACTACACCCGACGTAAAACCAGGGGATGTTATTGTCACATCGTCTTACAGTCGGTTATTTCCCCAGGGCGTACCGGTTGGACGAATTGAAAGTATGGACTTGAAAAAAAGTCCTGCCCCCGAGGCCGTTATTCAGCTATCGTCTCCTCTAAATATTTTGGAGTGGGTCACTATACATCCGTTTGAGGCAAAAACGGATGTTAACGCCCCTCCGGCAGAGATAGTGGACGACGCAGCCGCGCCATAGCTCTAGTTCTTATGACCGCATCCAAAGGAAAGACGCAACTTTCTGACTTTCAAAAAACGTGTCTTAACATCGCTATCGTAGTGGGTTCAGGATTAGTGTGCTTGCTCCTGTCTCCCATGAGGTTTCCTGGGATTGAGCTGTTGGGGGTGACTCCTAATTGGTTGCTCATATGGGTTGTAATCTGGAGCATTCACCATCCGATTGTTGATGGGGCGATTGCAGGCATTGTCCTGGGACTGCTGCAGGATGGCCTGACGGGGCCGTTTCCCACCCATGCCCTGAGTCTAATGGTGGTTGGTATGCTAACAGCTCGTCTACAGCGTCAGCGTATCATCCAGGAAAATATTGTTCTGGTTGCATTTATCGTCTTTGGTATGGCTGTTGTGGGTGCTACGGTCATGGCACTTCAGATGAGTTTTCGTCATTTGCTATGGACTAACTCTCCGTATCTTAGTCTCTGGCAAATTTGGCGTACCCATCAGCGGGTTGCCCTGAGTTCAGCTATCTTAAGCAGTCTTTGGACGCCTGCTTTATATTATCCTCTTCACCGTTGGTGGAAAGGTTAGTGACAGCGGCATTGCTGGTTTAAGCTCTATCTCTATCTCTATTTCAGCGGTTTTGATGTGCGGCCTTCAGGCAATCAATTGATGCCCGTATGGTGCCTGTAAATGACTAAGGCCGCTCCTAAGCTACCTGTAGCGCTTGGGTTATGTTGCGACTTTGGACCGCCTTTAATAGAGTTGACTCGATTTCGGTGGGTTGGTAACGCTTTAGAAAATCGTGGCTTCGAATTCCATTGGTCAGGGCAATGGTGATAATCCCTGCCTGCTGCCCTGCAATAATATCGGCTTCCGTGTCGCCAATCATACAGGTGGGAGATGTTTGATAGCCTTGGGCTTTCTGGGTGGCGATAGCTCGTTCTAGGAGCGCCACTTTTTGCTCTGCCCGGTTTAGGTGGGCTGCGTTAATATCTGATGCACCAAAGATTTCGTCAATGTATTGGCTGAGGTCGTTGGCCTGTAGGAATGCCTGCACCTGACGGGGATGGCGTAGAGTGACCAGTACTAGCCGTATGCCCATGTGTTTGAGCTGATGGATAGCTGTGTCAGCACCGGGTTGTAGTGTATCCCACTGTAATAGATGGGGATGGTTGACAATACGTTGAACCTGTTGAAGTAGGCTATCTACCAGGTTTGCGGGTACACCAGAACGAATAGCGATATCGGTATCTGCTACTCGATTGCGCTTCATCCACCAAAACTGATTTTTTGAAAGGATTTGCAAGGGTAGGGCCTCAGCATGGTGTTTTTGATGACTGGCCTGTAGCGTTGAAAGCCCTAGCCGATAGGTGCGATAGTAGCGTTCCGAAACGTCCACAATGGGACCATCAAAATCACAGAACAATACCTGCTTAGAAGGCATTTGTAATGAGGTCATCTGATTAATACTTCGCGGCATAAAGGGAATTGGGATAGTTAGATTCCGGCATCGTCTCTATGAAGGATTGCTAGCCCACTTAATGTTTCTTTACCTTATCAAGGGAACCCGGAACCTGCACAATTGCATAAAAAGAAAATAAAGTGTCACAATCGCTGGATGGCTTGTGGGATGACTTTTGTGACTAGAGAATAACTGACTCCAGTTATTCTCCGATTCAACCCTGCTTGAATGGTTTCACCAAGTTAGACTACCCAGCATCCCGCTCTAATACCAGTGTTATTGGGCCATCATTTTTGATAGAGACGTGCATGTGAGCTCCAAAACGTCCTGTTTCTACCTGTAGCCCACTCTGCTGTAGCTTCGCTACAAACGCTTCGTACAGTTTAATAGCCTGGTTGGGTTGGGCTGCTCGGTCAAATGAGGGACGTTGCCCCTTAAGACAATCACCATAGAGCGTAAATTGACTAATTACCAGTAGGGCACCCTGACTATCTTGCACTGACAGGTCAAATCGACCTGAATCATTTGCTGGGAAGAGTCTTAACCCTAGGCACTTTTTGGCCATCCAGTCGATTTCCAATTCCGTATCGGTTTGTGCGATCCCCACCAGTAGGGTCAAACCACGACCAATACGACCAACCACCTCATTGTCGACGACGACTTGGGAGGCGGTAACCCGTTGAATAACAACGCGCACTAGTTACCAAAACCGTTGCCACGCCCCTGCTTTGATTCTAGACAAAAGCATTTTTCGATTTCGGTTTCTAAGAACTCATGATCAAGATCTTGCCCAATCATCACCAGTTGAGTTTTTTGGGGTCGGCCGTTCCAGTCTTCATCCTCTAAGGAAAATCGTTTACCGCTGAGGTGAAAGATATGACGTTTTTCACTTTCGTCGAACCACAAAATTCCCTTGGCCCTAAACACGTTCTCGGGGAGCTTATTGTCCAAGAAATGTTGAAACTTTCGAATGGCTAAAGGCTGATCTCGAGCAATAGAAATGGATGTGAAACCGTCTACGTCTAAATGGGAGTGGCCATGGTCGTGGTGGTGGTCGTGCTCTCCATGACTATGCTCTCCATGGTGGTGGTCGTGCTCTCCATGACTATGCTCTCCATGGGCATGCTCTGTGGCCTCATGATCATGTTCGCAATGACCATGGTCGTGGTCAAAATCAGAGTGATTGTGGTGGTCATGGGCGTCTTTTTCAGCCGTATCAAAGTACTTGTCAGACTCAAACAGACCTACGCTCAAAATTAGTGGCAGAGGTACCTGGGACTGGGTTGTTCGCAAAATGCGAGCCCCTTCTTTGATATCACGAACTTTTAATTCCAGCTGGTCTACATCTCCGGCATCCACCAAATCTGTCTTGTTCAGCAAGATGATATCGCCGTAGGCAATCTGGTTATGGGCGGCCTGACTATTAAACAAGTCAACACTGTAGTTCTCTGAATCTACCAGTGTCACAATGGAGTCTAACCGAGTGAGATCCCTGAGTTCGGTCCCTAAAAATGTCAGTGCCACGGGTAGGGGATCGGCCAGACCAGTAGTTTCTACGACTAAGTAGTCGATCTTATCCTTGCGTTCTAGAACCTTATAGACGGCCTCTAATAAGTCGTTGTTGATGGTGCAGCAAATACAGCCATTGCTGAGCTCGACCATGGTGTCGTCGCCCATGGTAACGAGTAGGTCATTATCAATGCCGATTTCACCAAACTCATTTACCAATACTGCTGTTTTCAGACCCTCTTGGTTGGTCAAGATGTGATTGAGCAGTGTGGTTTTACCGCTGCCCAAAAAGCCGGTAATGATGGTTACGGGCAATCCGTGTTTGGAGTCATCCATCCGTTTAGGGGGAGCTGATATCGCCGCAGTCATAGGGTTTTCTGGAGGGTTAATGGTGGGTTTAGTGTTGAATTCTATTATCTCGTATTTGTCAGAACTTGCGGTTTAGGCTTCACCGAAGTAAAGATTTCCCCGAGATAGAGGCTTGGCTCATCCTCGGTTTTTAACCGTCATGACTTCGACAATGGTAAGGGCACGATCGCTAGGAATTTCTAGAATTCGGTGAAGATCGTCAAGAAATGCCTGTTCTTGGGGGGTGACATTACCGTCAGCTAAGACTAAATCGGTGGCGAGGGCGAAGGCGGTGGGTTTTAGTTCAATCGGTAGGACAGTATTGGCTGCCTCCACTAATCTGCTGGGACCATGCTGCTGCAATTGCTGGAGCAGGCTATCTTTCATTCGGTTTACCATTTCAGTCGAGTAGCTTTTGAAGAGTCGCATCCGGCTCAATAACATATCCATCTCCCGACCTTCTTGATCAGAAAGGTAGCCGTCTGCTGCGATCGCAACTAAACAAATCGCCGCCAGTGCTTCTGCCGGATTGAGGGACAGCGACTCTGGCGACGGGTCAAAAACCTTGTCAAATAGACCCATAACACCCTAAGAAATAAGACTTGGTGCCAGATACCCCATAGCGTCTTTCAGATTATTTAGAGCGCTTTGAGGAACACAGCTCATCTGGCCCACATCCAACAAATATGTCCGTCAGATATCGCGGTCCAGACTTCCAGACTTATTGTGAAACATGATGGACATAAACAAAAAGGGGAAGCTGTGTTAGCTTCCCCCTTGATGACCTGAGTCATAGATATCGATGACCAGGCATATAAAAGCGCGTAAAACTGTTGTCAGCCCCTAAGCCATCTGACGCATTTCATCTTCAAGCTGCTGCAATAAGTTGACATTCCCCTGCTCACGGGCTACGGCAATTCGATGCTCCAAGGAGCGTTGGATACTCTCACTATGGCTGCGGGCAGACTCACGCAGTAGCTGGCGACGCTCATCCATCAAAGGCGTGAGTTCTGCCAACTTGCGCTGAAATGCTGAAAATACGGACTTAAATGGAGCCTGTTCAACCGTTTGCCGCTGGCCGTGACGATTAGTTTGGTAAGCCGCGCCCCGATAAACTAGCTCTGCTTGAGGCTGGGGAAAGGGGACGTGACGCACATAGCTGTAGTGATGACTACGGCCACGGTAGCTGCATAGAATGTCGCTTTCAGAAACCTCTAACATAGGCGGGTTGTGGTCGTAATCGACACCACGGTAAGTAAGTTTCATAAATGTGTCTCCTCCTGAATGAGCACTACTGATAGGGATTAGTGCGTTCCTTCGAGCAGCTTGAACAACCTATGAAAAAATTAGATGTAAAAAGCTACCCTACTTCCGTCTCATCGCTCCAAAAGGAACGAAGCCTGGAGATGAACGAGGATGTGTTCTGTATCTATTTTTACCGTTTTACGCCAAAGTTAGCAACTCCTGATATTTGTCATCAGAAACTCTGAACAGTCTATCTGACAGGGGTTTCTGGCGTTTGGTTCTTTACAAGGAGCAAAATTGTGTTAAAACTTCATGGCTTTTTGGGGCTGTTAGTGTTTCTGAGCCAATTTGTTGACTACAGCTGAAACGCTTTGAGGTCAGTGAATTGGTGGTTGATCCCAGTGACGTTGCCACGCATCATTCCTCCTGATGGTCTATGCTAGAAGAAAATAAATTAGCAAAAATTAATATTTGACGTGCTGTTTTTGGTATCTCTATGAAATGCACCATCAATCGTCGAGCTCAGTTTTCCGCCAGCCACCGTTACTACTTGCCTGAGCTGAGTGATGACGAAAACCAAGCTAAGTTTGGTCTGTGTACCCGTGCTCCAGGTCATGGTCACAACTATGAGTTGTTTGTCTCCATGGAGGGAGATCTTGATGAGTACGGCATGGTGCTAAACCTGTCCGATGTCAAAAAAGTCATCAAGCGTGAAGTCACCAGTCAGCTGGACTTTTCCTATCTAAACGATGTTTGGCCTGAGTTCCAAATCGATCGACCCGAGGCAGGGTTAACCACTACCGAGAATATTGCCCGAGTCATTTGGCAGCGTCTGGCACCGCACTTGCCAATTACCAACGTCCAACTATTTGAAACCTCTACCCTCTGGGCCGATTACCAAGGAAAAGACATGGAAGCTTATCTATCTATCTCCACCCATTTCAGTGCTGCTCACCGCTTGGCGTTGCCAACATTAACGCTAGAGCAAAACAGTGAAATTTATGGTCTTTGTGCTCGAGTTAATGGCCATGGCCATAACTATCACCTTGAAGTGACTATCAAGGGTGAAATGGACCCACGCACAGGTATGATTGCTGACCTAGTGGAGTTTCAGAATGCGGTTAAGACTCATGTGGTGACTCCCTTTGACCACACATTTCTAAATAAGGACATTCCTTATTTTGCTGACGTTGTACCCACGGCTGAGAATATTGCTGTACATATTCGTGATCTGCTGCGTGAGCCTATCAAAGAAATTGGAGCTAGTTTGCATAAAGTGAAACTGATCGAGAGCCCCAATAATTCTGCTGAGGTTTACTGTCAGGAAACATCTGCCCCTGTGGCCTCTTTGGCGGAGGAAACTCCTGAGCTAGCGGCAGTGTAGCTTAGCAAAAATAGTCTGCTAGCTTTAACCACGTTGATAGCTAGCAGACTGCAGCCTGGGCCTTCGCCCCTCATTTACTTTTGAATATTCATTGGGATAGCCACCCGCTTACGTAGAGACTGGGCCCGTCGCTTAGCTGTGATATTATCAGGCTCAACTTTGAGGGCTTGTTCGTAGCTTTCTAAGGCTTGGACCGTCAGCTGCTTCTTCTCGTAGCTATGGCCCAGGTTGTTTAGCGCGGTGACATAGCCCGGTGTAATTTTTAGGGCAGCTTTGTATTGGCGAATGGCGAGATCAAACTGGCCCTGGGCAAAGTAGGAATAGCCGAGGGCATTGTAAATCAGTGGCGCATTTTCAGCTTCTTCCTCCTCGGTGAGAGCTTTTAGGGCTTGCTGCATGTAAAGAGCCGACTGAGAAAAGAGCTTTTTATCTAGCAGTAAACTGCCTAGCTCGTAATATTCTTGAGCGGTCCCTTTCTCTTTAGTGAGCTTATTTTGTAAGCGGCCTAGGGTCGTCTCAATGCGGCGAGTCTTGAATACCTGGCGAATGATGAAAAAGGCTGACAGCCCTAGCAGCGCTAGCAGAATGCCAAGGTATGTCAAAAACAGGGTGCTATTTTCCATGAACTCGCTTAATCGGTTAGTGCGTGCAGTGGTCTGGAATATTCTCCCATGGTAGCTACTGTAACCCCCAGTGGGCAGCCCGATCTTGTAACCAACCTTCGTCATCCCATCGACGCAGGGCATCATTAATGGCTCGTCGCAGGTCGCTATATTGCACCCCCTTGGGGATTGCGATCGCAACTGGCTCCACAGAGATGATCTCGTCCAGCAGCTGGTAGCGACTGTCCTGCTGCTGCCAGCCCGTCAGCAACGATACATCTCCAGCAAAGGCATCGACCCGACCGCTGTCGAGTTCAGCAATTGCCTCCCCATAGGAGGAAACCATGGTTAGCTCAGCGTTGGGTAGCTGATAGCGGACATGGGCCAGGGTACTAGAATCTTTAAGTACCGCAATCTGCTTAAGATCGTCGAGACTGTCTACCCGGGGTGATGTGGTGATAAACCCGGTGCCATCTAAATAGTAGGGCAGGCTAAAGCTGGTAATGCGTTGGCGCTGGGCGGTAACGGTAATAGATGCGATCGCAATATCCACATCACCATTAATGACCACATTGACCCGCTCCACGTTACTCACCGGACGCAGGTCTACAGCCGTCTCATCGCCGAGCAGTTCTAGCGCCAGACGACGGGCAATATCAATTTCAAAGCCGCTGAGCTCACCTGTAACGTCGCGATAGCCCAGGGGGTACCAATTGTCTTTGACCGCCACAATTAGCCGACCTCGGGCTTCAATGTCGGTTAATTCTGCCGCATCAGCAATTGGGGGCACAGTAACCTGTGCCCCCAAAAATAAACCTATACTCAACAAATATCGCCACATGTGGCGATACTAGCCTTTCTTACCCGCTAACTCAACCACCTTGGTAAAGGTGCCTGGATCTAACACGGCCATTTGAGCCAGCATTTTACGATTGATCTCAATATTTGCTGTCTTCAGATCGCCAATCAGCCGGCTGTAGGTAGTGCCGTTGAGACGAGCTGCTGCATTAATACGAGTAATCCACAATCGGCGGAAATCACGCTTCCGATTGCGGCGGTCACGATAGGCATATCGCAGGGCCTTCATTACCTGCTGATTTGCCGTTCTAAAGAGTTTAGAGTGGGAGCCCCGGTACCCTTTTGCAAGCTTGAGGATTTTCTTGCGGCGCTTGCGAGCTACGTTGCCGCGTTTTACACGTGCCATATCAGGTCGTTATTTAGCTAGAAAAACAATTGAACGGTTGTAGGAGCGTTACATGCAACGCTCCTACAAATAAGGCATCATTCCTTCGATGTTGGGTACATCAGCATCTACCACAACGGCTTTCTGTGATAGACGATTCTTGCGACCAGCTGATTTATGCTGTAGCAAATGATTCTTAAACGCCTTACGACGCATAATCTTGCCACTTCCGCTGCGGCGGAAACGCTTAGCAGCTGCCCGACGAGTCTTAAGCTTGGGCATAGTTTTACGTTTAAGTATTTAAACGTCTTACAACGGTTTTTACACGGTTTATTAGTCTACTACGTCCAGAGTGCTTGCTTCAATAGCCCAGCTAAGAATCATCTGGTATCGCGATAGGGGTTTGGCAATTACAGTAGAGTCAACCCATATTGAGGAGCAGGAAATCACCCATGCAGTAAGTGATTTTAGGTGGCCCAGGGTCAGGCAAAGGCACCCAATCTAATACGCCCAGGCTTGAATACTACGACTATCGCCAACGGCTGCTGCGGGTTGATGGCAACCAAACCTCTGACGATGTGAAGCGGGCGGGATATTCTGTTGGGCATTGGATTAGTCTTGGCGGCAATCTGGGTGGGCCTACGCAAGATGAATAGGGGATTTTCGATCCGATTCTTTACCATTGGGTGGCCCCAACCTCTGGCACAATAGCCCTGAATCGATCTTGTCTAAGAAAGACCTATGACTCTCCACCCCAACCTTCATACGGCCTTTGCCCAGGGCCATGCACTCAAGATTATTAGTGGTTTGACTAACTTTGATCTGTCCAATGTTTTGGCTGTGGCCAAGGCGGCTCAGCAGGGTGGTGCCACGTTTGTAGATATTGCGGCCGATGCTGACCTTGTGCGACAGGTAAGCCAGCACATTAGCCTGCCTATCTGCGTTTCAGCGATTGACCCCGAGGCCTTTCTGGCTCCTGTGGCTGCCGGTGCAACGTTGATTGAAATCGGTAATTTTGATGCGTTTTATGCTCAAGGGCTGAGGTTTGAGGCCAAGGATGTGCTGGCTTTAACCCAGCGCACCCGCGAGCTATTGCCCCACATTATGCTGTCGGTGACCGTACCCCATACGCTTCCTTTAAACGAGCAGGTGCAGCTGGCCGAAGACCTTGTGGCCATGGGGGCAGACATTATCCAAACAGAGGGGGGCACCAGCACTCAACCAGCTCACCCTGGGACCCTGGGGCTAATTGAAAAGGCCACACCCACCCTGGCCGCTGCCCATGCGATTTCACGAGCTGTGCAGATTCCGGTGCTCTGTGCATCGGGCATTTCGGATGTCACCGCACCGATGGCGATCGCAGCGGGCGCAGCGGGGGTTGGTGTTGGCTCTGCCGTTAATAAGCTAAAGAGCGAAATCGCTATGGTTGCTGCTGTTCGCAGCCTGCATGAAGCGTTGCAGACGGTGACCCGTTCGACCGAAAAAGTGTAGCGCTGTATGTGACTTTAGAACTAGAAAGGCGGTAAATAGGGCCTTTCTAGTTCTATGGATTTGGAGCAATTATTTGTATGGTTCATGTGAGCAACTATGGGCAAACCAAGGATTCGACCCATTGCCCTTGGCTTAATCCGTCACCAGGGGCATGTTTTTGTTAGTCAAGGTAACGACACAGTCAAAGGCCAGGTGTTTTACCGTTTTTTAGGGGGTGGCATTGATTTTGGTGAGACTAGTGTCGATGCTCTAACGCGAGAATTTCGAGAAGAAATCCAGGCGGAATTGACCAATATTGACTATCTAACTTGCTTAGATAATATTTTTACGTGTAACGGTAAACCTGGACACGAGCTGATTCAGTTGTTTCGGTGCGATTTTGTCAGCCCTGAGTTCTATGATTTGGACCGGACCTATACCCTGATTGAAGGTAGGCATAAGCGTGACGCGATTTGGATACCTACGGACCAAGTGCGCTCAGCTCAGCTAAACCTGGTGCCTGAGGCCTGTCATCGTTATATTTACGATTAATTCCAGCGTGGGCTGCATTACATTGCCTGCTGCAGTAACGTTGCGATCTCACGGTTTCCCTGGGCTCGTGCCAGACTTAAAACACTGATGCCGCGCTCGCTTATGCGCGGATTAGCCCCGTAGTTTAATAGCAGTCTGACGAGTTCGGTGTTGCCCACTTCCACGGCCCGGTACAGTGGAGACGCCTGGTCGGGGTTAGCATTACCCTCTAGCAATAATCGCGCAATCGTTATGTTGCCAGACTCGACCGCTTTGTAGAGGGGGGTGACACCGGCTACCTGGGCATTGGCATTGGCTCCACCCTGTAACAGCAGTCTAACGATGGCAATGTTGCCCATTTCGGTGGCCCGGTATAGGAGTGGGACTCCATAGTTAGTGCGCCGATCGGGGGAGGCCCCAGCATTGATCAAAATACGTACTAGCTCAAGACTGCCCATGTCGACTGCTCGACCCAGGGCCGTTTGCCCGCCAGCGCTGACCACATCCACATCCGCCCCTCGGTCCACTAAAAGCTGAACCATGGCTCGATTGCCCTGTTCGGTTGCGATCGCAACAGGATAACCTACATAGCGATTGCCTGTATCTACACGTGCCCCCTGGTCCAGGAAGAGTTTGGCCTGCTGAATATCACCAGCATGAACAGCCTCCAGTAGCTGCTGATCTAAGGATGGCAATCCAGCCGTTTGTAAAGAGCTCACCTGCTCCATGGACTCAGATAAGACTAATGCAACCTTGGCCGACTGGGTTTTAATTAGGTGAGGGTTGTTGAGTGCGCTTATGGCCAATAGAGCACTGGCCCATTGAAGGATAGATGTGCTTTTCACTATGGGGTCTAAACAGCAACATACTTACAGTCCATGAATGCCATCCTAAAGTTTCCCCTGATAGTCAAAGCTCATCAGCCTTCATCTCCACCTTATGCACATCAGGGGGTTGGCCTCCCTAGTTCAAACATGATGTAAAGCATCCTGTTCCATAAAACACTCCATAAAACAATAAAAAAGAGAGGTTTTGTCAAACCTCTCCCTTGAAATAGAGACCAATGGGCCAATATGGCGTTACCCGGTTTTACTCTTCTAATGTCGAGTTCAGTTGGGTAAACAGGCGTTGAGTTCCTATCGGAACATGCTGCTGACAGAACTTTCCTCATGGATGCGCCAGATAGTTTCCCCAAGCAAATTGGCAATGGTTAGGGTGGTCAGCTGTTCAAATTGGCGTTCCGCTGGCACAGGGATTGTGTTAGTTACAATCACCTCTTCAAATACACCGCTGGATAAGCGCTCTACCGCAGGCGGAGAAAATACAGCATGGGTAGCACAGGCATAGACTTGTCGGGCTCCCTGGGAACGCAATAATCTTGCCCCTTCAGAGATGGTGCCACCGGTATCAATCATGTCATCTACCAGGACGGCGGTTTTTCCCTCAACATCACCAATCAAATTCATTACCTCAGCCACATTGTGGGCCTGGCGACGTTTATCAATAATTGCCAAAGGTGCATCATTTAGCCGTTTGGCGATGGCTCGAGCCCGGGCTACACCACCTACATCGGGAGATACCACCACTAAGTCACTAAGACGCTTATTCGCTAAATAGTCGACTAATACTGGAGCCCCGTATATGTGGTCACAGGGAATATCAAAATATCCTTGAATTTGAGATGAATGTAGGTCCATTGCTAGGACCCGGTTTGCACCCGCTTTAGTGATGAGATTAGCAACTAACTTGGCTGTAATGGACTCGCGGCCAGCCGTTTTACGGTCGGCGCGAGCGTAGCCATAATATGGAATCACCGCTGTAATTTGACGCGCAGAGGCCCGTCTGCAGGCATCGATCATGATGAGCAGTTCCATCAAATGATCGTTTACAGGTCGGCATGTGGGTTGAATGAGATAGACATCGCATCCACGAATTGACTCCTGAATTTGAACGTATAGTTCACCATCGGCAAACTGTTTACGTACCATGGGTCCTAAGTCAATTCCTAGGTAACGAGCAACCTCCCTGGAGAGAGCTGAATTTGATGAGCCTGAAAATAACTTGAGGCGACTTTTGTCTTCTAAAGTTAACAGGGTGGGTTTAGCAGGCAGTGTTGCAGAGCTGATCACGGCAGGCCCTCAAAGCATACTTAGCAAGTTCATGCAAATCGTAACATCGGTCTTAGAAAAATCTGATTGTATTTTTCCTAAGTGAGATATTTCTTCGAAACACGCTGATATCTAACTGATCTGTAGAAATTGGCGACAGTATCACGCCCTACAGCCAGTAGCCAAATGGGATAGACCAGCGCCCTATTTTTTTAAGGTTCTACTTCAAGGTTCTAACAGAGAAGCCTTAGATAGAATCCTCTGACTTAACCCATAGAGCTAATGCTGTAACCCTGGGTCTAACAAATAGGAGAAACGCTCGAATACCTGATTGTTAGTGACGTATGAAATCACTTACACCCTGTCTGAGCTATACGAGCATGGTCTAGATGTGATGACCCTCAGTGGTTTGGGATACCTAGTGCAAAATCTAAAAAGCCTCAGCACAAAACCGAGCCCGATTTTAGGTAAGTCCCATTGCTACAAACCAATCTCAATAGAATTTCTTAAAGAAAACCTCTGCTCAGACCCCTAGGCCCAAGCAAGGCAATCTGTATTCTTCAATACAATTTTATTGGCCTATATTATCAGACTAATCAGCTGTTAGTACAGTTCCTCAGTCGATGAGCCATTCTGAGGACCGTCTGCCCAAATCAATGGGAATACTCACGGCTTTGCCAAGTCTGGGCCGTTCGTTGGTTGTTTCAATAGCTGTTTGTACCTGGGTCAAACACCCCATGGCTTCTAGATACAGCACAATGTCTTTCAAATGAGCTAGATACTCCTCTTCCTCCATGGGAAAAGACACTTGTTCTAAATAACGCCACATAACCTGAAAAAAGACCTTGTTCGCCATTTTCCGGATTTGCACGTCAAATGAGTAACCCCATTTATCGATGAGTAATTCTTGAAAATCTTCGGGAGTCATGGCTCATTAATGCGTGCGTTCTTTTACATTTGTTTACATAATTTTAGGGGAGAATTGTGGTCAGGCAAGCAGTGAAATAGATTGCTTTAGCTTGCAAAGCGCGTTTCCCTGGCGCTTGGAAGCCTGGATGGCAATACTTGAGTTACGAGGGTTTGGGGATTTGTTTGCCGCATTCCTTAGGGGTGAGCACCAGTGGAAAAAGCCTCTTAATGGCAGCGAGTGTTATAGGTGAACCCTGGGAAGAAGGGTTTATCTGAGACGGCAAAATGTAATAATAGTCGTAGCAATTTACAAACTTCTGTGACAGCACGGCCTGAAAATGTTGTGTGGCTAACGTTCACAAGCTTGTTTGTGCTGGGCAATGCAGCCTTTAGATTCATACTCGCATACATAGTCTGATAGTTATGGCTCAAGCTTCTGGAAACCCTGATGTCCCTGATTTAGGGCGTCGCCAATTTATGAATCTGCTCACATTTGGAGCAGCGACTGGTACGGCTGTGGGCGCTCTTTACCCTGTTGTTAAGTTCTTTTTGCCCCCGAGCAGCGGCTCGGCTGGTGGTGGTATTTCCGCCAAGGATGAGCTGGGCAACGATGTAGTTGCCAGTAGTTACTTGGAAACCCATGGCGCTGGTGACCGCTCCCTGGTTCAAGGTCTGAAGGGTGATCCAACGTATTTGGTCGTGACTGACGACGGTGCCATTGACAGCTACGCAGTGAATGCGGTCTGTACTCACTTGGGCTGTGTTGTGCCCTGGAATGCTGGTGAGAACAAGTTTATGTGCCCCTGTCACGGTTCTCAGTACGACGCTACCGGTAAGGTCGTCCGCGGTCCCGCTCCTCTGTCTTTGCCGTTGGCGCAAGCAAGTGTGGCTGATGACAAGGTGGTTTTGAGCCCTTGGACTGACACTGACTTTAGAACAGGCGATGCTCCCTGGTGGGCCTAGGCTGTCTGTTTTGCTTGATTTCTCTCTACGTAATTGAATTGCTGGCGTGTGACGGATGAAATTTAACTTTTTAAGCGTGTTCAATAAGCTGGCTAAGGCCATTGTTGCTAGCGCAATCGTTGCGATCGCAACCCTAGGTCTAGTGGTTACCAATGCCCAATCGGCTGCCGCTTACCCTTTCTGGGCTCAAGAAAACTACGAAACACCTCGGGAAGCCACTGGCAAGATTGTTTGTGCCAACTGCCACCTGGGTAAAAAGAAGACTGAGATTGAAATGCCCCAAGCGGTGCTACCCGATACTGTTTTTGAAGCAGTGGTCAAGGTGCCCTACGATCTCGATTCTCAGCAGGTACTCGGCGACGGTAGCAAAGGCGCTCTTAACGTAGGTGCTGTGCTGATGCTGCCCGACGGTTTTACCTTGGCTCCTGACGATCGTATTCCTGAGGAAATGAAGGAAGAGATCGGGGGTACCTTCTACACTCCTTACAGTGATGAGCACCCTAACTGGCTGTTAGTGGGACCTGTTCCTGGTGAGCAATATCAGGAGATTATTTTCCCTGTGCTTTCCCCAGACCCAGCGACGGATAAGAGCGTTAGCTTTGGTAAGTACCAGGTCCATGTGGGTGGTAACCGTGGTCGTGGTCAGGTATACCCAACCGGTCAGGCTACCAACAACGTTGTTTACACCGCTTCAAAGGGCGGCGTTATCACCAGTATTGCCAAGGGCGACTACAGTACTGACGTCACTATTAAGACTGCGGATGGTGAGACGGTCACCGAGAGTCTGCAGCCTGGTCCAGAGCTGATTGTCTCGGAAGGTGATGCTGTTGATGCGGGTACTCCTTTGACCAACGACCCCAACGTCGGTGGTTTTGGTCAGCATGATACTGAGATTGTTCTCCAAAGTTCCGGTCGGATCAAAGGTCTTTTGGCGTTCCTCGCTGCGGCTTCATTCACTCAGATTATGCTAGTGCTGAAGAAGAAGCAGGTTGAAACGGTGCAAGCTGCAAATATGACCTTCTAACGGATCTGTTTGGGCTGCTAACTGGAATCGAAAATCTTGTGGGGAAGGTGCTTCAAGTACCTTCCTTTTTTTATAGATAATCTTCTAACGGTCAATAGCAATTTTTCCCAGTATCGCTGCTGTCCCAAAGGGGCTTACCATGGGAAACGATTAGGCCGTGAGCCGTTACCATTCCCTTCTCAATGAGTGTAGTCCTTTACAACACCCTGTCTCGCCGTAAAGAACCGTTTCAACCGCTGACAGCTGGGACTGCCAAGATTTACTGCTGCGGTGTGACTGTGTATGACTACTGCCACCTGGGCCATGCTCGCTGCTATGTGGTTTGGGATATTGTTCGCCGCTATTTGCAATGGCGTGGTTACGATGTGCACTATGTGCAAAACTTTACCGACATTGATGACAAAATTTTGAACCGGGCTCGCAAAGAAGCCACCACTATGGAGGCTATTTCCCAGCGTTACATTGAGGCCTACCACGAAGATATGGCACGGCTAAATATTCTAGAAGCTGATGAATATACCTATGCCACCCACACCATAGACGGGATTAAGCGGTTAATTGGTGAGCTGGAGCAAAAGGGATATGCCTATGCCACTGGGGGTGATGTGTATTACAAGGTGCGTCAGTTTGACGGCTATGGCAAGCTCTCGGGGCGTAAGCTCGATGATATGCAGGCGGGGGCCAGTGGCCGCGTCGATGGCGGTGGGCCCCAAAAGCAGGACCCGTTTGACTTTGCTTTATGGAAAGGGGCCAAGCCCGAAGAACCTGCATGGGAGTCCCCCTGGGGGCCGGGGCGACCTGGCTGGCATATTGAATGTTCGGCCATGGTACGAGACCGTATGGGGGACACCATTGATATTCATATGGGTGGCGGCGATTTGACGTTTCCCCACCATGAAAATGAAATTGCCCAGTCGGAGGCGGCTACGGGGCAGCCCCTCTCTCAGTACTGGATGCATAATGGCATGGTGAATGTGAATGGGGAAAAGATGTCTAAATCCTTGGGCAACTTTACGACTATTCGGCAACTGCTGGATGACGCTGGGGGGCTGCATCCAATGGCGCTGAGATTATTCCTTTGTCAGGCACAGTATCGTAAGCCGGTGGACTTTACGGCCGATGCGATCGCATCGGCGACTAAAAGCTGGCAAACCTTTAAAGATGGCCTATCGTTTGGTGATATCCATGGACCACAGCTGAAGTGGGCCGATATGGAGACCCTACAACTCAACCGTGAGAGCGACACAGTACAGCGATTTCAGGCTGCCATGGATGACGATTTCAATACGTCAGAAGCAGTGGCGGTTTTGTTTGAGCTGGCCAAGGAGTTGCGTCGTCAGGGCAATCTGTTGGTGCATGAGGGTAACATTGATGCCGATGGCGCTACCCTCAAACAGCAGTGGTATACGCTTGTGTGTCTTGCCCAGGTGCTCGGTATCGAAGCCAGCCCGGAGGACAATAGCCCTGTAACCCATGACGGCCCCAGTGATGCTGACATTGCAGCCCTAGTTGAGCAGCGATTGGTGGCTAAAAAGTCCAAGGACTTTGCCCTAGCCGATAAAATTCGAGATGATCTGAGCGGCCAGGGAATTGTGCTAATTGATAAGCCTGGTGGTGTGACGGAGTGGCATCGCTAGGGTCGGTGAGTAGTGACGTGTGTGGCTCAAGTGCCCGCTCAAAATATGACTCCCAACCAAGTGCAGGCGCTTATTGACTACCTGGGTGAGTTTCTCACATCTGAACGTAAAGCCAAGATTGAAACCATTCTGGCCCACCGCACCCGCTATATCACCGTGGTTCTCGAAGATATTCACACCAGTCAAAATGCCGGGGCGGTGCTGCGCAACTGTGATAATTTTGGCATTCAGGATGTTCATATTATTGAGCAGACAACCAGCTTTAAGTTAAATCTCAACGTTACTCGGGGGTGCCAAAAATGGTTGACCACCTATCGCTACGCTAATCAGCGAGGGAATACCTGTGACTGCATTAATACCCTTAAAGACAACGGCTATTGTGTTGTGGCAACCACACCCCATACGGATGCTTGGATACCCTCTAAATTACCCCTGGATCGTCCCATTGCCCTACTGTTTGGCAATGAACTAGAGGGGCTGTCAGAGGTGGCCTTATCCCAGTCCGATCGGCATTTAAGGATTCCGATGTATGGCTTTAGCGAAAGCTTTAATATTTCTGTGAGTACAGCGTTGTGTTTGCAGAGTATTTGCGATCGCACGCGCCGCTCCACCTACCCTTGGCCGCTCACTCCAGATGAGCAACAGTCTCTGCGACTTCATTGGTACCGCAATTCTTGTAAACACGCTCAGCAAGTGGAGTCGAATTTTTTCAAAACCCATACTCCTCAAGCACCGCGTCATCCAAATCATCGATAGAGTCCGCATCCATAATGTCGGAGCACATATCTTGCAGGTCTTGATGGCGGCGGCGGCGGGACGTACGCCGGTATTTCTTCGCCTCTAACTTAGGTTCATGCAGCACCTGGCCATCGCTACCTATTTTCACTTTCTCATTGGTTTCAGCATCCGGGCGGTGTTCCAACTGTTGCTGATGCTGTAATACCTCATCCAGCAAGGAAAGGTAATGGCTATAGCGTTCCCAGTCCCCCTTTACGCCGCAGCCGGGCTCATCTCGATGCAGGCAGTTGTTAAACTGACAGCGCCCCGTTCGCTGACGCACCTCTGGGAAGCACCCCATCAGTGTCTCTACCGTGCAGGTGACATCGGGTTGATTAAAGCCGGGGGTATCGGCAAGCAAGCCGCCCGTTGGTAACTCAAACAGTTCCACATGGCGAGTGGTGTGCCGTCCGCGACCGAGTTTGCCAGAGACCTTATTGGTCCGGGCATCCACATCGGGCACCAGACGATTTAACAGACTTGATTTGCCCACCCCCGATGGCCCAGCCACAACGCTAATCCGCTGCCGCAGTGTTTTCATCAGGGCAACGGGGAGGACTTCGTCATTGCGCACACTGACCATGAGAGGGTTATATCCCCAGCTGCGTAGCCGAGTCTGCCACTGATCGATGGCCGTCGTCGACAGCAAATCTCGCTTATTTAAACACAGGGTGACGGGAATGCCGGTGGATTCTGCTTTCACCAAAAATCGGCTGAGCTGTGTAGGGTCCAGGTTGGGTTCGGCTAAGGCAAACACCAACAGGATCTGATCCACATTGGAAATGGGCGGACGATCAAGCAGATTAGAGCGGGGATGGATGGTTGCGATCGCACCTCGCTGATCCTGCCAGTCCATTTCTTCCACCAGAACCCGATCACCAACTACTACCTGTTGCCCCAGTTTCTTCAAGCGAGCTCGACGGGTACATAAAAAATGTAATGGCTGAGGATTCTCCAAAGACAGCCTGACCTGATAATAATTAGCCTGACAGGCAACCACTGTGCCTAATGCAGAAAGGGGACTAGATAACTCTTTGGCTCCCGTCATGCTGAAGGTCGTCTTACCCGAAGCGCAAAATAGCCCTCTAAGCTGGATTCTAAGCCCTCAATTAAAAACCCTTCCGAGCGTAGGCTATCAGGTACCTGCTCCACCGGCTCACCAGCGTCCAGCCAAACCTCTAGCAGTGCCCCGACAGCCATGCGCTGTAACTTAAGCTTAGTCCGCACAAAATTTAAGGGGCAGGGAGTCCCACGTAAATCCAATGTTTCATCGGGTCTATTCAAGACATTTACCATACTCTAAAGCCCTTTGATACTAGCCTTTAAACAAGCCGCCTAAAAATCCCTCGAGCCCCTTTTTGGAAATCGAATCGCCCCGAACCTCTGCCAGCTTTGCCAAGAGCTCACGTTCTTCAGCCTTAATTCGGGTGGGAATATCAACCAGGATCGTTAGCAAATGGTTGCCACGACTCACCGGATTACCCAATTTAGGAACCCCACGATTCTCCAGCGTCAACACTGTAT
Organism: Cyanobacteria bacterium J06554_1; assembly: GCA_038534515.1. GTDB lineage: Bacteria > Cyanobacteriota > Cyanobacteriia > Phormidesmidales > Phormidesmidaceae > Leptothoe. Next base: position 64,699 of record JBCAWO010000005.1, read on the forward strand.
TTGGTTGGGTGCCAGCTGGTACTTGGACTTCCACAGACCCATCCACCGTTTCCACTTGTAGCTCACAGCCCAATATTGCTTGCAGGTAGCTTATCTTCAAATCCGATAGGACATTAATCCCATCCCGCTGAAAGTTACTGTGCTCTTTAACAAACAAATAAACGTACAGATCACCAGGAGGGCCGCTACGCATTCCAGCGTCCCCTTCATTTGAAACTCTCAGTCGAGTCCCATTATCAACACCGGCTGGAACGGTTATCTTTAGCTTTTTAGTCTCCTGTTTGCGCCCAGCTCCACCACAGACTTCGCACCGCTCTTCAACGACCTCACCAGTGCCATTACAGGTTGGACAAGCTGAAACCTGGGTAAAACTACCAAACGGTGTTCGAGTTGCACGTCGCACCTGGCCAGAGCCACCACAGGTGGAACAGGTGCGAGGTCTAGTGCCGGGCTTTGCACCCGACCCTTTGCAGGTCATACAGTTTTCCAGGTGGCTAATCTTAATTTCTTTTTCACCACCAAAAACCGCTTCAGCAAAGTCCAACTTTAAGTCAAGCCGCAGATCATCCCCGCGCATGGGACCGCGCCGCTTTGTTTGAGTCGGACCACCTGAAAACCCGCTAAAAAAGCTTTCAAAGATATCAGCAAAACCGCCCATATCTGAAAAATCTTGAAAGCCCGCGCCGCCAGCCGCCGCACCACCCACACCGGCCTCACCAAAGCGATCATACCGAGCCCTAATTTCTGGCTCAGATAGAACTTCGTAAGCGCGGTTGATTTCCTTAAATTTATCCTCCGCCCCAGCATCCTTATTGACATCGGGATGATACTTACGTGCCAGTCGACGATAAGCACGCTTTACCTCATCCTGATCGGCCCCCCGGGAAACACCGAGTACCTCATAGTAATCACGAGCCATAGAGTGCTAGCTTAACAACGACAACTGGAAACCTATCCAACCATTCTACGTAAGCACGGCACATTACTAATTCGCAATTCCCGTACTCCCATCATTCGGTTGCTATTCTATCGCTTCATAATCAGCCGTAATCGTTGCGTCAAAGTCAAATTCTGGCTCATCTGCTAATAAATCTATGGCATCAGGCGTGGCGGCCGCAGCCACAGGCTCTTCAGGGCTTGCTTCTTCATGGCTGCTTGACTCAGGTTGCATGTCTGGAGTTGTTTCATCCATCGCAATGTCGTAGTTATCATCAGGGTTAACCTGACGATACATCTCAGCACCAATCGCAAAGATAGTTTGCTGTAGTGCATCTAGAGCTTCTTGAAGAGCCTCTGGTGTGATGTCCTTGTTATTCAGCGCTTCCCTGAGAGCAGTCTCTGATTCTTGGGCGTGGGCTTTCCGCTCGTCGCTGATCCATTCAGCATTTTCCCGCATCGTTGACTCATAGCTATAGAAGAGAGTGTCTGCCTTATTCCTCATTTCAGCAACCACTTTCCGCATTGCGTCGTCATCGGCATAGGCTTCCGCTTCCTCCCGCATCTTGTCGATCTCACTAGAGGTGAGTCCTCCAGTATTGGTAATGCGGATGCTCTGAGCCCGGCCCGTACCCTTGTCCTTCGCTGCTACCTGCAGGATCCCGTCCGCATCAATTTCAAAGGACACCTCAATTTGCGGTATGCCGCGAGGGGCTGGTGGAATACCTGTCAGTTCAAAACGGCCAAGGCTTTTATTGTCCCGAGCCATGGCACGCTCACCCTGCAGGGCATGCACTTCTACCGAAGTTTGGCCATCCGTTGCTGTTGAAAAGGTTTGTGATTTGCTAGTCGGGATCGTAGTGTTGCGCTCGATCACCTTAGTAAACACTTCGCCCAATGTCTCAATTCCAAGTGATAGGGGCGTCACATCTAGTAGCAATAAATCCTTGACCTCGCCGCCTAGGACTCCGGCTTGGATCGATGCTCCCAGGGCAACTGCCTCATCTGGATTTACAGAGCGATCGGGTGTTTTCCCATTAAAGTAATCGGTGATCGCTTTTTGAACAGCCGGAATGCGTGTAGAGCCGCCCACTAACAAGATGCGATCGATATCATCTGGTGTGAGTTCGGCGTCTTTTAAGGCCTGGGCTACTGGTTCTAGGGTTGCGGCCACAAGTGGCTTGGCCAACTCCTCGAACTTAGTTCGAGACAGGTCAGATTCCAAATGCTTTGGACCCGTCTCATCCGCTGCAATAAAGGGCAGGTTGATGGACGTAGTTGCCCGGCTAGATAGCTCTATCTTAGACTTTTCAGCTGCTTCACGAATACGCTGTAGAGCCATGCGGTCGGTGGATAAATCCATGCCCTCTTGCTCTCTGAACTGATCCAGCAGCGCTGTGACGATGCTGTTATCAAAATCATCGCCACCCAGATGATTGTTGCCAGACGTTGCTTTAACTTCAAATACACCATCTCCAAGCTGCAAGATGGAAACATCAAATGTTCCACCACCCAAGTCAAATACTAAAACGGTCTGATCTTGGTCTAGCTTATCCATGCCGTAGGATAAGGCTGCCGCGGTTGGCTCATTGATAATACGAAGTACTTCAAGCCCAGCAATTTTGCCAGCATCTTTAGTAGCCTGACGTTGGGCATCGGTAAAGTAAGCCGGTACGGTGATCACTGCCTGTGTAACCTCTTCCCCGAGATAGGCTTCAGCATCCTGCTTTAGCTTTTGCAGTGTCATAGCAGAGACTTCCTGTGGCGTGTAAGCCTTACCACGGATCAAGACGTCTACCGTGTCATCCTTCCCTCGGACACAGGTGTAAGGAACCCGCGAGCGCTCACTGGATGTATCTTCCCAACGACGACCGATAAATCGCTTAATGCTATAGACGGTATTCTCTGCATTGGTGACTGCCTGACGCTTAGCCAACTGTCCAACCAGGCGTTCACCATTTTTGGCAAACCCAACTATACTGGGCATCGTCCGTCCGCCCTCTGTGTTGGTGATAACCTCAGGTTTGCCACCTTCTAAAACAGCAACGCAGCTATTCGTAGTTCCTAAATCAATGCCAATAACTTTTCCCATCTGAGAGCCTACTCACTCTAGAGAACCATTCATTTCTTTTTAAAAATAGATACCCGTAGTCAGTAGTACTAACCCGACGGTAAATCCTACAGTTCCTAGACAGATAGGAATCGGCTAATCGCCTCTGAAGATTTACCAAATTGAACGTTAGTATCAACCACTAACTATATGGATAAACTGATAAATAAGCCTAAGTAAAAATTGCTATACAGTTACACCCTGAGCCTAACAACACACCCGAAATAAATAAGTGCACTAAGTGCTCTATTCGAAGGTATGCCAGCGGCCCTCTCATATAGATACAATACCCAAAACCACAAGTTCTAACAAAACATCTAGATATTCAAGAAAGCTTCATAACTGAGCTAGTTTTCTGCCAGCTCAGTTCGTTGTGGTCAAACTTTTGATTTTTCATGATTTTTAAACTACTCCTCTAGGGGAGTAGCAACCTTAACCATTGCGTGACGTAGCACACGCTCGCCTAAAACATAACCCCTAACTAATTCTTCGATAACCGTGCCATCAGCATGCTGATCGGTCGGTTCCCGCATTACAGCTTCATGGAGGTTGGGGTCAAACTCTTTGCCTTCAGCTCGCATAGGTGCTACCCCAACACGCTTTAGTCCTTCAACTAATTGCTTGTAAACACTCTGGTAGCTCTTGTGAACTGCCATTTCACCATCATTTTGAGGTTTGATTTGAGCACGAGCCCGCTCAAAATTATCGACAACCTCCAGCAGATTGCTAATTGTGTTGCACTTGACCTGAAGTTCTAGGTCTTCTTTCTCCCTACTGGTGCGCTTGCGAAAATTCTCAAAATCAGCCGTGAGTCTTAGATACTGACCGTTCCTGTCTTCCAGCTGTCCCTTGAGCTGAGCGATCTGCTCTTCTAACTCAGCAATTGCTGCTGCGTTGCCTACAGGCACACTTGAAACGTCAGAATCAGAGGTGTCCTCAGACTCATTGTCAGGACTAGCCTCAGAAAACTCGTTCTCAAAATTTATTTCGATGTCGGCGTCTTCAAGTTTAAGTTCTTCGATATCGACGTCTGCCTCGTTGATTGGACCAGAGACTTCACCTTCTTCAATGGAACTACCTTCTGCCGGATTAACGTCCTCTACCATCGTTTAACCTCATCAATAACAGAACTCAGGGGGTAACATCTACCTTAGACGATGATATTTTAAGCGAGTTGCACCAAACGCAGGACCTATTTACTAATAGGAAAATCCAGATTTTGAGCTAACAAAAATTTATCACCAACCTGGTCTGTAATGTTCATTGAATCATCTTAGCGGTATCACAATAGTGCATTTTGCAACGTAATGACTACATAAAAATGAGGCAGATTCCCCACTAGTTTTCATCTCTACGACGGCACTCACTGCTCATTGGCTCATAATGTGGCTAGCTGGATACCAATGTTCAAGTTATTATCGGGAGGCGGCGCAGCAAGTATCGTGCGATATGCTGCGACCTTTATAGAGTGCCTCTATCAATGGGGGTCAGTATTTCCACCTTGTAGCTGTCTACAGAAAAGCGTTTTGTGGGCAACCTTCTGTAAGGATTTTCTGCGGCGACTATGACCAACTCCTCATCATCTCGGAAAGCGCTTGTTCTACAAAGAAGCTTTTCTCCGTTTAGTAATCAGCTTATTCAGACAGGGTATGTCGACACAGACCAGATGCAGCAAGCGTTGGTTGAAAGTCGAAAATCGGGGCGTTCGTTAACGGATGTTTTAGAGTCTTTAACTGGTCAGCAGCTAAGCCCAGAACTCTTACGCCAGTATAAAAAGCAGCAGCTATTTGAGCTCAAGATTCTCTATGGGGTTGAGTCATTAGACCCTGAGATTGAGAGCGTTTCTGACACTAAGGTTGGCAATTTAATTGATGACCTTATTCCTGTAGATATTTGTCGTCGTCATCGTTTATTGCCGCTTTCTCAAACAACTCAAGATGGTGTGTCTACCGTGCTAGTAGCGATGGTAGATCCAGAAAACCTGGAAGCCCAAGACGATCTCAACCGCATTTTGCGACCAAAAAGCCTCAAGCTGCGTCGCATGGTTATCACCGTTGAAGACTATCAACGAATGATTTCAGCTTATCTAGATGATCAGGTTGCTAAGGAAAAGCAGCGTGACTTCGAGCAGGCTGTTGATGTTAACGCCAATTTAGAGGATCTTGATCTAGATGGCGCTGATCTCGAAGAAGCGCTGGATGAAGAGGCTGACTTGGGCGCAGCCGTACAAGATGCCGGAGCGGCTCCTGTCATTGCATTGGTTAACAAAATATTGGTTAAGGCCCTCCAAGAGGGAGCTTCTGATATTCATGTTGAACCGCAGGAGGAGTTTTTACGCATCAGATTCCGTCGAGATGGTGTTTTGCGCCAAGCGTTTCAGGGGTTGCCCAAGAAGATTATTCCAGCGGTAACGGCACGCCTTAAAATCATCTCTGAGCTAGATATTGCTGAGAGACGTATTCCGCAAGATGGTCGGATTCGAAGAGTTTTTCAAGGGCGCAAAGTTGACTTCCGAGTTAGCACCATACCCAGTCGCTATGGTGAGAAGGTAGTTCTACGAATTCTAGACAATACAAATACACAGCTGGGTTTAGAGAAACTGATTACCGACGATGAAACTCTCAGCATCGTTCGGGAGATGACCAGTTCCCCCTATGGTCTAATTCTGGTAACAGGGCCGACGGGATCAGGTAAGACCACCACACTGTATTCAGTGCTATCAGAACGGAACGAGCCTGGAATCAACATCAATACAGCGGAAGATCCGATTGAGTATGCTCTACCCGGTATCACTCAGGTGCAGGTGATTCGCGAAAAAGGAATGAACTTTCCTTTAATCCTACGTGCATTCTTGAGGCAAGACCCCGATGTGATTCTGGTAGGTGAGACCCGTGACTCTGAAACTGCCAAAACAGCCATTGAGGCGGCTCTGACTGGGCACTTAGTGCTAACAACGTTGCATACTAATGACGCGGCTGGAGCAATCTCTCGTCTGAATGAAATGGAGGTCGAGGCCTTCCAGGTGTCTAGTTCATTGGTGGGGGTTCTGGCCCAACGTCTAGTACGCAAAGTGTGTCCTGATTGCCGCATATCCTATGTGCCCAGTAGCGAAGAGTTGGGGCGTTTTGGTCTCAGCTCTTCCGGTGGCGATGTTACTTTCTACCGAGCGAACATTGTTGCTCCTGAGCAAACTGAGGCGGCGCGAGCTGCTGGCGAGCTGTGCCAGACCTGCCAAGGCTCAGGCTACAAGGGGCGAGTGGGTGTGTATGAGGTAATGCGAATTACCGAAAACTTGCAGAAGATGATTTCGGATGGGGCTCCTGCAGAACATATTAAGGAAGCGGCGGTCGAAGAAGGAATGCAAACTCTGCTGTCCTATAGCCTCAATTTGGTGGAGCAAGGTTACACCACTTTAGAGGAGGTAGAGCGTGTAACGTTTACCGATACGGGGTTAGAAGCTGAGCTTAAGGCAAGACGTAAGACGGTTTTGAGCTGTGCCACCTGTGGTGGAGAACTGCACCATGATTGGCTAGATTGTCCTTACTGTCTGACGCCGCGCTTCCAAAGTACGGAGGCTAAGTAGAGTTATGGGGCTGTTTGGATGTAATTCATGGTGTCAGAGTGGGTAAACTCATCTCCATTACTTGTGTCTAGATTTTCCAGCGTAGCTCGGCGACTTTCTTAAGATTTTTTGTTTATACCGTTTTTGTAGATATCTACCTGAGGTGGCTCCATGGAAATGATGATCGAAGACTTGATGGAAGAAGTGGTTGAACGGGGAGGCTCCGATCTCCACCTTTCAGCGGGTTTACCTCCTTATATCCGAGTGAGTGGTCATCTCACCCCTACCGAACACCCCCCCATGACGCCTGAGCAGTGTCAGCGGCTAATTTTTAGCATGCTAAACAATACTCAGCGGAAAAATCTGGAGCAAAACTGGGAGTTGGATTGTTCCTATGGTGTTAAGGGATTGGCTCGCTTCCGAGTCAATGTTTATAAGGATAGGGGTACCTATGCAGCCTGCCTTCGAGCCCTAAGTTCTAAGATTCCGAGTGCTGAGCTGCTGGGACTGCCGGATATTGTGATTGAACTTGCACGTCAGCCCCGCGGACTGATTTTGGTGACTGGACCGACCGGTTCTGGTAAATCAACCACGCTGGCATCCATGATTAATGACATTAACCACACCAGGGCTGAGCATATTCTTACGGTTGAAGATCCGATTGAATTTGTCTATGAGCCAATTAAAAGTCTGATTCACCAGCGTCAGATTGGAGAAGATACAAAAAGTTTTTCTAACGCTCTGAGAGCCGCACTTCGGGAAGATCCTGATGTGATTCTGGTGGGTGAGATGCGGGATTTAGAAACCATCTCTCTGGCGATTTCAGCTGCGGAAACGGGGCACCTGGTCTTTGGTACGTTGCACACAAGCTCTGCGGCCCAGACTGTAGACCGTATGATTGATGTTTTTCCGCCAGAACAGCAGCAGCAGGTAAGGGTACAGCTTTCTAATTCTTTGGTGGCTGTCCTTAGTCAGACGCTGATTCCGAAGGCTAATCCTAAACCTGGGGAATTTGGTCGTGTGATGGCTCAAGAAATTATGGTGGTTACGCCAGCCATTGCTAACCTGGTTCGGGAAGGTAAAACGGCTCAAATTTATGGTGCCATTCAAACTGGTGCCAAGCTGGGTATGAAAACCTTGGAGATGGTTTTAGCTGACCTATACCAAGCTGGCACGATCACTTTTGAGCAGGCGATGGGTAAATCTTCCCGTGCCGATGAGCTTCAGCGTTTGATTAATGCTGGGGGTACAGGGGGTGGTGCAAATCGAGGACAGGCTCAGCGTGGGCGTTCAACGTCTGGTTTACGCCGGTAGTATCCGGCTAAGCCCTACAAACATTTGCTTTTATTTGCAGCTAGGGGTTGCCTAAAAATTGGGCGACGCTGTATAAAGCCTTCAATGACTTCCAAGCATAGAACTTTGCAGAGGTAAAACCCATGCCTACTTACGTTGCCACAGGGCGAGACACCACAGGCCGCAACCGGCGAGAAAAAGTTGTTGCGGCCACGCCGGGTGAAGCTCGGGCAATGCTTAAGGATCGTGGTGTGTACATTCAGAGCATCACCCAGGATCGTGCCCTGAGTTTTAACTGGGAAGATATTAAAACTTCATTGACTCAGGTTTCTGTAAAGGACAAGGCTGTCTTTTCCCGACAGTTTGCTGCGCTGGTTAATGCTGGTGTTGGCTTGGTGCGGGGGATTGGTATTTTAGGTGAACAGTGTCCAAACCCGAAGTTAAAAAAAGCACTGCTGGAGATAAATTCTGATGTGCAGCAGGGAAATAACCTATCTGATTCAATGCGAAAGCATCCAGGAAGTTTTGACTTGCTGTATGTGAGTATGGTGCAGGCTGGTGAGGTTGGTGGTGTGTTAGACGAAGTTCTAAATCGTCTGGCCAAGCTGCTGGAAGACCTGAACCGTTTGCAGAACCAGATTAAGTCTGCCATGGCCTATCCGGTAACAGTGGGTGTCCTCGCAATCACCATTTTTATCGGTATGACGGTGTTTTTGCTGCCCATTTTTGAAAACATCTTTACTGAGCTTGGGGCAGAGCTACCAGCGTTTACTCAATTTATGATTGGGATCAGTCGGTTTTTACGTAATCCGCCCCTGGTCCTGCTCGCTATTGCCATCATAGTGATAGCTGGAATTCTTTACCGTCAGTATTACAAGACACGGGCGGGTCGTGAAACCATGGACCGATTGTTTCTGAAGCTTCCCTTGTTTGGTGATCTGGTGCAGAAGTCGGCGACGGCTAGGTTTTGCCGCACGTTTGGTTCTTTGTCGCGTTCTGGTGTACCCATTTTGACGGCATTAGAAATTGTCCGGGACACGTCGGGTAACCAGGTAATTGCCAATGCCATTGAAGAGGCTCGTTCAGAGATTCAAACTGGTGGCATGATCAGTCTGGCGTTACAAAGACACCAGGTGTTTCCAGTGATGGCCATTCAGATGATTAGTATTGGTGAGGAAACGGGTGAACTGGACCAAATGCTGATGAAAGTGGCTGACTTTTATGAGGATGAGGTTGAACAGGCGGTTAAGGCGCTGACCAGTATTATGGAGCCCATCATGATTATTTTCCTTGGTGGAATGGTGGGGTCAATCTTGGTGGCGATGTATCTACCGATCTTTGCGTTGCCCAATGCTGTGGGTGGATAAAAACCAGGGCTTGTGACGTAGGTATTGTGCAATCCCACAGGCGGCTGTCTGTGGGATTTTTGGTTAGGGCTACAGCAGCACTTCTTTAAGCTTGTGTTGGTTCCATAGCTGCTGGTATAAGCCATGGCTGGTGACAAGGCTATCATGGGTGCCTGTTTGTACAATATGGCCCTTATCCATGACGATGATGCGATCGCAATTTGCCGCCGCTGACATCTGATGGGTAATAAAAATTACCGTCTTCCGTTGAGTCCCATGGGATAGGTTATCCAAAATCTGTGTGGCTGTTTGATTGTCAACGCTAGACAGCGCATCATCTAGTACCAAAATAGGTGCGTCAATGAGTAAGGCGCGCCCCAGGGCTGTGCGCTGTCGCTGTCCGCCAGACAGGGTAATGCCCCGTTCACCGACCAGGGTGTCGTACTGTTTTGGAAAGTTGAGAATCTCGCCCTGCATCTGGGCTAATTTTGCCGCTTGCTCAATCTCGGGCATTTCCGCCAGGGGTAGCCCATAGCGCAGATTGTTTTTGACTTTTGTACTAAACAAGAAGCTATCTTGGGGAACAAACGCAATCGCCCGACGGAGATCGGGTAAAGCCACCTGGGTGATGTCGTGACCATCGATAAATAGCTGACCGGTAGAAATTTCTAAAATCCTAGGTAGGGCTTTGGCTAAGGTAGATTTTCCAGAACCAATGGGACCCACTAGGGCCACGGTTTCCCCGGGCTCGATAGTAAATGAAACATTCTGGATAGCGGGTGTAGTGGTGTCTGGATACTGGTAGGTTAGTCCTGTTGCCTGGAGTTGACCCTTTACCTGGGAGACGGGTAAAGCCCTGGCTCCCTCAACACTGGCCACCTTAGGTTGAGCCTTAAAAATTGCCTCAATCCGATCAACACTCACCTCACCCCGCTGGTAGGACGTGATTGTAAACCCCAGGAGTGCTGTGGGAAAAACCAGGTTATTGACATAGAGCAAAAGGGTGACAAAATCACCAACTGCCAGCGTACCGGCGGCAATGTTGCGAGCCCCAACGGCCAGAATGATAGCTAAGCTCAGGCTAGCCAGCCCTCCTAGTAATGGAAATAGGGTATTGCGAGTGCGGGCTAGGGACAGGTTGGCGTCCAGTAAATCATTGTTGCGTTGGGAAAAGGCTCGCCGCTCATTGGCTTCTTGGGCATAGATTTTGATCAGCCCAATGCCGCTCATATCTTCTTGAATCAGGGTGCTTAGATCAGACAGGGACTGTTGAACATCTAACTGTTCTTGTCGGAGACGATTGCTAAAGGAGCCCACCAATAGCATCATGACGGGATAAATGGCCAGAGCTACCAGGGTCAAGCGTACATTGATACGCAGCATGGCGGGCACAGTCAGGCAGTAGGCAAAAAATGTATTTGCTAGACTCAGTACCGCAAACCCTAGCAGACGGCGAATGTTATCCACATCACTGGTGGCGCGGTTAATTAGATCGCCAATGGTATTTTCTGCAAAGTAGGCGGGTTCTAACGAGAGTAGATGTTCAAAAATTCGTTGTTTGAGATCAAACTCCACCTTGCGACCCACACCAAATATGAGTACCCGTGAGGCCATACGTATGGCCCACATAACTGTTGCCAATGCCAAAATTAAGCTGACATAGCGGAGGATTGTGCCTGGACTAAAGGTGATTTTGAGACGCTCAACGACATCACCGATGATCAGGGGTATCCAAACACTCAGGATATTAACCAGAAGCAAGGTCCCAATTCCGAGGACGACCTGCTGTCGGTGGGGATGAAGATAGCTAGCTAAATATTGCAGCCTAGACTGTGCCATAAAAATACTCGAAATGCGATCGCAGCCATCGCTGCTTCACTATCCTAGTACTCCAGTGGCAAGCTTGCTTAGACCACCATTAGTTAGTATTTGATGAGCGTTCATCGATGCCTAAAGTTCGATATTTGAATCCCAACCAAAGTCAAAATTAGGTAGCCAACCCCGCAGGAAATAATAGGTGGATGTAAGCACTTCATCCCAGTAGCGTGATGTTAGTTGCAAGGCATCGACGTTGGGGATGATATCGGGGAGCCGAGAAAATGTGTCATTTCCAGACCATGTGTTGACCGAGTAAAAATCGGTGGGTTTGGCGATCACCTGCATGTCCATATTTTCAAAGGTCAAGGCTGAGCGGGTCATGGTCATAGCTGGAGCCACCAGCATAATCCGTGGGTCGGTGGGCTCATTGCGATTTTCTCGAGCTGCCAGGATCTGCTGGTCTCGCAAAAAATCATCTACGTTGTCAGCCGTACCATGGACGTTGAGCCCTGTGGACTCCAATCGGATATTTTCTGCCGGTACGCCATTATTAACCAAAACGGTTCTGATATTTTGTCGCTTAATATTACTGGCCTCGCTGTCACCCCCTGGATCGGCAGTTACGATGACAAACGGGTTGGCCCCAGCTTGACGAGCTTCGCCATAGAGCTGGGAGGCGTAGATTAGACGGGGCACGAGGGTAGAGTTATAGGCCTGATCGCTGGCACTCTGAAAAGCGACTGATTCCCTTGAATCTCCGGCGTCATTACCAAAGACAACGATGGCTCCCGTACGGTCTAATCTCGGTCCCTGTAAACCGGCTGGGCAAACCTCTGCGCATTGGGCTGCCCTAGCTGCAAATGCCTGCTGTACTTCTGTCTCTGAGCGGCTGACAATGTAACGGCTAAAAATTGGCAAACTGGTTACCAATAAAATTGCTAAGGCTGCGGCCACTTGCTGTCCTTTGACCTTGCTGACGCCGTCACTAACCGCTGATGCGAGGAGTAAAATTGTTGCCCCCAGAGGGGTTAACGGTAGTGAAATCAGTCGCCAAATGGTGCCGATGGTCTCGTCATTGGGATCTGCAAATGACGCAATAATTAGCGTTAAGACAATGACTCCGCCAAACCAAGTGAGGTACTTTTGCGGAATGATTTTGGTCAGAATATACCAAACCAGAAGCCCAATAGTGGCCCAAAGTAAAACACGGGTAAGCAGGACAAGCATGGGGACCTTTTAGAAAACAGGCGCGGGATTGTTCAAGAGTTAAGCACATTAGCTTCATTTCGGCTACGGGGTGAGCCTCTCAAACCGGAACCAATATACCCGGATCTGTACGTAGATGTGCCCCAAAACCGTAAAAACATTTGGCAAACCCCCCAGTGTCAGGTAGATAGTGCCAGGTAAATGTATTCAGCAGACTGCGTTGCCATAGCGGTTGCTATCTAAAGTGTTGAGATTATCTGCATGTTGGAGCAGACTCATAAAACAACAAGAATGCCATAGGTGGATATTGTAGCGAGCTCAATTAAAAACGGGAGCCTAGTCCAGGCTCCCGTTTTTAATTGGGTTATGTGTGGTAAACACCTACATCACCAGAGCTACACCAGCTTTAGGTTGGGGTATTGGGCAATGACTTCATCGCTAGTGAGGGTTTCACCACTCGCTTGAGGCGTCCATAAAACTTCAATGGCCATGAGGGTGTCGCTTGGGATAGCTCCGATTTGATTTAGAGCTTTTTGCAAGTCCTGTTCCGAGTTCACGCTAGGCAGCTTTAGCTTACCTTGGGTGGCTACGATGACAGTGGCAATAATGTATTCTCCGGGTGGCTGCTCGTTGTCAGCGTCAGGCAGGGCCGCAACATCTTTGCCGGATAGTTGATTGTTGACGTTGGAAACAGCTTCGAGACTAAATTTACTGCGCTCCATCAGGGCAAGACGGTTAAACTCTGTTTCAGCAGATGTAAGTTTGGTTTCGATGGTGTCTGTGTCGGCATAGGCCCAGTATTCAGGATGCCGGAGTAGGGATAGGGTACTCTCCTGTAGTACTTTGGCTAACCCGGCTGATGAGCTGGTATCGGCTGATGTAGCTAGGCTGTTGAGATCCTCTTGTAGATGACGGGCTTTGGCCAGAAGCCCTACCTGTATGCGGGCGACCGCAACATTTGGATTTGGGGTGTAGCTGTTATCTTCGGTCTCAAAGCCGCTGGCGCGGAAGCTACGCATCAGAAAGGATGCGATCGCAAAAAATATCAGCAAGCTGAACAACCCACCGCCACCAAAGCCAAACAGCGGCATTACCAACGGAAAACCAAAGCCAAAGCCGCCGCCATAGCCTCTAGACGGCCCCCGATAGCTGCGGGGGGACGAATAGGTGCGGCCATAGGAAGGTCGGCTGGGGGCTCTAAAACTGCCACCACCGATGCGTCCACCAGCACGAGCGGCTAAAGCGCCATCAGCCTGGGAAAAGACCAGAACTAATGCCAGAACACACACCAACAAAGGCTTAAGTAAGGGACGTAGCCAAGACTTCAATTGAGTTAGCTTAGATTGACTCATGATGCAGGGGGCATAAAAATGCTGAGAATTTGCAGCTCACCAAAGTGTAGCCATACTTACTTTAACGTTTTTAGCCAGGTCAGACAGAGGCGCTAAGCAGGACGGATACCCGCCATTAACCGCCCCCCACAATGGTAACCACCTCCAGTCGGTCGTCTGTTTGCATTACCGTTGTCTCCCAAAACTGCCGATGTAAAATCTCACCGTTATACTCCACTGCCACCAAACGTGGATCCATCTCTAATTGAGTCAGGAGCTTTGGCAGTGTAGTACCTATGGGGCAAGATTGGGAGTTTCCATTCACTTGGAGCGTGATGGCCGTTGGCTCTGGAAGATTATTCATAGTAAAAGGCGATGGTCAATGGGCCACCTTGGGTAAGGGTTGTGAGGCTGAGCAGAGATAAAGCTAGGTTGTGTATTAACGCGGGCAACATCAGACCTTAGCGAAAGTGCTGATTAAAGCTTTGGGTAGCCAGGGTTGGATCCTCAGCCTGCATGATGGCTCGCACGATGGCCACACCTGGGGCTCCAGCTTCCCGGGCGGCGGCTACATTGGTTAGATCGATGCCGCCAATGGCAAACCATGGCATGGGGGCATGATCCACCGCGTAGCGTACATAGTCGTAGCCTGCAGCTGCCTTACCAGGCTTGGTCGGAGTAGCGTGAACTGGACCCACACCAATATAGTCAGCACCTTCATTAATAGCGCGGGTCATTTCTTCTGGACATGTGGTTGAGCGACCCACAATGGGCCGTGGACCGAGAATATGACGGGCCGCCTCCATAGGCAGATCCTGCTGTCCCAGATGCACACCATCTGCGCCCACTGCTGCTGCAATATCCACGCGATCATTGACAATAAATAGAGCGTTGTACTGATGGCAAAGCGATTTCATCTTACCTGCTAGCTCTAGACGCACCTGGTCATCAGCTGACTTTTCGCGATACTGCACAATGTCAATTCCGCCTTTGAGGGCCGCTTCCACAATCGCCAATAGTTGGTCGTGGGGCGAGGTGACAAGATAGGTGTGAGCCTTAGCCAAACGCTGTCGCAGGGTATGGCCCAACAGGTTGCTTTCGAGGGTATACAGCTGGTAGCGCATCTGTTTTGCACCCTGGGCTATGTCAGCAGAATATAATTTGCCATATTCTTCTAGCACGCGCAGCGCTTCTTGCACCCGGCAGCAGTTAACCTGTACGACGGTCTGCAATGTGTCGCGCTGTTGTTCTTGGGGGTGGCTTAGGGCTGTACCCAGATCCCCCGGAGTGTCACGATTTTGCCGAATTTCATTACTGTGCCAGCTTCCTAGGGTTTGGCGGAGATGCTTAATCTGCTCTGTGAGAGAGGCATCATTGAGGCCAAATCGACACCATTCTTCAATAATGCGTAATCCTTCGCGAGCCCGATCTAAATTGGCATCTAAAATTCGGTACAGCACTTTCTGAGACTGTTCGTCAGCGATCGGCACAGAGTTCATAAATAAGCTGGGCATGGGGGCAAATCTTCCCCATGGTATCAGCTGTAAATTTAAGACAGTCAGCATGGATGGCTTTTCGGTTTAGATAACCTGCAAATCTGAAGAATTCTGTGACAAAGGGTTGACAAATGCCCAAGTCGCTATCAAGATTCCTAGGCATAAACAACCAGATATCAGCGACATCCTGCCTCACGCACCCACCGCAGATTTTGCAACACCGATAGTCATGGATTTGGGATGGTGGGCAGAGCGTCATCGCAATTATCCCGGAGAAGAGAGTTCTCTGGGCAAATCACATTCGTGGATTCGACGATGGACGCAACAATACGTATAAAACCTTTGCGGGGCTTCCTATTGGCCCTGTTTGTGTTGGCGACAGCATTGCCAGCTAACGCCCAAGAAACCCAGCCCCTGAGCTCTTCTGAGGGGCTCACCCTGAGCATGAGCCAGCCATCCCAGGACTATGCTGTGCTGCATGTCAATTCCACAACGGGGAGTGATGAACTAGGGACGGGGAGTGTAGAGCAGCCCTATAAAACCATTACCCAGGCTGTACAGATGGCGTCGACTAACAGAACGGTGCTCCTATTAGCGCCGGGTCATTACAGTCAAGACTCTGGAGAAAGCTTTCCGCTACGTCTGCGACCCGGTATGACGATCCAGGGGAATGCGGGGGAGACTCGTAACACGATCATTGTGGGAGGCGGAGAGTTTCGAGGGGATGACCAGACGCAAAATGTCACCATTGTTACGTCTGATCGCTCGGGTCTGGCTAATGTTGCGGTGTCTAATCCGAAGGGAACTGGCGTCTGGATTATGGGGGGGACCCCGATCTTGCGGAGAGTGGCCCTGGTTTCTAATGCTGTTGCTGGAATTCAGGTTGCCAACGGTACGCCTGTGATTGAGAACAGCTATTTTAATCGTAATCAACAGGGGATATCGATTCGAGGTACAGGGCGCGCCATCGTCAGGGGAAATTATTTTGAAGCGACGGGCCGAGCCATAACTGTGGCCAGTCCGGCCACGCCAGCTATTAATAACAACCGCATTGCCCGTAACGATGTGGGCATTGCCTTAAAGAACAATGCGCGCCCTGTGCTGGAGGCAAATGTACTGGATGGCAATGGACGTAATGGTGTGGTGGAAGTTGATGCGGTTGAAACTGCTGCAGCCCCATCACCTGTGTTGTCGTCGGCAGCTGTTGAGCGCAGAGCTGTCCTAGAGCCTGTGCCTGACGAGGAACCTGATGCAGCCCTGGCTGATGCTGCCCCCATTGACACTGGAGATGTTGTCTCTGGCGCAGACGTGCCGGACCGGGAGATCGCATCGTTTAGACAGCATTTGGCTACTTCGTCGATCGCCGTTCCGTCAGCCCCTGCCCCGGTGGCGGCAGAAGAACGACCAGCGGTTTTACAGCGACGCCAGTCTCTGCCCGCTGATACCCCTGCATCAGAGTCCCTGGCATCAGAGGAGTTGGTATCTGAGCCCCTGGTGGCAGAGGAGCTAGCAGCGGAGGACGCTGTTGCGATCGCAGTTATTCCAGCAGCTGGGCCAGCGGTTGTGCCAGACAATCCAGCTGAGGATCGTAAAGAGGGGATCTCAAAACTATTGGCGCGGTTAAATCAGAGCCCTGCTGCACCCATCCCATCGTCTGAGCCGCTTGATAACAGCCCCGCCGATCATTCAGCCGTAGCGTCTGGTCAACGGTTACCGGTCCCATCGGCAACGATTCCCAGCAGCGGCGGCTCGGCAAATTTGTCTCCCCCTGGAACTATCTCCCTGGCCAGGTCGTTTCGCTATCGTGTGCTGGTGGACATGGCTGATGCGGATGAGCTGCAGATGCTGGTGCCCGATGCATTTCGCACCCGTGTGGGGAGTGATATGTTTATGCAAGCCGGGGCCTACGTGGATGAAGTGGATGCCCAGGAACGGCTGGACTGGCTGCGAGAGAATGGGATTGAGGGCAGGGTCAATCTAAGGGAGTGATTGTGCTAAAAAAATTGCCAGCCTTAGTTTTGGGGTTTAGAAGATCATATCCAGGTCAAACCCATGAAGATTGAGGCAGTGGAGTGCGCCAGAGCTGGACTCATTTTGCCAGGTGGCCACCAGTAGCTCATGGGACCTCAGGGGCGTAATGGCGGTAGTTCCTGCGGGGCCTTCGATGCCGCCAATGGGGTAGAGATCGCGATCTAACAGTAAAATACGACCTTCGACATTACCAAAGAGATAGCCCCAGGGCAGATCGAGCATGAGGGTAGGGCACATATCTAACCTCATGCGGGTTATGCGCAGGGGTTTAAGGGTCAGAAAAATGACGGTTTGGGGGGCATGGATATCGACAGCCATCCATTGATGGGGCTGACGCATGGGGGTCAACTGCCCCAGGCTGATACCCAAATCTAATGATGTTAGGTACATACCGCGCCGATTCCATAGCTGTAGCTGAGTTCCAGTTTTTCTAGAATGCCCCACAATAACCAGATGACCCCCGTTAACGGCTAAAACCTGTTGGATATCCACATCTGGACATAGGGGCCGTTTGATAGGAGCGTGCATCCGGGCAGAGAGCGGCAAGATGGTCATTTGCTTGGCCTGGGGCGTGACGGTAACGGCCCAGCGCTGGCGGGGCTCAATCGCCACCATGGAGGCTGTCTGCCAGGTGGTGAGCGGCGTTAGTAATTCAGGCGTAGCTCCATGCCAGAGGGTGTGCTTAGTACTGACGATGAGGCCGGTTTGGGATGGATATAGTCCTTGAATGGGGCCATCTAAGACTTGTTGGGAGCAGCTGAGTGATTGTTGTTGTAAGCGGGCTAGCTGATTGCTGCAGGCGAGCAATGTCTGGGGAATTGATGCTGCTTCGGCGGGGTCGGTTAGTGCTTTGAACTGCGTGACGGGTTTGGCTAATGGGTGAAAAGGGTCTGGTGTGTATGGGTTATAGGTTATCTGTGGCCTATGGAGAACAAGTGAGCGATCAAGGCTGAGGGGATCTAATGCGCTCAACTCCGCTAGCATGTCGGTGGCGGTGGCGTATCGCCGGGCCGGTAACTTTTCTAGG
Organism: Cyanobacteria bacterium J06554_1; assembly: GCA_038534515.1. Lineage (GTDB taxonomy): Bacteria > Cyanobacteriota > Cyanobacteriia > Phormidesmidales > Phormidesmidaceae > Leptothoe. Next base: position 82,855 of record JBCAWO010000005.1, read on the forward strand.
GCCTTGGCAATAATTGGTTTGAGCGGTTCTAGCAGGCCCTCTGTCTTGGGTAGCTGGTTGAGGTGAGCTAACTGTAGGGCTGTGGGGGTGCCTGTGAATGGGCGCTCACCCAGCAGTAGCTCAAACAGCATGATCCCCACGGCATAGACATCTGCGGCTGGGGAATATTGGCAGTAAAAGCGTTCTGGAGCCATGTAGGCAGGCGAGCCTGTCTGGCCTAGTCCTTTGGGGTTAGGCTGATCTTGCACCAGTTTGGCAATACCAAAGTCTGAAATCTTGGCCCGCCAGCGACCGTCGCTGTAGCTCAGTAGAATGTTCTCTGGTTTGATATCGCAGTGGACAATTCCCTGCTGGTGGGCGTGGGCTAGACCGCACAGTACGTCGGATATTAAATCTAGAATATTGGCCAGACTTAGGGGACTGAGCATGTGCGATCGCAATGTTCCTCCTGCGCAGTACTCCAATATCAACCGTCGGCCATCGTCAGCATGCTCTACAGCATGGCAGGCGACAATGTTCGCATGGGCCAGACTCATCAAACAGTGCAACTCTCGCAAAAAAGCATGGGTGGGCAGGCTGTGGCGATGGAGATACTTAATGGCTACCAGCTGGCCTGTCTTTCGATGAATTCCACAGTAAACTCGCCCAAACTGACCGTTGCCTACCAGCCCCAACAGGCGATAGCTAGATCGCTGACGGTTCATAGTCACATCGCTGTATCCGTTGGCATCCCTTTATGCTCCCTGTTCCACCAGTAGAGTCATAATCTCAGCATGGGAAAGACGTTGCTCTACCCCTGTCTCCGCCATGGTTAAACGCTCTTTGATACCGAGAACAAAACAGTTTTCTTCAGCGCCTAGGGACTCGCAATCGGTCTGAACACAGTGCAGTGGCTGGCCACTCAACTCGCTAAAAAATGCCTGTAATGCCCCCGTTTCTAAAAAACCTACGGGTCGCTCTAGCTTGGGGGCATGGTCAATAAAGGCCGATGCTCTAACTTTAATAACCAAAAATCCTTGCTCACGGTAGCTTGAATCCAAGCTGATCTGGCCCCATCCATGGGTCAGCCAACACTGCCGTAAAGCCTGTAGAAACTCCGGCATAGATAAACTGGTCACCGGCCGATTGTAATAATCGGTCATTTCCTCACAAAAACGGGTGTAAAAGTTTTTTCCCCACCAGCGCCCGCAGTTGTACAGCACCAGCATTGATGCCCGTCCTGTCTCGTTATCCAGACCGGCATAAATTGCTTGAATCAGCGTGTCAGGCAGAGCTAGCAACCGCTCACCCCGACGATTTTCTAACAACCCTAGCTCTAAGGTGCCGTGTACATAGACATCGGTGGCAAAGTAGTTAGCCGTCAGGTTAGTTTCTGCCAGTAAGTCGGCTACCAGTACCATGGCAATTAGTCCTTAGGTTCTCCCATTAAAAACACGCGTCTCTATGTGAGTCTATGTAAAGAAATTCTACCATCAGAGAGTTTACTCAAATGTTCTAGAAGAGGGTCTATGTCTAGGCTTCACAATTTGGTGTGAACCATAACTACACTACTCTTCAGTTTCCGATATCTGCAATAGCTGCTGTGCCGATTCTAAAGGAGGTTTGAGCAGGGCAAACTGGGAATCGGTTAACAGTCGTGGCAGCTGCTGATTGAGGGAGCGATGCAGTAAGGTATCAATACCTGCGGTTCCATAGACGTCCACCATAGTGGGTAGCCATCCCTCCAATCGCCGTCGACCAAGGTTTACATCGTCCACTAGCATTCCTAGGGCCGCGTAGCGCAAAATCAAAATTGTTTGCTTGATGCTTTGCTCCAGGGCCACGGTATTTTCCTGCACATCGGCCGGTAGTCGATCCACTAGTTCTTGGATCAGGTTAACTTCCCACTCCCGTAGCTGTCGGTAGGCCCTGACGCGATCGGCCAGGCTGCTAACATACCGACTCAGTCCGCCAATTTCTTTAGCTGTGAGATACCCTCGATCGGGTTTAAGCTCAATCTGTCGCAGAATGTGTTGGCTGAGGGGCGGTGTGGTCATGACGATCCTAGATGGCTGTTTTATCTATGGGCGCGGCCCTAAAATAATGCTGAGAGGTCTTCTAGGGTGAGAGTATCGTCTTCTATGGGGTTTGTAACCTCATCGTTACCAAATGCTTCCCAGTCATCTGAGGGTAGCACCGTTGTTGACTGCTGCCAGGGAAAGGTACTAAAAAATTGCCCAACGGTTTCGTAAGGATTACCGGCTATGTCTAGACTCTCGGGGCCTAGTAGAGAGCTGCCATACCAGTTGAATTGTCCAAAAAAATCACTGACCGATAAAGGGTCTCGTTTCTGATGGTTTAGGGTATGCAGCCTTGCTGGATCACTCATGACAATGGTTCTCCAGAGCGTAATCGTTTTTCAATGTCTGTGGCGGTGGCCCCTTCATTTAACCAAAATGCCGCTGCATCGATTCGTTCCTTTGCACCGAGTAAAAACTTACAGTAGGTTTCACCCATGGAATAGCATTGAATTTCAATGCAGCTAAGTTGTTTGCGGACCATTTCGGTGAAAAACCCAGCATATAGTCCTGCATAGAGATAACAGACCGGTTTGCCCACATCTCCTAGGGTACGTGCTACAGCGGAGTCAAAGAGATTGATAAACATAAATCCCTGTTGACGATCGGCCATATCAATTTCCCAGCGTCCCCAGCCTTGGGCGGTAAAAGGCCACCACCAGGTCTCTAGTAAAAACATCAGATTGGCCTGCTGTGGGCTGATTTTGTACTCACGCTCAAACCACTGATCAAAAAATAGTGAGTCTTGCTTACCCCACTCCACACCAATGGAATACATCACCGCTGCTGAGGCTGCGCCTACCTCTTCTTCTAATCCTTCTAGCAGGCCGATGATAAAGTCTTCGCTGGTCAGGATGTTGCGACTGCCGTTCCAGTCGGCAATGGTGCCCTCGGATTCATTGAACTGGAAAAAATCGGCAAAGTTGTAATGGTTATGCTTTTGGGGATATTTCTGGCGCAACGTATGGGCGCGAACCGACGGGGTGTCCATAAGACCTGATGTACCTGAGCTTACTTTCAGGGTAACCCTATTGACCTAGTAAAAGTCTGGCCTGAGCTAAAATTGGGCAAAATAGCTCAGCCTCTTTGGGGGTGAGATATTGGCGTACGACATCCTGCATGGTTTTGTAGGTGATGTCGCAGCTTTGCTGGGCTTTAAAGGAGCGCATCACTGACTGAAACCAGAGTAGGAAGTTCTCTTCTAAACCTTCCTCATCTGCCACTAATAGGGCGTGGGCGCAAAATCTGAGCCCACTGACGGCGTCTCGCTGCCACTTGGCACTAAAGTCTACTTTGCCTCGCCGAAGCAGTTTGGGGTTGGTGGCTTTTAACTTTTGTTTAACCTGGCGAATAATATCTTTCTCGGCTTTCTGGATTTTTTGATAGGCGCTAAATCTGAGACGCGCTGTTTGCAGGTAGTTTTGCAAAAATAGCAGTTCTGTGTCGGTAGCATAGCGGCCATCGACTTCGCGGACGAGGGTTTGCAGCTGACTGAGCATGGGTGGAAATTTAGTGGGGAGACGTTGCACGCAACGTCTGTACATTTGCGAAAAAGGGAGATTAGGCTATTAATAGCGGGGAATGGTGTTGTCTACAAGTCGGGCGTAGGCATCGATACCGCCGGATAGGTTTTTGGTGCGTTCAAACCCCTGGCGCTGCAGCCATTGGCACATCTGGGCAGAGCGCATACCGTGATGGCACATAACGATGGTTTCGAGGCTGGGGTCTAGGTGGTCAAAGATATGATCGGCCCAGTCAGCGTATTGACCCAGGGGTAAGTGGATAAAGTTAGGAAGGTTTGCGATCGCAACTTCCTCTGGTTCCCTGACATCCACCAGCTGTAAATCGTCTTCAGCCAGCCGCCGGGCAAAGTCTGGCGCTGAAATTTCATCTACACCTGAAATTCCGTACACGGTTACTCTCCAATCGTTTCAGCAGTTACTAATTTAAGCTAACGCCTGCGATTCCATCAGGTTTTTGAGCGCGCTCTAATCAAAGCAAATCACTTTAGGGAAAATTGTCTGGGATTGAGCTGCCTTCCCCTGTTGATTAGGGTAACTGTTTGATTAGGGTAACGGTCCGTTGACATAACCACCGTCATGTTGAGGCTAGCTGTTTAGCTCCGCAACGCTGGTGTAGGCATGACATCGATTAGATCCAATTGATTTTTAGTGTTGAGTAAAGGACTCTGGGGGGAGTATGAATAACACTAATGACACACTAATGGAGGATGCGCCAGTTACCTTGCTTCGGGTTGAGGCTGGATATACCAACGATAAAGGCGAAGTCTACGACAAGAACGGTGTATTTATTGACTTTCCAAGGGAACTGGGCAACAAACAAAGAGCAAACATAGATCCTGCTTCGGTTAAGAGACAATTTAAGCAAAAACGGATTGGCTGTGTTGTGCAAGAGAGAAGGAACTACTCGTACTACCACTGGACCTATGAAACACTGCCGAAGCTCATTTATTTAAGCAAAAATAGAAAAGAACTGGGTGTCGATAAGCTGTATTTTCACTTTGGGCGGATTGGACATTCCTATCAAAGACAGGCTTTGAGGCGGCTGGGGTTTAGTCGATGGCAAATCCTAGATGCTAAGCGAGTAAAGTCTTTGAAGGCAAAGGAAATAGTTGTTGTCAGACTAAATGAATCTCGCCTGAAGCCCAGTTTTCAACTTTGTCAGACCATTAAATCAGCGTTTATAGAGCAGCCCGTACAACGACCCTATCGCAAAATTTATCTTACGAGAGACCATGTGAAAACGGGGCGCAAGTTAATCAATGAGTTTGAGTTAAGAGAGCTTTTGGCAACCTATGGATTTCAAACTGTTGTTGCTGATAATCTAACTGTAGCGGCTCAGGCTCAGCTGTTTAACGAATCTGAATATATCGTCAGTCCCCATGGCGCTGCCCTGGCCAATATTGCGTTTTGTGAGCCGGGGACTAAAATTTTGGAGTTGTTTAATCAAGTGGATAGGTCCACATGGAGTCCGCTCTATTCCATGATTGCCCAAGCTTGCAAGCTTGAGTTGGTGCCGGTTGCACCGGAACATCGAGACGACATCTCTAAAAGCAACCATCGATCAAATTTTTATGCTGATTTGAATGCTATTAAAAATGTCTTTCAGCATTGGCGTCTATAGGCACATACTACATCTGTCAGGTTAGCGTTTTTGATGTCCACACTGGGCTAGGGCATACCCCAACAGCACGCCGCTGAGGCTACATACTAAATCCAGCAAATCTAGGGTGCGGTAGGGTGATATACCTTGCACAATTTCCTCTGCTGTCATGGCTAGGCCGAATAGAACTGGGAAAATGGGCAAGTATCGAATGCCCTTAACGTGGCGTCTATTAAAGACTTGATGACCTAAGTAGCTAGCGACGGCATAGAGCACTACATGGCCAATTTTGTCGTAATAGGGAATTTTTGCAAGTAAAGTCAGGGGTAAGTTGTTGGTGTAGGCTCCCCATAGGATCAGTAAAAATAAAGCACCATAGCCAGCGGCCAGAACGATAATATTGCGTCGAGGCTGGTTAAATTTAGATGACGTTTTCATGGAAAACTAGTTGGCCCATACCCGGTTTTGATTAAGGCGATCTACAGTGGATAGCGTCTCCATATCGGATACATCAACTGAATTTGGTATGAGCCATGGGCAATCAGTTTACGCAGCGGCTATGGCTAGGGGTAATTGCCCTGATGGCCGGAGTATTGGTACTTTATGGAGTTTCCTCTGAGGCCCAGCTCGGGAAACTAACGGTGGATGGTGGCCGGTTGCGATCGCACCTGACCCAACTCGCCACCGAACGCTATGCTGACCTCTCCCTGGCCCGCACCCGTGCCTATCTCACCCAGCAGCTACAAGACTACGGCTATGAACCCACCGTTCAGCCCTTTGGTGCGGGCGACAGTGCGGGTACCAATCTGAGTGTGGTCCGTCGGGGGACTCAGAACCCAGGGCACACCATCTTGGTCGGTGCCCATTATGACTCGGTGGCGGGTTCTCCAGGGGCCGATGACAATGCCAGTGCCGTTGCCGCTGCCCTTGAAGTTGCCCGACTGTTTGCCAATTACCCCACGGATAAAACTCTGGAGGTGGTGTTTTTTGACCAAGAGGAACTCCAGCCAGAAGGGGCTGGGCTGCTGGGGAGTAACGCGTTTGTTGGTGAGGCTAACAACCTGGATGGTTTAGACAGCGCAGTGATTTTAGAAATGCTGGGCTATGCCTGCTATGAGCCCGGCTGTCAGAGCTATCCAGCCGGTCTAGAACAGCAAAATTTTCCTGATCAGGGAGATTTTATTGGGGTGATTGGCGATGCAGAACATCCAGATTTGCTAGCTGTATTTGAAACTGCTGACGATGAGCGGATTCCGGACAGACCGCTGAGAGCGGTGACATTAGCCGTTCCCGTTGGGGCATTGCCCTTTATGCCCGACTTGTTTCGCAGTGACCATGTGCCCTTTTGGTTAAAAGGGGTAGGAGCCGTGATGGTTAGCGATACCGCCAATTTTCGTAACCCCAACTACCATCGCAGCAGCGATACGGTGGAGAGTTTAGAGTTAGATTTTTTGAACCAAACCACTCAGTACGTGGTGGATCGCCTGGAGATATTATTGACAGCGAGCTAAGGAGACGTCTTCTGGCTGATCAGCTGCGTCTCAGTTACGTCCAGGTGAAAAAGCCTGGGACGTTGGCTCCCCTTCTTCTTTCATTGACTGGGGAGTGAGGGTGGACAGCCTAGTGGACGATGCCGGCGGTTCCACGTCAAGCTGTAGGGGGGTAGAGACTGTTTCGGTTGCGCCGTCTGCCCTGGCAGGGGTAACAACGTTCTCTGGGCTCTCGGCGGGGATGGTGGCATTGACAGCAGTCTCTTTGCCCTCTTCGTTTGAGGGCGGGCTCTCTGAAAAACTGTCACTACTTGCATCCAAGGGGGCTGGAGTATTAGCTGCTAGTTCTGCTGTCTGCAGGCTGTCGGCTGAGCTGGGGGGGACTTGGGCCGGGGGTAGCAATAAAAGCCGTTTTTTTGCATTGGCCACCGGTTGCATTAAGTCGGCAATCCGATCTTCTAGCCAGATGAGTCCAGCGCCGAGGGCCTCGGCCAGGGTGCTAATGAGTCGGTAGAGGGCAACACTGCTGATGAGTAGCCCGCTGGGGAGCTGATTGCCCAGGAGTGCGATCGCAACCGCCTCAAATACGCCAATCCCCCCTGGGGCTCCAGGCACTACCAGCCCCATCAGCCAGGCAATACTAAAGGCTCCCATCACTGGAAAAATCTGACTCGGCTCTAAGGCGTGCAGCGCCACAATTGTGAGCATAAACCCCAGACCGCGCAGGACGACGAACCCTAGCTCTCCCACAAGTGAACGCCAGGGATAGGTTTGTAACCGTAGGGTGCTGGTGATCACCGTTAGTCCTTGGGCCCTGGCCTTGGCCTTGCCCAATTTTTGTAGTAGTGGGTTGAGAAAACGCGGTTGAATGGCCACTAACATGGCCAGCAATGCCCCCAGCGACACAACGAGCAGCCGCCAATCGCTGGCCACAGTAAAGCTAAAGCAAATGGCGGCTAACCCCAGGGCGGCGGCGGCCATCAGCACGGGTTCTAGCAATACACCAACGATGGCGGCTCCGGTGGATGAGCCCGTTGACTGGAGCGCCCGCACCCGACCATAGAAATGCCATACGTTTCCCGGTAGATACTTAGCAATATTGGTTTGCAGGTAGACCACGGTAGACCAGCGACCATCGCGGGGCTGTCCTATGGTTTGCAATATCAGGTGCCACACCCACCCTGACCAAATGTGAGCGATTAGCGTTATGCCCAACGCGATGGTTAACAGCGGTAGGGTAGCGCTAGTGATTTCCAGGCTTTTGACCTCTTGCCAGTGGTCCTTTAGGGTTTTGGCCAGAAAGAATAGAATGCCACCAAATAAAAACCAGCGAAGGATGCGTTTAACCATGGATGGGGAAAACCAGCGCATAAAACGACGGTATGAAACGATTGAGCAGTGGTCACGAGTATTAAACCGTGTTCACGTTAAAAACTGTAGGATTTGTAACTCAGACTTTTAATTTCAATGTGTAAGTAGCGTGGGGGTTAACACACAGTAGCAGTACATCTCCTTATTGGGATGTTTTCTGAGGTTCATAGCCTTTCACAATACGTCCGCAGCATCGATATTGGCCATGGTAAGTTTGGCTGATGCGATCGCTGAGGTCCACAATCGAGTCAATGCCAATGCCGTTGCGCCCCTGGTCTTTGCCTGAACTATGGATATAGCGCCCGTTTTCCAGGTGTAGGGCCACGTGGGTGGTGCGTTCCGGGGAACCAAAAAAAATCAGATCCCCCGGCAGCAGCTCGTCTTTAGCAATGGTGTCAGTAAAGGCTTCTTGCTGATACGAATCTCGGGGCAAGGGCACCCCCACCGAGGCAAAGGCTGCCTGCACCAGGCCAGAGCAATCATAGTTAGGGGCGACAGTTCCCCCCCACAAATATTCATTGGGGACAGCCATGGCCGCTTGGGCAAAGGCAATGGCTCCAGGAATGGCCTGCTCTATGGCCTGTCGAGTGACGGTGGGTGCCTGGTAAGGAGCTGCCGTTGAGGTCAGGGCATTGAGGTCGTTTAGCTGTAGCCAGCCTGGATAGTCGTCGGCACATAGCCTCACCTGTACGCCACTGGGGCCAATGGCTGTAATTTTTAGCTGTAGGCCCTTGGCTGCCTGGGTGACGAGACCGGGTTGACCCAATGTTTTGTATAGATTGAGGTTGCGATCGCACCGATACTCCGCCCCAGGGTTTTCCTGCCAGCGGCGTTTCAACTCGCCCAATTGCACTACGCGTTTGCTCCCTTTTCCGTTGGCATCAAAATTAATCAGGCGCTAATTTGGCCTACCAATTTAACGAATGAGCCATTACGTCAGACAATAAAAATATATTCTGTTGCATTCGCTACCATTCGCTAGCTGTCTCTATCCGTTAACCATCGTTATGAGTTTGACCGTATCCCGACCCAAGATCAATGACACCTTTCGCATCTCCCTCCAAGCGTTAGATATTCCTGAACGTCTATTGCTGGGTCCTGGCCCGTCCAACTCCAATCCTGATGTTGTCGCCGCCATGAATCGTCAGCCCATTGGCCACCTGGACCCGGCTTACCTCGACTTGATGGATGAAGTGCAATCGATGATGCGCTACGTCTGGCAGACTGAGAACCCCATGACGCTGCCGATTAGCGGTACCGGATCGGCAGCCATGGAGGCCACCCTGGCGAATGCTGTCGAGCCTGGAGATGTTGTCTTAGTTGGGATTAACGGATACTTTGGCAACCGTCTGGTGGACATGGCCGGTCGCTACCGGGCCGATGTGCGCAGCATTACCAAGCCCTGGGGAGAGGTCTTTAGCCTTGGCGAACTGCGCGCTGCCCTCGAGGAACACCGTCCGGCGATCCTGGCCCTGGTGCATGCCGAGACCTCTACCGGCGCTCGTCAGCCCCTGGAGGGGGTGGGCGACCTGTGCCGTGAGTTTGATTGTCTGTTACTGATCGACACCGTGACCAGCATGGGCGGGGTGCCGATTTTTCTAGACGAATGGAAAGTGGACATGGCCTACAGCTGCAGCCAGAAAGGGTTGAGCTGCCCCCCTGGAAGCTCGCCGTTTACCATGAGTGAACGTGCCCTACAAAAGTTAGACAAGCGCCAAACTAAAGTTGCCAACTGGTACCTGGATATTTCCCTGCTACGCAACTACTGGGGCAAAGGCCGCACCTATCACCACACGGCACCGGTCAACATGACCTACGCCATTCGTGAAGCCCTGCGCCTGGTGATGGAAGAAGGGTTAGAAAACTCTTGGGAGCGTCATCAAAAAACAGCTGAAAAGCTATGGGATGGCCTGGCAGACATGGGCTTCAGCTGCCATGTGGATAAGGAGTATCGTCTGCCCACCTTAACCACGGTTAAGGTCCCCGACGGCGTTGATGCCAAAGCAGTCACTAGCAAGCTGCTTAACGACCACAACATGGAAATTGGCAATGGTTTGGGCGAGCTAGGCGGCAAGGTTTGGCGTATTGGCCTGATGGGCTACAACAGCCAGCCAGAAAATGTAGATCGTCTGCTCACCGCCTGGGAAAAAGTGATGGCAGAGATTTAGAACTTTTGCCGGGCAACCACAAGGGATTGCCCCTACCGGGTTATCCATTATCGATTGGTGTTACTGACTTGATAAGGGGTGTACCGATGAGCTGAGTCTCTGTCATAGAGGCTCAGCTTTCTAATATTTTGTTGCCGGTAACTAGCTGATAATGTTCGACCACAGGAAATGGATCATAAAAGTGGTGGAGCAATGCCTTCCACTGTTGATAATCATTTGATCCTCGAAAGCCGATGGTGTGATCTTCAAGCGTGTTCCACGTCACCAAGAGCAAATAGCGATTCTCTTTCTCAATACACTTTTGCAACTGATGGCCACCATAGCCAACCATGGAGCTAAGGATAGTCTGCGCCTGTTGAAAAGCCGCTTCAAATGCTTCTGTTTCAGCCGGTTTAACATCCAAAATCGCAACCTCTAAAATCATGGGTTTACTCACTAGCAGTTGCTCACCAATAACCAATAAAGTGGATCCCATGGAATAGGGAGATCGAATTCCAGCCGGTGAAACAGATTCCCCAATGACCACAACACCGTTGCATATTCCTCAATCTGACCCGCTACGGCCCATCCTCTCCACGATGTATGCGGCTCTTCCCACAAGCTTGGCTCTGGGAAAACAAGCTGTCAGGTCCTAGGGGGTAGTCAGCGCTGGTTAAGACTGGCTAATGAAAACCACTGCTGTCAATAGGCAAAACGTGACCAGACCTAGGGCCCAAATCAATTCATAGATTACATAGTTTGAGTTGGCTGGATAGCTGCTTATCCGGCGACTACGCTCGTTGTCTGGTATTAAAGTCATCGGTTTTAAGCTTGGGCGGGTGGCCCATGACGTGAGGGTGGATTTAGCCACTTAGCTTAGACAGGCATTTTTGAGGATTATTGCCCATTCCAAAAAACTTTACTCTGGTTATTAAAATTTGATAATTCCCGAGTATTGATTAAGAAACTATAGATTTCTCTCAGGTGAAAGCGTTGATGTCTGATAGTACCTGCACCACGCAACCCATGGGTAGTAAATTCGTCTAGGATGACGGATGTTGTGCTGCCTTGTGTCAATGGTTTTAGACTTGCCTCGCTTTTATCGTGCTGCAAATCCTAGCCGTCCATTGCGGCTGGTGCAGGCTGAGGACCGGCAATATTACATTGACTTTTCGTCGGTGCGGGGGGGCGACATTGTGCGAGAGCTGGAGCGCACGATTACTCTGCTGTCGCCGGATGAAGCGACCACGCAGCTGTTTACTGGCAACATTGGCTGTGGCAAATCTACGGAGTTACTGCGTCTAAAGGCCCAGCTGGAACAGCAGGGGTTCCATGTGGTGTATTTTGAGTCGGATCGAGATTTGGAAATGGCTGATGTAGACATCAGCGACATTTTGTTGATGATTGCCCATCAGGTGGTGGAGAGTCTGGAGAATGATGGCGTTAAGCTCAGACCGTCAGCCTTGGTCAATCTGTTTCGAAATCTGGCGGAGACGTTGCAGACGCCGATGGAAATTGCTGATGTTAGTTTTTCGGTTGGGATTGCGGCACTGACGGCTCGAGCTAAGGAGAGTCCGGAGATGCGCAGCCGGATGCGCCAATATCTGGAACCGCGTACAAAGACGATTATTGATGCGATTAATGAGGAGCTGTTGGAGGTTGCGATCGCAACACTCCGTTCCCAAGGCAAGAAGGGTCTGGTTGTGATTGTCGATAACCTTGACCGCATTGACCCAGTGGAGCGGGCCAACGGTCGTACCCAGTCCGAATATTTGTTTATTGATCGGGGTGAACAGCTCAAACGCTTGAACTGCCATGTGGTTTATACCATTCCCCTAGCTTTGGTGTTCTCCGACGATTTACCCCGACTGTCTAACCGATTTGGCGTGTCGCCAAAAGTGTTGCCCATGGTGCCCGTGACCCAGCGCGATGGCACCACATCTCAGCCGGGGTTGGCATTACTAAGGCAGATGGTGCTGGCCCGCGCTTTTCCAAATCAAAACTATAATGAGCGGATGGATCACATTAACGATGCCTTTGAAACGATTGACGTGCTCAATCGCCTTTGTCAGCTCAGCGGCGGTCACATGCGTAATCTCATGCGTCTCCTCTATGGCTGTCTACAAAAAGGCGATCCGCCAATTCAGTCAGTCGTTCTAGAGGCCGTTATTCGAGATGAAAGAGATTCTCTCATGGCTCTGATTGATGAGGGGGAATGGCAGCTGATGTTTAAGGCAATCAGTACGCCCGATAACCAAGGTAACGAGGCCTATAGTCTGCTTCTACGCAGTCTGTTTCTCTATGAATATCGTGATCATGGCGGTCGCTGGTTTGACCTTAACCCGGTGTTAAAAGAGACTAAGCGGTTTCAAACTTGGCAGGTCGCTCAGTAAATCAACAAATCAATCCCGGCGGGCCATGCTTACCCTCCTATTTAAGATTGTCAAATGTACCAGGCTGATCTCCTTGAAATTGTTACCCATAACCAGACAGCCCTAAACAACTTGAAAAGGGCCCTCACCCTTGGCCGTGGGCAGTTTTCATTAATCCTGGTTCGATGTAACTATCAACGTCTGACGCATCTACTGCTGAGCGCTCTGGCTCAAACGCAACATTTTCAAGTTGTTGAGCTGTCTGCCCAAAGTCGTTCTCTGACTGGGGCCATTACCAGCCGTCAGCCGACCCCAGAGCCGCCCCCCGCTGCGGTGATGGTAACGGGGTTTGACCAGGTGGAGGCGTTGGATGTCTTATTTAAGGCGGCTAATGTGGGGCGCAATGCACTGCTGGCTAAATTTCCCTATCCGGTGATGCTGTGGATGAATGACGCAGTGCTGCAAGATCTGACGCTCTATGCTGCCGATCTAAAAAGCTTTGCGGCGGTGCCGATTCAGATTGATTATCCGATACAGCCGTTGATTGAGGCCTTGCATCGGGGGGCGGGGGAGCTATTTACCCATATTTTAGACAGTCAGGACTCTCACTTTTTGGAGTATAAAGCACCGGCACTGCCAAGCTTAAGTCGTCATCTTAAGGTGCTGACTGAGCATGAGCTGCCGTTTGCGATCGCAGATTTAAACCAACACGCCGTTCAGCTAGATGGAGCGTTGCAGGCCAGCCTTACCTTTCTTCAAGGACGTGAAGCCCATACCCCTGGTCGTTTGAAAGTCGCCAGGGAATATTACGAAGAAAGTTTGGCCTACTGGCTACAGACCGACAAAACCGTTGAAGATACCAGCGATCAGCAGGCAGTCCTACTGCTGCACCTGGGGCTGTGGTGGCAGACCCATGCCGAACTGCAGCGCTCCACCTACTTTGCCTCTTGCCGTCAGGCTCGTCGCTTTTATGAACAGTTTATCGATGTGCTGCGGCAACAAAACCGCAGTGATAGGACCGCCACATTTATCCACATCCTTGCCGAGGTGTTGCAAAAGTTAGAGGATTGGGATGCCCTGACAACTCTAGCCAATGAGGGTTTGGAGCTGCACCAAAATGATGTTGTCCGTCTAGCGCGAGACTATGGTTATCTGGCGGAAGCGGCCCTAGCCAACGAAGCCTGGGTCGATGCTCAGCACCTGGCCACAGAAGCACTCAATTTCTTATCCCAGGCGGTCAAAAGTGCCCAGGCCTCTGGCTCGAATGGTTTGAATATCGATATATCGGAGTCTGACGCTCCCCCGGCCCAGGTCTCACCCCAGGCTGTTGTGCTGGCACTGCGCTATCACCAGGGGCGTTATTATTTTCTACGGGGGCAGGCAAAACTGCGTCAGGGAGAGTTCTCCCGCTTTGATGCGGCCTTGCACGATTTAGAAAATGCCCGTCAGAGAACAGAACCCCGCCACGACTTTCCGCTATATCGAGATATTCTGCGGAATCTCCAGGACTTATATTTTCTCAAACAGCGTTACCTGGACGCGTTTGCTGTTAAACAAGAACAGCGGCAGATTGAGAACCTCATGGGACTGCGGGCATTTATTGGAGCAAGTGCCATTCAGCCCTACCGTTCCCCCTCTGGTAGCCAGAGTATTTCACCGGTAGAAATGCGGGCATCTGGACGGCAGCAGGCGATCGAACATTTGGTAGGGCGACTAATGCAGCCCCAACATACCCTGGTGATTATCCATGGTCAGTCGGGGGTGGGTAAAAGTTCACTCCTCAGCAGCGGTCTTGTCCCTGCCCTCAAACAGGCCACCTCTGAAGGCCGCACCACGCTTCCCTTACTGGTGCGCAACTACCTTAGCTGGGAGGTTTCTATTCTTCAAGCGCTACAGCGGGTCACTTCATCCCAGCCCGCCGCTCCTCCCAACTTTCAAGTTTCATTTCCGATTACCCATGAGAGTTTATTGGCGCATCTGCGCCAGCAGGCCCAGGATAATTACCAACAGATTGTGGTTGTTTTTGACCAGTTTGAAGAGTTTTTCTTTGAACGCCCCAATGTTGATCAGCGCCGCTCGCTGTATTACTTTCTGCGGGACTGTTTGAATAATCCCTACATTAAGATTGTTTTGGCCCTACGGGATGATTATCTGCACTACCTGTTGGAGTGGGAGCGTCGGGCCGCGCTAGATATTGATATCCTGAGCCAGGATGTACGGTACTACTTGGGTAACTTTACCCCCCAAGAGTGCGAGGCTGTTATTCGACAGCTAACCGATAACGCTCAGTTTTATCTAGAAGAATCCCTGATAACGACCCTAGTGGCTGACCTGACTGCCGACGATGACGAAGTGCGTCCGATTGAACTGCAGGTGGTGGGGGCCGAACTACAGCGAGAGAATATCACCACCCTGAGACGCTACCAACAGCTGGGGGATGACCCGGTAAAGGTACTGGTGCGTCGCTTTCTAAATCGAGTAGTGCGAGACTGTGGGCCTGAAAACAGTACCTTAGCCCGAACAATTCTCTACTTACTGAGCGATGAGAGCACCACCCGTCCCCTCAAAACTCGAGCTGAGTTAGAAGAATCATTAGAGTCATTAGGGTTATTGGTTGACCCGGCCCAGCTGAGTCTGGTGCTAGAAATTTTGGCGGAGTCCGGGCTGCTCTTTGAAAGCCCGGAGGTGGGGGGCAGTGTGCGCTACCAGCTTACCCATGACTACCTGGCCGACCTGGTGAAACAGCAGGACATGCCGGGGCTAATGACCGTGCTCCAGGCTGAGCGACGGCGGCGAAAACAAAC
Organism: Cyanobacteria bacterium J06554_1; assembly: GCA_038534515.1. GTDB lineage: Bacteria > Cyanobacteriota > Cyanobacteriia > Phormidesmidales > Phormidesmidaceae > Leptothoe. The sequence continues at coordinate 98,219 of JBCAWO010000005.1, forward strand.
CGAAACCCAGCTGCGTACGGCGCTTCAAGAGCAGGCCCTGGCCCTGGCCCAAGCCACCGAAGAACGCTACCGGGCTGAGACCGCCGAGATGCAGGCTCTTGCCTCAGTTTCCCAGGCCCTGCTGCTTTCCCACGATGGCTTAGGGGCCTTACTCGAAGCCCTAAAAGGGGCTCAACAAAGCCAGCTCACCCCCGTATCGGTCTATTTGCAAAACCAGATTTTGTTTCGTCTGTGGCAGGCCTTTCATACAGTTCGAGAGAAAAACCGCATCCATGCCCACCAGGACTGGGTGCTCTCAGCCTGTTTTAGCCCCGATGGTCAATACCTGGCCTCTAGCAGTGATGATGGCACCCTACGGCTGTGGAATTCTCGGGGTAAGTCCCTGCAGGTTTTTAGTGGGCACCAGGGCAGTGTGCTGGATGTGGCCTTTAGCCACGACAGCCAGATGATTGGCTCTGCCGGAGATGACTTTACGGTGCGACTCTGGGATGTGACCGGTCAATGTTTGCACATTCTCACTGGCCATACGGGCTCGGTCAACAGTGTGGCCTTTAGCCCTACCCATCGACTGCTGGCCACGGCTAGCAACGATCATACGGTGCGGCTCTGGACCCAAAATGGCCAGTGGTTAAAAACCCTCGAAGGCCACCTTGACTGGGTCAGATCGGTGGCCTTTAGTGCCGATGGTCAATATCTGGTGTCGGGGAGCGAAGATGGCACCCTTTGCCTTTGGGATACGGAAGGAGAACGTTTGCGGGCCATGAGCAGCCATGCGGGTTGGGTGCTGACGGCGGTGTTTAGCCCTGACGGTCAGCACATTGCTTCGGGGGGGGACGATCATTTAATTAAGCTTTGGAACTTGAATGGTGAGCTGCTGCAATATTTTGAGGGTCACCAAAACTGGGTAAGAGATCTGTGTTTTAGTCCCGATGGCAGTCGCTTAATGTCCGCTAGCGATGATCAGACGATTCAGGTGCGGGATCTCAATGGCAAGCTGTTAGATACCATCAGGGGGCATCGTAGCAGTGTCTTAAGTTTAGATATCAATCCCCAGGGCTCTCAGCTGATTTCAGCCAGTGATGACAATACGATTCGTCTGTGGCAGCTAGCATGCCAGGATTTGCCCAGGCTAACGGGGCACCATGGCATTGTGTGGGATGTGTGCTGGCAGCCCGATGGGGCAAGGCTAGTTTCCGCCGGAGCCGATCAGACCCTCAGGGTTTGGGACGCCAGTAATCGAGAAAATGCCCACACTATCCATGGCCACACCAGCAGTGTGTATAGCGTTGACTGGAGCCCGGATGGCGGTGCGATCGCATCTGCTAGCGCCGACCATACCGTTAAGCTATGGACCCCAGCGGGTCAGCCGTTGTGTACATTTCAGGGGCACCACAACGCCGTCTGGTCAGTCAAATTTAGCCCCGATGGCACGTATTTAGCCTCGGCGGGTAGCGATCGCAACATCCGCCTCTGGTATACCGATGGCAGCCCCCTGGGCCAGCTGTGTGGTCATGAGGGCACCGTTTGGACCGTCGACTTTAGCCCTGACGGTCGCTATTTAGTGTCGGGGAGCGAAGACGGTACGCTGCGCCAGTGGTCCCTCGATGGGCTTGCGACCGGTGACGTCAGCTTTACCAACCAAACCGGAGATATTCTTCTGGGGCACACCGGCAGCGTCTGGGCCGTCGCGGTTTCCCCCGACGGCAAAACCATTGCCTCAGCCGGCAGTGACAATACCGTCCGTCTCTGGCAAAACGGTGAATTAATGCACACCCTGCGCGGCCATCACGACTGGGTTCGTAGCGTCTCATTTGGTCTGGAGGGCAATGTTGTGGTCTCGGCCAGTGATGACGGCACCCTGCGATTTTGGCAACTCCCCGACGGTCATTTGCTGCATACGCTGACCGGCCACCGAGGCATTATTTGGCAAGCCTCCTTTGATTACACCAGCGAGCATTTAGCGTCAGCCGGTGCCGATGGGCAGGTCCGCCTCTGGAATCTATGTCTGGAAGATTTAATGCGCCAGGGGTGCCAATGGCTTTCAGACTACTTGGCCTATGGAAATCTCAGTGAGACAGAGCGCCTGGTGTGCGAAGACTATTGGTAGTGGTGCCGTTGGTAGTGGTGCCGTTCCATTGTTAAGGCTGAGCTTAAGGATTACCCACAATTCCACTGACTAGTGGTCAGATAGACATATCCTCTAAAGTTTCGCCATAGCCATGGAGCAAGTGTGGGGCGCGCTGCTAATTTTTATAATTTGTCCCTTGCTAGGTGGGCTGCCGCTGACGGGGTGGTGGGTGCAGCTAGCTACTGGTCAGCAGCTATCGCAGATTGGTACTGGCAACGTTGGGGTGTCAGCTGCCTTTTACCACGGTGGCACGGTGGTGGGGATAGGGGCCGTACTCTTAGAAGCATTTAAAGGCATTGGGGCGGTACTCTTAGCTCAGCAGTTTTTTTCGGCGGATCCGATCTGGCCGGTGGTGGCACTAATGGCCCTGGTGATGGGCCGCTACTGGCTGGCCAGAGGGGCGGGGGTGACCAACGTCAGCTGGGGGTTTTTGGTCTATGACCCGCTGGTGGCGGTGCTGGGTTGGCTGCTGAGTTTTATTGCGTTTACGGTGCTGCGGGAGCGTAAGCAGGGTCGGGTGTTTGCCCTAGTGCTGCTGCCGGTTTTGACGGGGCTGGTTCACAATGATGGTACCCGCCTGATGGCAGTTGCCTGTTTGATGACGCTGATTGGTTGGATTTATCAAAAGCTGCCGGACGATTTAGAGCTGCCTTCCCAGGGCACCCGCTCCGAGTCACGACGACTGTTTCGTTTTTTTCGAGGAGAGTCGGCTTTGCAAGCATTAGACCAGATACTAGACCCGGCGGTGGTGGGGAATAAAGCCGCCACTCTATCCCAGCTGAAAGCTTGGGGCTATCCGGTGCCCATGGGCTATATTCTTCGGGCAGGGGACGATCCAGCGGCGCTGTTAGCGCTGTGTCAGCCCTCGGTCCAGCAGCCCTTGGTGGCCCGATCGTCGGCGGTGGGTGAAGACGGACTGGGGGCGTCGGCCGCCGGACAGTATGTGTCGGTGACGGATGTGGTGAGTCAGGAGGGATTAGAAGGTGCGATCGCAACCTGTTTCCAAGCCTACAATCGCCCCAGTGCCGTTCGCTATCGTCAGGACCTGGGGCTCCCCGATGCTCCCATGAATGTTCTGGTGCAGCAGCAAATTCACGGCGTTGTTTCTGGTGTTGCCTTTAGCCGCGACCCCATTGCCCGTTGCGGCCATGATGTGGTGATTGAGGCCCTACCCGGTCCGGCTAGCCAGGTTGTTTCAGGGCAAATAACGCCCCGGCGTTACCATGTCACCATCACCCCCGAGGACATGCAACCCGGTGACGATTGGCAGTTGTCTGAAGCGGTTGATTTACCCATGGAACCCCATGGCGGCGATGTAGAGACGTTCCATGGAACGTCTCTACATCGCCATGACCCCATACCCGATCGTCTGATCCAACAAATTGCCTACCTCACCCGCCATCTCGAAGGGCGCTTTGGCGACATTCCCCAAGATGTGGAATGGACCTATGACGGAGAACAAATATGGGTATTGCAAAGCCGTCCCATTACCACCCTGATTCCCCTGTGGACCCGCAAAATTGCAGCTGAGGTCATTCCCGGTGTGATTCATCCCCTCACCTGGTCCATCAACCAGCCCCTCACCTGCGGCGTTTGGGGAGACTTATTTACCATCGTGTTAGGCAAACGAGCCGCTGGTTTAGATTTTTCCCAGACGGCTATGCTACATCGCTCCCATGCCTACTTCAACGCTACTCTGCTGGGGGATATTTTTCTCCGCATGGGGTTACCTTCCGAGAGTTTAGAATTTCTCACCCGGGGTGCCAAATTTAGCCGTCCGCCCGTGACAGCCACCCTGCGCAATCTGCCAGGGCTAACGAAGCTGGCAACTCGAGAATGGCAGTTAGTTAAAACCTTTGAGCGAGATAACCGAGACCATTTTCAACCGGGGTTAGCCTCTCTGAAATCTCCCCATGAGCTCTCTCCTGAGGCAATTAAACAACAGGTGGAGACTATCTTTGCCTTGCTTGAAAAGGCGACGTTCTACAATATTCTTGGCCCTCTGAGTTTTGCGCTGCGCAAGGCGATACTCAAGGTGGATAGCCTACAGCTCAATTATCGCTCTAACCCAGAAATTGCTGCGATTGAGGCGATTAAAGCCGTTGCTCAACAGCAGTCGTCCTTGGTAGCGCAGTTAGAAACCGTGCCTGAGGATAATGGAGAGCTGCTGGATGCCCTGGCTCAGCTCCCCGATAGTGCTGAGCTGTTTGAGCAATTAGAGAATGTTCTCGCCACCTATGGCTATTTAAGTGAAGTGGCCACCGATATCTCAGTGCCTACGTGGCGAGAGCAACCGGCCCCGGTCAAAAATCTCTTAGCCACATTCCTAAAACAGCCGCCTGCGCCCACCCAAAGCGCCAGCTCGGTTAAACCAGGCTGGAAGCAGCGCCAGGTGCAAACTCGCTTAGATCTAAAAGGTGCCATAGCAGAAGTTTATAATCGGTTGCTGGCTGAGCTGCGAGATTGTTTTTTAGCCCTAGAACGCCACTACATCGACAACCATAGTCTCAGGCAGCCGGGGGATATCTTTTTTCTGACCTGGCCTGAGGTCAAACTTTTGGGAACGTCATCGGCCCTAGCAGTGTCCGATGCCCAACATCAACCCATCGATAAAATTGCGATCCGTCGTCAGCAGCACCAGGCAAACCATGGTTGGGCAACGCCCTATTTGGTCTACGGCAAAGATCCCATCGCTTTGTCCATAGCCCCTAGGACACCTAAACAAACTGGACGACTACTAACAGGCATCGGTGCAAGTCCAGGCACTCTAGAAGGCAATGTCCAGGTGCTTACCACATTGGATACCACTGTGCCCACTGATCAAAACACTATTTTGGTTGTGCCGTACACCGATGCGGGCTGGGCACCACTACTGGCAAACTTAGGTGGCCTGATTGCTGAAGTGGGGGGACAACTTTCCCATGGGGCCATTGTGGCTCGGGAATATGGGATTCCAGCTGTCATGGATGTGGCTGATGTGACCAGACGATTGCACACAGGCCAGCGAGTACGCATTGATGGCCAGCAGGGCACGGTTGAAATCCTGTAGTTAGCATCTATGACCGCTTAAAATACTGCTCTTGGGCAGAGATTCTCCCGTTTACTTCCCTGTTATGACTGTGGTTCAAGTTCCTCGGCTAGAAAATAGATTTAGTGGTACCCAAGGGCTATCGCTGTTTTATCAGGCGTGGTATCCCCCAGGTGCCGTCAGAGCCGTTGTTGCTTTAGTACATGGGTTTGGAGAGCATTGCGATCGCTACTGCACCGTTACCACCGCCCTCACCCAGGCAGGCTATGCCGTGTTTGGGTTTGACAACCAGGGCCATGGTCGCTCCGAAGGTCAGCGCGGCCACATTAACCAGTGGCAAGACTATCGCCATAATGTTCGCGCTTTTCTTGCTCAGATTAGACTCCATGAGCCCAGTTTGCCGCTGTTTGTTCTAGGTCATAGTCTAGGTGGGCTGATTGTGTTGGACTTTGCCCTCAACTTTCCTGAAGATTTGGCCGGTATCGTCATCAGCGGTCCTCCCATTCGTCCTGTCGGTATCGCCAAACCCTATCTGGTGGCAATTGCTCGAATTTTGTCCGGTGTGTGGCCCCGGTTTTCCATGGATGTGGGTGCAGGGGCAGAAACCCTATCCCGTGACCCGGCGGTGGTCAATCAGACCCAGGATGATCCGCTTACACATTCGATGGCAACGGTGCGGTGGGGAACGGAATGTTTGGTTGCCATAGCCGCCGTTCGTCGCAACATTTCCCAGCTTCAGGTTCCCATCCTGCTAGTCCACGGCAGTGCCGACAAAGTTAACGACGTCAGAGGCAGCGAAGAGATCTTCGCCCGCATCACCACCGACAAAACCCTAAAAATCTACCCCGGTGGCTACCACGAACCCCACAATGATCTAGACCGTAATCAGGTCATGAACGATCTCGTCCAATGGCTGGACGAGCATCTGTCTCGCTAGGTGCGTCTAAAAAATCTCTTGCTCTAGCCGTATGGGCATGGGCAAGCCAAAAAATCTGAAACGTTTCCAGCTGAGAACACCACAGCCCCCATATTCCCTTATCCCCCATGTCCCTCACCTGCCAACAGCTCCTCGACAAATATCCAGCCCAGTGGCAATCTGCCACCGTTCATCCCTTTCTGGTTCAGTGTCAACAGGGCACTATTCAACCACAACAGTTCAATACCTGGCTGATTCAGGACTACCATTTTGTGGTCGAGTTCACTCGTCTGGCCGCTAGTCTGATTCAAACAGCGCCCACGGCCCATCTCGATCTTTTGCTCGGCGGCACCGGTTTTCTCAAGGATGAACTGACCTGGTTCCAGGCCAAGGCCACCGAGCGTCAGCTGAGTCTAGATCAGCCGTTGCAGCCCACCTGCCAAACCTACTGCACATTTATGGCCAACTTGGCTCGACAGCCCTACCCAGTCAAAGCTACTGGCTTTTGGGCCATCGAGCTGGCCTACAATCAGGGCTGGCAACGCCACAGCCCCATGCCCGAGGCCTATGCAGAATTTGCCGACCGTTGGGGCAACGCTGCGTTTACTACCTATGTAGAATTGTTGGCTCAACAGGCCGACAGCGCTCTCCAAAGTGCAGATAGCACCAGCCAGGCTGAGGCTGAAGACATATTTCTTACCGTTGCCACCTTAGAAAAAGACTTTTGGCAAATGGCCTACGAGGGGACATAACCCATCTGCCAGCGTTGCGTAAAATCATGCTGTCTGCCCAGGTAATTAAATACCTGGGCAGACAGTTCACTATCGGCTACCGCCACCAGGGATGCGGACGACGGCTGTACCGAGGGGGACTTCGGCTCCTAGATTAGGGTAGGTGCCAAACACTCGGTAAGGTACGTCGATCCCAGCGTTAACGGTGCCGCGTACGGTGGAGTTTTTCATGACGATACGAATAGTTTCGTCAGTGGCTACGGGCTCTGCAAAGGTGAGAGTAAATTCTTCGAAGCCATAGTTGATAGCGGGCTCAACAGATTTACCACCGACAAAGACTTCAACCCCATCTAGCTCATGGAATGTAAAGCATTTAACGCGAACACGTTGCAACGGATTGGCTTCGACTGAAATCTCAAAGTAGTGATCCTGGCCACGTCGTAGTACACCAGCATCGGATACGGTAGCAGCGGTGAAGGCAGCATGGACCGCGGGGGCTATTGCCATAGCAGTCGTTGACGCCATCGCCAAGGCAGCTAATCCATTGATTAGGAATTTTTTCACGGGTTAATTTCCTTTTGAGCTAAAGATTAGGAACAGCACGTTAGTGCCTTGGCAGAACAATAGCGAGTCTACTCAGCGGTAGTTTGAAGATGCGCTGAGAAGTGGGTGAAAGAGTTGAAAGAATTTGCTGATGGAGGCTCGGGAGATTTTGGGATGAGTTTTATGGACGATTCAAGTGATTTTCAGAGATTTGACTAGGCAACTTGATTTTGGAAAAATTGTTGATGGTGTTCCCATGACCAGCTCATGTGCATCTAGTTGGCTAGATATGGCAAACGACAGATCCATCCATCGGTTACGTGTCAGGCTAGCGTCGTGACTGGATGCCTTCCCCGCTCTGATAGAGCAGAGTTCCTGCTCCGGAGGGGACATATTTTTTATCAGGACGTGTTATCTCACAGATACAAGGAGACTATTTCTTTTGAATCAATTGCCGTAGGGCATTCACAGCTCCAAAGGCTTCATTTGTCTCTAGAATGTGGAAGCTCACCGGACTTTTCCATGCTCCCATGCCTCAACCGTCGGATCTCATCAACAGCATCACCAACCGCATCCAAGCTACCCCCCACCAGCGCATCACCTTTGCGTCCTACATGGATCTTGCCCTCTACCATCCTGACTCCGGCTATTACACCACCAAAACCTCCATCCTCGGTCCTGACGGCGACTTTATCACCTCACCCCACCTCGGTCACGACTTTGGTGAGCTGCTGGCCGTCCAGTTTGCCGACATGTGGCATAGTCTGGGGCAGCCAACTCCATTTCAATTAGTCGAGATGGGAGCGGGGCAAGGGTTGATTGCGGCTGATGTGTTGACTTATCTGCAGCAGCACTATCTGGACTGCTATGAAGCCCTTGATTACATCATTATTGAAAAATCTCCTGCGTTGCGATCGCAACAACAAACGCGTCTAACCCACAAAAAAGTCACCTGGACCACCCTTGAAGATCTAAACCCTATTACGGGCTGTTTTTTCTCCAACGAACTGATTGACGCCTTCCCTGTCCACATTATTCAAAAGAACAACAACCAGCTCCAAGAAGTCTACGTCACTACCCAAGACAACGCGTTTCAAGAAATCCTCGGTCCCCTATCCACCGACAAACTCACCCAATACGTTGACCTAGTCGGCATTGATTTTCTCAACGACACCTATCCCGACGGCTACCGGACCGAAGTTAACCTCGCCGCCCTTGACTGGCTCGACACCGTCGCCAGCCGCATTGCTCGAGGTTTTCTCCTCACCATAGACTATGGCCACACCGCCCAACGCTACTACAGCCCCGCTCGTCACAAAGGCACCCTCAAGTGCTACTACCAGCACAGTCACCACGACGATCCCTACACTAACATCGGCCAGCAAGACTTAACCGCTCACATTGACTTCACCGCCCTACAACGCCACGGCAACAATATCGGCCTAAGCTCCCTCGGTTTCACCCAACAGGGTCTTTTTCTTATGGCCCTCGGCCTTGGTGATCGAGTTGCCAACCTTGCCCAAACGATTACCCCTGGCCCAGATGGCTTCAACCAGCTGATTCAACGTCGTTCCGCGCTTCATCAACTTATGGATATGGGCCCCATGGGGTTAGGAACCTTCGGCGTATTGATTCAAGGCAAAGGCATAGATGACGATATCCCCCTAAAAGGGTTAACCATACCCCCGCTAAGTTAGATGAGTGTTTGGACATTACTCAATACCCTTGCTTCTTTTACCCACATATGTTTTCACATGCTCCGGCACGCCAATCCCCTCCGTCAGCTTCGGATCCACAATCGGCTCCCCCCACTGCATCCTTAACGGAATTACGCCAGCCCAATAGGGCAGATTATAGTCAGCCGCATCATCCACCGGCGGCCCTGTGCGAATCTTTGCCGATGCCTCATCAATTGGCAATGCCAAAACTGTGGTAGCCGTTAGTTCCTGCTCATTTGGTTTCCGCGTTTCCGCCCACCGTCCTGGCACCACATGTTCTGTAAATGCATAGAGTGCCTTTAATTTCTCCTCACGGTTACTCACCAGCTCCGCCGTCCCAAACAATACGACCGAGCGATAGTTCATTGAGTGATGCATAGCTGAGCGGGCCAGTACCAAGCCATCTAACAGCGTCACCGTGACACACACGTCAATTCCCTGTTGCAAAGACTTCAGCATGCGGCTAGCCGGTGACCCGTGGATAAACAACCGATTATCAAGACGACCATAGGCCGTAGGAATCACAAACGGCTGTTCTTCCATGGCAAAACCCACATGACAGATGAGTCCGGCATCTAAAATGGAGTAAATCGTTTCTGAATCGTAATGGCCGCGCTTGGGTACGCGCTTAACCTGGGTTCGTACTGTTTTCATGATGTTAGTCCCTGTTAATAAGAAAAAAGATCAATCAGGCATAGTTTTCTACTAGCGTCCCCTCTCAGGAGGGGTGCCTGAAAGGCGAGGTGGGTCCGCTAGACTCCGCAACCTACCCCAGAGCCTCTCCTAGCAAAGAAAAGAGTCAGTATTAGCGCTACTGTATCGACAGCAATTGGTCTTTGGCTAGAGCCAATTTAAATTAAAGTTATCAGTCCAATTTTGAAGATTACCCATGGAATTGGCCTTAGTTATTGATGCGGCTCTATCGGAACCGCTCCATCAGCAGCTATACAGTCAGCTGCGATGGTCCATTCTTTCTGGCCGGCTCCAGGCTGGCCAGCGGCTGCCGGCATCGCGAGCGTTGGCTAAGTCCCTGGGGCTATCACGCACTACGGTGACCCAAGGCTACGACCAGCTAATCAGCGAAGGCTATTTACAAACTCGTCCGGGGGCTGGCACCTATGTGTGTGATCAGCTTCCAGAAAGCTTGCTAACGGCCGAGATGGTAGCTCAGCCCCATCACTTTTCTGTTGAGATTCCGTTGTCAGCCTATGGCCAGCGTGTCAACCAATCACCGTCGAGACCCGTTAGAGAGTCTCGTGAGATTAGTTTTCGCTACGGTCAACCTGCCCTAGACTTATTTCCGATAGAGCTGTGGCGAAAATTATTGTCTAAGCACTGTCGAAACAACCATCACTGGCTTGCATACGCGACGTCATCTATGGGTTACTGGCCCTTACGTGTGGCTGTAGCTGACTATCTGCAACAATCGCGTGCGGTACGCTGTAAACCCCAGCGGGTGATTATTACCAGCGGTAGTCAACAGGCCCTAAGTCTAATTACTCAGCTCTTGATTAACCCCGACGACAGTGTGGCTATGGAAGAGCCTGGTTATGGAGGGGCACGGCAGATTTTTAAGGCCAGCGGCGCTAGCCTATTGCCCATGCCACTAGATCGCGATGGGCTCGTTGTTGATGAGTTGACAGGGCATAGCACAACACCTCGTTTGGTCTATGTCACACCGTCTCACCAATTTCCTACAGGGGCGTTGCTATCCTTACCCCGACGCCTAGCGCTGTTGCAGTGGGCCTGGAAAACTGGCGCGCTGATTGTTGAAGATGATTACGACAGTGAATATCGCTATGGGGGGCGGCCGATACCATCACTCCAGGGGTTAGATACCCATGCGTCTGTGCTCTATGTGGGTACCTTCTCGAAAGTGATGTTTCCCAGCATCCGCCTTGGCTACCTGGTGTTGCCAGAATCTTTAGTGGACGTTTTTGGTAAAGCCAAGTGGCTAGCCGATCGCCAGCCGCCCACCCTGACTCAAGCTGTTTTAGCTGAGTTTATTGCCGAGGGACATTTGGAGCGTCATATTCGAAAAATGCGTCTATGCTATGAACGTCGCCGCAATGCCCTGGTCCAGGCTTTATATGAACGCTTTGGCCAGACTGTGGAGATTTTGGGCGACAGTGCTGGTCTACATGTTATGGCTAAGCTACCCCTCTTGCTAACGGATGACGAGGCTGAGGCTAGGGCTGCCAGCGTGGGTGTAGAAATATGTAGCGCGCGGATTCAGTATGAAGTGCCGCGTAACACAGGAGAGTTTGTGTTTGGTTACACCGCCATTGACGAAGAGCAAATAAAAGAAGGCATACACCGCCTTGCTAAAGCATTTCAGCCGTAGCTGTCCCATTTAATCGCATCCTTAGCCCTGCTGGGCCCACCCACGTTTACGTGAAACATTAATAAGTTTTCCACTTGATCTAATACTCTCTCAACTAAATATCTACCATTGAAGTTGAAGGTAACATTTTGAGGACAAGACTTTGGACATTACACTGCTTGCCCTGCTACTGATCAGCATGATTTTGTTTGGGATGCATATGCCCTATGCTGTTTTGACGATGGTGGCGATAATTGCCCTTGCTACTGCGGCAACGCGTCTATCGTGGTCGGTGCTCAGCGCCTTCGAGTCGATTGAAGTCGATCAGCGCTGATCGACACCCATATATCCGTTCTCTGTAAGTTTCTAAAACCAATTCCCCCCAGTGGCCCATTGCGCTTCTGAGGGGGATTGGTTAGTGGATGGGTGTGCCGTGTCTAATACCAAATCCGAATTCATTAAACCCGATTAACAATAAACAATTTCGTCGGGGGCACTCCCTGGTGGATGCCCCTCGATACTGGGCAATATCAGCCAGGATTTTGTAAGCCATGAAGCATCCAAGCCATGGGGTGTGCGATCGGCATGGCTTGCGCGAACCTTTAGGGTGACGTGTGGGATACATTGCCCCACTATTCCATTCTTGATGATCACTCTCATTGTCAGTCGCCACCTCTATTTCAGCCTGCGTTTGGCCCTTGTCAGCATGTAATCAAATCCTCACTATTGTTAATTTCGATTTAGTAACCGGCAACCGCGCACTTACAATGGATCGGTTGTATCCTGCGACACTAGCCTTGATTGAACGTTACACCCTGCCCGAGATGGGCGAACTTTGGACCGACGAGTACAAATTCAAAACCTGGCTGCAGGTTGAGATCGCCGTCTGCGAAGCCCAAGCCGAATTGGGTCGCATCCCCCAAGCCGCGGTGGACGAAATCAAAGCCAAAGCCAATTTTGATGTGGCCCGGATTCTGGAAATTGAAGCTGAAGTCCGCCACGACGTTATTGCATTTTTGACCAATGTCAACGAGTACGTGGGTGATGCGGGCCGCTATATCCACTTGGGGATGACCAGTTCCGATGTGCTGGATACGGCTCTTTCTTTGCAGATCGTAGCTAGCCATCAGGTGCTTTTGTCCCATGTTGAGAAGCTTATCCAGGCTATTCGCAACAAGGCGCAGGACCATCGCGATACCGTTATGATTGGTCGCTCCCATGGTATTCATGCCGAGCCCATGACCTTTGGGTTTAAGCTGGCTGGCTGGCTGGCGGAAGTATTGCGCCATCGCGAACGTCTGTGTCGAATTCAAGACGAAATTTCCGTAGGCCAAATTTCAGGTGCTGTGGGTACCTATGCCAATATTGATCCAGAAATTGAATCGCTCACGTGTCAAAAACTGGGTCTAAAGCCAGATACAGCCTCTACCCAGGTCATCTCGCGGGATGTTCATGCCGAGTTTATGACGACCCTGGCTGGGTTAGCCGCTTCTATTGAGCGGTTTGCGGTCGAAATTCGTAATCTGCAGCGCACCGATGTTCTGGAAGTGGAAGAATTCTTTGCTAAGGGGCAAAAGGGGTCTTCGGCCATGCCCCATAAACGCAATCCAATTAAGTCAGAACGGTTGACTGGACTGGCCCGGATTATCCGCACCAATGCCCTAGCGGCGTTAGAAAATGTTGCCCTGTGGCATGAGCGGGATATTTCCCATAGTTCTGTGGAGCGGGTGATTTTTCCCGACAGCTGCATTCTGATGCACTTCATGCTGGTGGAAACCACTAAGCTGGTGCAAAACCTGCAGGTTTACCCTGACAATATGCAGCGCAACATGAACATGTACGGTGGTGTGGTCTTTAGCCAACGGGTATTGCTATCCCTGGTCGAAAAAGGCATTTCCCGTGAGGATGCCTATCGGATTGTGCAGCAGTGCGCCCATGCCGCATGGAATGTTGACGGTGGTGATTTTCAGACCTTGATTTCCCAGGACCCCCAGGTAAAAGCAAACCTGTCGGCTGATGAAATTAAGGAAGCCTTTAATCCGGACTATCAGCTGAGAAATCTGGATAAAGTCTATCAGCGACTGGGGATTTAACTGGGTTCGTATCGCCAATATCCTGATGTATGAGGACATTGGCGCTAACCCCAGCAATCGATGCTTTAAGATTGGCAAAAAAACAGGGAGGTAGATTCTACCTCCCTGAAATGCCTACTATATGCTCACTAGACGCTGCTAGTAGTAGGTAGCTCCAACCATGTGTACCTACTACATTTACAGACCAAACTTATTTAACTTTGTTCCGGATCCTCTACATAGTCGGCATCTTCAAAGTCAGCTGTTTCTGCATCCATCTCTTCTTTAAAGCCCCGTAGGGTTTTTCCGAGGGCACTGCCCAATTCAGGAATTTTCTTGGGTCCAAAAATTAAAACGGCGACAATGGCAATAATGCCCACCTCTGGCCAACCTAAACCGAACATGGCACCTTTCCATGAATGTCTCAACTACTATACCGCAGTTAATTAGAGCCTCATCGCCTGATAGCCATATGTTTGGTTAGCCTCAGATGCTGTAACTTGTACAGCGCCTGAGGCTACTACCGGCCATTAGTTGTTGTAACGCTGCTCTAGCCAAACACGGAGTGCGTCTTCAGAGGAAAAGTGGTGCTGTTGATTGCCCACTGGGTCGTATACGCACCATTGGCTGCCTTGTTTGGTTTCTTTGGTCCAAATTCGTGGCTGATTTCCTTCGGTTAGTGTACCGATCAACCAGTTACCCACGTTGCGGAGTAATGTGCTGGAGGCTTGTCTGATTTTTTGTGAGGGGGTGGGCTGCCATAGCCGCTCTAGCTGATGACGCTGTATTTCAAGTTTTTGTAAGTTGGAGGAATAGCTGTTCATGGGGCCCTCCTAAGGGAGTAAGCGATTGCATACCACCTAATCTAGGGATGAAATTTGGGATCAACAAAGCATGGGATAGATGGGACCTATCTACAGAATTAATAGAGGTAAGTATGGGATCTAGATTGAAAGTTTCAAGGTAGAACGAGTTCACTAGATAGAGCGGCGGATCGATGGCTCCTATCCTGTAGAATACTGGGCGGTCCATCACGAGTTTGCGATGAGGAAGCTTTATTTTCTCCTGCCGGGAACTACCCGCTCATTTTACTGTGGGGGGCTGTTTGCTGAACTGAATACGCTTAAGTTGGCTCAACAGATTTGTGAGGCGGAGGTGGTTACTTATCGTCAGCGAGAAGAGAACCATGCGTTTATTGATGATCTGTTGCAGCGGGTGGATCTCAGTCGCTGTGCTTTTATTGTCAGCTGGGGGTTTGATGTGCCCAAACAGCTGAAAAAACTCTCTCGTTGTCATGTGGTGTACCATGCCCACAGCTCAGGCTATGGCTTTTCGGTGCCGCCACAGGTGCCGATTATATCTGTTAGCCGCAACACGATGGGGTATTGGGGGATGCGATCGCAAAATTCCCTAATCTACTGGCTCCCCAACCAGCTTCCGGCTGAGGTAACCAATCGCAAAATTAACCGAGATATCGACGTATTGGTACAAGCACGAAAATCCTCTGAGTATGTGACCAGTCAGCTCGTACCCGAACTACAAAAGAGATTTAATGTCGTTGTTGTGGATTCATTTGTTGAAGATCTTATGAGCTTGTTCAATCAAGCCAAAATTTATCTCTACGATTCAGCTGAGTACTGGGTGCAATACGGTTTGACCGAAGGGTTCGGGCTACCACCAATGGAGGCCCTAGCCTGTGGCTGCCAGGTGTTCTCCAGCGTTAATCATGCCCTGGCAGACTATCTTGACCCAGGAGAAAACTGTCATAAAATTGCAGGCTATGCCACAGGTTACGATGTACAGCGAATTGCCACAGTGTTAGAGAACTGGCAGCCTAACAACCTATCGGAAAACTTTTTTGCTCCCTACCGTTCTGAGCAGCTATTGCCTCGCTTTGAACATATTCTTACCGAACTCAATCAGTTCTTTGACTATCGACAGCACCATCCCTCAGATATTCCCAGCCTGACCCGCCAGCGACGGCTCTATTTGTTCTACAAGCGAGTTCAGACAAAGCTGAAAAAGATGAAACGGTAAATAGGTTTTACCCTCCACATTTCTCCTGCATCTTCTTCATCTGCTGTACAAGATAGTCCGTACGCCCCAGCTTAGCGACTTTATAGAGGCGCTCAAACTCTTGCTTAAAGTGTTGGGCTACGGTGGTGTTTTCAATAATCAACAGATTCTCATCGTTTGTATGGTTCGCCGCTTTGCTCCAGTTGTGGGAGCCGATGATCACGGTATGGTCATCCAGTAGGGCAAATTTGTGATGTAGCTTGTCTCCATCAGCTAATTCCGGATAGCCAACGGTGGTGATGGTGTTTTTCCACACACGGTTATCTTTCTCATACTGGCAGCGGTGATCGGGCAAAGCCAAACCCAACATATCCAATGCTTCGCTGTAGCTGCGATAGATAAAGCTACGGTCGATGAGGGTACGGATTTGGAGGGAGGGACTTAGTTGCAGGGCATCGACGATCCCTTGGTCAGTAAAGACAAATAGGGCCAGATCCACCGATTGGCTAGCCTGGCTGAGGGTATTGGCAATCACACCGTTGGTCGTTTGCTCACGGGGACTATCAGCCCGGTGGGGAGAAAATTGTACGGTGATCTGACCGTTGGGAAGACCTACTGTTTTCAGGGGTCGTACCGGTTTGGGTGAGCCAAAAAGACTGTTGGGCTGACCGCCAGGGCCGTCTCCCCACAGCAGGTTAAATTCATCGACATAGGCCGTGGCTAGCTCGACATGGTTAATCCGCAATAGGGTATTAGCATTACCTCGACTCTCGGGGACGAGCCAGTCTCCATGGATGCCCGAGAGGGTAAAGTTGGCAGAGCCAGCGATCACCTGACGACCGTCCACCACCATAAATTTGTGGTGCATCAGACCGCTGCCTTTAGTCCCGTCGTTCGTATCGTTCACTATCGGTATAGCCG
The DNA here is from genome assembly GCA_038534515.1 of Cyanobacteria bacterium J06554_1. GTDB lineage: Bacteria > Cyanobacteriota > Cyanobacteriia > Phormidesmidales > Phormidesmidaceae > Leptothoe. The sequence continues at coordinate 114,615 of JBCAWO010000005.1, forward strand.
CCTGTCGCATCATCAGGATGGCATCGCGTTTGACAGCCTCATCTGGGGTGATCTGACCATCTCCATTGATGTCACCAAATGCAAACAAATTTTCGTACTTACCCCGACTGTAGTCGTCCTGGTGGCGAATCCAAGCTGTGTTGTGTTGACTCCACCCATCACTATATTGATTATCCAAAATTACCCTGACCGTTACGCCAGCCTGAGCTTTGTCAATTAAGGCTTGCGCCACCAGTGGCAAATTCAGCTCTTGGGCCGCGACATCGATGGACATGGTCGCTTGGTTGATGGCGTCGAGCAGGACCTGCTCCAGATTGTCGCCAGACCGTTGGATGCGGCGATAGGGATCTTGATAGCTGTTAGTGTCTGCCTGGTTAAAGAAAACTTGAATATGAGGGTCTTGGGGCAGCGGCTGAGGTTTGTTGCCACTCTGCCAACCCAGACAAACTAATCCTAGACCTGTAAGGACAATCAGACCCAGCCCAGCTTGAACTCGATTTAGCATTGCATCCTAATGAATTCTTTAGACAGTCCCTAGTGAGCCCTGCCAGACTGTCTAATTAGCTATTTAATCCCTCATATCCCTTGGCTATCTGCTGATCGGGCCATTCGGGCCTATCTTTCTATGCAAGTTTACGGGCTGGTTTTACCCCCGTTGTCCCTTGCAAACGTGTCCACTGATACGATTAATAACGCTATGCTGATGACACATTTGAAACGCTAGTTTGCCATGCCAACACCTGAAACTTTTCTCGAAGCCACCAAGTGGATGGGTATCGCCACGTTAGCCATGACGGCGCTAACGGCACTGGCGTTTTTAACTAAGTGGGGTATTCGGTTTCGGCTGGTGGGGGCCAGCGCTTTCTGCGGTGTATTAACGGCAGGGTTCTTGGGTCTGAGTTTTCAACCGTTGGTACCCATTAAATTCGAAGGCTCAGTTCCCTACACAACTGTTTTTGATTCTGGTGCCTCCCAGCTGGTGATTGCGGTTCCGGCTGATATTACGGATGCCCAGCTGGAGGCCACACTGCAGCAGGCGGCTGTCAATTCGTTTAAACCCAGTCGATTGAGCGGTGGTGTTCAAGGTGCGATGATTCGGGCTCGGGCCATCGTTCATCGTGATCCCGGTATCTCTGATTTGGTCTATTTAGGTCAGGTCAAGCCTGATGCTGATGCAGAGCTGGGTTATCGTGTTGTCCTTGATCGGTCTGCGTTAGCTCAGGCCCGAGCGGCTAGCTAATGGGGCTAATCTTCCCTAGTGATTGGGTGTCTGTTCGCTACAGCCGATGCTCATGCTCTCTTCTGAGTTTTCTAACGCGTCTTTTAAGTCTGTTAAGAATCAACTATGTCTACGTTATCTACACTGATGGTGGCACCCGCCCAGGTGGTGCGAGGTTCAGGCATCTTATCCCAGTGTGGTTCGCTGATTTCTAGATTAGGACAGCGGCCCCTTGTGGTTGGTGGGGAGCGTACCCTACAAACGGCAGCGCCTTTTTTGGCTGATATCAGCGGGCTCAGAATAGCCAAGGCCTCCTATCAGAACGATTGTTGTGAAACCTCCCTAACCCAGCTGCGTCGGTTGGTAGATGAGCACAAGGCTGATCTGATTATTGGTGTGGGTGGTGGCAAAGCTCTGGATACGGCCAAGTTGTTGGCTTATCAAACCCAGCTGTCGGCTGTCACCATTCCCACATCGGCGGCCACCTGTGCGGCTTGGACCGCACTATCTAATGTGTATTCTCAGCGGGGGGCCTTTCGTTACGATGTGGGACTGCCCGTCTGCCCAGATTTGCTGTTGCTGGACTATGACCTGGTGGCAACGGCTCCTAAGCGGACGTTGGTGGCTGGAATTGGGGATGCGATCGCAAAGTGGTACGAAGCCTCCGTCAGCAGCGGCCACTCGTCTCAAACTTTGATTATTGGTGCAGTTCAGCAAGCCAGGGTACTGCGGGATATTCTCTTTCAAAAATCAGCGGCTGCCCTAGACAACCCAGGCGGCGACGACTGGCGCGAAGTCGTTGATGCCTCGGTGCTGATGGCCGGGGTGATTGGTGGCATGGGGGGGGCACAATGCCGCACCGTGGCCGCCCATGCTGTCCACAATGGCCTGACTCAAATCCCAGCTAGCCACAGTATGCTCCATGGCGAAAAAGTTGCCTATGGTATCTTAGTTCAACTGCGCTTAGAGGAAATGGAGCTGGGCAACTCTCTGGCCGCAACGGCACGTCAGCAGTTGCTCCAGTTTTATGGCCAAATTGGTTTGCCCATGACCCTCAGCGATCTGGGCTTAGGAGAGATGTCCTTAACCGACCTACGTCAGGCGGCTGAGTTTGCCTGTCAGTCTGGTTCAGACATTCACCACTTGCCCTTTGAGGTGGGTCCTCAGCAGGTAATGGCGGCGATGGTGTCCACCACGGCTCCCTGTCAGCGGGCCGAATCGTCCGTGTCCAAACTAGCAACCCCTAAATCACCGTCACACCCGTCATCAGGAGGTAAGGTATGACCCCAGCTTGGATGAAAAAGGCACAGCGACTGGAGCAACTACCCCCCTATGCCTTTGCCCGTCTAGATGAGCTGAAGGCCAATGCTAGGGCTCAGGGCCTTGACCTGATTGATCTGGGGATGGGAAATCCCGGTGGCCCTACCCCTGCCCCTGTGGTGGAGGCGGCCCAAAAGGCCCTGGCCGACCCTAGCCAACATGGCTATCCTCCCTTTGAAGGTACCGCCAGCTTTCGCCATGCTATTACCGATTGGTATCACCGGCGCTATGGGGTCAGCCTCGATCCCGAAGGCGAGGCGCTGCCCCTGTTGGGCTCCAAAGAAGGGCTAACCCATCTGGCCCTGGCCTATTTAGATCCCGGTGATACGGTGCTGGTGCCGACGCCGTCCTATCCGGCTCACTTTCGGGGACCTGCGATCGCAACTGCCCATATCCATCCCCTGATGCTGACGGCTGAAAACGATTGGCTGATTGACATCACCACCATTCCAGAAGATGTCGCCCGTCGGGCCAAGGTTCTGTACTTTAACTATCCCAACAATCCCACCGGGGCAACTGCTCCCCGCGCTTTCTTTGAAGAGATCGTCTCCTTTGCCAAGCACTACGAAATCATGCTTGTCCATGATCTGTGCTACGCCGAGTTGGCCTTTGACGGTTACCAGCCCACCAGTGTTCTAGAAATTCCAGGGGCTAAGGAAATCAGCGTTGAGTTCCACACCCTATCTAAAACCTACAATATGGCCGGTTGGCGAGTAGGTTTTGTGGTCGGTAACCGCCATATTATCCAGGGACTGCGTACCCTAAAAACTAACCTCGACTACGGTATTTTCTCCGCTATCCAAACCGCTGCAGAAACGGCCTTAAATCTGCCCGACTCCTATCTTGAAGCAGTGCGCCATCGCTACCGTACCCGTCGCGACTGTCTGATTTCAGGCCTGGCGGGGCTGGGTTGGGATGTGCCTAAAACCAAAGCCACCATGTATCTGTGGGTCCCCTGTCCCCCTGAAATGACCGCCGCTGATTTTGCCTTGTATGTCTTGCAAAAAACTGGTGTTGTCATGACTCCAGGCAGTGCCTTTGGCGAAGGTGGTGAAGGTTATGTGCGCGTTAGCCTGATTGCGGAAGAAGACCGTCTCAATGAGGCAATCCAGCGTTTAGAGAAGGTGGGGGTCCGCTATCCGTCACCGGTTACGGTTTAAGGCAGTTGTTGGTTCTATCCCCACAGGAAATCCGATTGCTGCTGAGTGGCCAGACAGTCCGCTTTCTCTCGACTTGCCCTAGGTCAACAGGGTGGGCGACTTGTCTTTTGCCGTCAAAATTGCTAGCTCAAAATTGCGCGCCAGCCTGAGCTGCATCGGTCCCAAATGATTAACGCGGCTAAAGTCGGCTTCTTTCACATCCGCCTGACCAAAATAGGCCTGATGGATCACACTGTTAGCCAGGTTTGCTTTTTCCAAATTGGCATGGCCAAAATACGCCTCAGTCAAATTTGCCTGGGATAAGTAAGCGTGGTACAAGTTTGCATCGGCCAAATAGGCCTGTTGCAGGTCAGTGCCAATGAGGCAGCAGTGACTCAGATTAGCGCCCTGAAAATTGGTTTCACTCAGGTTGGCTTCAAACAAATAAGCTCGGCTCAAGTTAGCACTGTTCAAATAAGCTAGCCTGAGGTCAAAGCCTGCCAAATCAGCCCCCTTCAGATCGGCCGCTCGCAAATTTGGTCGAATTCTAGTATTTTGCTGACGCCAGCGGTTCCAAACCCGGGCTCCGGCGTTCAATATGTCTAAATGCTCTGGGTGGGCCATGCTGTGGGACTAGTCAGGGGGCAGTTGCTCAGAGAAAATGTCTGGCTCATAACGCTGCTGACATTACCGTCGGCCACGTCGCCACTAGGAACACCACTGTTGCAATCATAGACAATACTCCAGCGATAACGTTTCCCAACAGGGAACTTACAACGATCGCTAAGCTGACTTTTGCACCCAGTTTGCATCGCGCCGGTAGTCCTAAGTCTCGACGGTGGAGCATTTCACCGACGAATGCCCCAATCATGGACCCAAATAACAGACCAAAAATGGGACCGCCGACCGGTAAGGCTGGTAGCAGCCCCAGCAATCCCAGGATCATGCCTATGACTGCGCCGATTTGGCCCCAGTTGCTAGCTCCAACTTTTTTAGCACCCAGGTAGCCGGCCAGGTAGTCGATGGCCGTGGTAATGACAAAGATCGTAATGGCAACACCCAGGGCAACATAGACCGCTTTGCTAAAGCCTGCGATCACTCCCCACACAGCAATAGCGGCCACAATCAGCCCAATACCTGGAAATGCTGGTACAAATGCACCGATAATGCCAGCTCCCATGACAATGAGCAGGACCCAATAGAGAATAATCAGCCCTATAGCCATCTTTGTTGGTCTATGTGTAACTACCTGTACTCTAACGGTCGATTGTCTGGCCTGACAACGACCCTTAAACCCTATTCAGTTCGGTATTTTCTACTGGCTGAGGGCCTTTAAAAACTTTTGAAGTTCCCCCAGCAGACTTTTTTTCGGTTTAGGCGCATCCCTGTCTTGAGTGTTTCCATAAAGGACGTTTTCAAGGGCTTCACTAGACGGGCGTTGGGGAAGCTCTGCCTTGAGTTCATACTGCTCGCCGCCGTCTTGCCAAATTTGCCAGCCCTGGGGATGACGGTGGAGCACAGCAGCATCGGGCATTGGGCGATAGTAGTAGGACGAGGTCAGGGTGCTTAAAAAGCGCTCGCGTATTTGACGAGCGGCGTAGCCAATACCGACGATACTGACGTCTTCTAGCTGGGGGTTTAGCAGAATGACCAGGCGGTCTTGGGCGTCGTTACAGAGTTTTTCCACATCGGCGACTTCGACGGAGGAGGGGTTGACGATGAGAAAGGCTTCATCGTCGGGTTCGACGGTGGCTTGAATTTCGTTAATGCCTCGGATCGTAAAGTCTGGATTGTTCCAGTCGCGTTTGGCAAGGGCGGCGGCTCCGGCATCGGGGAAGTAAACTTTGAACTGCATTCCTAAGTCTTGGAACAGGCTGAGGAAACGTTCGGCAATGGGCTGCTGCTTGAGTTCTGGGATCACCATTTCTACCTGTAGACGGGTTACGCCATCTGCGATCGCAGCCTTAGTAGAAACAATGGCCTGCTCAATGGTTTCCTCAAGGCTAGTCGGCAGGTCAGACATGGTTAAAATTTTGTTCTCAGTAGCTAATCAATCACCCTGATTATCTGCTTTTTTGTACCGCTGGACGGTTGAGTTTAGTTATGGGGTTACCATTGACAGTCGCATTGGTGCTCGCTGGCTAGGGTGTTTCAGCCGTTATAGCAAATGTCCTGATGCATTAGGACATTTGCGCGTCAGGTTAGCCGCTGAAACTAAAGGCTTTCAGGGACACCCGTTGTATTGCTTAACCTGACCGATGCTATAAGGGTAGGCTTGATCCCCTCAAGTCCCAATAGTCAGGGGGTTGGGGTGATCAATCGCCGAATGATGTTATGGCTGATGCTGGGTGAGAAACCGATCGAGCTGGTTGGCAAAGGCTTCGCGATCGCGACTGCTCATTGCTGGTGGTCCACCGGTTTCAACGCCGCTGCTGCGCAGAGATTCCATAAAGTCACGCATCGATAGCCGTTCTCGAATATTGCGCCGATCGTAAAACTCTCCCCGAGGATTCAGGGCATAGCCGCCTTTTTCAATGGCGTTGGCTGCCAGGGGGATATCCGCTGTAATCACCAAGTCACCAGTTGCCATCTGCTGCACGATGTAGTTATCTGCCACGTCTAACCCCGAGCGTACTTGCACCGACTCAATATAAGGAGATGCGGGGATTTGAATCGGTGCATTTGCCACCAACGTCAGGGGTATCTGTAGCCGCTTAGCGGCGCGATACAGGATCTCTTTGATCACATTAGGGCAGGCATCTGCATCAACCCAAATTTTCATATGACTTCAGTTATTGCTGTGGCTGATTGAGAAGATGAACCGAGCGGTTAGATACACCATAGGACAGCATCTTGCAGATAAAACCATCTCCGGGAGCAACGCCCAGTCATGTAATCCCCGCTGTCACTGGCTGACTTGCCATTACCCGATTAACAATTTGCTTCAGCACCATAGCTGCCCAGTCCACATCAGCGCCTGTCGTCTGGTGTCCCAGGGTAAGCCGAATGCCTGTTTTAGCCGCCCCATTGCTAAACCCCATCGCTTTTAGAATCGGACTCGGGGTTAGCTGACCGCTGTGGCAGGCCGATCCCGCGCTAATGCCGATACCCGCTAGGTTTAACTGACGTACCAGGGTTTTTCCCGTAACCTCTTTGCCATCTGCATTGGGCAGATAAAAACTGACATGGTGCGGTAGCCGCTGCTGTGGATGGCCCGTGAGTACAAGCTCAGGATGGCTTTGTAGCTGCTCAATTAAGCGCTCCCGCAGTCTCAGCAGGCGTTGGTTTTCTTGAGAGAGTTCTTGAAAAGCCAGCTCCGCTGCCGCACCAAACCCGGCTATAACCGGAACCGCCTGGGTCCCGGAGCGCAAATTATTCTCTTGCCCGCCACCGTTGAGTAGCGGCGTGAGTTCAGTCCCTGGTTTTACATAAAGTGCCCCTGCACCTTGGGGACCGTAAAGCTTGTGGCTAGAGATGGAGAGTAAATCTATTCCCAAGTCCCGCACATGGATGGGCAATCGCCCAGCCACTTGGACCGCGTCGGTGTGGAAGAGCGGGGTAGAGAGACGAGCGTCTGCTTGAATAACAGCCGCCAGCTCGGTGATGGGCTGTAGCGTACCCACCTCACTTTGGCCGTAAATCACCGATACCAGCACCGTATCCTTGCGCAGCGACGCTGCTAAATCTGCTGGATTGACCTGACCATAGCGATTAACCGGTAAACGGGTAATGTGCCAGCCCCATTGTTCTAGTAGGGCAATGGGGTTTGCGATCGCAGAATGCTCCACAGCCGAAATAATCATATGACGCGGCTGACGATACTGCTGTGCCACCCCCATGATTGCCAAGTTGTTTGCTTCAGTACCGCTCGCCGTAAAAACAACCCCATCAGGTGGCGCACCGATTAGCTCTGCCACCTGCATCCGGGCCGTTTCCAGCACCGTCGCCGCCTGAGCGCCCCACCTATGTAAGCTAGACGGATTGCCCCAGCCATCTGTCATGGCTGACTTCATCACCGCAATCACTTCGGCGCGTGGCGGAGTGGTCGCGCTGTAGTCTAAATAGATCTGCATAAGATGCTCTGTTTGGTCCGCTCACGACTTACCACTTCCCTTAAATATCCTCCGGCTCCTTCCCCGAAACAACCGGTGCCGTTTTGCTTAGCCTCAGTTTTGGATGTTCCCCTTCTACCTGCTGACAGTTCCACTCATTCCGGAACAGCAACACCGGGCGACCATAGCTATCCTTGACCGTTACCGTATTAAACAATCGGCCGGCATCGTTTAATGCCTCCCAACCGCCAGTCACCCAACGAGCCACGCTGTAGGGCAACATGTCTAGCATCGTATCAACGTTATATTCATTTCTCAGGCGAAACTGCACCACCTCAAACTGTAGCTGCCCCACCGCCGCCAAAATCGGATCCCGCCTCGTCTCATCTGCCGAGTACATGATCTGGACGGCTCCTTCTTCCCTAAGTTCTGTGACACCTTTACGAAACTGCTTAAATTTAGAAGGGTTTGGGTTCTTGAGATAGGCAAACAGTTCCGGTGAGAAAAACGGAATGCCTTCATACTCCAGCTTCTTGCCCTGGTAAATGGTGTCACCAATGGCAAACACTCCCGGATTATTCAAACCAATCACATCGCCAGGGTAAGCGGCTTCCAGGGATTCACGCCCCTGACCAAAGAGCTTTTGTGGATGGGATAGCCGCACGTTCTTTCCAGATCGCGCATGATTGACCACCATGTCTTTTTCAAATTTGCCTGAGCACACCCGCACAAAGGCTACCCGATCTCGGTGCCGGGGGTCCATATTGGCCTGCAGCTTAAACACAAATCCAGAAAATTCTTCTCGTGAGGGTGGCACCATACCCACAGTGCTTTCTCTAGGGCCAGGTTTAAGGGCAAAATCCAAGAACGATTCTAAAAACAGCTCCACACCAAAGTTAGTCATGGCGCTGCCAAAGAAGACAGGGGTCATTTCACCCGTATGCACCAGTTCTAAATCTAATTCAGGTCCTAGCTCATCTAAAACTTCCAGTTCTTCTAAAAACTGTGCATAGATATCATCGTCCCCAACTAGCTCCTCAATGCGGGGATCGCCCCAGTCAAGAACTGTGTCAGCAGCGGCCTTGGTTCCGTGGGCCTGGCGCTCAAATAAATGAAACTGTCGTTTGCGTCGGTCAAATACCCCCTTAAACCGATCGCCCATGCCCACAGGCCAGTTAACGGCATAGGTAAACAACTCTAACTCTTTCTCGATTTCATCCAACAGCGCCAGCGGTTCTTGCCCAGGGCGGTCTAGCTTGTTGAAAAAGGTAAAAATTGGCAGCCCACGCATTTTGCAAACTTCAAATAATTTGCGTGTTTGGGGCTCTAGACCCTTAGCCGCATCCTCTAACATGACGGCGTTATCCGCCGCTGCTAAGGTTCGATAGGTGTCTTCACTAAAGTCTTGGTGGCCAGGGGTATCGAGCAGGTTGATCCGATAGCCGCTGTAGTTAAATTGCAGCACCGTCGACGTAATCGAGATGCCCCGCTGTTGCTCTAGCTCCATCCAGTCAGAGACCGCATGTCGTTGAGACCGCCGTGCTTTGACTGACCCAGCCTCATGAATAGCCCCTCCGTACAGCAGGAGTTTTTCGGTAAGGGTTGTTTTACCGGCGTCAGGGTGGGAAATGATTGCAAAATTACGACGCTGCTCAACAGCCTCATCGATCGTTGCTATGGATGATAGGGTGGTGGTCATGAAGGTGTTTCAGCTCAGTGAGCATGGCACGACCCCCAGACCGATCGCTGGACCAATCGCTGGGGTAAATCCTATTGTACTGTTCGGTGTCTACGGTCTGTAAAGCTACCAATCAGCACTATGGTGTTCAACAACTGCCCCCTGGGATGTGATCACCGTCAGCGGTAATTCTGCTTCCGCTTCGCGGCGAGCAAACTGAACCACTTGCATGCCTTGGGAGCCAGGTTCTACCACCATCACATAGTGATCCTCTTGCCACTGCAAATCAACGACACGATGGTGCATTAGCCATGTTTCAGCTAGGCTACCTTCATTGATGGCACTGCCTTCATCATGGCTGTAACAGTTGGCCCATACATCATCAGCCACAGACCATAGCCCTGATAAGTTAATCGGCTCCATACGAGCACTTAGACCATAGGTCGTAAAACTCAGAACATCGTGCTGCCAAAACTGGTCAGCTAATTGTTGAAAATCTTTATCCTGTAGCAGCGCACTGTAGCGTTCATCAGTAGCTAACTGCTTTTGCTGTTGGTCCGGATTGGGGCGCTGCCAGTCGACTGCTTCGCTGCAGACTAGGAACGCTGGGGCATTCTGAATATTAGAAGTAGATTCTGGTTGGGGTTGGGTAACAACGGCGTCAGCTGTTTTGACAGAATTGCTGATGGCTTTGATGCCCCCTATGGTCATAACAATAGCCAGGGCCACAAGCCCCTGTTTCCCGAATTGCTGTAGCTTAGATGCGACCATAGCTAATTTCCGACGCGCCCCTCTCACAATATTATTCTGTTCTAAAAAACGCCTACGGAACTGCAGAAGCATGACTCCACCATAGGCTAACCATCGCTCGCTAGATCAAATCAGGAGTGTTCCTGGCTGGGTAAATCCATCACGCAATAACAGCTCACTCAGCCCCGACAAACTCTTATTGCAGCCGAGCTGTTTAGTTTTTTAGGCTCAGGCATTAACCCAGCCTAAGGAGAATCAACTTAAGCGGTGATTCTGTGGCGAAGTGACCACCGTAGGCAACTTTGTTAAGTACGCTACAGCAACCTTTAAAGGTACAGGAACTCAGATGTAAACCAGGCAAAATGCCAACAAACGCTTATGGTAGTCAGACCCTAGGGCCTTCGCAGAAAGCCCAACCTGACCGGTCCCAAGTCAATGCAAAAACATTGTTGCGTTAGCTTTGTTTGCACCTGCTCTTTCTAAATCTATCACTTAATTATGATGCAGAAGTGGCGCTATACGGCCTACTCTAGGCCAGTTTTTAGAAAATGTAATGACTGTCCTACAACAATCTATGGTCTCGAGAAGACATTTCATTGCTCATCCCTTCTTTGTTGTTGCCCGGGAGCAACGCCATTACTATCGATGCCCGCCCATTTCAGGTCATCCTAGCGATCCTGGTCTCGTCGGGCTTGCTGCTGGGAACTTAGACTATTTCTCTCCCAAAAATATCCGCCTGCATATCCCTGAATGTCAGGCTGATGGGTAGCAAGATCTAATCGCTTTTCGGCGATGCAGGCATACTCTTCGTCCATTTCGATCCCGACATAGCGGCGGTTGAGTTTTTTCGCAACTACCGATGTGGTGCCTGAGCCCAAAAAAGGATCAAATATGAGATCGCCGGGCTGACTGCTGGCCAAAATAATTTTGGCCAGCAGCTTTTCTGGTTTTTGTGTAGGGTGATCCGTGTTTTCTGGCATGGACCAAAAGGGGATCGATATATCTGTCCATAGATTAGAAGGATGGGTGATGCGGAATTTTCCTTGATCGTTGGTCTGCCAGTCTTTGGGCTGGCCGTTGCGATCGCGATACGGAGCCAGCACACGACGCTTTAGTTTTACCGCATCAACATCGAACCAATAATTCTCAGAGCGGGTGCCAAACCAAACATCTTCCGATGAGTTTTTCCAATTTCGTTTTGCTCCCCGCCCCTTTTCCCGTTCCCAGGTAATTCGATTCCGCACAGTAAAGTATTTAGCAAATACGCTGTAAACCGCAGGGGATGATTGCCAGTCACAGCATACATAAGCTGACGCGTCAGGTTTTAGCAGCCTAACTATCTGAGACATCCAGCTTTCTAACCATTGTGCGTAAGCTGCTGGTGAACGACGATTAAACGTGGATTGATTAAAAACCTTAGATCGATTGTAGGGAGGATCAACAATTAACAGATCGACAAAGCTGTCTGGCAAGAGGGGCATTGCCTCAATTGCATTTTGACAAATAGTGATATTTTGCAGCGCTTGGCAAGAGACATTTTGCGTAAATTTAACTAGTTTTTGACGGTAGGTATGACGGTCATCGGCACTCAACGTTAAGGTGCGATTATTGGGTGCTCGTTGTTTATCATCGTTCATCCGTCTTCAATTTACGTTTACAGCAGCATAGCAAGTGTCTGGATAACAATAGCGAACTGCTGAATGGATGTTGCCAAAGACAACGCTGTGTCAACAGCAGTTCGCTGCACATATAGCTGCTGCCATCTAAAGCTTTCAGGGATATGGCTTGGTGCCCTTAACTATGGTTGCCAAGCTATATCTCTACCATAAAACCAGCAGCGGCTGCCCTTTATGGGCAGCCGCTGCTGGTTTTATGAATAGTGCGTGTAGTTGACGTAGACGTTAGCCATCGTTCAAAGCGGTTTAACGGCGGTGCAGACGGAGCAACCCCAGCACTCCCATACCGAAGATTGCAGCTGTACCTACAGGTTCAGGCACATCTGCCGCTTCTTCTTCTGAGTTGGTAAGTCCCTTAATTGCAATAACGACATCATTGAAGTCTCGATCGTTCAGTTTGCCAGAGCGATCTTCAAACCCCAATAGCAGAAACTCACCTGCATCGTATGCAGTAATGTGTGCTTCTCCATCAGGATTGCCATCGGGATCGATCCCGTAGCGATTGCCTCCCGCGTCTAAAAAGAGATCTAGAACCGTGCCGCTTTCAAAAGCACCCAGCTGTTTGCCTTCACCCAGAGCCAAAGGGCCATCAGCTTCAGGGATCAAACTACCTGGTGATGCAATATCATCCCAAATAGTCTCCAAACTAGAACCTGCATCTGTCGAATAAAACAGCTGGCTGCGTACGGCCGCTCCATCATTCACGAAGAAAACCTCGATATTTTCTGCGCCTGTCTCCCACGTTACGTCATCGAGTCTAATAGGGTTTAGATCAGAGTTTTCAATTGCCAGGCGCTCCTCGTTGGTAGCTAACTGGTTAAAGGTTGTCCATTGGTCATAGCTCAGACCGTACTTGGTGCCGAGCTGGTTGTCATATTCAGCTTTAGTCAAATTTGCAGCACTGGCTGCCTGAGTTAATGCTGTGATGGTTACGGCAGCGGCGCATACCGATGTTAAAGCGTATCTGAATTGCATGGTTATCACCCCTGTCCTTGTTCATTCACGATTTAAGTAAAAAAGGACACTAGGCGACGTCAGTATGATCTTCGATTTCTGTAATGGATGTTTGGGCCCAATACAGTACCAATATTTATAAAAGGCTGACTGGAACTTCAGTTATGACCAGGAACTGAGTTGAAATTTTCCCCTGGCAATAAATCTCCTAGCCTTTGGGCGATATATTGATTTTTCTTTGGATAGGGAAACCCTGGCGTATCAGGTGGTTGATTGGCAAATGGTCAGGGTCTCCGTAAATTTAGTTATGCGTTTGTAGCTTGAGTTTTTAGCGTTAGTCTATTTACCGAGAACCATATAAAGCTGGACTACGGTTTTTACGTAGCCGTTGCTAACACTACATCTGTCAGATTGGTTAAGGCAATGAACACCTCTAAGAACACCTCTAAAAGGTCTAAATGACATCGGCTAACGTGACTTGCCATCGATAAATGCATCCGTCGCTCGCTATATCTTTGGATGTTTAGTAGACGGGATAAAGCGATTAGTATGGAACAATACTGCGATTAATCGATTTTTCCTCCTTCCCATGTTTGAAGCTCTCTCAGAACGATTTGAGTCCGCCTGGAAAACCCTACGCGGCCAAGATAAAATCTCTGATTCCAATATTAAAGAGGCGCTTCGGGAAGTTAGACGCGCACTACTAGAGGCCGATGTCAGCTTTAACGTGGTCAAAGCCTTTGTGGCCGACGTCCAAGAAAAAGCTCAAGGGGCTGAAGTTGTCAGTGGTGTCGCTCCAGACCAGCAGTTCATCAAGATTGTCTATGACGAGCTAGTGGCCCTAATGGGGGATGCGAACGAGCCCCTGGCGGATGCCAAGCGTAAGCCCACTGTTGTGCTGATGGCTGGTCTGCAGGGAACGGGAAAAACCACCGCATCGGCTAAATTGGCCCTACATCTGCGTAAGCAGGATCGTTCGGCCATGTTAGTTGCAACAGATGTCTATCGGCCAGCAGCGGTGGATCAGCTCATTACCCTCGGTAAGCAAATCGATGTGTCAGTGTTTGAGATGGGCACCGATGCAAATCCAGTCGATATTGCTAGGGCAGGTATTGCCAAAGCTAAGGAAGATGGCGTGGATACGGTCATTGTGGATACCGCTGGTCGATTACAAATTGACCAGGACATGATGGCAGAGTTAGAGCAGGTAAAAACAGCGATTAGCCCCGATGAAGTCCTGTTAGTAGTCGATGCCATGACTGGGCAAGAAGCTGCTACCCTGACTCAAACATTTCATGAACAAATTGGGATTACTGGGGCGATATTGACCAAGATGGATGGTGATTCTCGCGGTGGTGCCGCGTTGTCCATCCGTCAGATTTCAGGCAAGCCGATTAAGTTCATCGGTATTGGTGAAAAAGTAGAGGCGCTGCAGCCTTTTTATCCCGATCGGATGGCATCTCGCATCTTGGGGATGGGAGATGTCCTCACCCTGGTGGAGAAAGCTCAAGAAGAAGTCGATATTGCCGATGCAGAGCAGCTTCAGGCCAAGATTTTAGAAGCTCGGTTTGATTTTAACGACTTTCTCAAGCAAACCCGCTTGATGAAAAATATGGGCTCATTGTCCGGCATCATGAAGCTGATTCCAGGCATGTCCAATAAATTGTCTGCAGACCAGCTCCAACAGGGAGAAACCCAGTTGCGTCGCTGTGAAGCCATGATCAGCTCCATGACTAAGCAAGAGCGAGAAGATCCCGATCTGCTAGCTAATTCCCCTAGTCGCCGTCGCCGAATTGCTAAAGGCTCCGGTTATGCCGATCGAGATATTAGTAAGTTGGTCAGCGATTTTCAAAAAATGCGCTCAATGATGCAGCAAATGGGGCAGGGGGGTGGCCTTCCCGGTATGGGGGGTGGTATGCCCGGTATGGGTGGTTTTCCTGGTATGGGTGGTGGCTTTCCCGGTATGGGTGGCGGTATGCCCGGTATGGGTGGCGGTATGCCTGGTGGCGGTC
>JBCAWO010000006.1:0-54031 GCA_038534515.1 Cyanobacteria bacterium J06554_1
CCAAGAGACTCGCCTAGAAGCCCTGGATGCTCGGACTAAGAACAGTGTTCACAAGCTACGTCTGGAGCACCTGAACAACCAAACTAAAGCCGTTGAGAATATTCAAGCCGCTCGTTTGGAAGCCTTGGATGCTCGCACTAAAGCTGTTGATAACATCCAGGAAGCTCGCCTGGACGCCCTGGACGCTCGTACTAAGTCCGTCGCCCAATAACGAGTAAGGCGTATTCAGGCTAACCAAATTTGGGTGCCGAGTGCGTCTCCGTACATCCGTGAAGCTTCATTATCTTTCATGAGGCACCCTTCTCTACTCAGACTCTCCCTACACACACTCCAAGCCTCTGCCAGATTGGCAGAGGCTTTTTTTTGAGTTCGACGCTGAGCAGTAAAGTAAACTAATGAATCATAGATGAGACAAATAGATTTAACATCTTAATCTATTTGTCAATTTTGACGAAGACACCCACGAAAAAGCCCCAGGGCTCAACCGGGGGCAAGATAGTACTATTCATTTAGCCTAAAACAAGGGTGATGTAGCTCAGTAGATAACCTTACCGACAGGTTGCGAGCAATCCTAATTCAGACATGAAAACTCGTCCACCCTGGTCGCTAGACTTCTGGAGAAACCTCTTCCAGCAGATCCCATAGGTGACACTCTAATAGATCGCACAACTTGCCTAAGAACTCACCATCCATCGATGGCATAGTCTGTGCATTTCTCAAACGATAGACAGTATTAGGATGCACCCCTAGTTTCTGGGCAAGGACGTTACCGCGAACGCGTCTATCTGCCATAACGCGATTTAGATTCCATTTAATCATCAAGTATTTGGCTCCGGGACGATCTGCATATCAACCCAGCAATTGAGCTGGTGACAGGAAACAACACTTCACCCCTACAACCGGAGTTTTAATTTAAACACAGGTCGTATCTTTGTGGTTGATCGGGATCACTACTACAAATTGATTTTGCCCCCTGTAATTAAGGTTTTCCACACTTAAATGGTGGATCCGTAATCCGTACTCAAGTTTGTAGTTTTGTACAAAAAAGCACACACAAAGCTCGCACCCAAACAGCTGTTATGGCTATAACCCCATTGCTCAAAAGGTTGCGTTGGGATCACAACTCAATCTTCTATCAGCTCACACCTATTCTGTGATCAAAAAACCGGTTCAGTAATCGGCATAAAGGCAGACATCTCTCCACGAATTAACCTTTATCACTAAGTTAGTCACAATTAGGCTGTGAAAATCACCTATTAAGTGTTGAGTTTTACAGTCTGCCTATGGCTTTCGGCAAAGTGAGTAATGTCCTAGCTGCCGACCACTAGTCATAAATTTAGAAAAGAGGCCTCACTGTAGGCATCTTTATAAAGTCTCACACTACTTATCTCTGTCAAGAGATAGGACAGCTTGAGCATGATCAAAATCTCAAAACTTTAGCCAACCTCAAAAACATCTATTCAGGGCTTTGTGCTATGCCTAGCAAAAACTCGCATCCCATTCAAAACTATACTCTTGCTGGATTAGGCGGAGCTGGCGCTCTAGCCTTAATTCAAAATCTAGGGAAAAATATCTTACCCGCTTTAGCATCTGCACTAGTGTCCTTATGGAACAGCCTCACAGGAGGAAGTCCCGTCATCTTCGGGTGTGGTATTTATATGCCGGGGAATCACAATGATGGTGATCACACTGTCTATTGTGACGAGGTTAATCATCACACTCTTAAGACTCTATTTCTAGACTTAGAGATAGAGCAAACCTACGAGTGGAAGCAGATTATCGAAAATAGCTTGAATCTTGATATTGAGCTAGACAACACTGTTACAGAAAATTCAATTCTCTACGATATTCTTCAAATACTAGAAATTAGCGAGACACCATATAGACCCCATGAATCTTGCTTTCTGCCACATACGCCATCGCCGCAAGAGCCTGATGATTGGGATTTTGAAGCAATAGATTGGACGTTTGAAGAAGTAGACCCTAAAAAAAAACTTCAGTCATGATTTCTCACAATAATCCAGAATTACCGGAAAAGCCGGGAACTGAGAACTGCAAGAATGTTTCTATCCCACCCAGTGGGAGCAACTGGTGCTCTGAAGAAGAGAGTATATTTTAGAAGTCTCTTCTATAGATTACTGTCCTTATCAACGGAACGACTTACGGGTCTGCTTAGCCTGCTCCAACCACAGCGTTAATCTGATCCTTTACCGCCTTTTCTGAGACTCGCCACCAATAGAGCCGTACATTCGCTCCTAATTCATAGACTGATAGCGTTTTATGCACCATGTACGCCTGCTGTGCTTTATGGAGAAGAGTGTTCTGGCAGTTGGAAAATCGCCAGCCACCTGTCACACTACCAATCATCCCTGTGAACGCCATCACCACATTCCCTCAGCCAATCTCAGAAACCCCTTAAGCAACCCTCAGTTACCGGTCAGATGACGTTCAGGTAGCTCCCGCATTCTTGTAATCAATGAAGCAATTCAAACACTTCGCTGATTCACCAAGGAGCTTTAACCATGAAACGCACACTTCTTTCCGCTTTAACCGTTCTCGTTGCTTCCACTGCCATCGCACCCATCGCTGCCGCTGAGTCCGCCAGCTTCAACATTCAGTCCGCTCGCCTAGAGGCCCTAGATGCTCGCACTAAGAACAATGTTCACAAGCTACGTCTTGAGCATCTAAACAATCAGTCCAAGGCCGTCGAAAACATCCAAGCGGCTCGGTTAGAAGCCTTAGATGCACGAACTAAAAACAACGTTCACAAGCTACGCCTTGAGCACTTAAATAACCAAACTAAGGCCATTGAGGATATTCAAGCTGCTCGCCTGGAAGCCTTGGACGCTCGTACTAAAGCTGTCGATAACATCCAGGAAGCTCGTCTGGAAGCCCTAGACGCTCGTACCAAGTCTGTCGTCCGCTAAGGCATTGGGACCCAACTTAGACTATCGCTACAGCCATTCGGGACATTGCATGCAATGTCCCGAATGGCTGTTTCTAACTGGACCTTTATTTTGGTGCAGTCCGCTAACCAGTCTGGCCAGGTTCAAATACCAGCTGCGTCGTTAACCCCTCATGGGGCACTTTTCTTTTTTCTAATGAATTTCCGATAAAAATAATTTTCGTTGATAAAAACATGGTGAACTCAGCTTTGAGTCCGCCATGTTTTTGCTTATGGCTTGCTAGGTTAAAAACGGTCAACTATATTAACCGTTCTTCATACTCTGCTGCTATGACCTCTACACCAACGGCTCCATCAAGACCTCCCATGCAGAAGAGTAAAGGGAAAGTAATGCCCAGATTGCTAATGCTGACAATGCTTGGCGTGGGTACCTGGTTGACTCTATTTATGACTGGTGTGGTGACCTTAGCTGGCGTTCCATACTCGATTATCAGGCTTGTTTGGGAAACACCGGCCACTCGCCAGGCCTTACTGCAAAGGAATTCGGTAGAGCTGCATGATCTGATGGACGATATGGGTGTTGAGGCGGAAATCAAACGGTATTACAGCAAACGTATCGAAGATCCGGTGGAGCTAGACCAACATATTCACCAAATTCTTTACAACACAACTCGCTATGTTGGGGCCAACTATGTCGTTGTTAGGGGCAAGCTGATCCCAAAAACCTATGACATGGTTGAGGAAGTCTATGAGTGCCCTGAGTGCTAAGGCAGCCTGACTAAACACAACATGCCTGCATGGCTTAGGGCTGATATTGCCTTGATGTGTAGAGAAAGCGGCGTTGTCCAGGTTGGACAACGCCGCTTTTGGTAATTACTGACAAAAAATAACCGTGTTCTTTGCTGCACGTCCCCGACGACAGCTATCGTCGGGGACATAAAACCTTCTTTTCAACGTTCAAGATTACCGAGAAGTGGCTTCTTCAGGAGATTGAGCAGGAATTTTTCCAGGATCTAAAACCTCTAAATAGTCAGCTAGTCGGCTCCAGTCGCCAGCCGCCCTTGCATTAGCCGTATCTGCTGCAAATCGCAGCGCGTCAATAATTTTCCTTTTCTGACTTTCAGTAATTGTGTAATTCATTTTTCTTGACTCCTTGTGTCAGTGTGTAATCCCAAATTTTTAGCTATGGAGAGACCTTACCTTTGCTACGTAGGGGATGCACCGATCCAGTAGAAATGCTTTAGGCCAACATCTTGCAAATACAATAATCTCGAGAATCGACAATGCCGAACTTTTTTGCTCTCGTAAACTATTCACTACGTTATAAAGGCAAGACATGAAAAATTCTGTAATCTTTGATCCAAAGACAGTAGTCTTTAGGTTTTACTAAGCTATGGCTGTATCAGTAATTACTTTCTTCAATTATGGTCAGAGTTTATCTGCATATTGGCACTGCTAAAACGGGAACAACAACGCTTCAGAGATTCCTCTGTAAAAATGAGAATGTTCTGTCAGATTTGGGCTATTTGTATCCAAAATCTGGCAGACCCGCAAACAATCCGATTGCCCACTATAATCTGGCAAACGCCATCAAATCTGATAGTAGACTGTATAACAGGCACACAGGAAAATGGACAGATGTTAGCCATCAATTTATAGACTTACACCAAGAGATAGAGCAGCAAAATTTATCTAACGTAATCGTTAGTTGTGAAAGCTTTAGCCGCGATCCAAAAGAACTGGATAAGCTAAAGCATGAGCTTTCTAGATATGAAGTCAAGATCTTAGTTTATCTGAGAAAGCAAGAGAAATTTTTACTATCTGCTTATATTGAAAGCATCAAGCAGGGCTCATACTTAAGCTTTAAAGAATATATTGATAAGAAGTTAGATCTTGTTAATTACTATGGGCTCTTATCGCTTTGGAGTAGCCTATTTGGAAAAGATAATCTTATTATTCGAGTTTTCGAACAAGACAAACTAAAAGGTAATATATTTGAAGATTTTTTAGTTAGCATTGGCATTGAAGACATCAGCCAATTTAACCTCAATATTGCTAGGTACAACGTTAGTCCACCGGCTAAAACGATTAACTTTTTGCGATATCTAAACTCAATTTCCATTGGAAAATTGTCGCTGTCATATCATACGTGCAGACAACTTTATATCAACAGATTTCTCTACAGTAAAAAATGGCAGGCATTATCTCTAATAATCCCTAATTTTCTAGTTAGTGAAGAGTTAAACTTTAATTTTGAAGACTATTCAAATGACTTCCAAGAGATGAACAAAAAGGTTGTTGCCGAATATTTTCAATCTCAAGAAATCTGTCTTTTTGATGAATCTTTTTGATGAATCGTAGTATCGCCAGATTGGCAGCCCGGGTAAACACCACGGACCGTATGTACGCTACAAGCCAAGCTCACGGTTAATGCGGTGGCCGTAGTTGCCGTTTTCGCCAGGGCACAGGAAAACCTTGGTGGGGTTCATACCTGCGATCGCAAATATCTTTTCCAACGTAGACTCAGGCAACCATCGCCACCAAACCGTCCCCTGCCAACGGTAATAAAGCTGCTGACCGTGGTACCGACGATAAAAGTCTAAGTTACTGACATCATAGGCATCACTTAAGTCCATCATGGCTAGCGCACTTTAAAGAACACGTCATCAAAAACAAACCAGCAGCAGCTAAGACCAGCCTGATCCCAATACTTTCTGACCTCGAAACCGTATCAATAGCAACCACTAAGGAGCAATTATAAAGAAAATAAGTAATTACACCTATTTGTTAGCTTTCCATGGGATTCTTAAATCAAGTTGATAGTTCGACATGTTTCTACCAGCTTTGAAACATTAGTCATTTAGGTGTTTCGAGCCCAGAGATATGGAAGCGACTGTTTTGGCCTCCGTTACGACGCCTACAGTTTTGCTATCGGACTCCTCAGGTTTTGCTGGTATCCGTTGATGCTAGCAATTTCAGGACCGGGGCTGTCTGTTTTAACGGGCAGCTCCTGGGGTGGGTTAACAAGAAGCGGGCGAGACAGCAGTGCTGTTTCAACCGCTTTTTTTTTCGCCAACGGCAATATAACGATCGCTAATTGCCGACACGCTACCCTGAGTTTATGTGGCGTATTGAGTTGCCTTTTACCCGTCGATTGCTATACCCATGGAATCATCATCCGAAAAATCCACATCCCTCTGGCAACTAAAACCCTGGTGGTGTCAGCCATGGTCCATCGTTTTAACCGGTCTGACTATCCCCACCATTAGCTGGGTATGGTTGCATCGCTGGTGGATTACCACTCCGGCTGCCTTGGCAATTTTGGTGTGGTGGTACCTATTTCTATATCTGGTCCCAAAGCAATACGAAACCACTCAGTCTGAACCATGAAGTATCTACCCCTGGCTGCGCGCATTTGCTTATCTCTGATCTTTTTAAAGGCTGGAATTTCCCACCTGACCGGCTTTGGCGGGTTTGCTGCCATGCTGGGCCAACGGCTGCCGCTGGGTGGCTTACTAGCAGCGTTCACCGTGATCTTTCAACTGTTGGGTAGCCTGTCGCTCCTATTGGGTTACAAGATCAAAATTGGGGCACTATTGCTCATTATCTTTTTGGTCCCGGCAACGCTGATGTTCCACAACTTTGTCGTCGATGGCGAACAGGTCAATGCATTTTTGAAAAATGTGGGATTGATCGGTGGCCTGATGATGATGATTTATACCGGTGCAGGGGCAGCGAGCTTAGATAACGCTTTGAAAACCTAATTTTGCACGTCACTGAGCCTCAAGGTGAGTTCAAACGTAATCGCCCTCCGGCCATTTCTAATGAGTCTCTGGCAGTTGGGCATTGTCTAGCTGCTGCTCTAGCTCTTCCACGGTGGGCAATGTACCTTTTAGATCCGCTGGTAGCTCTCGCCCGAGACGATGGGTAGCTACGCTAATGGGTTTATTGACATCTCTCAGGGAGTACTCAGCTACGGTGGCATCATTAGATTTGCATAAAATCATACCGATGGTGGGCTGGTCGTCTGGATGACGCAGCAGGTCATCCACCGCTGAGACAAAAAAGTTCATCTTGCCGGAAAATTCGGGTTCAAATTCACCTAGCTTGAGATCGATCACCACAAAGCAGCGCAGTTTGAGGTGATAAAACAACAGATCAATGGCGTACTCTTTACTGCCGACCTTGACCGGGTACTGGCTACCCACAAAGGCAAAACCCACCCCTAGCTCCAGCAGAAAATCGCGAATGTGGGTTAATAACGACTTTTCCAGGTCCCGCTCTTGGGCATCTGCGGCCAGGGTCAGAAAATCAAAGTTGTAGGGATCTTTGATCAGGTTTTGCGCCAGGTCTGACTGGGCCGGTGGCAAGGTGCGCTCAAAGTTAGTAATTGCCGCGCTGGGTCGCTGCTGCTGATGTGCCCCCTGCTCAATTTGCATAAGCAGCACATTACGACTCCAGCCGTTTTCAATGGTTTGACGGGCATACCAAAGACGCTGCTCTGGATCTTTAAGGGCGTCTAATAGTCGCACGTTGTGTCCCCAAGGGATTTGGGACAATACTTGCTGGACTAGCTGATGGTCAGGATAGGCATCAGCAAAGGCCCGCATATATTTCAGGTTGCGGGCTGAAAAGCCGGTCATGTCAGGAAAATCGCGTTTGAGGTCCCTGGCTAGCCGGTCAATCACCTTAGTCCCCCAGCCTTCCTGCTGCTGCCGGTCTAGAATGTCACGGCCTATTTGCCAATAGAGCAAGATCAGCTCCTGATTGACCGCTAGGGCCGCCTTTACCTGGGCCGAATGAATGCGATCTTTGAGGGATTGCAGAAACTGGCGGTAGTTATCTGGGGAGAGGGGATTGGCCATAGCTAGACTCAAATACGCAAGCGCCACCCAAGGAAACAAAGTTGAAGCTATGGACGTTTCATGGAACGTCTCTCCAGCCTCAATTTTTGGATCCTATAAAATCCTTATGCCTAAGGGAAAACGCTAGCCCAACTATACCCGGCTCCCCTCAGTCTTTAGGCTTTAGACCCTTTGCTGATGTCAACATGCTCCATAACGCGCGTTTTTTGAGCTTCTTGCCCGTTGCTAGGCTTGGAAACACCGAGATTGACAGAGGCACTAACGGAGAGGTGCTTACGAATTTGATCTTTACTGGCCATGGTGGATTTGTTACGGTTCTAAACGATTCAAACGTATTGTAACGATTCTTAGCAAAGAAAATGACTGCCCAAACCGTTGCAGGTGTTGAGCAGTCAAGGCAATCATCACTATTAAGCACCTTGACTTCCACTTAAGAAATCTTAGATGCCTTCACATTTATTAATATAAGCCAATAAAAGTACAAAACATACACTTTTTTGTGAACGTCAACAATATCGCTTGGCGCTGGCAGCTCCCAGAGAGCTACAGCAAATGTCTTGATGTGTGCAGCGCGCTTTGGTCTAGGGTAGGCAATGGGCATTAGCTCCTGGCGTATTGGGCAGGTTTAGGGTGGATAAACAGACAGTCGGTGTCATTGGGGGTGGGGCAGCCGGTTTTTTTGGTGCGATCGCAGCGGCCAATCCCCACACCCAGGTCACCCTCTACGAAGCCGGTCCCGAATGTCTAGCAAAAGTGCGTATCTCTGGCGGTGGTCGCTGTAATGTCACCCACCACTGTTTTGAGCCCGCCCAGCTAGTACAACACTATCCGCGCGGTGGCAAAGCGCTGCGCGGGGCATTTTCTCGATTTCAGCCCCAGGACACCATCGCCTGGTATCAGCAGCGGGGCGTCAAACTCAAAACCGAAGCCGACGGCCGGATGTTTCCAGTTACTGATGACTCGGCCACCATCGTGGACTGTCTGATGAAAGCAGCGTTACAGGCGGGAGTGACAATCAAAACACGGGTGCCGGTCAAACAGGTCACCAAAACAAATGCCGGATTTTTAGTTGGGTTAAAGCAGAGTGACGTGAGGTGCGATCGCATCCTGCTGGCTACTGGCAGCAGCCCCCAGGGACACCGCATTGCCAAAAGCCTGGGTCACACCATTGAGCCAACCGTGCCATCTTTGTTTACCTTCACCATCAAAGATGCAGCCCTCCGACAGCTCAGTGGGCTATCGATGAATCCAGCGGAGGTCAAGCTCAAACTTGCTGGGCAAAAGAAACCTTTGACCCAAATCGGCCCAGTACTCATCACCCACTGGGGGCTGAGCGGTCCTGCTGTCTTAAAGCTATCGGCCTGGGGGGCTCGGGCGCTGTACGACCAGGGCTATCAAGGAACGGTGCTGATCAACTGGCTGCCGCAGCTGAGCCAGGACGAGGTGAGGACCATGCTCCAAACCGCAAGGGCAGAGGGGGGGAAGCGTGCGATCGCAAATTACAATCCAACCCCTGCCCCTAAGCGTCTTTGGACCTACTTTGTACATCGTGCCCAGATCGATCCACACACCCAGTGGACTACCCTCTCCAACAAAGCCATCAACAAACTGGCCCAAGAGCTCTCTCAGGGAGAATATCGGGTACAGGGCAAGGGCGTTTTCAAAGATGAGTTTGTTACCTGCGGCGGCATCCGCCTTAAGGAAGTCAACTTTAAAGCGATGGAAAGCCTGGTCTGTCCGGGACTATTCTTGGCCGGAGAGATTCTCGACATCGACGGCATTACCGGTGGGTTTAACTTTCAGAGCGCATGGACAACAGGCTGGCTGGCTGGGCAGGGCATTAAATCTCTCCTTGCCACGTGAGCACCTGTTCTGTTGAGTTCTCTCCGTAGGAGCGAATAATCGTTAGCTCAACCTGGGCTCGAGTCCCACCGCTGAGCAACTGGGAGCGAATCGGCAGCCGCCCCAGGGACAGGGTAAACCGGTTGTGATCCTGCTGCACCAGTTCATCCGGCAGCGCTCCTTCAAATTCCACATCATAGCGGCGGCGGCGACCATCATCGCCAGAGGTGCTGTAGCGCACTTCAAACCGAGTCTCTAACACATCCGACCGCTGGGCCAGATCCACCACATTCATTTCAAAGGTGCGGCTGCGACCATCCACGCGCCCCAACGCTAACTGAGTCACGTCCGCCACCGGTACAATGCCATTTACCCGATAGGTGGTTAGGGTCTCTTGTTGTACCGTCTCTCCCAATAGCCAGTAGGCCTCGGGAAAATCGATGCTCACCTGACCGCTGGGCTGTAGCTCCAGGTCAACAGATTCGGTAAACGTTTGCGATGGCTGGGGTGCCTGCCAATCTAAGGCAAATTGTCGCTCAATACGACCGGCATAGAACTGATAGCTGCTAGCAATCGTCGAACCGGCAGCCAATAAATTTTGAGCCCCGCTGCGGGTCTCCCACAGATTGCGTGACAGGGTAATGGGTTGGTTCACCAGACTTGTAACTGAGGGAGACTGACTCGGAGCATCTGGCGGTAACGGTTCCGCCTGATTGATCACCACCAGCTGTCCCAGACTACCCTCATTACCATCACGACCATGGCGGCCATCAGCCCCATCACGGCCGTCGTCACAGCCATATTCTCTGCGCTCACAGACACCGTCTTTACAGACATCCACTGTCCAACGACGATCGTCACAGTTACAGCCGTCGGTACCATTGCCGCCGCGACCGCCACGCCCGCCACGCCCCCCGGTCGCCGTCACCAAAATTTGCCGCAGTTCGCTGGGGTTAGTGTAATGTACCGTCAGGGTACCGCCGTTGCCACCACGACCGCCACTGCCCCCATCACCACCATCGCCGCCATCCGCAGCGTGTAAATTATGGCGCTCATTGCGGGGCTGCCGCCGACAGCGCACCCACTCACCATCCTCACCATAGCCGCCATCTTCGCCATCGGTACCCGACAGATCGAGCAGCATGGGCTCCCCCGTTGCTCGCACGGTTCGGCTAGAACCATCGCGGCCATCGCGACCGGACCGGCCATCACGACCATCGCGACCATCCTGGCCAAACTGACGACTCGCCAGCGCTACTGAACCACAAACATCAATTGACGCCAGGGCAACCCAACTCGTAAAGGTGAGGGTGCCAGCGGTTAGGGCGCTAATGCTCAGACGCGCTAAGTAACGCGCTCTAAGGGGAAAACCAGAAAACACAGTCATAGGAACACTATACAAACCACACGAAGGATAAATCCGACGGTCGACGCACAGGCTATGCCCGATGCATTCCGGACGCCCCCCATCGTTACCTAGGTAAAACTATGGAGGCACCACCCGACTGGGTGAATAGGACACAGTTTTTTGTGGCTACCGGTAAATGATGTAGCACAATGTGTGAAATGAGTTGATAGGCTATAGGTTGCTTTCTTTGCTCGGTGTCCATGTTATCCACCCTCGACGATCTAAAACAGCGCCTACAAACCGCTCTTGTAAACGCGTTTGGCCCCGATTTGGAGGGTACGGACCCGGTACTGGTACCGACCAATAATCCTAAGTTTGGTGACTATCAGGCAAATGTGGCCATGTCGTTGGCCAAGCGATTGCAGGATAAGCCACGTGCGATCGCAACCAAAATTGTCGAGAACCTAACCATTGATGACCTCTGCGAAACCCCACAGATAGCCGGTCCTGGCTTTATCAACCTCAAATTCAAAACCGACTATCTCCAAGAGCAGCTCAAGGCTGTTTACTCAGACGAGCGTCTGGGCATCCCCACCGCCAAGCCCAAGCGCACAATCGTCGATTTCTCTAGCCCCAACATCGCCAAAGAGATGCACGTGGGTCATCTACGCTCCACCATCATCGGCGAATGCATTGCCCGCACCTTAGAATTTCTCGGCCATGACGTTCTGCGGCTTAACCACGTAGGCGACTGGGGCACCCAGTTTGGCATGTTAATTACCCACCTGCGAGACGTGTGCCCTGAGGCCATCACCGAGTCGTCTTCAGTGAATATTGGCGATCTGGTGGAGTTTTACAAACAAGCCAAAAAACGCTTTGACGACGACGAAGACTTTAAGAGTACATCCCGCGACGCCGTTGTGGCCCTCCAGTCCGGTGAGGAGAGTGCTTACAACGCTTGGCAGTTACTGTGCGAACAGTCCCGCAAAGAGTTTCAAAAGATCTACGATCGTTTAGATATCACCATTCAAGAGCGAGGAGAATCTTTCTATAACCCTCTGCTAGAAGATGTCACTAAAGACTTAAAATCCCTCGGTTTGTTAGAAGAAGATCAGGGAGCTCAGGTGGTTTTCTTAGAAGGCTTTACCAACAAAGACGGGAACCCCCAACCGCTGATTGTGCGAAAGTCTGACGGCGGCTTTAACTATGCCACCACCGATCTTGCCGCCATTCGTCAGCGCACCATTAATGAAAAAGCCGAGCGCATAATTTACATCACAGATGCTGGGCAAGCCAACCATTTTGCCCAAGTCTTTCAAGTCGCCAATCGTGCCCATTGGATACCCGATGGTGTCGAGCTGGTGCATGTCCCCTTTGGTCTAGTCAAAGGAGAAGATGGCAAAAAGCTTAAAACCCGCTCCGGTGAAACCGTCAAGCTAAAAGACCTGTTAGACGAGGCCGTCACCCGATCAGAAAAAGATTTACAACAGCGCATCGCCGACGAAAACCGCAATGAGCCAGAGGACTTTATCCACAAGGTTTCCACCGCTGTAGGGCTGGGTGCTGTCAAATATGCCGACCTTAGTCAAAACCGCACCAGCGACTATATCTTTAGTTTCGACAAAATGCTGGCCCTCCAGGGCAATACCGCCCCTTACATGCTCTATGCCTATGTGCGAGTGCAGGGTATCAGCCGCAAGGGCAACATCGACTTTACCCAGCTGGGTGAGGCCCCCATTGTGTTGCAAGATGACACCGAGCTAGCCCTGGCTAAGCATCTGCTAGCACTTGACACAATCGTCATGGAAGTAGCGCAGGATCTCTTTCCCAATCGCCTCTGTCAATATCTGTTTGAACTCAGCCAAAAGTTTAACCAGTTCTACGACCGTTGCTCGGTTCTACAGGCAGAAGAGCCCCAGCGCACCTCTCGCTTAATGCTGTGCGACCTGACTGCCCGCACCCTCAAGCTGGGTCTGTCACTGCTAGGGATTCAGGTGCTAGAGCGGATGTAGTCACCTTAGTCGAGGAGACGGTACTGATCTGACTTTTAGTCGCTGTATCCTATAACAGAAAGCAATGTTCTAACGAGAGGCACCCGATGAAGCACGTTCTCACGCTCTCCAGCCTGGTCTTGACTACCATCACCAGCGTTGCACTACCGGCAGCAGCTCAGCAAACCTCAGGTACTGAAACTGCCTGTATCGCCACCACTCCGGCAGAGCAAATCGCTTTAAATGCTGCTAAAAACGAAGCTCGACAGATGGCGGAAGTCACCAACGGTGGGTTGGGGGTTTATCGAGCAGAGCCTGCCATGCATGGCGCTGCGATCGCATCCCCTTGTGACATGCTGGGGGCCGCAACCTGGCGCTTTACCATCAGAGGTGGAGAACCCGCCGCAGTGGCCCTCGAAGAGACCTACACGCTTTTAAGCGTTGTTACGGTCAACGGCACAGGTCGCGATCGCACCGTCACCCTTGACTATAACGGCCCCATTGAACAGTACATCCAGTAGCACCGCGCTACTCACTGAGTTCTTTGATCAGTTTCAAAGCCTCAGGCCAGCTAGAATCAAACATTGGAACAAACTCACTATGGGTTTTTATTTCAATTAACAGAGACGTCATATTGTCATTCTCCGTCAATCGATACTCCTCAGTAGTGCCGACCCATTTGCTGGCCATTTCACCATCCGTACTCTCTTCTCCTGCTTTACTAATCACTGAAACATGACGTACCAGAATATGTTCGTTAGGTTCTAGTGCTTCCACAAAAGCCTTAGTACCACCCATATCAGGATCCAAAAACTTAATGTAGGTTCCTTGCTTCCACTCCCCATCAGTATAAGAATTAGGAGAAAAAGCTTTTATCCACTGCGAATATCTCTCCGCATCAATTAACGTACTCCAAACCGATGTTTTAGGAGCCTGGATCTGAACTTCATAGGTTAATCTTTCCATCATTCTTTCCCATCAATGTTTGCCGTTAATAATCTGGGAGAGGCAGCAATCGGGTGATGATGCAGCAAATCAGGATTTTTCAGATAAAACCATCCCTAGGAACAGCACCACCCAATATTTGACCATCGCTGGCTATTGACACAAACCCTTTAAATTTCAGTCAATTAAGCTGCCCGATCACAGTTAATCATCCACGGAATCCCAAACTGATCCTCCAACATGCCAAATTTTTCTGCCCAGAAAGTCTCCTGAATTGGCATTGTCACCACACCATTTTCCGCCAGAGCATTAAACACACGTTCTGCCTCTGCCGGATCCTCAATCCCAATCATCAGAGCAGTCCCTTTAGCTTTCTCGTGCTTGCCCGGCATGCAGTCAGAGCCCATGACAACAAACTCTCCCACTTTAAACTCTCCATGCATCACCTTATTGGCCCATTCCATAGAAACCTCTGTTTCCATGGGTGAACCTTTATAGGGCATCATCGCTTCAATTTTGCCACCGAGACATTGCTCATAAAACTTAAACGCAGTCTCACAACAACCATCAAAAGAGAGATAAGGACTTAATTGCATAGCCATCTCCTAAAACATATTTAAAAACAACAAATCAAAATGGAGCAACCCTACCCAAGCAATTAGATTAGGGCTGAATTAAAAACTCAACAGCTACAGGATGGTTCAATTGTACTAAAAACCTTTCATTTCCTCATCAGAGAAATTTATCTTAAAAATAAACAATCCTGTAGGAAAACTCGGTCACGACCAATCGAGTAATACGCTCGGTCGTCTGCCAGACTTTAGCAAACTTATTCTGACGTCGATGCCAACGACCGGATAGAAGAGATACGAGCCCCCTTACACCAGAACCAGCCTGGATAGTTCTGGATTCATCGTCAGCAGCTGCTTAGCTGTCGCTGATTCAGGGTCAATGAGTTCAAAATCAGCAAACTCAAACCCAGGTGCAACAGAACATCCCACCAATACCCGATGTGCCATGGGAACAGCCGCCTGCCAGCATCCTGCAGGAACCACATGGCAGAAGTTCATAGACTGGGCTGAGAGTTCCGTAGACTCAATGTCAGAAGAATAACCATCCCATTGGTAAAGATATAAACCCTCTCCCTGATAGAGATTCCATACCTCGTCATTGCTGACCCGATGGAACCGGCTGACCTCATGGGGCTCTAGGGAAAAGTATATGTGGGTTAGAGCCGCTCTGGTTTTACGGTCAGTGGTCACCGTTGTGGCAGAGCGATAAATTTCCAGGTAGCGTCCACCTTCAGGATGTTGCAGAAGATCTGTATATTTCATCGTTTAACCTACTAAACAAGAGGCTTTTTCAACCATGCTCAAGGCAATCGCTTCAGCGACTTTGATACCGTCAACCCCCGCAGACAGAATCCCCCCTGCGTAGCCTGCCCCCTCGCCAGCAGGGTAGAGGCCTTTAGTATTGAGACTTTGAAAATCATCACCGCGCTTGATGCGAATGGGGGACGATGTACGAGTTTCCACCCCCGTTAGCACCGCGTCATGCATGGCGAAACCAGTGATTTTTTTGTCAAAGACAGGAATCGCTTCGCGGATAGCCTCAATGGCGTAATCGGGCAAACTCGGGCTGAGATCGCACAGATGAACACCGGGTCGGTAGGTCGGCTTTACCTGCCCTAGCTGGGTGGACGGTTGTCCTTTAAGAAAGTCTCCAACTAGCTGACCGGGGGCTTCATAGGTACTGCCCCCCAGGGCAAAGGCACGGGACTCTAGCGCTCGCTGCAGGGCGATACCGGCCAGCGGCCCCTCGGGATAGTCGTCGGGCGTAATGCCAACGACTATCCCGCTATTGGCATTTTTACCACTGCGTTCGTACTGGCTCATGCCATTGGTAACCACTCGTTCGGTTTCGGAGGTGGCGGCCACCACCTGTCCCCCTGGACACATGCAAAAACTATAGACCGAGCGACCGTTGCTGCAGTGGTGAACTAACTTATAGTCGGCAGCACCCAAGATGGGATGTCCGGCCTGTTGACCAAAGCGACACCGATCGATCAGCGGTTGGGGATGTTCTATGCGAAAGCCAATGGAAAATGGTTTGGGCTCAATATAGACGCCCCGTCGGTGAAGCATCTCAAAGGTGTCGCGGGCGCTGTGCCCCACCGATAGCACCACGTGATCGGTGCGGAGATAGTCGCCATTGGAGAGCAAGACGCCCCGTACCTGGCGATCGTCGATATCAATATCGTCTACCCGCGTTTCAAACCTGACGTCTCCCCCTAACGAGAGAATTGTGTGACGCAGGTTCTCAACAATTTTGACTAGTCGATAGGTGCCAATGTGGGGTTTGTTGACATAGAGAATTTCTGGAACAGCCCCCGCATTGACTAATTCCTGTAGTACTTTTCTCCCGTGGTGGTTATTGTCTTTGATGCGGCTGTAGAGCTTGCCATCGGAGAAGGTACCGGCACCACCTTCGCCAAACTGGGCATTGGACTCAGGTTTAAACTTTCGTTTACTCCAAAAGCCAAAGGTATCGACTGAGCGCTCGTGCACCGCTTTGCCCCGCTCTAGAATAATGGGTTTAAAGCCCATTTGGGCCAGGAGCAACCCAGCAAACATACCGCAGGGACCATTGCCAATGACAACGGGACGATGGTCGATAGACCTGGGGGCTTCGGCTACATAGTGATAGGTGGTATCCGGCGTGGGCTTTATGTGGGGATCTTTTTTAAAGCAGCTCAACAGCTGTTTTTGCTTGGGTGTTGCAACGTCAACGATGTACACCAGTCGAATCTCATCACGTTTACGGGCGTCGTAGCTACGTTTAAAGATGCTCAGACGCGTCAGATCAGACGCCTTGAGACGTAGTTTCTTCAAGACAGCTCTGTGTAAATCCTCGTCTGTGTGGTCGAGGGGCAGCTTGATTTCAGCAAGACGCAGCATGGAGAGCAATGGGCATGGGTCACTGCCTATTTTGCCACGGTTGTCTGGGGATGGCTGCTTAATCGGTTCCCGGAGGCGTGATGAATATCACAGGACACCCTGAGGAATCACCCTACGCGATTTGTATCAAATTAAACCAAATCGTTCACACACTTAGGGAAACCGAACTATGGCTTACTATCGACATCAGCTGCCGCAGCTGGCTGACACCATTTTTATTACTGATGGCGGGCTAGAAACTGTACTACTTTTTCAGCAGGGGTGGGATTTACCTGACTTTGCCGCCTTTATATTGTTGGACCGCCCGCTGGGGACTGAAGCTCTGCACAACTATTTCAATATTTATGGTGAATTGGCCCAAACTTACAAAATGGGTCTGGTTCTAGAAAGCCCTACCTGGCGGGCAAGCGCTGATTGGGGTCATCGCCAAGGCTATGGTGCAGCGGAATTAGCCGATATCAATCGACGTGCGATCGCACTTCTCCAAATCACCCGCAATACCTACGCCACCTTCGATAGTCCCATCGTCATCAGCGGCTGCATCGGCCCCCGTGACGACGGCTATAGCCCCGACAGTCTGATGACCGTCACCGAAGCCGAGCAGTACCACCAGCCCCAGATCAACACCTTCCGCGATACCGCTGCCGACCTCGTCTCAGCCATCACGATGACCTATCCCCAAGAAGCCATTGGCATCACCCACGCCGCCCAAAAGGCCCGGATGCCCGTGGTCATTTCCTTTACCGTCGAAACCAGCGGCAAGCTACCCACCGGCCTAGGTCTGGAGGAAGCTATTCACATGGTGGATCAAGCCACCCACAGCTACCCTGCCTACTACATGATCAACTGTGCCCATCCCATCCACTTTGACCGGGCCATTCTCAACCAAGGCGCTTGGGTAGAAAGGATCCGGGGTATCCGGGCCAACGCCTCCATGATGAGCCACGCGGAGCTAGACGAATCTGAAACCCTAGACGAGGGCAACCCTCAAGATTTAGGCGAGCGTTTCTATCAGCTCAAGCATCAGTTACCCCACCTCAGCGTCCTTGGAGGCTGCTGCGGCACTGACCATCGGCATATCGAAGCCATTTGTAAAACCTGTAGTCCCGTCTTGGCCAGCTAGGTTTGGCACTCAGCAAACATGGTAGACAAGTAACAGTCTGCTATTTATCACCCCCATCGTGCTCACCCAGAAACTAAAATCCCTAACCCGTTCCCATTGGATAGAGATCTGTTCTCTACTGGGAGTGGGGTTGGGGGTCTTAATCAGATTGGTCCAATACCTGAGCAACCGCTCCCTTTGGTTTGACGAAGTTGCCATTGGGCTCAATCTACTAGACCGCAGCTATCTGGAACTGCTCGATGCCCTCGACTATAACCAGGCAGCCCCACCTCTATTTCTCTGGGCTGAAAAATTTGCCATTGATACCTGGGGCAGTCACGAATATAGTCTGCGCCTGTTTCCACTTATAGGTGGCCTGTTATCCCTGGGTCTGTTCTACCGATTTACCCAAACATTTGCCCAAGGGTGGGTCAGACCCATTGCTATTATTCTCTTCTCGGTACAGGGCTACATTGCCTATTTTGCCAGCGAGACAAAACCCTACAGCTGGGATGTCTCCATTGGGTTGTTACTATTCACGGCAGTCACATCCTTAGCCACGCTCAAGCCCAACCTGAATAAGCTGTTAACAGCAGGCATCCTCGGCATCATCAGTATTTGGTTGTCATTCCCCAGTATTTTTGTCATCGCAGGGGTAGAAGCAGCAAATATTCTCTCACTACGACTGTGGCAAGCTCCAAAAACAGCCCTCAAAGATTTTTTCCTCCGACGACTTCCCCTATACGGGAGCTGGATTCTCAGCTTTTGCGGCCTATATTTTGGCGTCATTAACAAAGCTCTTGCAGATACCGATCTTGCAGAAAACTGGGCCGGTCGGTACCCCGACAATCTGCTAGACATCGTATGGCTATTTGATTCCTTTGGTCGCTTTTTCTACCGGCCCCTAGGCTTTTTGGGTCCTGCCGACGGTGTTGCCATGGTGGCGTTTGTCACCGGCTGTATTCTGTTATACCGCACAGCTAAACTACGACTGCTCTACCTCAGCAGCCCATTTTTAGTGACGCTAATCGCAGCTTTTCTCCATAAATATCCCTTTCGGGAACGACTGATCTTATTTTTAACTCCTTTTGCCCTTATTCTCTTGGCAGAAGGTATTGTTTTTTGGTTAGGACGCTGGGGGCAAAAGCCTCACATTCTAGGTATTATCAGCCTCATCATGGCTGTGACACTTATATTCATGCCGTTAAGGCGAGGTCTACACGGTATGATAGTGCCCACTAGTCTGCATTTTGATCACGTGAGACCGACAATCCGATACATCGATACTCACTGGCAAGCAGGAGATAAGCTCTATGTTTTGCCAGGGGCACAGCTACAGTTTGAGTTCTACAACCGTCGATTCGAACTACCAGTGCCCGATATTATTCTGAGTCAACTCCAGAATATCGGCATTTGGAAAGTCTCTGATGATGATTTAAAAAGTCACTATCAAGAACTCAACAATCTCAAACAAACACAGTTAAAAAATAAAAAGAGGGTTTGGATTCTGTTAGCTCGAAAACGACCTAAGTCAGAAGAAGCTATCGTAGAACAGCTTAATCGCCTTGGTAAGCTAATAGAAAGAAAACAATATCCGGGTGCTATGGTAGGGCTGTACGATTTTTCATCGTAGCAAGCTGATTGGGAACCACCATGACTCAGTCGTGTAACCCCCTACGTTTAGCCAAGATGGCATCGCCCATCGGAGAAATATTGCTGGTCACCGATGGACAGGCCCTAGTATCTCTAGATTATGCAGGCTATGAGTCCAGACTGATGCGTCTGCTAGCAAAACGATACGGCAGCTTCAGCCTGGCTGAACCACTAGCCAATGGTAATGGTTTTACAGACTTTGAAAAGGACCTAATAGATCGCATTGGTGCCTATCTCGACAACGATTTGACGGCTCTTGATCCTATTCCAGTAAACCCTGGCGGCACAAAATTCCAGGCTAAGGTGTGGCAGGCGCTACGCTCCATTCCCCCGGGCGCGATCATGTCCTATGGTGAACTCGCGCGTCAGTTAGGTAACCCCAAGGCAGTTAGAGCCGTGGGCACCACCAATAGTCTTAACCCGATTTCCATCGTGTTGCCTTGTCACCGCGTTATTGGTGCCAATGGGAGTTTGACTGGTTACGCTGGCGGATTAGACCGCAAACGCTGGCTATTGGGTCATGAAGGCGTCAATCTAGCCCAGCTAAAGCAGCCCCAGCGATCACCCCAAGGGCACCAGCTTTCACTGCTTGATAAGCAATAACATCCCATAGCCAATGTCTGGTAGCTCGACCCATGGCTAGTAGCTGATTCTCGGGATGACTTGATCTGAAAGATGCTGGCATAGGACATGGCTCACCGATCTGTAGCATCTGTCAGGTTAGTCAATACAACAGGTGTCCCTGAAAGCCTTTAGTTTCAGCGGCTAGCCTGACGCGCAAATGCCCTAATGCATCAGGACATTTGCTGTATCCCTTAAATCAGCAACGGCAAATTTGCCTAGCCTAAGGCACTCTGGCCGTACCAACGCTAGTTTCACCAGCAGCCACCACCACCGTATCAAACAGGCTAATGTCGGTATCACCAGGAAATGCAATATTAAACTCACCGCTGGTTGCAGGCAACACGCCAAGGTCAACGGTCTGCCTAGATAGATCACCGCCAATGGTCAAATAACCTTGTAGATCTCCGGCAGCATCCGTTGAGAAATTTTGAAAAGCAAGGTCTCCCCCGACTCCGGCGATGATAGCAACGCCTATGTTACCGCTGGTGACATGGTTATTAGTTCCTGAAAACGCGCCCATAAAATCACTCCTCCTGTGGGTCTGTACAGTCCATTGTAAAAATTCAACAGATTCAAGGATGACGATTCCTGAGGTGATGAATGTTCCCCATGACATGGGTAGCTCGACTGAGGTCACTGACTGCTACGGCGAGGGGCTACGCCCATCTGCACTGATGCAGACCCACACTAGAGCTGAGCATAGAGCCCCCAAATAGCCATCGGCCGCAGGTAATGACAGGCACGGAATGTGCCCATGGCAGTGATGGCTTCTGGCGTCCGGAACTGTAACCCGTGGTCATAAATCTGTCTCACAACGGCTTCTGTGATGGCCATGGCCTGATCTCGTTTACCCATCTGGGCTAAAAAGGCTGCCAGCCCAAAGTTAATGCCCGTCCACACTTCTAGCTGGTGGGTATCATCTGGATTTTCTGGGGAGCCGTCGGGTTTAACCCCATTAGCGGCACCAATA
This sequence comes from Cyanobacteria bacterium J06554_1, assembly GCA_038534515.1. GTDB lineage: Bacteria > Cyanobacteriota > Cyanobacteriia > Phormidesmidales > Phormidesmidaceae > Leptothoe. Next base: position 21,203 of record JBCAWO010000006.1, read on the forward strand.
GCCACTCCTAGCTGAGCGGCACTAAAAAATCCGGTCTGGGAGCCTTCAAATTTTTGATTTTGTGGCGTCGCGTGACTAGCGGCATACTCATTAAACTTAAGGAAGCAAGCATCATAAATAGTATCGAGGGCGATATCGATATATTCGGCATCGACAATATCTGGCAGGTTCATCAGACGGGTGCAAAACTGACCACAGAGCTGGTCGGCCATCACCACATCAGAATTGCTCTCGGCGTCTAGACGGTAGAAGCTACCGGTCCAAAGCTTGTTTTGGTAAACGATTTTGCCCTGCTTGATCCAGCGCTGATATTGGGATTTAACAATGGCGAAACTGCCAGAAATTTTCCGGTGCTGCTGTAGCAGATCGCCCATTTTGATGGCCGCTTCTAAGGCCGCTAGCCATAGACCACCACAGTAAGCGCTTAGCCCCTTAAGCTGCCAGTCATCAAAGGTTTGGTCTGGCGCACCACCATTTTCAGGGACGCCATCACCATCGAGATCAAACAGCTTGAGATATTGAATGGTTTCTGTAACGGCGGGCCAACATTCGGCCAAAAAGTTGATGTCATCACCACCCGTTAGCAAAAAGGCACGGTAAACCTGCAACACAAAGTCGCTGGGTAAATCCTTCCACTGATTACAGTCTTGATAGCTGGTGTAGTTGGTGGCAATCCAGGGGTTCTCATTGGGCGCACCCAAATCGTGGGGGGTGGCTCCCTTAATTTTTCGGGGGGCCAGGTGTTCACCTTCTCCCACAGTGTAGTAATAGCCAATGATGCGCTGCTTCGAGTCCTCGGTTGGAATGGCGCGGGCAAAGGCTCGGATGATGGCTTTTTCTAGCTCGGGCCACAGCATCAGCGTTGCGAAACCACCGTATAGCCTGACATCCAGGCTTTCATACCAGCGATAGTCCATGCATTCCAACACGCCAAACTGCCCCACCGGATCAGCGTCACTGGCTGCAGACCATAGGGTACCGCCACTGGCCATGTCGTAGAGTTCGTTGAACAGGGCCATTTTGAACCAGTCGGGCAAATCTTTGCGGTCAAGGATGGGCTGTTGCCAGTCGATAATGCTTTGTTGCCAGGCTTGATAGTTGGCGAGGGCTATCTGGGCTAGCGGCCAGGCATTTCGGCCAGTCCGGTCGAAAAAGTCGGTATATCGACGATGGGCTATCTTGCCGGTGGCAAACTCTGTAACGGGTAAATCCCAGCTGAGGACAAAGGGAAGTTCTTGGGTGTCGCCAGGAGCTAGGGTTATTTGAATTGCGATCGCACCCCCCAGCTGCCCGTCACCCATCACAGACGTTGTATCAGCAACATTACGTAAAGTACCGTCAGCAGCAAAGCTTTCCCACAGATCGGCCCCATCGCCAGCGGCATCCCAACGGGTGTGGTAAGTTACCCCGTCACCCACCGGTACCGCAATGCAAAACTGACCATCACCCTCGGTGGGGCTGCCAGTCCATGCCCCATCCATGACAATGCCAAGGGCCTTATCACTGTGTACCAGCTGATTAAAATTGCCAGCGCTCTGACGCAGACGGGGCACATAGTCATAAAACGGACTGCCATCCTCCCGCTGCCGAATGTCTGGCGACGCCTCAGAATTCGTAAACCAGCCCACCATGTTTTGCCAGCTCAGCAAAATACTCAGGGTGATGGGCTGGGTAGTGGGGTTATGGGCGGTCCAAACAAACACCGCCACTGGGTAGCTGCTTTCTTGATAGTTATCAGGCCAAATGGGCGAAAACTGCTCACAGGTTAGCTCCGCGTCAAAGATGTCCCCATAGGCATACCAGCTGCGGGGGTAGAGAGCTTTGTAGGTGCCCCCCGTGTGCCCACTGGCCGGATACCAGACCCAGCTATCTAATCCGTCGCCTGCCGTTGCCAGGGCATAGGTCTTTGACTCACCCGCACTGTGCTCATACACCGCAAACTGACAGGCTGGGAACTGATCAAAGGTATGCTCACCGCCATCTAAATGCCACAGGTTAAACGTGCCATTGGGAGCTCGACCAATACAGCCTGCCCCCAGCCCACCCAGGGGAATTCCATGCTCAGGACCATCATCTAAGTTACTGGCGTAGCGAACAATGTAAGGCGTTTCCCAGTTTGCACCTATGGGCCAGGTCCAAGCAACGGTCGGTATGTGGGGAGCGGGCATAAATTACCGTTCAAAACAGCAATCAGCATTCTATAGCAAATGCATATCTCCCATAGCCAGGCGTGTCGATGGCACGTCAGGTTAGGAGAGTAGTGGGTACTGGCCCCTCAGCCCAAGCCTCACATCCAACCATTGGCCACACCGACAATTAACCCCAGCCGCAAGAGCTGCCAGCCAATAAAACCAATCAGCAAAACAAAAATGATCCGATTGGTCAGGTCTTTTGGAGTGCCCATGACAGAACAGAAAAAAACAAATTTTCCTTCACTATAGTGTTTCTTTTTGAAACAGGTAGAACGGCAATCGTTGAGTTTATTTGAAAGAACCTGCATCCTGGAAGCGACCGCACTACGATAAAGAGCGTCATTCACGTTCACTCTTCGATCCACTATGGCCAACCCAATGCCCACCCTAGCGAGCTTAGAGATGCAGCCCTATCTAGTAGATGGGGCATTGCCATCGGAGTTAGACGGTAAGGTCGGGATTTATGCCATTTTTGATCAGGCTCAAACCCTTCAATATGTAGGCTTTTCACGCAATGTAAACGTTGGGTTAGTCCAGCATTTGGTGCGCTGTCCAGAACAGTGCCACTGGTTTAAGGTCCACACAGTGGAGCGCCCCAGCCGCACTCTGCTGGACAACATTCGAAAGGCCTGGCTAGCAGAGAATGGAGCCATTCCCGCTGGCAACAGCGACGCCCAGATAGCCTGGGAGAAACCGATTGATGCCAAAACATTCATGACCGAGGCGGAGCGGCATGAAATCGACAATGCCGACCCCACCGAAATTAACAAACTCCTAAAGCAGTTAGCTCGCCGGGTGGAAGTGGACGTGAAAGCAAAGGTCGAAGCTCGGGGAGCCCAAATGCCTATCAAGTTCAATCCTAAACTTAAGGAACAGGGCATTCTGGCTTTGAAATAAGCGGCTGTCGACTGCTACATATCGTCCGGGTCAATTGTCAATTAGAGTCACGATTTACAGCCCACAATACCCAGCCTTCTTGTTGGTCGATCACAGTGCTACCAGGGATATCAGGATGCCAATCTTGACGGGTCAGGATATGGGTCGCGTTATAGTTTGCTGCGATCGCACCCAGCTCTGCTCCTGTTCGCTGCATAAATAACCCATCTAACTTCTCCTCTATCTCCGCTGGCAGCTCACCGAGCATCGCCTCCATACGTTCCTGCCAGGTAACAATTCCGGCATCAGTAAATGGAAACGCCTTAAAGCTCACCACCGCCGACCGCTGGCTGTAGAACCGAAACATTCGATCCGATGGGGGCACCAGCACCAGCGCATCAATGGAGGTGGCATCACGGGCATTGACCGCCAGCTGCTTGAGGGGGTGATCAACCAAGGGGGCAAACTTGATGGCCCGGTGGACCAGTCCTAAGCTCCGATGGGACACCACACCCCCCAAGTGCAAGGCTACAAATAATCCACAGATCGCGGTTACCCCACAGGCAGCCAGTCGCAATCGTCTAGCCTGGGCAGGAAATTCTTCTCTTAAAAACGGATAGGCAAAACTTAAAAACAGCGCCAGATGATAGGAATAGGTAATAGTCAGCACCGCTAAAAAAAGACCGTAGGCCAGCCACGGTAAGGCCCAGCTTTTTTGGTTAACGCGCTGCCAAAAGGCATCGGTACCTGGCTTAATTAGCGTCAGGGCCACCACCACCAATGTAATCAGACCGCCCAGGTTATCAATGACGGGGGTCGCGATCAAAATTAGCCCCAACGCCCGATGACCCCGGTGGTAGTGCTCACTGGCATAGACAGCAATGGCTGTGAGGGCCATGAGCAAAATAAACGGCGTTGTCCGAGCAAACTGCAGCTTAGCGACGGTGGCAATCGGGTAAATCTCCACAAATCCATAGCCCAGGACCAATAGACCACAGCCCGTCACCATGGCTGAGGCCAGGGTCATTTTATGAACCGGCTTGAGCTGCTGAGAACCATACAAGCAGAGCAGCCCAGCTAAGGTAAAGTGACCAAACCGCCACCAGCTGTTGGTGGAAAATGCGGAAAAGATAATGTGATGCGGATGGCGCACATAGCCATACAGCCAGATAAACTGCTCTCCGCTTAGCAAATCACTGCTGGTACTCCCGCTTAGCAACATCGGGGCATAGACCATGCCCGCCAGCACCATGAGAGCTCCCCAGGCCCAGGCAAATTGCCTAGGCCGTTTTAGGCTATGGATAAACAGGGCTGGCGTAAACAACAGTCCCGGCAACAGCCCAATCAAAAACTGCAGCAGACAGGTAATGCCAAATAGACCATAGCCACGGGTCCACTGTTGCCGCAGACAAAAGTAAATGCCCCAAGTAGCAATGGCAATCGCAAACACGCTGGGGTTCGGAGTGCGTCGAAACAGATCGGTAAAGCCCACAGTGCCATCGACCACAGCCAGCCCCAGAAATGCCAAAACTGCTGCCGTCAGCGTTGAGTTCCCCAGGGCACGACCCATGGCATAAAGCCCTAGGCTAAAGCCGGTAAATGCGATCGCAAAATACAAAAAACACACCAGCGGCAGGCTCAACCCCAGTTTTGCTGGCAGCGCCAGGAGGTAATAGTAATAGGACCTCGGTGTAAACCGAAGCATCTCCTGCACGTAAAAATCCTGGCTGTACAGGGTCGGATCTAGTAACGCCATCACAGCCGGTAGCTGATTAAAAACGTTTTCCTTTGAAAAGTTATAACCATAGGCCACCAAGCCACTCAAGGCCATTGCCAGCTGGACGAACCAGGGAGGGAAACTAACGGTCTTTGCAGAGGCCATAGCAGGCAAACGTACGACGGAGGATCAGCAGACGATCAGCGTAAAACGGAAGTGACACCATAATCAAAAAGGAGCCGACCCAGGGGACTGCTCCTTTAACCAAAGTTTCTTAAGTACTAAACAACATCAGTTGTTTAATCTACACGTTAAAAAACAATACCAAACGCATTTTCCAAAATTCGCTGCATAATTTGCATGCCGGTGAAAGCCTGCCAGCCAAATAAACCGACGAGCACAACATTAAGGCTGATGTGGGTGAGGCGAGCGGTTTCATTACCCCGCTGCATATAGGGGACCAGGGAGGCTGCGATCGCAATCAGCCCCGTCATACTCAAACCGGCAATTAGATGGGGACCCACAAACAGCTTGCCATTGTTGATATAAGTAACCGCCATACCGCCAATGGTCCCTAAGACCATCAGCGCCAAAATAATCGACCCAATCTGGTGATGCTTAATGGCAAACTTGCCTTTAATTAGCTCTTTCTTTTCGTCACCAGTGACATAGCGCACCTTGCGGCTTTGACTGCCCAGATACGCAGCATAGATTGTGAGACCAAACAGGACCCACATCATTAACGGATGGAAAAAATTCAAATAGGGCTTAATTGCCTCGATGGTGTCAGGGCTCATGGTGGGTGATTTCGTAACGCGTCATAAAACTTAGTATATGGCGCTGCCCCCTATTCTGCTGTCGCATTTGCGCGATTTTAGTCCGTCAGCTCCACGCTGGACCGCCGCCACAGACGACAACAAGCGCTTTCGCTCAGGTAATTTCAAAGGAGATTTGTCAGAATAATTCCATCGGGGCACCCGTCATTTAATCGTTATTCCTACTTACCATGAAGGCCAACCAACGTTTTGCGCTTCTCCTAGCTGTGGGTTTTAGCCTGACGCTATTGCTCAGTCCGGTCGTGCCCAGCCGTGCCGCCACCCCCGAGCGCCCCGAGCACATCATTCTACAGAGCGGCACTGATACGTCTGAGACGCCAGACCCCGCCGAAGAAGAGAGCGTCGAAGCCAGCGACGCCAGCGATGAGGCGGCAACTACCGCCGAGGATGAGGCATACGACCCCGAAGCCGCTGTTGTCGAACGGGAAACCTGGTTTCAGCGGGAGCTGATTATAGAAGCAGACAGACTGTACCTGGCCGGTGATATTGCCGCTGCCGAGGAGCTTTATCGAGAAGCCAAAACCTTTGGCTGGCGAAACGAAGACGATTTAGAAGATATTCCTACCCAGCCCTACAGCGACCCCGAACAGCTCTCTGCCGGGGGGGCCGTCTATTGGCGTGAGTCTGCCCGCGGCATCGAAGCCGGGCGCGAATCTCAAACCTTAGTGCCCCTGGAGCTGCTCACCACAGAAGTCCCGGCCTTTATTCCAGGTCATTTGCGCTACGCCGAGCTGTTACAAACCTATGAGCGTCCTGAGGATGCGGAGATGGTCTTAGAAAAGGCCCTTACCCTCTATCCCTACGATCCCGATCTTCTCAGCGCCCAAATTGAGCTGATGATGCTCCAGGAAGAATGGATTGAGGCATCCATTGCCTCCCGTCAGTTTTCATTGCTCAATGCCGACCACCCTGACGCCGAGCGCTATGCTAGCCTGGCCGATGAAAACTTAGACCGGTTTAAGTCGGCCACTAACGCACAAATTCGGAATAATGCGATCGCAAATATCTTCACCGGAGCCGCTGGCTATCTCCTAACCGGTGGCCTATACGGTCCATTTACCGCCCTCAACTCCAGCATCATCTTGCTCCAGGGCGAAAAATCCCTCGGTGCATCCGTCGCCGACTCAGCCCGAAAACAGCTTCCCCTTTCCCAAGACGAAGAACTTTTAGCCTATGTGCGTGGCGTCGGCAACAAACTAGCCGCCGTAGCCGGTCGAGATGACTTTGACTACACCTTTGACGTAGTACTTGACCGTGAGCTTAATGCCTTTGCCCTACCCGGCGGTAAAATTTTCGTCAATTCTGGAGCCATCTTAGATACGGACTCTGAAGCTGAGTTAGCCGGTCTATTAGGCCATGAGCTATCCCACGCCGTTCTGTCCCACGGTTTTCAGATGGTAACCAAAGGTAACCTTACCGCTAGCCTCACCCAATATTTACCCCTACCGGGCCTCGTCACCAATGCCATTGTCTCGGGCTATTCTCGACAGATGGAGCGCCAGGCCGATATTGTCGGCACCCAGATTTTAGCCTCTGGCGGCTACGCGGCTGATGGCATGCACGGCCTCATGCTTGCCCTAGACGAGCGCTATGGCGACCGTCAGGTTGTCCCTTGGATGTCGTCCCACCCGGCTCCCCAAGAACGAGTAGACTATCTCCAAGCCATTGTTGAAAATGGCGGCTACAACCGATACGCCTACGAAGGAGTATTAGATCATGAAGCCATGCAGACCCTAGCCGACGTCGAACTAACCGCCCATGAAGCCAAAAGTAAGGATGCAGAGGACGATGAGCCCATTGTCGATGACGATGAAATTGAAGACGCTGTAGAAGACGTCCAGGAAGAACAGGAAGCAGCCATCGACGAAGGTCTGCCGCCCTCACAAGAGCCTTCCACACAAGACATCGAAGGGGTTGAACCGTAATCTGACCAGCACCCCAAAGCTGAGACTCATGATGGTCTGATCGGACTTTAATCCGCCAAACCACAGCTTAGGTGAGTGTATGGCTGCCACTACGATAAACTGGCGTTCATGGAAATCAAAGAACTAACGTTAGCCAAATACGCCACTACAGCCATCCCCTTTGTGCTCCTTGCCCTTGGCGGCAGCCTGTGGCCATTTACCTGGTGGGACATGTATGCCAGCGGAGAATATCGTCCTTCTGCTGAAGTCAGTCGCCTCGAACTTCGCGTGTTAGATAGCGCTGGGCAACAGCACACCTTACGCCCCATGGACCTCTACACCTTAGATGACGACACATCCAACCAAACCCCTGGGCACCGACTCATGCAGACGGCGATTACAGGCACTGCTGAGCAACAAAAAATTTATCGCCCCTATCTGATTAAACAGATAGAGTTTGTCACTGATGCCAACGTTGAGCAAATTGAAGCCTGGCAATACGTTTGGCAGGTTGACTTTGAACAACATCCCCCGATCAACTTAGAACAACCGATTCAGACTGTTCTCATTGATCGCTTCAAACCTTCACCGCAACCATTAGAGTCATCGATTAAATAGTTAGATAGTCCGCCAGACCTCCCCCTATGCATTTCTTTAAGCGTCTTGAGAGTCGCTACGTCCGATGGCTCACCCGGCCTGAGCGCAACGCCGCCGGGCGGATGGGGCTTTATCGCATCGTATACAGTCTGTTTTATCTCTGGTTCCTCAGCCACCTAAAGTTTGACGAGCTCAGGTTGGTCCCTGCCAGCCAATGGAATCCGACCGTCATCCTGCGTGGGCTATCACCACTACCAGGGGGGAGCTACGCCGCCATGGAAATGCTCTTAGTGACAGCATTAATCCTGCTGCTGCTAGGGTATCAAACCCGTATAGCCACCCTCCTAGTACTAGTCGTAGGGTTTGGCTTAGCCAGTTTCCGCACCGGATTTTTAATTCAAGAGCGCACCATCGTCCTCACGGTCTTTTATGTTCCCCTATTTATGCTGTTGTCTAAATGGGGTGCCACCTATTCTGTTGATGCATTACTCAAACAAAAGCAGGGCAAGATTATCGTCGATCCTAAGGACTCTTCTTGGCGCTACATCTGGCCAGCGCGGGGGCTAATGATCGTCCTATCAATCTTGTTTCTATCAGCGGCTGTGGTCAAACTGATGGAGATGTCTTGGTTAGTTGAGCCTCGATTTGTTGGTGATTTTGTCCTGTCAAAAGGGATTAAAAGCAATCTCACCAACGGGTTTCCCATTCATCCCCTAGGCCCTTACATCGGCCAGAACACTGTATTAGCAATTTCCGCTCAGTACACGGTACTGCTGTTTGAAGCCGCCTTTATACTCGTCCTCTTTCACCGAATTGCCCAAGCAATTATTTTCCGATTGGCTCCCATCTTCCACAGTTTTAATACGCTGCTGTTGGGTATTCCATTCACATCGATTCTGAGCATATACGCCGCTTTTCCAGATTGGCAAAACCTCTATGAACGGTTTTACCCACCCAGGTTAAGACTCAACGGTTTGGCCAACTTACCAGCGTTTTCACTACAAGTGGGTGCGGTCAGTTTAGCGGTGCTAGTCGGTATGCTTTGGAACACCACCCCCATTCCCCGTCAGCTATTTGGTCTGTTTTATTTGCTGAGCTATCAAACCCTCTGGTTTGCCCTACTACCGTTTATCCTGCTTTGGGTTTTGAGCCCCCTCTGGCAACGAACCAACAGCAAACACCTGACAGAACAGGAGCACCTGTAACGTCTTCATTAACATCCACCACGATTGACCATTTAACCACTCACCATTTTATTGCGAAATGTAACCTATTCATTACTTTCAGACCGTTCGAGGTCGGCGACCTTGGTAAACTAAAAGCCACGTATGTTGTCAGTTTTCTATCGATTGACTGGCACACCCTTTTAATGCGGTTTCATAGCGCGTTGACCATAAATATCTTGATAGAGGACTCATGGTAGATTCCCTAAGGAAACCTCAGGAAAATACTCAATTTGATGAGCTACGGCCTGGGGTTAAGGCACCTTCGAAGGACACGATCCTCACCCCCCGTTTCTACACCACCGACTTTGACGAAATGGCCGAGATGGACCTATCCGTCAATGAGGATGAGGTACGCGCCATCATAGAAGAGTTCCGTGCCGACTATAACCGCCATCACTTCGTGCGGACCGATGTGTTTGACCAGTCCTGGGAGCACATTGATGGCAAAACCCGAGAGCTGTTTATTGAATTTCTAGAGCGTTCCTGTACAGCTGAATTCTCTGGATTCTTGCTTTACAAAGAACTAGGTCGTCGTCTCAAGGACAAAAATCCGCTCCTGGCTGAAGGGTTTACCCTAATGTCCCGCGATGAAGCTCGTCATGCTGGCTTTCTCAACAAGGCCATGTCGGACTTTAACCTGCAGTTAGACCTCGGCTTTTTGACCAAGAGCAAGAGCTACACCTTCTTTAAGCCCAAGTTCATTTTCTACGCCACATATCTGTCTGAGAAAATTGGCTACTGGCGCTACATCACTATTTTCCGTCACTTAGACTCTCATCCCGAGAATCGAATTTATCCTATCTTCCAGTTCTTTGAGAACTGGTGTCAGGATGAGAACCGTCACGGTGACTTCTTCTCCGCCATTATGAAGGCCCAGCCCCAGATCCTCAACGACTGGAAGGCTAAGCTATGGTGCCGATTCTTCCTGCTGTCGGTATTCGCCACGATGTTCTTGAATGATATTCAGCGCAGTGGGTTCTATGCTTCTCTAGGTTTAGATGCTCGCGAATACGATATTCACGTTATCAAGAAAACCAACGAGTCTGCAGCGAAGGTCTTCCCTGTGATGCTAAATGTGGAGCATCCTGATTTCTTTAAGCACATGGATACAGCATCTGATGCAAGCTTGAAGGTTGCTGCCATTGGCAAGAGCGATCAGCCTAAGCCTTTGAAGCTTCTGCGTCAGCTACCCCACATCGCGACAATCGGTGTGAAAATGGTGCAGCTGTACTTTATGAAGCCTATCGACATGGCGGCGACTCGCGGCGTTGTGCGTTAAGCCAAACGATCATTGGTGCTTTAGACGCTAACAGGTTTTATTCAAAAGGGCAGTGGTTAAAACCACTGCCCTTTTGAATTTAATGGTTATCAAACCAGCGCAAACAACGGTTTCAATGTTGATGGAAAAACAGTCTTACATTATTCGCAAAGCAACTGAGCAGGATGACGGTGCGATCGCACAGCATCTGCAGCACGTCATGTTAGAGCTCGGACTTGCCGCCCAATCCATGCAGCCCGACTGGTTAACTAAAACACAGCTCTTTATTGAACAGGCTCGTCATGAGCTGCAGTATCAAGGTTTTGTAGCAGAAGCCAGTGGTCAGATCTTGGGCTCAGTGAGTTGTCAAATCTTAGAACTGTATCCAATGCTCAGCCTAGACTATCAGAAAGGATATATTTGGGGTCTCTATGTGGTTCCATCCCATCGCAGACAAGGTATTGCAACCCAGCTGATGCAAGCCACCACAAAATACTTGCAAGGTATTGGCTGCACAAAAGCCGTTTTACACGCATCTGAGGCAGGCAAACTGCTTTACACCCGACTGGGTTACACAGACAGTAATGAAATGGCCCTCAGTCTGACGTAATCCAGTCACAATCTTGAAAAAAGTGCCAGCCTAGCTCGTTAAAGGTGTAGTCTTAGGCATCTGAGCGACTCCATAGAGCCAATCCACCCCCTCTTCCACGAGCAGCAATTCCCTGGTCGGTCACCCAAAAGTATTTGAAAAATGCCTGCTCTTTTAGGGGTTGTTGATAAAACTCTTGATCAGCCTCTTCTGGTTTAATCTGCCCCTGATAAAGGATCCACTTGCCAAGAGCGACTTGAATGCGGGTAAAATCAAAGGCCAAACATTTCGCCTTGGGCCAAAATTTAACAGGCCCCGTCAAGCAAAGGGTCAGCCCCCCTAACTCTACAGAATTCTGAACCTCTCCTTGATCGTCGCTATTGGCGTGATACGTGAGCCGAATCTTAATGAGGCTAGGAAGATATCTGCCTGCACCCAACGCAACTCCTGCTTTTTGACGCGTCTTTTTTGTACCCGTAATAAACCACAAACGCCAGGTACCCGTTAGATCAGAAAATGTGTAGGCGGTTTTAGAGCTTTTTTCTACAGTCTGTAGTGCTGTAACTAAGTCTTTGGCGTCGGGTTGCTCAGCACGCTGGGCTGCCTGTTCTAAAACCGCTGCACTGTCATTCATAGTTTCTTACCAGGGCTGCGTAGTAATTTTACGAGTTCGCTTCCCTGGTTGGCGAATGGCACGGATAGGTCTGCCCTTTAAAAGATCGTCAAATCCCAATCGGCATCGGTCAGACCGTCAGTCCCCACTAGCTGGATGCGAATATCGAGGTAGCGATCGCAATATACCTTGCACTGCTTGTAGCGAGGATTGGGGCTACCAAAAATTGCATCTTGCTCAGCGTAACCCTTGAGCAAATCAATGCGCTCTGCTTCTGAGAGCGTTTTCAAACTGTCGGTTGCCATCGATACGGTCATAATTTAGCCAAACATAACAAGAGTTCTCCTAAGGCTAGGACGAACCTTCAAATCAAAGAAAGACTCTCCCAAAAAGCTTAAGCTCCGTCTTAAAAAACCGATGATCTTCGTTACAAATCAGCCCCAAATTGAAATTTACAGGCTTTCTCAATGAAAAAACCACTGCTTTAAACACGAACCCCAAGCTCAAACACCGCGATCGGCACCTGCGAGCCAAATTCTCAGCCGACTTTCACACACCCTTGCTAAGCTAAGGCGACTTTAGAATTACCGTTTTTTCTTACCTTGGCAATGGTCAGCTACCGTCTTGAGCGCATCCATCTCGAAGTAACCAACGTTTGCAACTTCAAATGTGACTTCTGCCCAGACGCCATCATGGAGCGTAAGCGTGGCCACATGGACCTACCCTTGTTAGAAAAAGCTTTAGACGAGATTGCCGAGCATAACTTAGCTAAGATTGTGGCTTTTCATCTGATGGGAGAGCCCTTAATTTATCCCCACATTTTCAAAGCCATTGACATGGCTCTGGCTCGGGGCTTAAATCTACACCTCACCACCAATGGCAGCACCTTTCACATCAAACCAGAGCATCGGCAAAAACTAATTAACACCGGCATTCCCAAGGTCACTATTTCGCTACAAACCCCCGATCCTTTGACCTTCATTATTCGAGGTGCGCCACCACAGCTTAAACCCGAACAGTATTTTGACGGCATTACCCAATACGTGAGGGCTAACCTAGCCGCCCCCAACTCCAATACCCGAGTTCATCTCAAATTTTTAGACACCACACCACACCCGTTTTTAGTCCCCCATAAGCAGATGCATGTGGTGGAAGGCAAAGCCCAGATGCAGCAGGAGCTGACCGCTTGGGCAGACAGGCTCTTGGACGGCTGTGGCCAACGCCCCAGCGATGATGACCTGCGTCAACGCATCGCTCGACATAAACCCGGTCGCTGGCAGGTAATTGAACTAACACCCAAGCTTGCCCTAGAAACCTTCCCCCTAGATAGCTGGGGCAATGTAGAAAGCACCGAGGTCATACCGGCCACGTTTGGCTATTGCAACGGTACGTCTGATCAAGCAGGCATTTTATACGATGGTACTGTTGTACCGTGCTGCAAAGATTACGACGGCCAGATTCCCCTAGGAAATCTGCGCAATCACACCCTCCATGAAATTTTAGACGTTCAAAAGCCTGCCTGCGGTCTCCGCCAAGGGTTCAACCAGCTGAAAGTCACTAACCCCGTATGCCAGCGCTGCATGGGTGCTGACACCCAACAAAAAGCCCTCCTCAGACAGGTGGGCTCAGTTGCGTACTTTAAGCTGTATAACCCAATCATGAAGCGCCTGCAGCCAGGTTGGGGAGAAGTTTGATCGCACCGCCACTCACCCCAGCATTGCTGACTTGCCTAGGGTGGGGAACGCTAGCCTATCTTTATCTTAGAAATCTCATCGACAAACGGTAGAATAGGTTGCAAGTCTATTGTTCAAAGTGCCATGGTGCGGCGATTTATGCGGCATTTTTTTCGCTGGGTGAAGAGATTATTATCCCAGCTTCGTAGTTCACAACAGCGTCGTCATAATGCACCTCCCATAAAACGGTTACCAACATCGGCCCAGGCTAATGTCCCCCAGGTCTCACCTCAGCCATCACCTGTGGTCCATCAGCCCACCCCAAAACATTTGGCAGACCTTTCCCCCTCGGCTAGTCAATCTCCTAAGCCACCCCTCAATCCGGCATCAAACCGGGCACCCAGTTCATCTAATTTTGAAGTGCTCCTGAGCGACTATCGCTATACACCTAGTCCAGCGGTTCAAGAACTCAGCCAACAGCTATCTCATCCTGAGCGTAAACCATCACCAACCATAGAGCCTTGGCAGTCAGAGCAAACAGTTGCATCCACCGATGGCGTGGTTAGTAAGACTGGCTTAGAAGCACAGCTACAAGAAGAGACAATAGAACAAACGGCAATAGAACAAACCAAGCGTGCAGAAAAGATAGCTGCCCCAAAAGCATCACCGATCAATACTGCACCACAGGAGAAAACATCTAGCCAAGCAAACGAGCAAACTTTCCCGGCCCCGTCGCCCATAGACCTAGCTCGGAACCATATCCCTGACAACGATCATCCCATCACTGCCAGAACTCCCCAGCCAATTAGCCCACCTCGGATTTCATCAACACAGCCTAAATCGATCACAAAACAGGGGTTTGTAAAACTGTTATTTAAGATCAAAAAGAATAATTTTCACGGCTACATCACACCAAAAGATGGCTCCAAGGATATTATCTTTCACCAAAAATATATTAATGACGATGTGTTTTGCCAATTGGAGCGAGGCATGGAAGTTGAGGTTACAGCCCATGTCACCGAGGGCAAAGCCTACGCGGATCATGTACGCATTCTGTAAACTCTGGCGATAGCGTTTAACCACACCATAGAGACAACAACTTTACAGCTAGAGTTATCATAGAGTCTTAACATCAAGGTTCGTTAGTTCGAGCTTTATGAACCTAGAATCTAAACTAGTTGTTTTTTAGTTCTGACCTATGGTTGCGATCGCAATAGTTTATTTCTCAGGCCAGGGACATACCCATCAGATGGCCGAAGCTCTGGCTCAAGGAGTAAAAACAGCGGCTGGTACTCCCCATCTCCTCAGAATTACTGGCGAACAGATCGTCAATGGTCGCTGGCAAGATGACGCCATTCTGGCAACATTAGGGGCAGCCGATGGCATTGCCTTTGGATCCCCCACCTACATGGGCGGTGTCGCTGGTCAGTTTAAATGTTTTATTGATGCGGCTAGTGCCGTTTGGTTCCAACAAGGTTGGAAAGACAAAATTGCCGGTGGCTTTACCCACTCTGGCTCCCCCAGCGGAGATAAACAAGGCACACTGCTATATATGGCCATCAATGCAACACAACACAGCATGATTTGGGTGGGGGCTAGCGAAATGAGCAACCCAGAAACCGGTGTTAATCGGTTGGGCAGCTACATGGGTGTCATGGGACAAAGCGAGCCCGATATGAGCGGAGCTCTAGCTCAGGTAGACCCAGGTGATCTAAGGTCAGCAAACTTATATGGGCAGCGATTAGTTGCCTTGGCCCAGAAAATGTCGGCCACCTGAAGCTCATGGGTCAGGACATCCGTCATCCCTAAAAGTTTTAGAAGCTACGTTCTAAAAAGCTATACGCCCCAAGGAGCCAGCTCGTCAGCAAGCTGCTGACTATCTTCAGCAGCTTGCGCCGTACATAGCTGTGATTATCTCAAGCTTTTAGCGAACGCCCCTGTTATGACCTATGTGCGCCAAGCTGTATTACCGTAGAGGGTGGCACAAAACCCTGTGCCCATAGCCAGAAGGAGCCTTTAGGATGATTCAAGCTGTACGTACCTCTGTTGATTGGAACCAATTTGCTGATCGGGCCCTGGCGGGACAGGGCATTGACCACCAAGATGCGCTAAGGGTACTACGGGCTGACAACACAGAGCTATTGGCACAGCTAGCGGCAGCGTACCGGGTCCGCCATCATTATTGGGGTAACCGGGTACGGCTGCACTTTTTACTCAATGCCCAGAGCGGCCTTTGTCCTGAGGACTGTCATTATTGTTCACAATCTAAAATTTCATCGGCGGAGATCGAAAAATATCCACTGATGGCCAAAGATCGTATTTTGGCTGCCGCCAACCGTGCCCATCAGCTCAAGGCAAGCACGTTTTGCATGGCTATTTCAGGCCGCTCTCCTGCGCCTCAAACGTTTGAGAAAATTCTGGATGCTGTTCGGGCAGTTAAGACTGACTATCCCATGCGGGTGTGCACCACGTTGGGACTCTTAAACGAAGACCAAGCCCATCAGTTAAAGGCTGCAGGGGTAGATCGAATTAACCACAATCTCAATACCGCAGAAGCCCACCACGATGACATCTGCACAACCCACGGCTATCAGGACCGATTAGCAACGGTAAAAGCCGTGCAAGCCGCAGGTTTGACCACATGCTCTGGCGGCATTTTGGGTATGGGGGAATCGGATGACGAC
Source organism: Cyanobacteria bacterium J06554_1 (assembly GCA_038534515.1). GTDB lineage: Bacteria > Cyanobacteriota > Cyanobacteriia > Phormidesmidales > Phormidesmidaceae > Leptothoe. The sequence continues at coordinate 37,368 of JBCAWO010000006.1, forward strand.
ATAGTCAATCTGGCCCAATCCCTACGGGAACTCAATATCACCAGCGTGCCCGTGAATTTTTTGATTCCCATCAAAGGCACTCCCTTCTCTGAACGTAGCGAACTTAGCCCCCAGCGCTGTCTACGGATTTTATGCCTATTTCGTTTTTTACTCCCTTCCCAAGAAATTCGGATCGCCGGGGGTCGAGAAGTACATTTGCGATCGCAGCAACCCCTGGCCCTTTATCCGGCCAACTCCATTTTTGTCGGTGACTATCTAACCACAGCTGGACAAAGCGCTACCCAAGACTACGCCATGATAGAGGATGCAGGATTTACCCTAGAAGCCCCTGATGGTAGTTCCCTTACTGATATCACTGATAAAACCCCATAGCTGCGATAGCATCACTGGAGGCCACAATAGCGATATCCACACCCTAAGACTCTATAAAACCTATCAACAGGTGGCCGTACTCCTTCCATCAACCAACAGTAGTTGATGGAAGTCAGGCAAAATAGCTAAGATGATGTATTCAGGACAACACTAGATGGCTTAACTTTTACCTGACACTGTTCCCTTTCTCAAACGCATATTTCAGACATGCATCTGTAGTTTAGAACATTCCCAATGCAATCACCAGGCTGATTTTTTATCAACATCTGTTGTTGCTGTAAACCTTACTTAAAGCCTTGGAAAATCCTACCAGCGAACCTGTTGTCATAGCTGTAGCAAAGGCATACTAGGCTCATGTACATTCTGATAGTCATGCAATAGCAACACGTTTTATGCTTTGCCTATCCTTTCCATCAACCTCAGCTCAGTAGACATTTTATTTACACCCAACACTGTTATGACCCGTCGTATTTTTATTGGTGATATTCATGGCCATTATGACGGTTTAATGCGACTACTTGAGGCGGTGGATCCAGGTAATGAAGATCGGGTCTATTTTGTTGGTGATCTGATTGACCGAGGTCCCCAAAGCCGCCAGGTGGTTGAATATGTGCGTCAAAACGGTCATCAGTGTGTAATGGGCAATCATGAGCAGCTGCTGCTTGAGGCTTTCCCAAATGGTGAGGCCCACATGCCAGCTTTCCAGGGATGGCTTTACAGCGGTGGGCAGTCCACACTATCGAGCTATACAAGCGTTGACGAACTTTTTGATCATCTTCACTGGATCAAAGACTTACCTTTTTACCTTGATCTCGGCGATATTTGGCTGGTTCATGCCGGGTTAAACCCTCAACATACCCTTGCAGAGCAAACCAGCCATGAATACTGCTGGATCCGTGATAGCTTCCACAGCCATACCAAACCCTATTTTTCTGACAAGCTGATTATCACTGGCCACACCATCACCTTCACCCTACCCGGTATTGACCCTGGAGAAATTGCCAAGGGTCCAGGCTGGCTCGATATAGACACAGGGGCCTATCACCCTAAAAGTGGCTGGCTAACAGCACTAGATGTCGACAATGCCATGGTGTATCAATTCAACGTATTTCACCAAATGTTACGGATACGCTCCATGGCCGAAGCCGAATCTCTGGTGGCACAGCATAAAATCAAGCAGCGCTCCAGTCAGCTGGTAAATTCATAGGCCATCTAGACTAGTCGCATTTAGACTAATGCAGTCAAGTCAGTGAGACCGCTGATTTGTCAATATTTGTAAGCGTTTGCGAGAGACGATCGCGACGGATAGGTTTACTCAAATAGTCATTCATACCAACCTTTAAGCAACGGACCCGATCCTCTGAACTCGCATTGGCCGTCATGGCAATAATCCAGGGTTGAGAAATTTTCTGACCCAGCTGCCGAATACGACGAGTTGCTTCTACTCCACTCATATTCGGCATTCGCATATCCATCAGCACCACATCATAGGCTCCTTTTTCAACAGCTGCGAGTGCTTCTCCACCACTTGCCACCGTATCAGAGACATGACCGAGTAAATGCAGCATGTGCTGGGCTACCCGTTGGTTCACCGGATTATCATCAGCAACCAGCACCCTCAAACTAACCGTCACAGGGCCAGCATCTTCCACCATGTCCGATGGGGCATGGGAAGAAATCGCCACGGGGTGTGGATGAATGTGCATCAGAGCTCGATATAGAGCAGCCTGCTTAACGGGTTTCCAAACAACGACCATATCGGAGCGCTCAGACTGACTCAAATTCTCATTGAGGTCTGCTAGAACAATTAGAGGCATGGTTGATTTACCCATTGCTTGCCGTAACGATTCAATGGCACTTATGCTGTCAATTTTAGTAATCGCCGCGTCTAATATCACCCCATCAAACTGTTGACCCTGTTGCACCAACAACAAGGCTTCAGCAACGCTACGGCTAAACACTAACTCAATTTCTAGCGCCTCTAACTGCCATCCTAAACTCGTCCGGCGCGTGCTGTTTTTATCAATCACTAATATACGTTGGTTCGCCCAGCTAGCCAGAGCCTCAGGACGGTCAGGCTGGCTAGTCGTAATGGGGTCAATCTGAGCCCGCATCGTAAAGAAAAACGTACTGCCTTGCCCCAGCTCACTTTCGACCCACAAACGCCCCCCCATGGTTTCTGCCAGACGCTTGCTAATGGTCAGCCCCAGCCCTGTGCCACCATATTTACGCGTAGTGGAAGTGGTCGCCTGACGAAACGGTTCAAAAATTTGCGCCATTCGGTCGGCTGGAATCCCAATTCCTGTATCCCGAACCGCAAAAAGCAACAGTACAGACTGCTCAGAGGGATGGGTCCAGCGCGTTATCGGAGCGCCTAGATCATCACTGGGGGCAATTTGCACCACTAACGCCACTTCACCTTGATCGGTAAACTTCACAGCATTGCTCAGCAGATTAAGTAAAATCTGCCGCAGCCGAATTGGATCGCTAATAATCACAGGTGGCGTACCAGGATCTATCATATAGACAAGATCCAGGGACTTTGTTGTAGCACGGGTGGCAACAATATCTAAACTCTCTTCAACAGAGTTACGCAGATTTACAGGGTGTTCTTCAAGCACCAGCCGACCCGACTCAATTTTAGAAAAATCAAGGACGTCATTAATCAACGCTAGCAAGGCTTGACTACTATTGTGGATAGTCTCACTAAACTCTCGTTGCCTGGGATCGAGATGGGTCTCTTGCATCATCTCCGATACACCAATAATTGCATTGAGCGGCGTACGTAACTCATGGCTCATGGTGCCTAAAAATTCATTTCGTGCCTGTAGTATGGCCCCACTGCGTAAGCGATCGGTAAAGACAATAAAGCCCTCGGTCAGACCCAGAAGTAAAATTGGGGCAGCCACCGGCAGCGCATAGTTTTGATAGATTGCTCCCCAACAAACAATCAACCAGCTAGCGGTACCGATAATCCATATACCCATCTGATTGAGAAAAGAGCGCCCCTGTAGTCTCCAGCTAAGAATAGGGCCCAGCATAAGCAAGATAGCAACGACTAAATGCGGGTTGATACGTCTGAGCCAATTTTGTTCTAGTAAGTTATGTAAGGCCGCCGCATAGACGTAGATCCCCTCAACAGGAATATCTTTGTCAAATGGTGTACGGATCCAACGATCAAGCCCTGTCGCTGTATCCCCTACGATCACAATTTTATCTTTGAAATCAGTTGGGGAGATTTTGCCATCTAGAACATCGATTAAACTCCTAAAGGGAAGTTCTGTCACAGGGCCAGGCCAGTTCAGCAGCATCTCTCCCCTCTCTACAGGAGGAATGGTGAGAATATCAGTTGTCAGGTTATAGGCTTCTGCAGCCGCCCCTGCTAAAGAACGACTGTTGTTGATGTAAATTTTATGACGCCGAGTAACACCATCAAAATCATCACTAGAGTCATCAATGTGACCACTTGCGATCGCATTGTTATAAAGCAGTGGATTAGCCTGGAGTATTTGCCCTTCTTCCGCAATTGTTTCCGCTAACACAACACCACGGTGAGCAGCCATGGCATCGGCTAGGGCCGGATCATCATCGGTTTGTTCTGGCATGAGAACATCAAAAACAACGACCCGATTGTCGCTCTCAGTCAAAAACTGCAGCAGATCCACATAGTAGGACCGCGGTAGCGGATATCGCCCCAATTTATCAAACGTACGATTGTCAATACCAATCAAGATCAGCTCATCATTCCAGGCTCGCTCCCCTCGCAGCCGGGTCAGCACATCGGTAGAAATATTCTCAAGCGGCTTCATTAGTCCCAAATAGGACAGCGATACAACAAACCCGCTAACAAATAGCCCAGGCAGTAATGGCTCACATTGCTGCAAACGCTTACGCCAATTAGGGAACAACCAACTCATAAACCTGCGTTGTGCCAAGGGGAGTAACAACTGTCACTTCAATACTGCGATTCTCAGGCAGCGGTAATTCTAATTCAAAGTTGCCGTCGCGGTCGATCTCCTGAGTATCACCACCGATCACCAATAAATTAACTGGAAACGTATTTCCCTCTAAAATAACAACCAATTCTCCCTGACGACGCTGACGCTCCAATCTCACAAGATTTAAGTTCGGCTCCTCAGTAATTGGCACCGGAGGAGAGGGAGGTTCTCCAGGAACCGTAAAGTTCTGAAAGCCTGCATTAACTGGCACTGACTGGCCTTGGGCTTCAGATACAACACGACCTTCCTCAACAACCAGGGAGGAACGGCCACTGGGCTGAATCGCAATGCCAAAATTAGTACCTCGTACACCATTTACCCCAGCTGGTGTTCGAATCTCTAAGCGAGAGTCTGGATTGGTAAAGGGCCGAACAAATACCCTGGCCTGACCACGGATGACATCCAGTTCAGTCACCTTACCGTTACGTGGCGTTGAGTAAAACTGCGTTATGATCAACGCCGTATTTTCAGAGACGCTGATAAATCCAACTTCAGTATCAACTGCAAGGCGTGCCAGGGATGCTGAGCCTGTACGTACACCCTCACCTACCTCATCCAGTCGCTGACCTACTTGAGCCTGCCGCCATTGACCATTCTCAAAAAAGTCAACATTCCCACTAAAGTTTCGTAGCTCTAACCATCGATCCAAGCGAACCGAGAGAGGACGTGCGTTGATCTCTCGACCAATACCTGCCATCAAGACGACAAGACCGGTTAGCAATGCAAAACGATGCAAACTAGAACGACGAGATCGTGTACTGTAGCGTAGCCCAATCATAGTCTGAGGCCCTTTTAATACATCATACCCGTGCACAGATTACTGGATTAATCATGGCACGTCTTTACATAAGCCGTTCGACTGGTCATTACAATGGCCTGTGGATTCAGGCCATTTGGCCGAAACACTTACCTGGAGTGCACTCTCTTCTTTTGCAAGTACCTGTCCTGAGCAGGACTGTTCCCTATCGCCCTAAGCGTCTGTAGTGGATAATCCGAACATCTAGATCTAGCGTCTGATTAATATCATTGACTAGTTCCTTAGCCTCACGATAATTATCCAAAGATGCTATGTGAATATAGCTCCCTAGTCTTGAGGACGTCAAAAACGCATCAGGAATACAGGTGCGAATAGTCGGTAGATTCTCCTGAAGATTATGGGTTAGCAGAACAATATAGGGACGGTCTGGAACTCGACCAATGACAATTCTGCCATCTCCTTCGACAGTATTGTAGGTCTGAGGCTCAACCAAAAACCCACAGCCTTCTGATTGAGCCGACACAGGAACAGGCGACAACAATAACATCATGCTTGCCGTAGTCAAATAACAAAGACACTGGCGCAGATTATTCAAACCAAGATTCTTGAGATTGGGACGCATTTGGATCACAGCCAAGACCTCATTAATCATAGCCCCCGCAGAAAAAATTACGCAGACCTCGTTACCAAAGCACTTCTAAGCATTACTTAATGACGGGCAAGGCCGCTAGCTATTTGCAGTTCCGAATCAGGGTATGGACCGATCAGAGCTCTACGCACCAGCGTTTCCCAGCTAGTGCATCTGTCAGTTTAGTGTGGATTAAATAGACTATCCCTGCTTTGAGGTTTTACGGGTTTCTACCGATAGCTTGGCCGCAGGACGACGGCCAAAAAAGTGGGCCGCGGTCAAATTATGGCTAGTCATGGCAGCTTCTGTCAGCCGCCGATGATTTAAACGAGCCCTCACCTGTGCAGACAGGGGTAAGGCGGGTGTCGTCACCTGGGGCTGCGGCTGCTTAGGGGGGGATTTAGCCCTAGTAGCACCAGACTCAGTTTGAGCAGGAACATTGCTCAAACCGGCTGCAAAGATGACAACGACCATCCCCAATGGCACTAAGAAGTTGGCTGTCCTATCCGTCCACCAGCGCCGAACACGCCTTAGCAGCAACGCCATACGATTTATTGATAGAGCCATATTTCTACTAACGGACTAAAATCCCATGCGAAGTCGCTGAATTTGCCAGCAATACGCAGTGGAACATTACTTTGAATAATATTACAAAAAGCAATGTTTTTAATTATACATTTATATATGAGCGTGCTGGACTCCTCAAAAATGGCTGTGGGTCTGGGTCAGTATCGAATTCTGGGATCGATGTAGGCATTGAGGATGTCGATGGCAATACTGACCAGCGCAACAATGGTGCCAAAAAATGTCATCAAGCCCTGGACAACCTCGTAGTCCCGCTGAGAAATTGCCTCAAAGAAACGATTGGCTAACCCTGGCCAAGAAAAGGTGACTTCGGTCAGCACGGTTCCCCCCAGTAAGGATGCAAACGTTAACCCCAGGATGGTGATGACGGGAATCAGTGCGTTCTTGAGGGCATGGACAGTAATGATGCGAAATTCAGGAATGCCGCGGGCGCGAGCGGCTTCGACATAGTCAGCACGCAGTGTTTGCTTCAGATTTACGCGCACCATACGCTCGAACACACCGCTGATCAAAATTCCCAGGGTCAGGCTGGGTAGGGCCAGATGATAGATGGATGTACCAAACTGGGACAGATTGCCGTGGAGCAGGCTGTCCAGCAGATATAGACCGGTGGGTCCATTGGGCGGGGTTTGGGCCAGGGGAAAGCGGGTACCGATGGGAAACCAGCGCAGCTGTACCGCAAACACTAGCTGCAAAATCATGCCAAACCAGTACATAGGTGTGGCATAGGTGAGAATACCAAACAGCCGTCCGCCTGCGTCTATCGGTGTGTTGGGACGAGATGCGGCAATGGAACCGACGGTAATGCCGACAATGGCGGCTACTGCCAAACCACAAATGGTGAGTTCAACCGTGGCAGGAAAATGATCGCCGATGATTTGCCAAACGGTTTGACCCTGGCTGGCAATGGAACTGCCCAGGTCAAATCGTAGTAAATGCCCCAGATAGTCCAGGTATTGGAGAAATAGGGGTTTATCAAGACCGAGTTGCGATCGCAACGCCTCCTTCGCTTCAATCGGTGCCCGTGGCCCCAGGAGCGCATCCACCGGGTCTCCTGGCGTTGCCCGCATTAACAAAAACACGACCGTAGTGATGGTCCAGATCATCAACGGTGCCAGCATCAATCGCGACAGCACGTAGTAACGCAGCGCATTGGACCGAGATGACATGTATTTCCCCTTAATTGACGCCAAATCTAACCGTTGTAGGGACGTTCCATTGAACGTTCCTACAACGGGTGATCAAAATTATCTATTTACCGATTTGCCATAGCAAAAATTGCTGGTTTGGCTCAATCGCCACACCCCCAACACCCGAGGCAGAAAATACGTAGTCCTTGTTTTGCCAGAGGGGAATGTAAGGCACATCCTCCACCATCACCTGCTGCAAATCCTGAAACAAGTCATTACGAACCGATTCATCCAGTTCCGCACTTTGCTTAGTGAGTAAGTCGTTGGTCCTGGCACTGTAATAGAACGAGCCATTCCCCTGGGTCTCCCCCTTCTCACACAGGGTTTCTTCCGAACCCTCGCTACAGCTCAAAAATGGTTGCACAAAATTATCGGGGTCAAAATAATCCGGGTACCAGTTGGCCAGCACACTCGGGTAAATACCCTTCTCTACGTTCTCCCACAGGGTGGCAGATTCTGCTGTATTAACTTGAACAGTTACTAATCCAGGTAGGTTAGACTCAATCGCTTCTTTGAGGGTATTGGCAACAACACTACGCGTCGTTGAGGACGTGGGGTACCAAATCTCAAACTCCAGCGGATTTGCCTCAGTGATACCCGCCGCTTCAAGAAATTCCCTGGCCTTGCCGTAGTCACCGTCGCCATAAGCCTTCTCAAAAACAGGCTCATGTACATCAAAACTTTTAGGAATAAGGCTATACAGCGGTTCTGCCTGCCCCTGAAAAGCCCGGTCATTGATCAAATTACGATCAATCATGGCGGCGATAGCCTTACGCACATTTAAATTATCAAACGGCGCGATCTTTTGATTAAGGGACATGTAATTAACAACGGTTGAACCCGCCTCAATCACAGTCCACCCTTCTCTATCCGCATCGCGCTCCAGAGCAGCAATCTGATCGGGATCAAGGGTTTGATACGCCACATCTAACCCTCCTGATTGAAACGTGTTGTAGAGGTTGGCTGGGCTGGTAAAAATCTGAATATCAATGCCCTTATTCTCGGGCGCGTCTCCCCAATAGTCTGGATTAACATCCAGCTTAATCACATCACTGCTAAAGGAAGCCAGCTTATACGGTCCAGACCCTACAAACTCTTCTGGTTTAAACTGGGCCTCGCCAATGGTGTACGTGTCGGGGGGTACAGGTGTGACTCCCCAAAATGTCAGAAGCGAGGTAAATGCAGCAAAGGGCTGCTGAAGAGAGATCGTCAGCTCATACTCACCCGTAGCCTCAACGGTGTCAATTTTTTCTGACAGCAAGAACGCGGGACGACCGCCATTATCCATGAATCGCTGAATCGAAAAAGCCATCACCTCAGCATTGAAGGCTGAACCATCGTGGAGCATTACCCCTTCGCGCAAAGGGATCGTGTAGATCAAACCATCATCGCTAATCGTTGGCATCCCCGTCGCTAGCTGCGGTTCTAGCGTCGTCGTACCCGGTGCATAGGTATAGAGACGATCCCCCAGGTTATACAGCAAAATGCCTGGAAAAATTTCGTAAGCATCAGCGGGATCTAGGGTACGCGCACTTAGGGTGGTCCCCATGGTTACCCGTCCGTTAGCCGCAGCAGGAGTTGACGTTCCTTGATCGGCACCACCGCCACAGGCCACTGTAAAAACAAGGCACAGACTAAACAGACCAATGTAGTAACACAGGGCACGTAGTGGCTTTAGACGCCTACCCAATAACTGAACCGACATAGGGGAGCTCCGATACGCTAACGAACCGTGATGGTGTACTCAAACAAAACCCAGATACAGCTGTGTTTCAAGTACAACCCATGGGTGCTAGTTTTACCATTCTCAGAGGTTTCAAGCAATTAGCTAGGTAACCGACCCCCATCAACCCACAGATGTTTTAGATTCGGGGTACTTGTCAAATAATCAAGGTTCTATAGAATATACATCACATTAAGTACTCAGCAATCTCAAGTAATATGCTGTATTGAGCAGGCTTTGGCAGGGTCCTCGGAATGAAATTGTGGTATTGCCAATCCTTGGTATTGTCCCGCCTTCGAGTTCTTGGCTGCGAGCACTGCTTTTAGATTGGCTTACTCTCTCAAGTGGCAATGGCTAAATTTCAGAAAAATTGCTTCAATTTTGGATATTTAAGACATCTGAATCAATATTTTTAGGGTTTCTGACCCGAACTATGAATTCAGCTGCAAAATATCGACCCACAGCCGTTAGCCTATCTTCTCAAACAGCGTATTCTCCATTCAGTAGCACTGCTCACTCAGCTCGGGCCAGGAGCCTATCCATGCAAACTACGACACAATCAGGCTTTCAACCCTCAGGGCGACTGTATCTTTTACTCGCCATTGCCATCTTTGGGGCCGCCAATGCAGTCACTCGTAAGCTCACCGACCTAGGTGAGATGCACTTAATCGACGAACTACGTAATCCGATTTCCTTTTGCAACGTGCTGTTTGTTGGCAACCTTTGTGCCCTGATCTTATTAGCCATTCTCTATGGCCGTGAGTGGCGCAAACCCACGCTACAGCGACTCAAGTGGCAAGACTGGCTTTCCATGACTGTGGTGGCAATTTTGGGCGCTGCCATTGTTCCTACCCTGGTCTTTACGGCACTCTCTATCACGCCCGTCAACAACGTGATTTTAATCAGCCAGATCGACACTCCACTGGTTCTGGCACTATCGGTTTGGCTGTTGGGTGATCGGGTAAATAAATGGGTCATTGCAGGGGCTGTTGTGTCTTTTATTGGTGTAGCTCTGACCGTGTTAATTCAACCGCCCGGTGCAGAGACAGTCTCCATGGGCATGGGTATGGTCATTGGCCGTGGGGCACTCTATACGCTAATTGCAGCTATTATTAAGGCTGTTGCCAATCTTGTCAGCAAAATTAGCTTACGAGACATCCCTATCGGCATCTTTAGTGTGTTTAGAATGTTTGTGGGAACGGTCTTTTTCTTTGGAGCAACTGTTGTGCTCTATGGCCCAGAACACTTTATAGATGTGGGCTCACGTTTTTTATGGCAGTGGATGTTGTTCTATGCTGCAGTCATTGTGGTAGCGGGACAAGCGTTTTGGTTTAACGGGCTGAAACGCAGTACTGCTAGTGAAGTTTCTTTCGCCACCGCATTTAATCCTATCGTAGGAATTTTGTCCGCTTTTGTTCTCTTAGGTGAGGTGCCAACACTGGGTCAGTACGTTGGTGGAATCGTGATTTTAGGCGGTATTATTCTCAATCAAATTGGTGTGCAGAGATTAAATCTAATGCGTTCCTCTCCAAAACCTAGCCCTCAGGAAATGAGTGAATCCATAGGCTTTAAGGGGATTTGACATGTAACTTTTGGAGCTGAAGAGAACGTTTTCTGGCATTGCTACCCCTCAGATAAAATTTTCTCTGAAATATGTTGACTGACGGCATCTTCACGTGATCGATGCATCTCCTCAATCGGTAACAGCTACCATCTCAACTCAGGATCAAAAATTTACCCCATGGCAGGCCCTCTTAGCTTTCTCTTTCGGTCATCAGGCAGAATTTATCTTTTGCTTGCCGTTGCTATCTTTGCCACTGCCAATGCGGTAACACACAAGCTGACAGAACTGGGAGAGCTAAACTTAATTGATGGACGTAATCCTATTTCATTCAGCAACGTACTCTTCATTGGTAACCTATGTGCTCTGATAATTTTAGTGCTAATTTATGCTCACAGATGGCATGGAATGAGGCTACAACAATTTCACTGGCAAGACTGGTTCACGATGGCTCTAGTAGAAATCTTAGACGCAGTGATCGTACCAATTCTTCTCTTTATTGCATTATCTATTGCCCCCGTTAACGACGTAATTTTAATTAGTCAAATTGATATTCCCTTAGCTTTAGCACTATCGATATGGATATTCTCAGACAGCGTTAATAAGTGGTCAATTACCGGAGCAGGATTCTGTTTGATTGGTGTATTTATAACAGTACTAATTCATCCACTAGCAGATGAAACAATACCAATAGGAATGGGCATCACTATTGGCAAAGGAGCTTTCTTAACTGTAATTGCAGCATTTGTCAAAGTCTTATCAAACCTGATTGATCAAACAAGTACGCAGGAGATTCCTATAGAGATTGTTAGTATCTTTAAAATGTTTATTGGAGTAATCTTTTTCTTTGGAATAACCATCATTCTCTATGGTCCTGAACACTTTATAGATGTGAGCTCACGTTTTTTATGGCAGTGGATGTTGTTTTACGCTGCGATTATCATCGTATTAGGACAATTCCTTTGGTTTAATGGCCTACAACAAAGTACAGTGAGCGAAGTCTCACTAATAACATCATTTAGCCCTATCCTAGGAATCTTAGAAGCTTTTCTACTATTGAATGAGGTTCCTACCATCGGGCAGTACTTGGGTGGCACTTTGATTTTGGGAGGAATAGTACTAAATCAAATTGGTGCACAACAGCGATTAAAGCTGGTTCCTTGTGCTCGAAGACCTAGTGATAAAGAAATGAGCAAGTCTGGTGGGTTCAAGGGTATTTAAATCCAAATACCTAGATATTATTAACGTTATATCCGAATTAGACATCGACTCTGCTGTAGACAATAAGGTACTGCTCTCTCTGTGCCACAACGAACCGGCCAAAATCACAATGGCAGACTCTAAATTGAGTTCCAGATGTCCCACCCTCCAGAAGCTCGCCAATACAACCAACTCACGAGGGCTGCTCCATGCCTAGCAGTTCCACAGAACCTCCGTATGACTGCCCTGTGTGTACGGGACTACCGATGCAAAAACTCAAAATCACCCGCCAGCATGAAGAAGTTTTCCTAACCCTCGATTGTTGTCACCGTTGCGGTGGTGTGTGGTTCGATGAAGGTGAAGTTCAACTATCCCAAAAAATTCAGTCGCCCAAGGTTCGTCAACACATTAGTCAAAAACTTCGACCGTGGATGATTCATTGCCAGAATTGCAATACTCTGATGGATCGCAATTTAGAACACTGTGGCACCTGTGGCTGGCACAATCGAATTAATTGCCCAGTGTGTACAAAGGTACTAGAACGAAAACGCCACAAGGGGCTTACCTTAGATATCTGCCACAGTTGTCACGGCGTCTGGTTTGACCAAACAGAGTTAGCTACGCTGTGGAAACATTCACATCCAGAACCAACCCAGTCTGCTAGAAAACAGCCTACTGCTAATCAGCCCAAGACTGGTGAAGCTCCAATCTCACCAGGGGCGAATTACACTGGGGTTGATTTGGTCAGTGACACTGTGGCACAGGTGATTGTTGAAGGTAGTCTGGATGCTGTCACCCAGGAAAATAACACACTTTTTGTTGCTACAGATTTGGTCCAAGGCACAGTAGAGTCCCTTGCTAGGATAACTGGTGCAGCTTTGGAATCCGTGGGGGAGCTACCAGAACTTGCGACAGTTATCCTTGAGGTCACTGGGGAAATCGCCGGTAGCATGACAGAAGGGTTAGCTGAGGTCATTGCTGATCTGTTTTAGACAATGGATGGGGTGAATAAATGAGCTATCAGCAGGCAATGCAAGCGGGGAATTATGGGGGTGCGATCGCAACCCTGGACACCCTCCTTCAGACCGACCCCAATCAGCCCAAGCTCTGGTACACCAAGGCCGTCGCCCTGCTCAGCCTCAAGCAGCCCACCGCCGCTATCGTTGCCATCGAGCAAGCCCTGCGACTAAATCCCAATATGGCCATAGCCCACAGGCTTTTAGCTAAGGCATACCGTCAAACCGGTGATACATCGGCGGCGATCATGGCTTACAAACAAGCCACTCGACTATACGTAAAGACCCAAGATAAGACCAATGCCCAAGCCTGCCTAGCCAAAATCGAAGCCCTGCGACCCAATGCCGAACCCCTGATCTCCTCTAAAGGATTTTTAGATGATGCGATCGCAGCCGCTCAACAGGGTAACTATCGCAAAGCCCTCCAGGACCTAAACTGGCTACTACAGCTAGATCCCCATAATGTAGAAGCCATGGTGCAGCGCAGCTTTGCCCATGCCCAATGCCACAATGCAGATGCCAGCATTAAAGATATAGCCAAGGCCATGGAATTAGCGGGTCAGGCCCCAACCATACAACTCAAACGTGGAGAAATTTATCTGTTGTTGGGGCATATAGAAAGTGCCATTGCAGACTTTTCAGCCCTCCTCGAAAACAAAGCCATCGATCCAGCACCTATTTATTATTTGCGCGGCCGGGCTTTTCAAGACATTCACAGTTTGGAGCAAGCGTTCAAAGACTTCTCAGAGGCCCTAGAAAAACAGCCTAACAATGCCAACTATCACCAGGCTAGAGGCCAAATCTGCGAAGACCAGGGGCATTTAAAGGAATCCTTAACAGACTACCGACAAGCACAAAGACTCTATCTTACTCAGGGAAATCTCGCAGCCCATCAACAACTTCAACACACCATCCATAGTGTAGCGACCCAGCTTAGAACGTTACAAGAACAACAACAACGGATTATTCGCATTCCGATCAAACGCTTTAGTGGTGGGACTCCCGTCGTAGAAGTAATGTTTAATGACAGCTGTCCATTTGATATGGTGCTCGACACGGGCGCTTCTAAAACATTTCTCACCCAGATGATGGGTCGTCTGTTGAACATTACCCCCATAAAAATAGGCCGCTTTTGCATGGCAGACGGCCGTATCGTGGAATCTCCCATCGGCATTGTCAACTCCATTGCCCTAGGCAGTGCCCGTGTCGAGCGCCTCAGGGTGGGTATCTCCCCAACAGGCAACGAAGGACTATTGGGTCAAAATTTCCTGGGTCGCTACAACATGCACATTTTGCAGAATACGATTGAATTACACCCACGCCACCCTCAGTCTGAACAGCATAATGCTTGATTATGGTTCATGTCATTAAGCCACCTACACCACTAACCAACATTGACGTTAGCCGCACTGTCTTTCTAGCAGGCTCCATTGAAATGGGTACAGCAGAAGATTGGCAGACCCAAGTAACACAGTCACTGACAAATACAAATCTGACATTGCTCAATCCGCGCCGCGATCGGTGGGACCCGACATGGAAACAAACCATCACAAATCCACAGTTTCGTGCTCAGGTGGAATGGGAGCTAGACGCCCAAACACAAGCGACGATGATCGTCATGTATTTTGCACCCTCAACCCAATCCCCCATTACGCTATTAGAGCTGGGTCTATTTGCCAACAGCGGCAAACTTATCGTGTGCTGTCCTGACGGATTCTGGCGTCAGGGCAATGTGGAGATAGTTTGTCAGCGATATCAAATCCCCATGGTCGCAACTCTCAATGATCTAACCACAGCTATCCATCATCGCTTTTGTTAGATTCATGTCAGAGGCCTTGCTGATTTGGGAACACCCACCAAAAATCTAAGACAATAGGATTAAAGCCATAGATAGTAACACAGGTGGAATTGCCTCTAAACTGCGACTGTAGGAATATCTTGCCCCATGGTGCTATCACAACCGGTTTACCATCGTCAGCAGCCATCCCAGGTTAACAGCAGCCCACCGGCTAACCGCCCCAGCGCCTTAGTCATGACAGCCCTCTTCAGTGCCATACTGCTCTGGGCATCAGCTTTTCCAGCTATCCGGGTTTCTTTAACTGCCTACAGTCCGGTAGAAGTGGCCGTTTTACGCTACCTTGTGGCATCAGCCATCTTGCTGGTCTACGCCCTACTCAAACGCATGCCGCTCCCACGACGACAGGATTGGCCCCTCATTAGCCTCTGCGGGTTAACCGGCTTTACCCTCTACAACGTCTTTCTCAATGCTGGCGAACTGACGGTCTCCGCTGGCATGGCTAGCTTTATCATCTCGGCAGAAATTGGCATCATTGCCCTACTAGCGTGGCTCTTCTATAACGAAACATTAACCCTCTCCAGGTGGAGTGGCATTGCCCTCTGTGTGCTAGGCGTTGCTGTTATTTCTCTCGCAGGTAGTGGCAGCTTACAGTTCTCCATCGGAGCATTGTTGGTGTTTATGGCTACCCTTTGCATCAGCGTCTACTCAGTCATCCAAAAACCACTGTTACAACGCTACAACGCCATTCAGTTTACAACTTACGCCATTTGGGCAGGCACTCTTTTTCTCCTGTTTTTTGCGCCTCGTGCCTTAATCACGACTCTTCACTCTCCCTTTGGCCCCACCCTAGCAGTTGTCTACATGGGACTCTTTCCAGGGGTGATCGCTTACATCGCCTGGTCCTATGTATTATCTAAAATGGCTGCCTCACAAGCAGGGAGCTATTTATCCTTAATTCCTGTCGCAGCCATGATAATCGCGTGGGTATGGCTGCAGGAAGTTCCCAGCCCAATTTCTCTACTAGGGGGCACCATCGTATTTTGCGGTGTGCTACTCGTCAATCGACAACGTCGCTAGGTTATTCACCATGGTTGATTTAAGGGATACACCGATCGGTTAAAAATGTAACGTGCCAGCAGCATACAAATAAAAGGTTCATCTCAAGCATCAGCAACACCAGTCATTCAGCCTGATAAAAGGTACTCCCATGGGTACTGGCAAAACATGGCACCCATTTCATACTTGACATAATGCACCATTAAGGAAGCGCTATGTCTCAATATTGCTATCAAGCAGGTAGTCTATAAACTACTTAGTCGATGGCAGAACTATAGTTAGGTATAGACAAGAGAATCACACCTACTATGCCAAACATTTGACAACTAACCGTTTCGGACTCTAAAGCATTCCGATTCATTTTGTTACAGCCTTCTTTCTTTGCAGGTCAGTCAACACATTGTTTTTCAGTCATCCTTAACAGTTAAACAACAGATCACATCACTACCCTACAAAAAGAAGATTATGTTAGCAGAACGATTAGAGCGAACCAGAGCCCATACATCCCAGGCTTGGATTGCTCGCCATGGCCTATCTCACTTAGCCTATCAGCGTGAGTTTACAAAACATACCCAAAATGGATACCGTTTAACCCATGTAAGCGGTTACGGTGTGGGTAATAGAGCTTACTATGCAGCTATCTGGGAAAAGCGCTCTGGTCCGGCTTATATTGCACGCCACGGTCTCTCCAGTGCTGCCTATCAGCAGGAATTTACCAAAAATACTCGCAATGGATATCGCTTGACCCACGTCAGCGGTTACGGCGTAGGCGACAAAGAC
>JBCAWO010000006.1:54129-119982 GCA_038534515.1 Cyanobacteria bacterium J06554_1
TCAGCAGGAATTTACCAAAAATACTCGCAATGGATATCGCTTGACCCACGTCAGCGGTTACGGCGTAGGCGACAAAGATTATTACGCCGCTATTTGGGAAAAGACGGCGGGTAAACCGTCGGTGGCGCACCACGGTATGACGTCAAAAGAGTATCAGTGTCAGTTCGATAACTACTACTACCAGGGATATCGTCCCAAACTCGTCAGCGGATATTCCCGTGGAAAATCTGCTCGTTACGCAGCCATTTGGGAAAATACGGGCGCGTGGGATGCAGCTGATATTCGGCACATCAATCACACAATCACATCCTTCATGCAAGCCAACAAGGTCGATGGAGCCTCGTTAGCTATCACCAAGGACGGTCGGTTAGTATTTGCCAAAGGGTATGGCTATGCCGATCAACCCAACCGCGAACGCGCCTGCGCCACCAGCTTATTTCTAGGCGCTAGTATGGCCAAAACGGTAACCGGTGTCGCCGTTATGAAGCTGGTTGAGCAGGGTAAGCTCAACTTGTCTGACAAGGTATTTGGCACGGGTGCCATTCTAGGCAATACTTATGGCTCCAAGGCCTACAGCTGGCAGGAAAAAGCCATTACAGTGGAGCATCTGTTAGAGCATACTGCCGGTGGTAATGAGTGGGACAACAATTTGACACCATCTACAGATATCACCGGTGATCCGATGTTTGCAAAACGGTCCTACAATCACAGCCAGTTAATTGGTTGGGTATTGGACAATCGCAAGGTTGATACAACACCTGGCACCGTTTTCAATTATTCGAACTTTGGTTACTGTGTACTGGGTAGGATTATCGAAAAGATTACAGGGCAGTCCTATCAAGACTATGTGCGTAAAGAAATTCTTGGTCCCGCTGGCATTAAGAGTATGCGTATTGTCGGAAGAAAGCGTCGTAATGAAGTCGCCCATGATGACTATGCTCGATCATTATTAGCTCGTATGGATTCCCATGGGGGTTGGCTCGGGTCTTCAATTGACTGGACACGCCTGCTTGTTCACATTGATGGGTTTAGCACTAAGCCTGACATTTTAAAGGCAAGCACTATCCAAACGATGACAACGCCCTCACTGGGAAATAATTATGCTAAAGGCTTGAGTGTCAACTCCAGTAATAACTGGTGGCATGGTGGCAAACTTGGCAAAAGCCGTTCTATCATGGTGCGCACCAACAGCGGATATACTTGGGCATTCCAGGTACATGGCTTTGAAGGTGACGGATCGTTAGACGCAACAATGTGGGATGTCATTAAAGGAATCAAAAATTGGCCCTCTCATGATTTGTTCTAAAGGCTCTATTTTTGGCACCTGTACAGTGGCGTCTTAATTGACGACATAGTGGTCGCTAACCCAAGTTTTTAAATTGCAAAAACTTGGGTTAGCTCAGATTAGCTATGCATAAATAGCTGAGCGCTAGCTTATGGCAGCTCCATCATTGGAATTGTCCAATAACCCTAGCGCTGGCCCCAGGATAGCTCCAAATATAAAGCCTCCGGCATGGGCCCAGTAGGCAATCCCCCCATCGGCCATGCCGACATTGGCGGGCGCGTTAAGGCTTGTTACCCCGTAGGCTGCTTGCTGGAGAAACCAGAAGCCCAGGTAGAATACGGCCGGAACCCTAAAAGGTAAGAACAGAAATCCTAAGGGTACGATTGTGAGGATGCGAACCGTGGGAAATTTGAAGATATAGGCTCCCATAATGCCTGCGATCGCACCGCTGGCTCCCAGAGATGGAACCTCAGAAAACATACCAAAATACCACTGGGTTAATGCGGCCAGAACACCACACCCCAGATATAGCAACAGATAACGAGCCCGACCCAGCTGTTCTTCTACGTTATTGCCAAAAATCCAGAGATATAGCATATTGCCAGCCAGATGCAGAGGCCCCGCATGCAAAAACTGGCTGGTGAATAGTGTGGACCACTCATAGATATCAAACGGAATTGAGCGACCACCCCAAAAGCTTTCTGTCAGCTGTTCTGGAACTACGGCCCATGTGCGGAATAACGCCGTTAGCTCCATCGGTGACGACAGCGTTAGCTCGTAGATAAAGACTAAAACGTTGAGGGTAATCAGCCCATAGGTTACGTAGGGCGTAATCTGAACCGGGTTTTCATCACGAATAGGGACCACGCTGCACCAAGAGATACACTGCCTTACAAGATATCAGGAATACATGGGCTAACAGTCAAATCGACTCTGTTTGAAGCGAACGATAGCCGCTAACGGATGCAGCCCCCTGACGGTACAACACCGCGAACTACCGACGAATTCTCAAATATCCAGCTTTTTCTAACAGCGTCTGCCCCTCATCCGAGAGGAGAAAGTTAGTATAGGCCTCACCCACTTGCTGCTCAAGACCACCATTCTGATTGATGACTACATAGAGCGTATCGCTTAACTGTCGAGGATATTTGCCACTTCCCAGTTCAGCCAGGTTCACCTGATTTCTCTGGGTTGGGCACTGGGAAACGGGCACAGACGGTTCTCGATAGGGAACAACTGTTTCTCCTGCTGCATTCACTAGCTTCAATATTTTAATCGAACACTGGGGAATTAAAACAGCTGCCGTATGCACATAGATGCCCCCTGGAGTAGTTGTTAACGTGCGAATTGCCTGGGAAGGCGTCGCCATGATCTGGATATTATCAGTCTCAAGGTTTGGCCGCGTATCTTCAAAGTCTTTATTGACCGATCGATCAAGCCTGGTAACGGCTAAATCAGGCCCATTGACCTGACGCCAGTTGCTGATTTTGCCTTCTAAAATAGCATTGAGCTGATCAACCGTTAGCTGAGAGATTGGCAGATTCTGATGCACTGCCACCACTTCAAAGCTTTCTGCCACCGGGACAAGTCTCACCTGCATCCCCTTAGATGCCAGATCTTCCATTAATTCTTTGGTGGGTAAACGAGACGCTAAGGAAAATGCCACCTTACCCTCTACGAGCATTTCTAACCCTGACTGACTGGACGGCTCTGTCCCCTCTGGCTGAACATACCTCAAGCGAAACTCAGGTCTAGCAGTTTGAATTTCTAGGTCCACTGAACCGCGAATCGGTGCCCAGGTAGTACTGCCGCCGTAGTTAAAAATACCTGTGGGCACCTGGGAGACTTGAGAAAAACTTGCAGCTACAGGTTGAGGAGACCTTTCTAGAACTGCTACTTCTTGCTCTACAGGATTAGGACTAGGTCGAAGCAACAACCAACCGCTTAAACCGCCCATAGCCAAAAGGACAAATAAAATTTTATTAATGGGAAATGACAGCCACGCACTCTGTTTTGGCAACCTTGTCACCGGCATTTCCCTTGGTAACAAGGGCCTAACGTCAGAAATTTTGTTCTTAACATCTCTCGCTAGCGGTCTCTCCCTATTTAAGTCTGTGAGAACCTCATTGGCAGTGACATAGCGATTTTTCTCATCTAGCTGTAGCAGCTTATCTAAAACACGCATTAACTTCTGGCTAATGGGACTGTCTAAATGCTGCTGCCAGTTCGAAACCCAGCTGTAGTTATGGCTTTGAAATAACTTATACACGCTCTTTTGAGTGAGCAGATGAAAACAAATCATCCCCAGGCTAAATAGATCGCTGGCGGGGCTCACCCTGCCTTGCATTTGTTCTGGGGGAGCGTAGCCTGGAGTACCGACAACGGTGCCGCCCATCTTGCCAGTTTCTGCTAGTCGCTTGGCTACACCAAAATCAATTAGGAAGAGTTTGCGATCGCATCGCATCACATTATCTGGTTTCAGATCGCGATGAATCACCTGGTGAGCATGGATAAACCGTAGAATAGGCAACAGCTCCTGCAGAATTTCCCATATCTTGGACTCAGAAAAAGCTCCCTGCTGTTTCAACTCATGTTGCAGATCGTGCCCTTCAATAAACTCCTGCACCAAATATAAATATCTATCATTCTCAAAGTAAGCCAGCAGATTAGGAATTTGGGGATGATTGAGCTGGTCTAATCTCTCGGCCTCCTGTTCAAATAGCCGTTGAGCTTCCTGGATGGCATATGTATTATCTCCCCGATAAACCAACTGCTTAACAACGCAGTGTTTATTGCGATTATCCAGGTCTTCAGCCAAATAGGTTTTACCAAACCCACCTTGACCAATTTGGCGCAAAATATTGAAACGCCCTCTCAGCGCTAGCAAAGCACCACATTGATAGCAATAGAGGTGCTGATCAGGATTGTAAGCATAGTCGCAGTTGAGACAGTAGGGCATGGCAGCAAAGCGTCTACTCTCTAAATTCTTACAAAATTTGAGCTCACCTAATCTGTAACTTTTTTGCCATTGCTAATTTCGGATATAAACCGATCTGCGAATATGCAGTCTAGGCTACCAGCTAAGACAAGAACGCGACAGATCCTCCATAATGGAGGTGCCTGACGCCGCTGCCCCTACTATGCACATCCATCGCCTCAACGCCTGGTCAGATAACTATATTTTCCTACTACACGCTGGTAACACAGCAGCCGTTGTAGACCCCACCGAAGCCCAGCCCGTCCTAGACAAATTAAACGAACTCGGAGCCGAGCTCGTTGCCGTTTTTAACACACATCACCATGGCGACCATGTGGGCGGCAACCGGCAATTGCTAGCTAAGTACCCTGATGCCACCGTATATGGCAGCGACATTGACCAAGGTCGCATTCCTGGACAGAAGGTCTTTCTCAACGGTGGTGATACGGTTACCTTTGGTGAGCGTACAGCGAAAATTTTTTTCGTACCGGGTCACACTCGGGGACACATTGCCTACTACTTCGCCCCGGTTGAAGACAATTATCCCGGTGAACTGTTCTGTGGCGATACTCTGTTTGCAGGGGGATGTGGGCGACTGTTTGAAGGCACACCAGCACAAATGGTCGATTCGCTTAGTAAACTGCGACAGCTTCCAGACCATACTCGCGTATGGTGCGCCCATGAATACACCCTAAGTAACCTGAAGTTTGCAGTCACCGTAGACGGACAAAATCCTGACCTACAGAATCGCTACGCACAAGTGCAAGCCGCACGCAAACGGCAGGAAGCAACTGTCCCCTCACTGCTAGGCACTGAGAAAAAAACCAATCCGTTTTTGCGTTGGGACCAGCCTGCCCTCCAGGCAGCCGCAAACAGGCAAGAGCCGGCTCGTGTTTTTGGTCGCATTCGCGGCATGAAAGATATGTTTTAAAAGCACTGGCATCCCCAAACTGGATGATCTAGTCAGGTGACTACGCGACCATCGCCACGGTTATAGATTAAAAGGGGCGTTGCTGATTCTCAGGATGATTGCAAGCGGTCGGTTCATCCTTTAAATCAGCAACGGTGGTGGGCCAACTATCGTAATTTGCTCTAAGACCAGGTTTAAATTTGCCTCAGATGGACCTAGTTCTATAGAATGTTAGACTGCACTAGTTTTATAACGGGTCAAAGAAGGAGACTGGGCCACATAAACCGTTTTTACGTTGAGGAACATCCTAGCTAACGGCTAAGACCGCTTCCAAACACGTACTTAAAGCGCGCTTTATCTGGGCCCGAGCAGAATTATTATGGCAAAACGGGTTCAGTTAGTTCTAAGTCAAGACATTAGTAAGCTGGGTAACCAGGGCGACCTGGTTGAGGTTGCCCCAGGCTATGCACGCAATTACCTGATACCCCGTGGGTTGGGCTATCGCGCTACTCCCGGAGTGCTTAAGCAGGTAGAGCGTCGCCGCGAAGAAGAGCGTCAGCGCTTAGCGCAGATTAAGCAGGATGCGGAAGCAATGAAAACTGCGATCGCAACCATTGGCCTCTTCACCATCAAAAAGGAAGTCGGAGCTGACGATGCCATTTTTGGTACCGTTACCTCTGACGAAGTAGCCGAAGTCATCCAAACCATGACCGGCAAAGAAATCGACCGTCGCGATATCGATGTCCCCCCCATCAATAAGCTGGGCGAGTACACCGTATTAGTCAAGCTTCACAGCGAAGTCACTGCCGACCTCAAGCTGCGGGTCGCTAGCTAGACGCAATTATCAAATCAGAAGAGTCTGAGATAAGAAATGTTGGGAAAGCCAGTGATGCTAACCTGATTGCCTTATCTTGGGCTCTTTTTGTTGGTTACTTATGCATCAGGCACTGCCTCAGCCGACCAATAGTTAAGCACGGCCAAACATTGCCAGCAAAGCCATTACAATCTGCCACACTAAAGACTGGTTAGCCAGAAAGCCGATACAATACATAAGTACTATTTGCCATCAGATTTAGTTAGGGCGATCAGTGTCCCTAAAGCATCAAATTACATCAGCTAACCTGACTCGCAATCGGCATAGCCTCCCCTTTGAAGGTAGGCAACCATCGACTGCTATGTCTAACTCCTGGCATTTTATCCCCGTGTCGTCTGAAGGTTGTCATGGCTCAAGAGCGCAAATTTCAAGCAGATTTTGATCGCCTACCTCCCCAGAATATCGACGCCGAAGAGGCAATTTTAGGAGGCATTCTGCTAGATCCAGAAGCCATTGGCCGCGTGACCGAAATTTTGGTACCCGAAGCGTTTTACATTGTCAGCCATCGCGAAATATACCGCGCATCCATTGAGCTACAGTCCAAGGGCAAACCCACGGACCTGATGACCGTTGCCTCATGGCTCAAGGACAAAAACCTGCTAGAAAAAGCTGGTGGTCAATCCAGACTAGCGCAGCTGTTTGACCGCACCATCAGCGCCGCCAACATTGACCAGTACGCCAAGCTGGTCATGGAAAAATACACCCGCCGTCAGCTCATCCAAATCGGTGGTGAAATTGCCCAGCTTGGCTATGAAACCGAAAGCCCGTTAGAAACCGTACTTGACCAGTCTGAGCAAAAAATCTTTGGCCTTACCCAGGAACGTCCCCAGCAAGGGCTCACCGCCACTTCCGATATCCTGACCGAAACCTTTGACGATATCGAGCAGCGCTCCATGGGCATGGTTTTGCCGGGGTTATCCTGCGGTTTTTATGATTTAGATGCCATGACCCAGGGGTTTCAGCGCTCTGACCTGATTATCGCCGCTGGCCGGCCAGCAATGGGAAAAACCTCATTTGTACTCAACGTAGCTCGTAATATCGCAGGTGGACACAAACAACCGATTGCCATCTTTAGTTTGGAGATGTCCAAACAACAGCTGGTCTATCGTCTGCTATCGTCAGAAGCCCGCATAGAAAGCGGTCGCCTACGGACAGGGCGCATTGGCCAGCATGAGTGGGAACCCCTGGGTCACGCCATTAGTTCCCTGTCACAAATTCCCATTTTTATTGACGATACCCCTAATATTTCAGTCACTGAAATGCGCTCTAAGTGTCGTCGTCTCAAAGCTGAAAACGGCGGAGCACTGGGGCTGATCTTAATCGATTATCTCCAACTGATGGAAGGCAGCAGCGACAACCGGGTTCAAGAACTCTCAAAAATCACCCGCTCTCTGAAGGGTCTAGCTCGAGAGCTAAACGTACCGATTATTTCTCTCTCTCAGCTCAGCCGGGGTGTAGAGTCTCGCACAAACAAACGCCCCATGATGTCTGACCTTCGTGAAAGTGGATCGATCGAGCAGGATGCAGATTTGATTATGATGTTATACCGCGAAGAATATTATGATCCAGACACACCAGACCGGGGTCTTGCAGAAGTCATTATTGCCAAGCACCGCAATGGTCCGACAGGCACAGTAAAGCTGTTGTTTGAGCCACAATATACGTTATTTAGAAATCTCGCAAAGCCAAACTCATAGAGAACATATACAGCGAAAAAGAGAGCATTTCACCTTTATTCTTCGATACGATAGCCCAGCTCTGCCAGGTGAGTCCGCGACTGCCGCCATCGCTCCTGCACCTTGACAAACACTTCCAGATACACTTTACCAGCAATCAGTTTTTGCATTTGTTCGCGGGCAGCGGTGTTAATGGTCTTCATCATGGAGCCTTTTTTACCAATGAGAATCCCCTTTTGAGACTTACGCTCCACATAGACCGTAGCTAACACGTTAGTAATTTTTGGGGTTTCCTCCACCGTTTCAATGGTAACCGCAACAGAATGGGGGACTTCTTCTCGGGTGTGCAGCAAAACCTGTTCTCGGATCAGTTCACCCATAATGAAACGCTCGGGCTGATCGGTCACCAGATCAGGAGGATAGTAATAGGGTCCCACCTCCAACCGCTCCACCAAGCTAGTTTTGAGCGCATCCAGTCCCGTTTCCGTCACCGATGAAAACTTACATACAGGCCAGCCATTTTCATCGGCCAGGGCCTGATAGCTAATGTCAATCAGCTGGGCCTTAGACTCAGGTTGCAGGTCAGCTTTGTTGATGCCTAAGACGATGGGAACATCACTGCGTTTCAGTAAATCGGCGATAAACAAATCACCTTTACCCAATCCACTGGTGCCGTCTACCACAAACAGGGTGATATCTACAGAGTTGATAGCAATGCGGGCATTTTTTACCAGCACTTTACCCAGCTCATGGTGGGGTTTATGAATACCGGGGGTATCCACAAAAATTATCTGGGCCTCGGGCAACGTCATCACACCCCTTAAACGATTGCGAGTGGTTTGGGCAACCGGTGAGGTAATGGCGATCTTTTGACCCACCATCACATTCATTAACGTGGACTTGCCCACATTGGGCCGTCCCACAATACCAACAAATCCTGAACGAAACCCCGGTGGCGGTGATGGGGTTCCCCCCAGATCAATGGTCATTCCAGTTATCTTCCAAGTATCAAGGCGGAAAAACGGATGAAGCTCAATGCGTTTGGCACTGCTGATTGAACACGATGGCTGCATCTAAACAATGTTGAGATGTGGCACCCCTACAGGTGGTACTCCTACAAATCGATGCAAAATTTAAGCTGCTGGCTTAAATTTTGCTTCCTAAGTCTAAATACCAAGGTTACTAAATGCCCGTAATATGCACGACGACATCACGGCGATAGCCACGGCAGCGGTGCTCCCACAGATAAATGCCCTGCCAGGTACCCAGGGCCAGACGCCCATTCATAATTGGAATTTGCTCCGATGTGTGGGTCAAGGCTGTGCGTAGATGAGCCGGCATATCGTCTGGCCCTTCGTCACGATGACGATAGTCAGCCCCCTCAGGGACTAGCTTAGACAAAAAGGTTTCCATGTCCATAAGAACAGAGGGATCCGCATTTTCCTGGATAACTAAACTGGCCGACGTATGGCGTAAAAACAGACAACATAACCCCGTAATTACCCTAGATTCACGGACAGCATCCTGTACCTGCATCGTAAAACGCTGGAGGGATTTGGGACGAGACTGTAACGTCAGCACGGTTTGATAATGAATAGATAGTGACGTGGTAGAAGGCATGGTGATGTCCTCTGAAGTAGAGACGCATAATGCCTTTTCAGCATAGAACAGGTCTCTACCAAGGGATAACAATGCTTAGTGAAAACAAACGTAGTTTCTACCTGTAGACGTTGTATCGGTTGTCTAGTGGGGAATCTTGAATTCATAGATACTAGGTGTTTTTTTAGACCTTACTTAGGCCATCTGCTACTGAATCTGCCCCTGCATGCTGCCTCCCAGTCCAATTATTGTCATTATGCAAGGCGTTGCTGAATGGAATCACTGGCGTCGCTTACAGGCGGCCACAGCAGCCCCTGAGCTGCGAGAGGCGCTGTTGATCCGGGCCCAGTTACCCAGAATTAATCTCAGTCAGGTAGATAGCTGCATCAGTAACTTCTCAGGAGCTAACTTGTTTAAGGCAAACCTGACCGAGGCAAGTTTTTACACTGCAAATTTATCCCAGGTCAGGCTGGATTGGGCTGAGCTAAATGGTGTGGACATGCGGGAAGCCAACCTGAGGGAGGCAAGTCTGATCAGGGTACAGGCTCAGCGCACTAACTTTGCTATGGCCGACTTATACGGTAGCAATCTGCGGGAAGCGAGCTTTAGCCACAGTAGCTTTTGTGAGGCATCTTTAGCTGAAGTCGATGGCTGCATGGCCCATATGAACCACTGCAATTTCAGCGATGCAAATTTACAAAACAGTCTTTTCTATACAGCGGATCTAAGACAGGCAAATTTTAGGCAAGCCAACCTAACTGCAGCTGATCTCCGTGAGGCTAATTTGACCCAGGCAAATTTAGAAGATATCAATGGCCGTAATACTAGCTTTGCAAGGGCAATTTTAGATCGCGCCATCCTGACAGGAGCGGTACTGAAGAGGGCCAATCTGACCATGGCGAGCTTGGCGCTGACTATTCTCAACCGGGCTAATCTTAGTAATGCTCGGATGAAAAAAGCTATTTTGAGCCAGGCCAGCCTGGTGGGAGCAACCCTATGTCGGGCACAGCTGCAAAATAGCAGCTTCGAGGGAACAGACTGCCGTCAGGCTGTATTTAGGGAAGCTAATTTAGAGAACGTAAATTTTCAAGGCGCAAACTTGAGTGGAGCCAATCTATGGGGGGCAAATCTACAGGGGGCCTGTCTGATGGATGTGGACCTGAGCTACGCTGACTTACGCCATACACCCCTTACAGGAGTAGACCTTAGCGGTGCTGTCTTGAAAGGCGCTCACCTGCCAAACAATGATTGACTGTCAGTCCATAACGCCTCCATAGCCATGGTTAGGACAGCCTAGCAACTGAGATAGGAGCCAATGGCGTTGGCAATAACATCGTTACCATTTTGAGCCAATGGGCTTGCGATGGGAGGGCTTAAAGACTGTTCTAAGAATGACCAATCACCTGCAAAAAAAGCATCGCTCTCTAGGATTTGGTGATGGGCGTGGCGTTGAATCCCGTCTAGCAGCAGCTGAGCTTCTGCAAATCCCTGACGGGGTAAGGTGACGATGCCGCAGCCCATACGGCAGGCCTCAGCAAACGTGCTGTACCCAGGTTTAGACACAACGCGATCGCAAACCACCATCATGTCCACCGGTCGCAGGGTGCGGTCCTGCACTTTTAGCAAGTTGGGCAAATCCGGCGCTTGGCGATCAAAGGTCAAAAACTGCCAGTCAGGATAGGCTTGCAGCGCTTTTTTGTAAGGAATTTGCGCTAACCCCAGCCCCCCAAAGGTCAGTAAAATTGTGCGTTCGTTGGGGGCGCTCAGACCATAGCGGTCGCGGAGGTCAGCGGCGGTCAGTTTGGGAGTGCCACCGGTCAGACCGACGTCGGTAATGTTGGCAAACGCGACCATTGGCTCATGGAAGGGAAGGCGAAACATGCGATCGCAATCGCCAAAGCAATCTGCAATCCAATCAGCAATGGTCTCAAACTCACCACCCCAGGGGCGATAGATAAAATCCCAACCAAAATTACTCATCATCCAGCAGGGAACATCAACCGCCTTAGCCAGCTGAGTTACCAGGGGTGGAATGTCAGCCAAAATCAGATCCACACCCGTACGTTGAAGAAACTCGATTTCCGGTGCCAAAATTTCATCTTGGTGATCGCGAATCCACGTCAGTTTCTCTAACGTCGCCGACTTGTCCATGGTCAGGCTATCGCTCTGCAACACACCAATGTCAAAACTTACAGCACGATAGCTCACCCGTTCTGCTGGCAGATACGATTGCAGTAACCATTGAGGTGCCGTCGTTGCCACAGTAATGTGCACATCAGGGCAGCACTGCAGTAACGTTGCCGCCACCGATGCCGCCCGAGTGGCATGGCCAAAACCATGGTTCGTAATCGCTAAATAAAGCTTAGGCATAAAAAATGAATCCAGCTAATGCATCCAAAAGTACCCTGTCAAAATACAAGGTTTGCCCTGATGACTGGACTTGGTCAAAAAAAATGATGGAGTAGCTTAGGCCACCCCACCATTTTTATAACTTTCAAAGATCAAACTTGCGCGTCTCTAGCGGCCAGCTGATATCACTTAAATCAGCGTCGGCTTAGAGAACAGGAACAAACTTCTCTTTTTCAGGAACAGTGGTGTATTCCGCAATAATCTGACGGAACTCATCCCCATCCAGGGTTTCCTTCTCAATGAGAATATCAACCACACGGTCCACTGCCACGCGGTTGTCCTCAACCATGCGCTTAGCGTCGTCATAGCACTGCTCAACAATGGAGCGAACCTGCTCATCAATGCGCTGAGATACCGACTCAGAATACTCCGAGCGACCACCCCAACTGCCACCTAGGAAGACCTCACCCTGAGGATTTTCGAGAGCTAGAGCACCCAGCTCAGACGACATACCAAAGCGAGTCACCATTTGCCGCGCCATGGACGTTACCTGCTGCAGGTCGTTGCCTGCGCCGGTAGTCACCTCTGCATCTCCAAAGATAATATCCTCAGCCGCACGACCGCCCAGGGCACCGGTAATCCGCGCCAAAAGCTGAGAGCGAGAAATTAGCATCTGATCTTCACTGGGCGTAAACCAGGTTAGACCTTGGGCCTGTCCCCGAGGAATTAGAGTTACTTTCTGAACTGGGTCATGGGCTTTCACCAACGTACCAATCAAGGCATGACCTACTTCGTGATAAGCAATCAAACGCTTGCTCTTACCGTCCACCAAGGGAGTACCTTCCATACCGGCAATGACACGGTCTACCGCATCATCGATTTCCCGCATGGTGATGGCCTCTTTACGGCGACGGGCAGTCAGAATAGCGGCCTCATTTAGCAAGTTTGCCAAATCGGCACCGGTAAAACCAGGGGTACGACGTGCGATCGCATCCAAAGAAATTTCATCCGCCAGCTTCTTGTTGCGGGCATGGACTTCCAAGACCGCAATTCGGCCCTTAACATCGGGTGGATCCACCGATACCTGACGGTCAAAACGACCGGGACGCAACAGGGCGGAGTCAAGGACATCCACGCGATTGGTCGCAGCAATCACAATGATGCCGCTGTTACCTTCAAAACCGTCCATCTCGGTCAGCATCTGGTTAAGCGTTTGCTCACGCTCATCGTTACCACCACCGATACCGGAACCACGGGAGCGACCCACGGCGTCAATCTCGTCAATAAAGATGATGCAGGGCGCGTTTTCCTTAGCCTTCTTAAACAGGTCACGCACTCGAGACGCACCAACACCGACAAACATCTCAACAAATTCAGAACCAGAGATGCTGAAGAAAGGCACACCGGCTTCACCGGCAATCGCCTTGGCCAAAAGGGTTTTACCAGTTCCAGGAGGACCTACTAGCAAAACACCCTTGGGAATACGTGCACCCACAGCAGTGAAACGCTCAGGCTTCTTAAGGAAAGTCACAACTTCCTCAAGTTCCTCTTTCGCTTCATC
This sequence comes from Cyanobacteria bacterium J06554_1, assembly GCA_038534515.1. GTDB lineage: Bacteria > Cyanobacteriota > Cyanobacteriia > Phormidesmidales > Phormidesmidaceae > Leptothoe. The sequence continues at coordinate 67,361 of JBCAWO010000006.1, forward strand.
AATACCGGCCACATCATCAAACATGATGCCGGTCTTAGCTTCCATCATAAAACGAGCTTTGGACTTACCAAAGTTCATTGCCTGGCCAGGGCCACCACCGACACCGCCGTTGGAGCGACGGAACAAGAAAAACAGACCCGCAATCAGCAGAAACGGAAACAGCAGGTTACCTAAGATGCCAACCAAAGCACCGTCGTTGCGAGGTGGGTGGGAATCTAGGCTAATGTCTGAATCGCGCAGACGCTCAACCAGTTCGGGTGCGCTGCCAGGGAGATCAACACGCCAGCGCATTACACGATTGTCTAGCTGTGGATCAACCGCTTCAATAACGGCTGTGCGACCGCCGTCATAGAGATCAACCGCCGTCACCCGACCAGAATCTAAATAATCTAAAAACCGGCCGTAGGTCATACGGGTACTGGCCGTATTACGACTCATATTTGCGGGGTCTCCGCCCATGGACCCTTGCCAGAAGAAAAACCCAATTAACAGGGCTGGCAACGTCCAGAGCAGAATGACTCTCCAAGAAAGCTTCATATCTCGGTGGCCTCGTTGTAATTATTAGTCCTAACTGCCGCTGCCTATGGATGGCAAAGCGCATCTCACAAACAGATTTTCAAACATGTGCGCTGAAGGAAAAGTCCATAAATAAATAGATTTTTTCTAGATCAGACACGTTTTAATGGCTACATTGTTTACTAAATGTAACGTAAATTCTCAGATACAAGCAATCCGTTACGAACTCAAACATAAATATATGTCAGAGATATGTGTCAGAAAGCGGTCAGCGACCTAGTGCGATCGCACGTTCCAAACGACCCTGATCAAACCCACGCCGGTGCAAAATCAGCCAAGACTCTACTAGATCTGGTCCCTGCATATCTCCCATTAGAGCCGCCCGCAATGAGCGCATAATCAGACCTTTTTTAACCCCCAACGCCTTGGTGACCTGGTTAATCAGGCTTTTAGCATCGCTGATTTCGTTCAGGCTATCGTGGGCCTGCAGCGCATCTAAAATCGCCTGCATAGCATCGGCAACGCCATCCTTTTTAAGCTGCTCAGCGGCAGCTTCAGCAAAATCCAACGTCGGGGTAAAGAAAAAGCGACCCAGCTCTACACAGTCTTTGAGACGAGTCAGACTAGGACCTACCAGGGCCGACAGCTTAAGTAGCCAATCTCGATCAGCCTCCATATCAAATTCATACCCCGCGCCCTCTAAGTAGGGGGCAATGAGCGGCAGCAGAGCGTCCGGTGATTTTTCATGCAGATACTGGCTGTTAATCCAATCCAGCTTGTCCCAGTCAAATTTGGCCCCTGCCTTATTTACACGATCAAAGCTAAATAGCTTTGCCGCCTCATCCAAAGTAAAGATCTCTTGGGCTTCAGGCGCTGACCAGCCCAGCAACGTCATATAGTTCGCCAGCGCCTCGGGGGTAAAGCCCATGGCCTGGAAATCTGAAATAGATGTGACACCATCTCGCTTAGAAAGCTTGGCACCTTTCTCATTTAAGATCAGCGGCGTGTGGGCAAACTGGGGCACGGGCATCCCCATGGCTTCATAGAGCAAAATTTGCTTGGGGGTATTACCCACATGATCCTCACCGCGAATCACATGGGTGATGCCCATATCAGCATCATCCACCACCACCACAAAGTTATAGAGGGGCTGACCAATGTCTGTACTCGATGAGGCACGGGCAATCACCATATCGCCGCCCAAATCTCTCCCTTTCCAATGGACTGGTCCCCGCACCATGTCATTCCAGGTAATTTCACGCTCATCATCAATTTTGAAGCGAATCACCGCCTGCCGTCCTTCCGCCTCAAAAGCAGCGATCTGCTCAGCCGTCAAATCACGATGCTGATTGTTATAGCGCGGGGCTTCGCTACGGGCCTTTTGCTTTTCCCGCATCTCCGTCAGTTCGTCAGGCGTTTCGTAGGCACGATAGGCCAACCCCTGGTCCAAAAGTTCCTGGATTTTAGGCTGGTAAAGTCCCATGCGCTGGGTCTGATAAACAGGCTCTTCATCCCAGTTCATCCCTAACCATCGCAAGCCATCCATGATGTTCTGCGTATATTCAGGCTTAGAGCGCTCGAGGTCTGTATCCTCTACCCGCAGAATAAACGTGCCACCCTGGGCACGGGCAAAGAGCCAGTTGAAAACCGCAGTTCTGGCTGTACCAATGTGGAGATTGCCAGTGGGACTCGGAGCAATCCGAACGCGAACAGACATGGTGATAAATGCCGAAAACGAAACAGCTAGGTCTATCAGCGTACTATATGGTCGACGAGACAAATGGCAGATGAACTACACCCACGCCCCTAATCAAGTACGGACAAGTACGGAGTTTTCTACCCCATAGCGGCTGCTCCCCGCGCCACACTAAATGTGTGCCTGGGCAATAACAGATTGTAAAAGATCAAAAAAACAGACCAGACACTGCCATATTTAGCCAGGGACCAACACCACCATGCTTGTTCTGCCCATCGTCCTATTTTTAGCTGTGATTCTCCTGCTGCCATTGGTCGTAACAGGACTCACTATGGATATGGTCACGGTAGCGGTAGCAAAGCTAGGCTTTCCTCCCAGTTTGGCCATTCTCTTTCTCGCGGCCATTGTCATTGGCAGTACCATTAACATTCCTTTGTACCAAAAGAGATTACAGCCTGTGGGCTTGGCATGGCCTCGTCAGCGGACCGTTGTCGCTCTAAATGTTGGCGGTGGTCTTATTCCCGTACTTCTAGCCCTCTATCAGCTGACGCGAGGCCATATCCTGGCCATTCTTGTCACAACAGTCGTTGTCACCTTAGTGAGCTATTTTGCAGCCCAAGTCGTCCCTGGTATTGGCATTCGCATGAATGCCATGGTGGCCCCCCTAACAGCCGTAGTCTGTGCCTGGTTCTTAGGGGGGATAGCTGCCCCAAGCGTAGCGTTTGCAGGCGGCATATTAGGCACGTTAATTGGGGCAGACTTATTGCACCTCAAAGAAATTGAGCACCTATCATCGGGCAACCTCAGTATCGGTGGAGCCGGTGTACTAGACGGCATTGCCCTGTGTGGCTTGTTTGCCCTACTACTGGCCTAAGGGGCACTTAAAGATACTAAGAAGTTGTCTGAATCCGCTGATTGAACTGGAACAATAATGGTGTTGAAAATTCTTTATGAATTGGAACAGCTTATTTTGATATTTAGGTGATGTCTTATGGGACTGAGCGAAAAAATTCAAGACGAGGCCGTACGGGCTAATATTGCCGCTGACTGTGCCAAATTAATTGATAAACAGGTAGCCGCTAAGGGTGGTCTAGCTGGTATGGCGATGAAAACTGCCTATGGTGTCATCAAAGGGATTGGGGCTGGCTACATTCCTGGTGCCATTAACCGGCTACTCCCAGATGCCTGCAAAGCACTTGACCCCATGTGGCAAGAGGGCGCTGAAACAGGCGATCCGGTTAAGTATCTGAGCGAGCATAGCGATCGCACCGCCGATAGCATTCTCAGCGTGACCGATGCCCGTATCCAAACCACCAATAATGGCGTAGTCAGCGCAACTTACAAAAAACTTCGTAAGTCGGTCAAGAACGACGTAGAAGCAGCGGTTCCTGACCTAGCTCAAATCATCAGCAGCTACGCCGCTTAGAAAACGGGTTTTGAGTTTTGAATGTCGCATTTGACTTAAGCAACAGAGCAACTGTCTTAACGAATCCTTCAAAACTCAAAACTCCTTCTATCTACCAAACCCGCCAGTCTTCCCAATCCAAATTAAAGATAGATGTGTCGGGAAAGGCAGTCGGATTACCCCGTGATTGAATACGCTGCTGTAACTCTGATAGTCCTGGTTCTGGCCTAGGTAAATCATCCACCAGGGTATAGGGCAACAGCTGATTGTCTAAGGCGTAGTCGATGGTTGCTCCAGCGGCAATCCCCGTTGACCATTCAAAGGAATGTACCCGATAGGCCGCCGCCGCAATCGTACTTGTGGCAATGCTTTTGCTAGCCACTAAAAGATTGTCAATATTTTGAGGAATCAAAGCGCGCAGAGGAATTTGCCCAGGGTAGCTCTGGCCATGGGCTCGGCGGACCCCCGCACGCTCGGTATTGCCAGGTAGCTCCGGCGGTGACTGCTCCATACAGGGATGGAAATCGATGGCATATTGGGCAATCCCCACAGAGTCTGGAAAGATAGTAGAGCGGGTGCGACGGGGAATATCGGCTGCGTTTTTATCCGCATCGATGGCAGCGGTGGTTTCTAGGCCAGCTAACGCCCGTCGCAATGACAGATACATGCTGTCGGGCAGCTGGGTTTGATAATACTCATCGTTATAATCCACGCGGGAAATATCAATTTCATTGATCATAAACCCCTCAGGGTGACCATAGGCCGGACGTCCCACAATCCGTCGTCCTTCACGAATGTAGGGATGTTTGGACAGGCCATGGGCCGTATTCATGGGGGCATCAAAACCGGTTAAGAAGCGATGGCGCAAATCGACATCTTTAATGCCGTACCCTAGTTGCGAATCGGTCAACCCAGCAATCAGCCAGTAGTAGTAGCTAAAGGCATTTTCTTCACCCCGCCGTAGGGTATCTACTCGCAAACCACCTAGCCAGCCCCCAGGCTCTAACTGCCCCGTTGCCAATAGCTGATCGTGGGAGTAGATCAAATTATCCACGGATGTACCCGGTCGATAGTCATTACCCCAGGTCCAGTTTTGCATGGAGATATCGCCAGGTTTAACATCGCTAACCCCAAAAATGCGCTTTTCAGGCCGTTTCCCCGGAGCCAACAAACGTCGATAGGTGAAGACAAAATCAATGTAGTTGGTATTCTCCCGCTCCCGCTCGAAGCTAAAGTACGGTGCATAGATGTCGTAATAGGAGGGTCTCTCCGCCGGTTGGGGCGACTCGGTGCGCTCCATGGCAAAGGTATAGGTAAAGCCCTGGGTGCAGTAGGCATCTCCTGTGAAGGTAGGGGATGATGGATTTAGATAGGATTTGGGGTCTAACCCCAGGCGATAGGGCACACCCGACAGGGCGATGACTTCACCGGTTTCTGTGGCTTCGACCACGTACCAATCGGCCGGACCTTCGTGACCGCTGGGCTGAAAGCGAATGATTTGTTTGCTCAGTCGCTCCGAGTCTTCATAGCGGTAGGCATCTTCTAAAAAAGCGGATAGGGGCTCGGTATTGAGGGGTGGGGTACCCGGTGCAGGACTGTGTTGAATTGCGATCGCACCGCTAATCATCGCACCGTCCACATCCACCTCTTTCACCACGGTGGAGGGAAACCACTTGAGCTGTCCATCCCCTTCGCGGGCGGCCTGCTCAAGCATATCCACCAAAATATCGTGGGCATCGGCGGGTAAAAAGCACACGGCACTCACCCAACAATCCCCCGGATTTTGACGGCCATAATGATCCAGGACACGCTGTCTCAGCTCCTTATAACCCGCAGCATAGAACTGTAACTGACGCTGCATCCTAGCCTCATCTAACGCCGTTGTTCCCTGGGAGGTCAGCTGCCCCCCGAGCCAATCGGTCATCTCTGTCAAACAGACCGTACGCCCTGCATGCAAGCTTTCATAGGCAGTGGCCACACCAGCTAAACCACCCCCAACTACTAAAACATCACAGCGCTCAGTTTGGTCTATGCGGCTCGGTGCCGCCGCCAGAGGACTGGCCATAATTAAAGAGAGACCGATTGCCGACAAGACTCGTCGTCCATACTTACGGGCGATCACAGCAGAAACGTGCATAAATCTTTCCTTAGTCGCTGACATCACGACATCAAATGCCATCTCCAGCAACTATACCCATAAGATCTAGCGTCTGTGGTAGAAAGACGGTGAGCATCCCCGCATCTTAGTCACCACAGTAAACAATCAGATCAATTTCAACATCGCCGTACCCAGCTAATGCCGTTATACCCACCGTAGTGCGACTGGGTAATCGAGCCTGATCAAAAAATGACGCATAGACCTGATTAACAGTCTCGTAATAACGAAAATCTGTGACAAAAATGCGCACCATAACAACATTTTCAAACCGCGTTCCCGCATGGGTCAACACCCGTTGCAGATTCTCCATCACCTGACGCGTTTGAGCGTCAATATCTAGCTTTAAGACCTCGCCAGAGCTAGGATCTTCAGCCAGCTGACCGGTTACAAAGAGAAAGTCCCCAGCCCTAACAGCGTGGGAGTAAGGAGCGACTGGAGGGAGGGCATCGGGCAACGTTATAAATTCAAGCATGATAGATGTATCCGCTAAAACCAAACAACCTGTTATCTATAGCAACCAACGGCCATGGTTGTCGATTGTCAATCAGATTAGCTGGTATTCGCTTCCTCTAGAGATACCGATGGATTAGATCAGTTGGATCAAAAACGCCCCTGCTTTGGCAGGGGCGATGGGTGTGAGGATCGTTCTTGCCTTAACTATAAAAATGAGTCTCAGAAGATTACATGGGCTAACTACCTAACTCACCGGACAAATCAATACTGAGGCATCTAGACACATTTACCTAGGGCCTATCAACTCCCTTGACCCCGACGTGTATAAACATCTCGGATTAAAGTTCAAAATGCTACATTGGCCCCCCTTAGTCTCCCCAATACTGGGGGGAAATTTGACTTAAAGTCCCCCAGTATTGTGGGACTTTAAGGGGGCCTGCCACAGTGACAGCGATTTTACGATGCCTTGTGTGTACACCATAGCCTGCTTGGCCACAGTGAACGCCTAAAAAGCGAGCCTACAGCCTGAATGCCACAGGTATCTAGACCCAATTGACGTTAGTCAAATCCATAAATCTCACAGGTAGAAAATCTAAGCCAAAAATCAATCTAAACGCTGATCATTTCCACCATATATATGGTACATTTGTATTAATAATAGATCATATGTTCTACTTGTTCCTCCCTTTGCTGCACTATGAGCGATTTAGACATGGAACTTCAGACTATCCGTCAAAAGCTTCAGACCCTTAAGGCGACTCCTCCAGAGACCGTAGCGGCTCCTTGGGGACAATCACGGTCGGCCCCCTCACCTCACCTGGCTCAAGTCACAACGGCGATTGAAACTCTGCGACAGCGCTCGAGTCCTACCCAGTCTCTTGGTACAACAGGACCCAACCCAGGATCGAATCTAGCGAGTTCTAGCCTGCAACAATTTGACGCAGCCCTGGCCACCGTTGATCACTTAGCCCAGCAACAGCAACAGGCGCTATATCGGTTAAAGGCCTTAGGAGACAGTCTGACCCAGCAAATTCAGCCAGGGGCGTCGCCTGATATCGATGACATTGCTCACTTCTTAGACAAGTGCCAAACGCTCCAGATCCCAACCATTCAGCGTGATGGCTCTGGGTATTTAAGCCTGGCCTATCACAGGGTCGATTTTCACCAGGCTGAGCATGATGCGACATCTAATGCGGAAAAATTAAGAGTGCGATCGCAACTATTTAAACACGCTACAAACCCGCAGGAAACCATTGTTGGCCTGGATCAAAGCCCTTATGAAGAACAAGCTACTGGCAGCCTATTAGACGAGCTTGGCCATTTTTACCAGCTTGCCTCCCGCACTATTCAACACTGGATTGAACTTTATATTCCAGCAATCTCCCGCTCTTCTCGCTCCTCACATTTCACACTGGTCGATGGCTCTATTTGGTGCGTCGGGGCTGCGATCGCTCGTATTCTCCTCAACCAGCTTTTCCAGTTTTATCCGGCTTTATGGACCCCAGTAGCCTTTATGCTTATCGCTAGCATTATCTTCAGCCTCTATCGCGCCCTGTTTAGCCCTCGCCCTAATCCAACATTAGGATATCGAACTCTCATGATCATCGTTGGATTACTCCTGGGTGGTCGTTTTTCATAACCTCTAGACAAGTCTCACACTAATTAGATATCAGAGCTTCTATACATTTTTCTAACGTTAGTTCAACTGCTCTTTTGCATTATCTCCATCCGTCCATTCTCTGTAGAGAGGTCTTTCCATGGTTTTTCCACAAAACACTCCCCCACGCCCACAGTCCCAAAGACTAGGTTCAAAGCCATTAGTGGCCGCTAGTCTAACCATGATCCTTGTGGCACTGCTGGTTGATTTTGACGGGATTAAAACAGTTTTGTCGTCTACACCTACATTTAATCAACAGTCTGATTGCAATGCCGTTGTTAGCAATGACGCAAAACTATCTCGAGAACAGTTGGCAACCCTACTCACCATTCCAGAACGGGATGCCAAAACACGGGTGCGGCAGATTGTCAGCGAACCCTACTGTCAGCTACCCACCCTCAAGGTCCGGTCTGGTGTTGAAGCAGAACGAGAAGCCTATCCCCTGGCCTTTGATCCTGGTACCACCCTTGTAATTCTGTACGAAAATGATGAGTATGCAGGCTATCGTTTCAGCTTTGAGTAGGCTTCAGACTAAAAAGTGGATTCTGTTATTGGGACTAGCCTTAAGCAGTTGCCAACCCCAAACTCTTCCTCCCCAACGAGCCATAAATATTCAACAAGAGTGGGAATTAGAACCTGGGGATCTGATCGGAGAACATCTTGTCGTTGGCAGCTTGGGTGATATTTCAATTCAGCTCAATCATCAACCTCTGCGAGTCCCTTTTCCCGGCAAAGTTGAGCCTAGCACTATCGACCAATGTGTTATTTATTCAACACCCGAGGTACCGGCCTATCTGTTCAGGTTCTGTGGTCTAAAGCGTCCCAAATTCGGCACGGTCAGAGCTGGACAGAAAATGGGTGGGGGCAAACACATACAATTTGCCACGTTACGTCGCCAACCCGACGGCACTTGGATCATTGTTGAACCCTCAACGGGTGTTCTAGAACGGGCTATTTCTAAACGTCGCAGTGTCGATCAGCCCCAAAAAAAGAAAAGCAATCAGGAACAAGCTAACGCCCCAACACTTACCACAGTAGATATCTCGACTAACTCAATTAATTAGTAGACCTATCTTCTTCTGTCCACTGTGCGATTTTAACTACCATGCCACGCTTTCAGCTTCGCCATCTATTTGCCTTATCCCTATTGGTTACAGCCCTCTGTCATCGTCCCGCCCAGGCCATGGGTGTGACCTTTGACCTGGCAGCACCATCGCCTACGGCTTCAGACGCTTCAACCAAAGCTTCAACAGAGCATCAGTCCGCTGCTTCCGAGACTAATTTCTCCTCATTAGCTAGGGCCGAAACATACAGACCACTGCCTATTCCTAGCCAGGCCAGCCAACCTCCTATCAGAGCAGTCCAGTCAAAGCGAACATTACCAGAGAATGTCATTACATCGACTCGGATATTAGCCCCACCACCTTCAGAGGCGTTACCCACCACCCGGATAATACCTCCTAGCAATTCATCCTTAGAAATCACTCAAGATGATGTTGGTCTGAGTTTTACACCGGCCAATACTACGGCTGTAGCCCCTCTCCCTGTGCAAACCGTTGCCTCTGAGCGGTCATCTACCCTGCCCCAATGGATCTATGAAGGTGGCCCTAACTCTTTGGTTGCCAGGGTGATTGGAAGTGCCGAAGGAACTCGCACCCCTAGCGGTCAACCCACCCGTGCCTACTACGGCCACACTGACCCTGGCAATGGTGTTTGGAATATGGGGACATTTTCGTACCAGCATGGTGCTAGTTCCCCCAATGAAGCTGATAGCAAACAGCTCAAGCGGTTACAAAGACAAGGCAAAACCATTGAGAAACAGGCCACACAGGCAGAGTTATCCATGTCTCTGGGGGAAGTCTTAAATGGCCTAGATTTAGCTAATCAGTCCCCTAGAGCAGCGCTAGAACATGGCGGCTATATTGACCGGTTAGCCCAAGCCAGACAGAAGGGGTTAAAAAATGATCGTGCCATTGTCTGGGCACGAACCCATGCCTATCTAGATCCTGAAACCCAGCGTTGGAATGCACCTGGTTTGGGTAACACATTATCCAGTATTCAACGGGACCAAAACAGGCGTCATCAGGCCATTACCCAAGCCTTTGACCACTATCAAGCTCAACGAAACACCACAGACAAGCCCCCCGTAGACAGTTTAGACATGACAGCTGTAGCCATGACTCCTTTACCATCAACCCAACCTGCACCTTTAAGTGAACAACCACAAGCAAAGGAGGATAAAGGTAACTTGTTATCTCCCCAAATAGCACCCGTTGAGTTTAATGTGGCTGAAGTCACACCGCACGATAGCCAGATCGAGAATAAGCCGGTTGCAGCAACACCAATACCGGATACTGACCTATCTCAAACCCCAAACCATGTTCCTCAACAGAGCCCCCAGGCACAGGTTATCCCTGAAGCACATAACATTCAAATTCGTGGCTAGTAGACCTGATGGGTCAGCAAGGGTTTGTCTTTGACGATAGACAACAATAAAAAAAGCAAGCTAGAGTGAGTTTGATGTCGGCGGATCATGTCAATATCATGCACACTCCATCCCCTCCAATTTCATCATTATCAGACGCAATTGAGCGCTGTCAGGCTCTAGGTATGCGACTGAGTCGCCAACGCCGCTACATACTAGAGCTACTGTGGGATGTGCAAGAGCATTTGTCTGCCCGCGAAATCTATGACGAACTTAATCATCGCGATAAAAAGATCGGCCATACTTCCGTTTATCAAAACCTTGAAGCACTTTTCGAGCAGGGCATTATTGAATGCATTGAGCGTTCAGATGGTAGGTTATATGGCCATTTAAATAGTTCCCACAGCCATGTGAACTGTTTGGACACACAGAAAATAATTGATATAGATGTTGAGTTGCCCAGCACTCTAATTCAAGAAGTGGAGCAACGCACGGGGCTTAAGATTACTGATTATCGTATTGATTTTTTTGGAACCTCTGATTAGCACTATCTGAGGTAAGTGCAGCACATGCGTTTAACTAAGGTTTTATATATTTTGCAGTCTAATCGCTCAGCACATCACGGCTAAATAGAACCAGGACAGTCCCAAATACAATTGCTGCCATTGCCAATTCCATAGTTAAATCCTCATCTCAGTCGCTGACACACCTACTAGAGTGCCCTGTTTTGTACTGTAGTGCGAATTTTTAGATGAACTTTCTTTGAACTTTTGGCCCGTGCTTAACTGCGAATTTGCACAGGCATGACAAGGTAGGTCATCTGTAAGCCACTAACGGGCGTCAGAATGGCCGGGCTTGTTGCTGAGCTACACTGCAGCTGAATTTCAGAACTCGGTAATGCCCGCAGCCCTTCCAGCAAGTAACGTACATTAAAAGCAATATCGAGATCGTCTCCTGTGACCTGGGCAGACATTTCCTCTCGACCGCTCCCAACTTCCTGAGCCTCAACCGAGAGCGCCAGGGTCTGCCCTGTACCTGAGATGGAAAGCTTGACGATGTTATTACGCTGATCGGCTAGTACACCAATTCGCTCTAATGCAGCCATTAGCTGCTTTCGATCAACCGTCAGTTGGCGCTCAAACTTTGGGGGAATCAGCTGACGATAGTTAGGGTACGCACCTTCTAGTAACCGGGTTGTAATGCGCTGATGGCCTAGTTCAAACACAACCTGGGTCGGATCAAACCTGAGGGCGATGGGTTCTGTCCCTTGATAGGCCTGCAGCAGTCGCTCTAATTCTCGCAATGCTTTCCCAGGCACGGTCACGTTTATAGCAAGGTCGATGCCGGAATCATCGGCACTTTGAACCACAGCCAATCGATGACCGTCTGTCGCCGCAAACTCAAGGGCTTCTGGCTCGGCTACCACATGTACTCCAGTTAATACTTGCTTAGTTTCGTCAGAACTCGTTGCAAACAAAGACCCACGCAATCCTTCTAAGAGAGAATCGGCAGAAACGCTGGCTACCTGGCCGTCTTCCACCAGCGGTAGATTGGGATAATCGGTAGCGTCCATGCCACGAACCTGATACTCACCGGCTGAACAGGTCAGCGTAATTACGGTTTCAGTTGCTGACTGGCTAAAATCTAAATCTTCGGGGGGTAGTTTTGCCACTATATCCCCAAGTAACTTTGCTGGCACAGTCAGAACACCTCCAGCTTCAACATGGGCTGAAAAGCTGGTTTGAATCCCTAGGGTTTCATCGAAGCTGGTTAGAGTTATGCGTTGTGTGTCGTCATCAACCTTGACCAAAATATTAGCCAGGACAGGTTTAGTAGGCCTAGAAGGGACGGCTCTACTGACGATGGAAAGGTGTGTGTTGAGATCACCCTGGGAGCACACGAACTTTATAACTGACATATCAATATCAAGAATGCTGGCCAATCGTAACACCCTGGAAGAAGGATGGAAAGCCTTTGTTTTGAACAAGTTTTGGTGATCTATTTTCTAGATCTATCTATTATTAGATTTAAACAATAGTAGTAGTAGGGCCTGTGGAAACTGTGGAAAACATCATTACATCCCCTATGGAATCTGAATTTTGAATCTATTTTGACTTGTGGAAAAAATGTGGATAGGTAAGGACGTTTTCCACATGATTTCTCAGGTTGAAATCATTTTCCCCACGGCCCCTTTGATTCTCCCCAGCTAATCCCCAATTTTTCCACAGGTAAAATTGGGTTTTCCACAAGCTAAGATCCTCTTAGATTGGCACCAAACTTAATATTGCTCACGGAATAGAGCCCACCATCCACCATAGAAAATGGTTCTGCAGTACTAGTTTTCCACAGGTAAACTACAGGTCGTTCTTTAAAGGACGCGCGTGATCTGTTTAGGTTTACTTATGTTTGGCGTATGTGGTGCAATGCCTAGTTGGAATTATTACTCAGACTGATGCGATCGCTAAGTTCACGAATCGTCTGGGCCATGTTCAAGTCTTTCTTGACCAGCTGAGCAATTTTGTCACAGCTGTAAAGTACTGTTGTGTGGTCTTTTCCGCCAAAGACCTCACCAATTTTTGGCAGGCTTAGATCCGTATGCTGTCGCAGGAGGTACATGCCAATTTGCCGAGCCTGGCTGATTTCACGACGACGGGAGTTGCTTTTGAGGTCATCAACCGGGACGCTAAAGACCTCGGAAATAATATCTAGTACCGATTTGGGTGATGCATCTATCTTGCCTGCTGGTGCGTCGAGGACAGGCTTGAGGTTTTCGATGGTCATGGGTAGACCAGAGATAGATGTGTAGGCAATGGCTCGAATCAAGGCTCCTTCCAACTCTCGAATATTGGAGGTATAGCCCGCTGCAATATACTCCGTGACGTCTCGGCTGAGGGTCACACTTTCGTATTCGGCTTTCTTTTGCAGAATCGCCATGCGGGTTTCAAAATCAGGGGATTGAATATCGGCAATCAGCCCCATGGAGAACCTTGAACATAGCCGTTCTTGGAGTCTGGGAATTTTATTAGGGGGACGGTCAGAGGCTAAAACAATCTGCTTACCGGCTTCATGGAGTGTATTGAAGGTGTGAAAGAACTCTTCTTGGGTATATTCTTTGCCTTCAATAAACTGGATATCGTCCACCAGGATGATATCCACCTCACGATACTGCTCGCGAAAGCGCTGCATGCTATCGCGGCGGATAGCTGTAATCAAATCGTTAGTAAACTGCTCTGTGGAAACGTAGGCAATGCGAGCGCTGGTGTCGATATCTAGACGGTAGTGACCAATGGACTGCATGAGGTGGGTTTTCCCCAGACCAACACCACCACACAAAAACAGGGGGTTAAATTCTCGCCCTGGGGACTCTGCAACTGCTAGGGCGGCAGCATGGGCCATGCGGTTGTTTGCACCAACGACGAAACGTGAAAAAACCGCCTTCGGATTGAGGTCAGGGGTGCTGGATTTTTGGGGACTGTTGCGCTCTGTGACCTGGGAGGGGGGCCAAGCGACGGCTTCCCCTGCCCCGTTGGCATCACTATCCGTGCTTTCACTGACGGTGACGACCACATTAATGTCGTGCCCCAAAAGTTCTTGGGCAACGTCAGAAATGACCTGAATATAGTGCTTCTGAACCCAATTGCGAGCGAAGGGATTGGGTGTGGAGATGGTCAGGGTGCTGTCGGCTAGGGTTTGTAGTCGCGTTGGCTTAATCCACGTTTCAAACGTGGGTCCGCTGAGTTGGTCCTGAAGTTTATTAAGAACGTCATTCCAAAGACCATCTACTTTGTCCACAACTAACCCTCCGGCTAAAGGTGAGCACACTCTGCCCTAACAATCGATACATGCCCTTGCCCAGGTTGGATCATGTTTGAACCATGGCAAGAATAGGTGCCCCAACGAGCACCACTACTCACATTGAAGAGTGATGGTGTTGTTGCAGGACTAAATTATTTTTTAGGGATCGCAGGTTTCGAGTCTCATTTACATGCGAACATGTCGACGAAACGATGTAGTCGCTGGACCCTAAGATTACAGCTCAAAAACTGACTCAGCCTATGGAGCCGTTTTTAGGATGACCTGAAGCAACGATTTTGATTGATTTGTTTGCCTACTCTAAGGTGAAATTACAACTAGATCAACATTGACTAGGGATGCACACCTGACTTAAAGCGGATGGCGATTAAGGGTTTTTCCCTAACACCTAAGGTGGGATAGCGCCCGTACTAGGCTCAAAATTATTTAGATATGTAGGTATAACTGCTTAGAATGTTGAAAACTACTTGGCCTTAATACACTAACCTGTTGTTGCTCACATATCCAGAATGCACATCATATAAATTTAGGGGATGGACATAATTTTCTTTAAAGGATGTGTGGACTCATGTCTGCAAGTTTTTTCTAAACTTTGGGCGGGTGTTCTGGCTGAACCACCCTCATAGCGAATAAATCAGATTAAATCTTGAGGCAATAAGGGACAGCTGTGACTGTGCGATCGCAAAAAGTGACTCTCCGGACTGCCTGAATTCTGTTAGCAAATTACAATAAGGGTTGAAGTTATCGAATGCTGTACTCCTATGGCATCTGTTCAGGTTAGCGAGGGCAGTGACTATCCCTAAACCTCCTACAGAATTACCGCTAACCTGGCTCGCAATCGACAAAGGTATCCGTCGATTGCAACCGCGTTCTCCTTTTTGCGATCCATCACAAAATCCATGCCTAACCTACGTCCTTCTACACTTCGGTTTGCTAAGTCGTTAGTGACCTATGGCTTTATTGCCGTATGCAGTACGACGGCAGCAGTACTCACCACGGCAAGACTTGTGCCAACAACGGCCCAGTCGCCATCATCGGGCTCCGGGCGTTTGCTGACAGACAGTAGCTTTATTGCCTCAGTTGCTGATCAGGTGGGGCCGGCAGTGGTCCGCATTGATTCGTCACGGACAGTGGCCCAGCGTCCTGGGCTGTTTAACGATCCGTTCTTTCAAGAGTTTTTTGGTGCCATGGGTGAGCAGCCATCCACCCGTATAGAGCGCGGGCAGGGTTCTGGCTTTGTGGTCAAAGCCGATGGTCTAATTTGGACCAATGCCCATGTGGTAGAAGGGGCAGATACGGTGACTGTTACCCTCAAGGATGGGCGTGAATTTGAAGGGGAGGTTGTGGGGGAAGATCCGCTGACGGATGTGGCGGTGATTCAGGTAGATGCCCAGGATCTGCCGACCGTGACCCTAGGAAATTCAGAGCAGCTGCGACCAGGAGAATGGGCGATTGCCATTGGTAATCCCCTCGGGCTAGACAGCACGGTGACTGCCGGTATTATCAGCGCTACGGGGCGCACGAGTGCCCAGATTAGGGTGCCGGATAAACGGGTCCAGTTTATTCAAACTGATGCGGCCATTAATCCTGGTAATTCGGGGGGCCCCTTATTAAATGAGCGAGGAGAAGTTATTGGTATCAATACCGCCATCATTGGTGGGGCGCAAGGATTAGGATTTGCGATTCCGATCAATTCAGCCCAGCGTCTTGCCCAAGAACTGCTTGAAAAGGGGCGGGTGGATCACGCTTATCTGGGTATTCAAATGCAGACGCTCACCACCGATCTGCGTCAGCAGCTAAATAGAGATCCCCGCAATGATGTTCGTTTGTCGGCGGACGCAGGTGTGGTCATTTTAGGTTTGCTGCGGAATTCTCCAGCTGTTCAAGCGGGTCTGGAAGTTGGTGATGTGATTGTGTCGATGAATGGCAACACCATTAGAGATGCTCAGCAGGTCCAGCAGATTGTTCAGGATGTTGGTGTTGGTGATTT
This sequence comes from Cyanobacteria bacterium J06554_1, assembly GCA_038534515.1. Classification (GTDB taxonomy): domain Bacteria; phylum Cyanobacteriota; class Cyanobacteriia; order Phormidesmidales; family Phormidesmidaceae; genus Leptothoe. The sequence continues at coordinate 83,474 of JBCAWO010000006.1, forward strand.
GATTGCCCTAGAAATAGACCGGGGGGGGCGTCAGGTAACTTTAGACGTAGAGACTAAGGCCCTACCTCAGCAGCGGCGATAGCTACCATGGGTGACATTCGTTCGGTGATTGAATTGGGGGATAGGCGACTGCGATCGCAAGCCCAGCCCGTCCACCATGTCGCCACTCCGCAGCTGCAGCAAGTCATTGATGATCTGCTGGCCACTGCGGCGGCCAAAAACGGTGTTGGTATTGCCGCCCCCCAAGTGGCCGTAGGGCTACAGCTGTTTATTGTGGCATCGCGCCCCAATCCCCGCTATCCCCAGGCCCCAACCATGGAGCCCACGGCCATGCTCAATCCCTACATCCTCAGCCACAGTGATGACCTGGTCAGGGGGTGGGAGGGCTGTCTGAGTGTGCCAGGTAGACGGGGGTTAGTTCCTCGCTACCGTGAAATTGAGGTGGCTTACCAAGACCGTTATGGTCAGGTGCATCGACACTACCTTCAGGACTTTGTCGCTCGCATTTTTCAGCATGAGTACGATCACCTGCAAGGGAAGGTTTTCTTAGATCGAATTGAAGATCCTAAGGATATATTGACCGAGGCTGACTACCAACAACGATTTGGATAGCAGGGGTTAGCTCGACCGTTTTCCTATGATTAAACTCTTTTGGGTTTACTCTTGGGTCGTTGTTTGCCGCTGCCTTTACCGGTTAGGTCTCCGTCCACTTTAGCGATGCGTAGGGGCTGACCGGAGATAGAGACTTTTTTGAGGTGGCGGATCATTTCTTTGGAGATACCCTCGGGCAAATCTACGGTGCTATGGCTGTCGTAGATATTGATGCGGCCAATGTAGCGACTTTCTAACCCACTTTCGTTTGCGATCGCACCCACAATATGGCCAGGCTTGACCCGGTGGCGGTGGCCTACTTCGATCCGGTAGCGCCCCATACCTTGCTCCGGGGGGGATGCTTTACGATCTCTTCGCTGGGGGCGTTCTCGTCGGTCACCGTTCCGTTCCGGGCGTGAACGCTTGCGCTCTACAAGCAACAGGGGTTCATCTCCCTGAACTAGCTTGGCCAGGGCGGCTGCCAACTCGATGGCAGGCACATTGTGTTCCTGCTCATACTGTTCCATCAGGTTGGTGAAAAACTCTAGGTTTTCTTCAGCCAGAGTGTCCGTAATCTGCTGTTTAAATCGGGCGATGCGTTTATTGTTGACCATCTCAGTGGTCGGCATCTCCATTTTGGCTATTTTTTGTTTCGTTGCCCGCTCAATGGCATACAGCAACCGTCGCTCACGGGGAGCCACAAATAAAATCGCCTCACCGTTGCGTCCGGCTCGACCTGTACGCCCGACCCGGTGCACATAGGTCTCGGTATCGTAGGGCATGTCGTAGTTAATGACATGACTGATGCGCTCCACATCTAACCCCCGAGCAGCGACGTCTGTTGCCACGACGATGTCTAATTTGCCCGACCTGAGCTGTTCGACGGTTCGTTCACGCTGGATTTGAGAAACATCACCGCTTAACGGTGCGGTTTCATAACCGCGAGCCTCCAGTTTTTCCGCCAGCTCTACGGTGGCTATGCGTGTCCGGACAAACACGATCATGCCGTCAAAGGTTTCTGTTTCTAAAATTCGGGTTAGGGCATCTAGTTTGTGATAGCCACTGACCATCCAGTAGCGCTGTCGAATGGTGTCAGCAGTGGATGTTTTGGACTTAATTAAGACCTCAGTCGGATTATTGAGATGGCGCTGGGCAATGCGCCGAATTTCTTTAGGGAGAGTTGCCGAGAAGAGCGCCACCTGACGTGAATCGGGAGTTTTTTCCAGTACCCATTCCACATCGTCAATAAAGCCCATGCGTAACATTTCATCGGCTTCATCTAGCACCAGGCACTGTAGCGCACTTAAATCGAGGGTGCCGCGCTTCATATGGTCCATCACCCGTCCCGGTGTGCCCACAACGATATGCACCGAGCGTTCTAGCTTGCGCAGCTGAATACTGTAGCTCTGACCACCATAAAGAGGCAGAACATGGAAACCTTTCATTTGAGAGGCATAGCTTTGAAAGGCTTCCGCTACCTGGATAGCAAGTTCTCGCGTTGGTGTCAGCACCAATGTGTGTGGCAGACGCTGCTTAATATCGACACGAGATAGCAATGGAAGGGCAAAGGCCGCCGTTTTACCTGTGCCTGTCTGTGCTTGCCCAATAATGTCTGCACCCGCTAACACATGGGGAATTGTCTGTGCTTGAATTGGCGTTGGACTTTCATAGCCCAGCACCTCCAAAGCCTTTAACACCGGCTCACTCAATGACAACTCACTAAAGCTTGGAGCCGATTCCACATCCATTGACATCTATTCTAAACCTGATTCGGGCGCTGTTCCAGACTGACAGATGTTGAGCCAAAAATAAAATCTGACAACAAAATAAGCGAAAAACCCATCGCTTTAAGCTGTGGTGGACTGCTGATCTGTCAACAATGTTCCCACTATAAGACTAATTAGGTCTTTTTACGGATTTGATGAATTTTCTCTTATGACTATCCCTCAATTCCACTGAGTCAGCTCTATACTTAGGACAAGGGCATATGTTTTTGAGTGCATCACCAAAAAATCGGGGACAAGATGGAACAGCCATCTTAATAAATTAATTTTCAGACTTCTTTAATTCCGTTTTTGGAAAGCCTATAACATCATGCACACTACCTTTGAAGTCTCCCAAGATTGGGGAGACGGCTTGGTGGGTTTCGTTACTGTTGAAAATAGTGGGTCCACGGTTCTGCAAACATGGGATCTAACTATTGAAACCACCTTTGATATAGAGACGCTTTGGGGAGGAGAGATTCTCAAGCAGGTTGGTAACCGTTACACTGTCGCGCCAAAACGTTGGAACTCGCGCCTAGCTCCTGGTGAGAGTGCAAAATTTGGTTTTGTTGGTCACAATGCCACAGCCGAAATGCACCAGGTGACGGTTCTTTCTGAACCGCCTGTTTACACACCGGTTTCTGAACCCTCAGCTGCGTTTACCAGTCCTTTGCAGACAACGTTTGAGGTGTCTGAGGATTGGGGTAAAGGGTTAGTGGGCTTTGTTCATGTTGAAAATACTGGCTCTAATGTTCTCGATGATTGGGTGTTTACAATCAAAACCACCTTTGAGATAGAAACGGTTTGGGGCGGCGAGATTATTGAGCGTGTTGGTAATCTTTATACGATTAGGGCAGAAGATTGGAATTCTCGTTTAGATTCTGGCGAGAAAACTAAATTTGGCTTTGTTGGACGGAATGCTACGGCTGAAGTTCACCAATTGAGCGTTGTGTCGGCTCCCTCGTTCCATGAGGCGGCGGCACCACCGCCAGCGGTGGTGGCTGAACAAGTCGCTGCGATTGACGCAGTTGATTTTGCGATCGCAAAAGACTGGTGGGGAGGCTTTACCGCCAATGTAAGTTTTACCTACAGTGGCACCGAGCCCCTAGAAAGCTGGCAGCTGAGGTTTGAATCACCGTTTGAAATTTCAAAGCTTTGGCATGGTGAGATTGTTAGCCACAGCGTTGAACAAACCACCCATATTTATACAGTTAGCAACGCTAGTTGGAATGGCACATTGGTGCCGGGTGACACGATCACCCTTGGCCTAAATGGCAAAGGTAGCTCTGTGTATCAGCCTAGCAACTACTACTTCAATAATTTACCCGTCGGCGATGCCGTAGATCAGTCAGTAACGCTTGATCTACCGATAACACCGGTTGAGGAACCTGGCGTTGAGCCCCCTGCTGCTGAAGCACCTCCAGTCGAGGAGCCTGTTGCCGAGAAGCCTGCGATAGACGAACCAGAAGCCCCTGATGCTCAGGAGCCTGGCGTTGAGGAGCCTCCGGCTGAAGAGCCCCCAGCTGAAGAGCCTCCAGTGGAAGAGCCTGTTGCCGAACAGCCTCCGGTGGAAGAGCCTCCGGTGGAAGAGCCTGTTGCTGAGCCACCTTATACTGAAGAACCTGTTGCCGAACAACCTGCCGTTGAACAACCATTCACCGAGGAATCCTCTGGCCCCGTAGCTGAGGGATCTGACTCGAGTTATGGTAAAGTGCTGCAAAAATCGCTGCTTTTCTATGAAGCTCAGCGTTCGGGAGACTTACCAGACGATAACCGCATTGCATGGCGTGGTGATTCTGCCCTGAATGATGGTGCCGATGTTGGTGTGGACTTGACCGGGGGATATTACGACGCAGGCGATCACGTCAAGTTTGGTTTCCCCATGGCTGCCAGCATAACGATGTTGAGCTGGGGAGCCATTGAATATCAAGACGCTTACCAAAAGAGTGGGCAATATGACGAACTCTTAGCGGCGATCAAATGGGGAACCGATTATTTTCTAAAGGCCCACATTAGCGATGGTAAAACCACTCAGGCCCTATATGGTCAAGTGGGTGATCCGAGGACCGATCATGACTATTGGGGGGCACCGGAGACTTTGCCCACTGACCGTCCCGCCTACAAAATTGATCCCCAGAATCCAGGCTCTGATCTAGCCGCTGAAACAGCGGCGGCGTTGGCCTCTGCGTCAATTGTTTTTCGTGATGTTGATCCGGCCTATGCAGATGAACTATTGGTAAATGCCAGACAGCTGTATACGTTTGCAGATACCTATCGCGGTCGTTACTCCGAGAGTATTCCTGAGGCTCGAGACTATTACAATTCGTGGAGTGGTTATACCGATGAGCTGTCCTGGGGTGCTGCTTGGTTATACAAAGCCACAGGCGAACAGCAATACCTGGCTCAGTCCCAGGCAAATTATCAAAATCTAGGTATTGACTGGACCCAAAATTGGGATGATAAGTCCTACGGAACCGGAATTTTGCTGGCTCAAATTACGGATAGTCAAAACTATCGCAGTGACGTTGAAGCCTGGCTCAATAACTGGGTGTCGGGGGGAATTGAGCAGACCGAGGGGGGCTTGGCCTGGCTCGATCAGTGGGGTTCCCTAAGATATAGTGCCAATACGGCGCTATTGGCCGGTATTTATAGTGATACAGTCAACGCTGCCGAAGGTCAGTACGACCAGTTTTCCCGGAGTCAAATTGACTATATTTTGGGCGATAATCCGGCTCAACAAAGCTACGTGGCTGGTGTTGGTGATAGCTACCCTACCCATATTCACCACCGGGCAGCGTCCGGAACCACTGACATTAACGACCCAGCTGCTAATGAACATGTTTTATATGGTGCCCTGGTCGGTGGTCCCAGACTGCCCAATGATTTCTCCTACGTGGATGAACGTACCGATTTCCTGGGTAATGAGGTGGCCCTAGACTTTAATGCAGGGTTTACCGGAGCTTTGGCTAGATTGTATGGCCAGGATGGGGGAGATGTGCTGAGTGATGCGGCGTTGATTGCTCTATCTGAACCAGGCTTGTCCGAAGTGGCATAGGTCCACAACGGCTATTTTCTAGATCATCGCTTTACAATGACTCATGTATCTTTTGATAAGTGGGCAGCTGAAGCGATGATCTTTGAGTATATTTTTAACTTTGGAAATCTGTTTGTGCTGCCATTTTGGGCGCTGATGGTGCTGTTGCCTAATTGGGACGTCACCCGCAAAATCATGGCGTCGTATATTCCGTTTGTGGTCTTGGCTGCGCTCTATATTTATTGCTTTGCGGCTAGCCTTGACCCCGATAAATTAGAAGACTTTGCTAATCCGACCCTGGCGGTTCTGGCCGATCTATTTTCAGATGAAAAAATTATGACCACCGGCTGGGTTCACTTTTTGGTGATGGATCTCTTTGTCGGTCGCTGGATTTATTTGCAAGGTCAAGAGCAACAACTATTTACGCGTCATTCTCTTGCTCTGTGCTTATTTGCTGGACCCATGGGATTGCTCTCCCACGTTGTTACTGTTTGGGTGACACCCCTATTCAAAAAGTCCGCTGAAGCTGTCTAACTCAGATGATGGTGCGGCGATAGTACTTGGGATGATTATCAAGATTGATTGTTCTACGTCTAACTTTGTTGCGACCTGTCCTGGGACGAGCCAATAGGCATGTAAGTAGTCAGTGTTACTAGCGTTAGTAATCATACGTTGCTTACTTACCAACATTTCACGTTTTTAGTGAGTAATTTGCGCGCATTTGCGCGACCAATATTACGATGCGCTAGGCATCATGGCAGTAGATATACGTCATTGCTAGTCAGTTAAACGCGAGAGTCGTCCCATGGTCGTTGCGAAAAAGTCTGAAAGATCGCCAGAAACTATTTTGAGGCAGGTTTGGAATACCCATAAACTGACGCGTAAGGACCATGTCCGTCTGTCATCGTTTTTGCTGTCTATTGTAGATTTGACGCCTAAGCAACGTGAACAGGTTCATCACATTTTTGATGAGCTGAGCATGGGTAAAATTCAACTGGTGGACCAGTAAAGCCTATCCCTCGACTCCTGCCTGCGCATAACGATATATCTGACTCTACGAATGATGCCGTCACTCAAAAATATTGAGCTGTGAGTTAGGGTCGGCTTCTTGAACTCTTGCTTTTTTAGATGACTGATTAGGGCTTCCCTTGCGCAGACCAACGGCAATTTTACTGTGTTTTTCAATTTGGCCCATGACCTGCTGGGCGCGCTTGATGACGCTGGGGGGAAGTCCGGCTAATCGCCCTGCTTCAATGCCGTAGGAACGATCCGCTCCCCCAGGTTGAACCTGGTGCAAAAATATAATTTGGTCTGGCATTTCTTTGACGGTGACTTGGAAATTGGCCACATTTTTGAGCAGTGAGGCGAGTTCATTTAGCTCGTGGTAGTGGGTGGCAAATATGGTTCTAGCTTGGATATCGCTGGCTAAATGTTCGGCGACGGCCCAGGCGATGGACAGTCCGTCGAAGGTGGCTGTACCCCGCCCGATTTCGTCTAGCAGTACAAGGGATTTGGGTGTGGCGTGGTTGAGAATGTTGGCAGTTTCGTTCATTTCCACCATAAAGGTGGATTGGCCGGTGGCGAGGTCGTCTACGGCACCCACTCGGGTGAAGATGCGATCGCACACCCCTAACACCGCGCTCTTGGCTGGCACAAAGCTTCCCACCTGGGCCATCAGCTGAATTAACCCCACCTGCCTCAAATAGCAGCTTTTGCCACTGGCATTCGGCCCGGTCAGAATGATTAGGTCGGGGATGGCTGCCCGTGCCTTTCCCTGCGATGGCGTGTGACCCAGTTCTGTGGAATTCGGGACAAAAAATCCAGCCGGTAGCGATTGTTCTACCACCGGATGTCGTCCAGCTTCAATGGCAAGTTTTCGGCTAGTGACCATCTCCGGTCGGCAGTACCCCTGGTAAATGGCAACCTCGGCCAGCCCACAGAGAACATCGGCCGCTGCAACGTTGACTGCAACTTTGCGAATGAGCTCTGCATGGTGACCGACGTCGTTTCGAAGTTCGAGAAAAATCTCATACTCAATTTGATTGATTTCATCCTTAGCATTGAGAATGCGGGCCTCGCGTTCTTTTAACTCGGGGGTAATGTAGCGCTCTTCGTTGGTGAGGGTCTGTTTGCGAATGTAGTTGTCAGGGGCCTGACTGCTCTTTGCTCGAGAGATACTGAGGTAGTATCCAAAGGCTTTGTTAAAGCCTACTTTTAAGTTAGAAATGCCGGTGCGTTCTCGTTCGCTGACCTCTAAACTGGCAATCCAGCGCTGATCGCTGCTGACCTGGTCGCGTAAGCCGTCGAGGTGGGCATTGACGCCTTCGCGGATCAGACCGCCGTCGGTGAGGTAAAGGGGGGGGCTGTCTACCAGATGCGATCGCAACTTCCTCCCCATCTGCTCTAGCGCCGGTGGCACGTCCTGCAGCTTGATCAAATAAGGAGACTGGGCATGGGTCATGAGAGCTGCCAGGTCCGGCAGTTTCTCAAAAGACTCGGCCATGGCCACCAGGTCTCGACCGTTAGCTGTGCCCGAACCCGCTCGCCCAGCTAGCCTCTCCAGGTCATAAATTTGCTTAAGGATCAGCTGCAGCTGTTGCCGCAGGGTGCCGTTGTCCACCAGCTCAGCAATGGTCTCCTGACGCTCCTGAATGGTATCGACGCTGAGCAGCGGCTGCAGCAACCAGCGCCGCAGTGCCCGACTGCCCATGGCGGTGGTGGTTTTGTCCAGGGCCCACAGCAGCGACCCATGAAAGACACCATCTCGCACCGTTTGGGTGATTTCTAAGTTGCGACGGGTCTGGTTATCAATAACGAGAAATTCTGTGGTGGTGTAGGTCGATAGGGGCTGCAGTGGTGCAAGACTCTCTTTTTGCGTATCTTCGAGATAATTTAGCAACCCCCCTGCAGCCCGCACCGCCAGAGGCAGATGCTCACAGCCAAACCCCTCTAATGATCTGACGCGATAGCTTTGCAGCAGTCGCTGTTTGGCTTCGGCTTGGGTAAACGGCGTTTGGGAGCGAAAGGTATAGCAGAACTGGGTGGGTAGTCCGTCTGGTAAGTTGTCGGAGGTTTCGCCTGGTCGTAACAGTGCCCCTAGATCGGGGGCATTAATGGGCACGAGTACTTCGGCGGGCTGTAGCCGCATCAGCTCCTGGGCTAGCTGGTCGATGGCACTACCTTGGGTTGTAAAAAACTCTCCTGTCGATACATCGGCATGGGCTAATCCCCAGTGTTTGTCAGCGATGACGAGGGCCGCTAAAAAGTTGTTGCGTTTAGCGGTTAGCATACCCTCTTCGAGAATGGTGCCGGGGGTGATTACCCGAGTCACTTCTCGCTTGACAAGGCCCTGGGCTTGGGCCGGGTCTTCCACCTGATCGCAAATGGCGATGGCAAATCCTTTTTCCACCAGTAGGGCGCAATAGCGGTCGAGGGCGTGGTGGGGGATGCCCGCTAGGGGGACTTTACCGATGGCCTTACCTGAATCTTTGCTGGTGAGAACGAGTTCTAGCTCCCGGGCAATTGCGATCGCATCTTGAAAAAACGTCTCAAAAAAGTCCCCTACCCGATACATCAACAGGGCATAGGGATAGGCGTCCTTCATCTCGGCATAGTGACGCATCATCGGGGTAAGGTCTTCTCGATTCACCTCACGATAGTCGGTGTACCGCACCGTATGCTTTAGCAACCGTTCTGGAATGCCAATGTCTTTTGCCGGTTTTTCAGACCGTTGCGTATCGGGGGCAGTGGCTTTAGAGGCAGTCATAGGGTACTTGAACCGTCAGGACGCTAAGTCAATAGTATGATCCTCCTCTCAGGGCAATCGCTAAGATATCCAGGAAAATTTGCACCACAAATGGTATGTCAACGTTTAGAATCATCTGACCTATGCCTGCTCGCCAATGCTGACGGATATTCAGACGCGTAAGTTAACTAAGCTGTTTCGGCTATATGACGCCAACAACGACGGTGTGCTGGTGCAGGAGGATTTTACTGCGCTAGCGACGCGCCTATCCGATCTGCGGCGAGGACTGCAAGCCTCACCCCACGAGGAGCAAATTTTGGCCCATTTACAGCAGGACTGGCTGTGCCTCTGTCAGGCAGCCGATCAAGACTACGATGCCAGCATCACCCTGGATGAATGGCTGATGTACTACGACCAAATCTTGGATGACATGAAGCAATATGTCAGTCGAGTAATTGCTTTGGTAACGCTGCTGTTTGCCGCGTTTGATCAAGATAGTGACGGCTATATCAGTGAGCAAGAATGGATGAGTCTATTGGCTATTTTTAATGTGCTACCGATCTATGCATCCTCTATTTTTCTGAATCTAGATGTGAATCAAGACGGTCTTTTGAATCAAGACGAGGTGCTGACACTGATTCATGATTTTTTCTATATCAATGAACCGTCGGCGCCTGCCAATTTTATGTTTGGGCCCTATTGACGCGATGGATTTTAAGGGTTGAATGGTAGAGCTGCCAAGGTAAATAATAGGCTGCTGGGATACCAATGAAGGTGTGGGTCAGGCGTATCATAGAGCTGCCATCATTAACAGTTTTGCCCTTGTATGGTTTCCCTAAGCACGCCAGCTGCCAATCTCAACCCATCCCAATGGAATGATGCACCCCAGCTATCGCCTGTACCTTTGGGATGGTCATCAGACGAGCAGATTGTGGCCCGCGCCCATTTAGTTGGCGAACGTCTGATTCTGAAAACATTGGAAACGACTGAAGCGCTGTCGACAAACCCGCTCATTGTAAAGGCGGGTGAGTCGGGCTGTGCGGTGCTGCTGCGCTACGGAGTGGTGGTGGTTTTTAATCTTGATGCAACAGCAGAAGCAAACTATTTAGATTCCCTAACGCCCTGGATTAAAGAGCCCCTGGCTGAGCCCATATTTGAGGAATTGCTACTGGCCTTTCATCCTACAGCTAAAGAACGCTTGGAGAAATCTACGCTGTGGCTAAGGGACTGCAGTGCTGAGCGCTTGCAGATTGTGGCAGAAGCCTTAGCAAAAAGTGTGGTGCTAGATTATTACGAACAGAAAGTGTTTGGGCTATTTGATCAAATTAAACCGTTTACCACTGCGATTCAAAACCCCAAAGAGCGACCCCCCAAGGAAAAGGAACTACTGCGCTACATTGGTGGAACACTGCTGATTCAGCAAAAGATGCTGGGCATTGTGGAAGTTGGAGACAAGCCGGATCCAATTTGGGACTTTCCTGATTTGAACCGTCTTTACTTGCGTCTAGAGGATGAATATGAGCTACGGGAGCGGCTGCTGATTTTAGAGCAAAAACTGGCCCTTATTTCCCGTAGTGTTGAAACCGCCCTGGGGATTTTGCAGCAGGACAGCAGTCATCGGGTGGAATGGTACATCGTGATTTTGATTGTGGTGGAAATATTACTGTCGGTTTACGAACTTTGGATTCAGTAAGCGTGTTTAGTCTGGCAGCTCCCAGCCGCGTTCAGATATGTGGCTGCGGAATATATCAAGTGTACTTTGTAGCTTACATTGATGATCCTGGCTTACTGTGACGGTTGGTCAGGTTTAAAGGATGTGGTCCGAGCCGACTAACGTTTGTGTAAGCGTTAGTGGAATGGCCATACCAGCTAGCCTGTCAGGGGGACACCATGGCAAATAAACCGCTGCCCGTTATTTTGAGGAAATTTATCTTTAAGGATACGGTATCGCCTCAGGATGTGCCGTATCTGGATCAAGATATTGATCACGGTCAGGATGCGGCCCAGGTCCGATTAATTAAAATCGGCGCTCCTTCACCTAATGCGAGCAAGATTCCTGGCTATTTTGTCATGAGTAGTGCCCCCCCAAATATTGAAAACGTTAAAGAGCTGCAAGCGTCGGAACTACAGGATGCGGCCCAGGGGGTGCAAGAAATTGCCCGTCATCTTTATGATATTTGTGCTCAAAATGGCGATGATCAGAGCGATCCGGAGCTGATGATTGCCGTGCATGGTTACAACAGCGGTCGTAGCTCTGTTCGAGACTGGTATAAAGATATTTTTCAGTACATTAATCGCCATGATGCCACTATTCCTTGCCAAGGGAATCAGGTGTTTATTGGCTATCGCTGGCCCTCTGAAAACATTGAGCCCCAGCGACTGGGGGAAGCGATTAAATCCTTACCTCCTTTACCGCGGGATCTAATGTTGACGGGCTTTTTTGGGGCCTTGATTTTGCTCTTTTTGGAGCTGACAGCCTTTCGTGAAACGATGGCAGGATTTGCGATCGCACTCCTACTAGTCCTACTTTTAGGTCTATCCACCATCATTGCCACACTGATTATTCTGCGCATCGTGGTGTATTTTCGCGATCGCTATCGTGCCCAAAATTTTGGAGTGTTGGACCTTGTTGAATTGCTCCGACAAATTGATCGGGCCATGGTGAATCTAAAAGCGGATGAGTTAAAACAGCAAAATACCGATGGTTCTGAGCTGTGCCCCGATGGAGAAAATCCCTGTGAGGAAGCCGCAAAATTTTGGCAACAGGCCAAACGTAAAATTAAACTCTCTTTTCTAGGCCATAGTATGGGGGGCTTTGTGGTGACCAACGTGGTGCGCATTCTTTCCGATGTGTTTGATTCACGCTCCATCAGTAATCAACCACCGGCGGATGTCGGGTCTGTTTTTCGGCTTGAGCGACTAATCTTAACCTCTCCCGATATTCCAATCCTGACGATTGTGTCTAGCCGAGCAAATTTCTTGTCCTCGTCGTTACGACGGTTTGCTGAGTCTTATCTGTTTAGCAGTGAAGGAGATCTTGCTCTCCGTGTTGCCTCTGCCACCGCCAACTATTTTACGTTTCCCAGCAGTAGCGAAGAAATGGGATATCGTCTTGGTAATGTTGCCCTTAAGTCAACCTATGAAGACCCCAGGGACTACGGCATTATCAACCTGTCTGACCTAGACGGACATTTTCTATACGATGGGTCCTCCTTGGCAGAGGCCATTGCGCGCACGCCATCTAAGGTGATGGATCATTTATTTCTCACCTATAACGGCTTTAGATCTGGGGGATACAATACGCTAGCCAAGCTTTTAAAAGAACGTATTGCAGCTAGCCGCTCCAACACAACAAATAGCGCTAAAGAACAAAAGCAACTGACCATGACGATTGCTGATTTCTTTACCTATTTTGACTGTACCGACTATAAGGATGTTACCTGGTCTCTTAAAGGATCATCAGACTCTAAACCCAAGGGATTGCTCACCCGGGCCAATCGGAAAAAAGCGTTGGGGTGGTGGGATTATTTTTTGCTAATGGTAGACGGGGCACTGGGCAAACGAGATGTCCATGGCGGTTATTTCCAGGGACAGTTTACCCAAGAAATCATCTATCGCATTGCATTTCTCGGCTTTACGGGGTATCTCAAAACTTTAGATAGCGATCCGACCATGGCGTTCGATCCCCATGTGGCATTGAGTAAGCTTCACTTACGATGCCGAGAGTTAGGAATTCAGAGTTTTCTCTCACCGATTCGCTATCGTGTGAATATTCAAGGAGAGAGTTTGATTGATGATAAGCAGGACCTGCTACAGGCCATTGATCAAGAGTCTGCTGCACGTTCAAAGTCGGACAAAATAATAGCTACTTTAAAAGAGCAGGGCTTTGAAGTGATTAAAAAATAGCGGTGGGAGACATCAATGCTGCTGATCACCCGTGTAGTAACAAATCCGAATTCATCAAACCTGTTAAAAAAGATAATTCTACAGGGGTACTCCCTTATGGGTCCTCAGCAATACCGAGCTTTTTCTGAGATGTACCCATACGCTATCGAATAACTTCAAATAGTCAGGCAAGACATGTAAGGGAAGCACCACCGAACAAAAGGTATCTGCCTCGGTTCCCTACAGCCCCTGCTAAAGACTATGGAAAACTTGATAACGCCTGACATTGTTACTGCTGATTTTACCGATCTGCCCACCTTATTTGCCCCCATCTGGTTCGGTACGGTAGATAGCACCGATTTATTTAATCCCACACGACAGAGTACCTATCGTCAAGATTTTCTACTGCTAGATATTCAACCGAATGATGTCATTCAAGTTAGCCTTGACAGCGAGAGTCAGGGCGATCCCTATTTGCAAATAATCAATGCGCAAACGGGTGCTGTTGTCGCCTTTGACGATGATGGTGGCCCTGGCTCGAATGCACGCCTGCAGTTTACGGCCCAACCTGGCATCGATTATATTCTGCGCGCCACTACCTTTGCCGCCAATGCAGAAGAACAATTTACTATCAATATCAGTCAAGGATTACTCACGCCGGCTACCCACCTCGCTCCTAATACAACGGTTGATTCTTTTCTGAGTGCTACCGATGCCATCACTCCGTTTCGACCCGACCATTTTTACGATGGTTATTTGCTGACGAACCTGTCTCCCTATCAGCAAGTGAGCCTTTCTGTGGCGTCGAATGACTTTGATGCTTATTTACAAATTATTGATGCTAATACGGGCCAACTACTTGCCTTTGATGACGATAGCGGCAGTTCTACCAGTGCGTCGTTAGATTTTATTGCTCGTCCTAACACTGACTACTTGGTGCATGTAACATCCTTTGAAGACCGCGCACTGGGCAGATATTCCCTATCAACGTCAGTCCAAACGCTCTCCGATGATGACATCTTGATAGCGCTTGATCCTTTTATAGGAAATAGTGCTCTGCCTGCTGCTTTGAGTAGCCCAATCAATGGTGTGGGTAACAACATTAATAATCCGCTGCTTGGGTCTGCAGGTAGTAATTTAGTTGATAGCGTGCCTCTGCAATATGGGGACGGGTTTTCTACCCCAGCCGGTCAAAATCGCCCCAATGCTCGTGTAATTAGTAATGCCCTCTCTCAGCAAGTGGGCAATACCCCCGAACCCCGTGGGCTGACGAATCTGATTTGGGTGTGGGGACAGTTTCTAGACCATGATATTAGTCTTTCTCCAGAAGTCTCCCGCGAAGTGGCAGCAGCGGAAAATCGCAATGTTGTGATTCCGGTGCCAGCTGACGATCCGGCGCTCACTCCTGGTAATGTAATTTCATTACGGGATTCTGAATTTGTTTCGGGTACTGGCACTAGCCCTAGCAATCCAAGGCGGATTGCTAACGAAATTACAGCGTTTGTCGATGGTTCCAATGTGTACGGTTCAGAGGTTGAGCGTACGGCACAGCTGAGAACTTTTAGTAACGGTCAACTACGGGTGAGTGAGGGTAATTTGCTACCGGTTCTATCACCGGATTCGGACTTACCAAATGATAATGCTGGAGCCCCTGGGCGGCCGCTCTTTGTTGCTGGTGATGCCCGGGCAAACGAAAATGCTGCACTGACGTCAATTCACACCCTGTTTGTTAGGGAACATAACCGTCTGGCAGCAGAGGTGGTAGCAGCCCACCCAGACTGGACAGATGAAGAGATTTTTCAACGGGCTAGGCAATTAAATATTGCCCAGATCCAAAACATCACGTTCAATGAGTATCTGCCTAGTTTGTTAGGCCGAGAGCTGCCTACCTATCAGGGTTACAACTCTTTGATTAACCCTGGGATTGAGCGGGTATTTTCCTCCGCTGCGTTTCGTTTGGGGCACACTCAGCTAAGTTCTACCATTAGTCTTTTAGAGCCCGATGGTAGCGCTAGTACTGGTGGCAATTTGACCCTAAGTGATGTCTTTTTCCCAGATATTAACCTGTTGCAAACAAGGGGCATTGATGACCTGGTTCGCGGTGTTGCGTCTTCCCTGAGTCAAGAAGTTGATAATCGCCTGATAGAAGACGTTCGTAGTCTTTTGTTTGGTGATGGTCCTAATGCACCGGCCCGTGATTTGGCTGCCCTCAATATTGAGCGTGGACGGTTGAATGGGATTGCTGACTACAATACGGTTAGGGCGACCTACGGGCTAAATCGAGTGGTCAGCTTTAGTGACATTACGTCTGATGTTGCTAAGCAGCAAACGCTGCAAGAACTATATGGCTCGGTCAATAATATTGATGCATTTGTTGGCTTCTTGGCTGAAGATCCTATCTTTGGTGGCAGTCTAGGAGAGACCCTAACCACTATTTTGCAGAATCAATTTATCCGGCTGCGAGATGGTGATCGCTTTTACTTTGAGAACTCTCTCTCGACGCCTGAGGTAGCTGCTATTCAAGGGACGACGCTTTCTGACATTATTCGTCGCAACACTGACACTACCATCATCCAAGACAATGCCTTTAGTCTTATAAACTATGGCACTGAAGCTGACGATATCCTACAGGGTGGTTTGGGAGAAGACCGAATTTTTGCCGGGGATGGTAACGACGTGTTGATCGGCTTTTCTGCCAATGATCAGCTGTATGGGGAAAGTGGCGATGACATTATCAGTGCCGGTAGTGGCAATGACATTGTGCTGGGTGGCAGCGGCGATGACATTATATTTGGTGCGGATGAGACTACCCGTGGCCGTGGCGAGATTGATATTTTAACCGGTGGTACCGATGCCGATATTTTTGTACTAGGCGATGAATTGGGAATTTACTATGACGATGGCTTTGGCCATCTGAGTGGCGATTTGGATTATGCCATGATTACTGATTTGAATGTGATAGAAGATCGTATTATTCTCCACGGTAGTATCAGTCAATATTCGCTGACCTCAGCCGCATCAGGGCTAGGGCTCAATCATTTGAATAATAACGGCGCTTCTGAGCTGATTGCTACGTTTACCAACTCACCAGCTGATTTGTCTTTGGACAGCGATGTATTTGCATTTGTTTGATGTTCGACGGTCCTGAATGGACCTGGGTGTGTGGATTGCGAACGCCTAACTAAATAAAAGAGGGGCGCTGCTTAATAGCGCCCCTCTTTTGTTGTATTGAGTGGTTTAACTGTTGGGTTTAGCCACCGACGCGAATTAGCTCTACGTCAAAAATGAGTGTGGCATTTGGAGGAATGACGCCGCCTGCACCCCGAGGACCGTAACCCAGGTCAGGAGGGATAACGAGCTTACGACGACCGCCTACACGCATGGTAGCCACTCCCTCATCCCAGCCTTTGATTACCTGGCCAACGCCGATGGTAAAGGAGAAGGGACGGTTGCGATCGCGACTGCTATCAAATTTTTCACCATTTTCCAACGTACCTGTGTAGTGCACAGTAACCGCTTGACCCTGGGTAGGCACAGCTCCTGTACCAACCTCGAGGTCTTCGTACATGAGGCCTGTATCCGTTGTCGTCATGTTGTCGTCCATGTCAGTAGTCGGTGCCTCGTCAGTAGTTTCATCAGGTAGTAGGTCAGATGCTGACTGAGCTACTAGCGTAGACTGAGCTGTTTCGGTTATGGCCATCATGTCCGTGGTCAAATTGCTTGCGACAGCTTCACCTCCCTTAAGCTGAGTGGCCAATGCCACAACACAGCAAATGGTGAAAACCCCCAGACTAATAAAAACTTCTTTCACAATTCTATCTCCCATTGCGATAGCGCAAGCGCTGATGCATCAGCCCGCAACCTGCATCCAAATTGTACGTTACGGTTCGTAAAAAGCAGATTGTTTGTAGGTCAGATACGATCGATTGAGTTAGTCAAACCGCCCCTATGGCTGCCCAGCAGGCAAGCCGCATTATCCAACGGGGAACCAAGGCCCAGACTATCAGACCCATTGATGGACCGACACTAGCGCCACGTTTTATTTTCCAAATCCCGAAGCTGGCGTTCCAATCGGTCCAATCGTCCACGCAGTTCGTCCATTTCAGCCTGTCTTGGTACGCCTAAATCTTGCATGATGTTGCGAATTTGGCGCTGTAGCTGTTCATCAATAGCCGCCTGGTCAATATTAAACTGCGACATAAAGTCATCGACAAACCCCTTAGCCTGTTCGGGGTTGAGCCTGCCATCTTTCACCCAATCTTCGCTTACCTGCCGCAGCTGCTCTGCCACCAGCGACGTGGTGCCAATGCCCAACATTAAAAGCTGCCGGAATAAATTGGATGAGTCCATAACGTGCTCTGGGTGTTGAATTGCGAAACGACTGAACTAAATTCCCCTTTAAACCCTGGCGGTTCCTCTACAAAAACTATGGTTCTAGAGGTGAATTTAGCTTATATGAAATTATTCTGGCAAACTATTGACGTATTCGACGGGCGGTTAACCGTATGGTTCAAAGACTTCTATGGTGCGTGGTTGCCCTATGGGCGGCTGTGCTTTGGACGAGTAATCCTGTTAGTGCCGAAGTAACCCTTAATTCTCAGCCCTCTATGGTGATTGAATGGCTAAAATTCAGAGTAGATCCTGCCGAGCGTAGTCGTTATCTAGAAATTGATGAGGCGATTTGGACAGCTGCTCTGAAGACCTATCCTGGCTTTCTAGACAAAACCACCTGGCTTGACCCCAACCATGACGATGAAGTTATTTTTGTCATTAGCTGGGCGACCCGTGAGCAGTGGAAAGCTATCCCTGAAGAAGAGTTAGAGCAAATTAATCAGCAGTTTGATGCCACGTTGGGCTTTGATTATGATTTTCTTGAGTCCAAAGAGTTTTATGTGCCAGCCAGCTAAGGATGTGGTGGTTGTCTAGTCAGTTGTCATCGTAAACGAATATGCCAACCTGTCCTCAATGTCAGTATTCCATATCTGCTACGGCGGTAACCTGCCCCAACTGTGGGCTAGAGCTAAAAGCCCATGGACATCCAGGCATTGATCTCCATCGCTCCCAGGGAGATACATACCTTTGCGATAGCTGTAGCTACCACCAAGACGATAGCTGTACATTTCCCCAGCGTCCCTTGGCTAATACCTGTACCCTTTATCAAAATGTACAGACTGTACAGCAACGACCTATGACGACCGCTGAGATTTATACAATTCCTTGGTGGCGAAAATATTCCGGTTGGTTAGCCCTAGCAGCCGTGCTTCTGATTAGTATTGTTCTAGTAATAATTTAGAGATAACCAAACCGGTCCGACAGGATTCGTAGCTTGCCGTCGCCGCTGCAACTAGTCGCAACGTCAGCCATGCTGACAAAGTTGCGGGTTCGAATTAGTGGAAAAGGAAAACGGGCCTGACGGGATTCGAACCCGCAACTTCCGCCGTGACAGGGCGGTGCTCTAACCAATTGAACTACAGGCCCTTGAGGGCGATCTCTATTTTGCTCAGGAATGGAACCTTTGTCAAACAGTTATCTGGATTTTTTTTCTGAGACAGAGATTACCCAGCTTCAGCATCGTCTTTCCAAAGGGGGGCAGAAAAGTTTGCCAGCCAGCGCTTAACCCAAAATGTAGCGCGGCAGTCGTCTTCGTTGTACTTCAGAATATCGTTCAGGTACTGTTCGTCTTTGCTTTCTAGCCAGTTGTCGTACCAGCAAATCGACTGGGCTCCGTTGGCACTGCTATCGCGCCATTCAAAACCAATCCACCTAGCAATATGCTTGAGGGCATAGCTCTCAATTGGTAGGGTAACTGCGTCAACAATACGTTTATGAATATCGACAAAGCGACCCAACAGCTCATCAATGTCGATGATGGAGCCGTAACGTTCTGCGAGGCGTCTGACGGTTTGAGCCTCGTAGGGACAAAAATGGTAGACCGGTGAATCTGGATAGTGGGCCACCACATGTTGAAACTGATTCCAGGCAGTGGCCTCGCTTTCGGGCTCCCGTGCCACCAGGGGAATAAATGTCTCGGCTTTGGTTTGGGTGTTGACGACCAGGATGCCGTGGAGATAGACCAAATCTTGATCGGGAGCAGCTTCAATATCGAAGTAGAGTTCGATGGGGGCGCTGGGTAGTTCCTGGGGCGAGAGGGTAAAGCTATTGCTAGCATCGGTGCGTGCGATCGCAACCCCGTTCATTTTCGCCTGGGCCTGATGCACCAGCTTTTCAGCAACTTTGAGCTCAAACCCCGAAGCCTGGGCCAACGTCGTTGGCTGATTGCGGGCTAGGGTTTCCACCGTGGTTAGACCCAGCTTGTCTAAATGGCGATAGCGATTGAGGGTCACCCCCGGTAACAAAGACAGGTGATTTTGGGTCTGGGCCACCTCATAACAGTGATTTAGCCACACACACATGTCACAGCGGCTACGGCTGATAAAGACATCGGGGGTTTTGTCAGCCGTGAGCACAGTTTCACACTTATCTAGCAGCTCTAGTAGGGTGGGCCACTGCTTTTCGAGATCGATGATGTAATGGCGCTCCCGCAGCCGCAGCCGGGCTTCTAAGGGAATTACGCCCTGCCAAGCTGCCAGCACATAGGCATGAAATGCTGCCGTTAGCTGATACTCCTGCTTGGGCTTTTTACCTAACTTGATATCTAGAGGCACATAGTGCCAGTTACCCAGCCAAGATGCGCCTGGCTGCTTAATCCACAGGTCGGGTTGGCTGATATAGCCAATGGTGCCGTCTGCATTGACGGCAGCCACGGTGCCTCGACAAATATGATCCACACCTTGCTTCATCAGGGTGTAAGTTGCCTGGGCGGTGGCAGCCACATTGTCGCCATGGCGACCGGGACGGCTAATGGGCTGAAACTCGGCCAATATCGTTTGGCGATGGGCGGCACTGTCCCCTTTTAATTTGACTAGATAGTCGCTCGGAGCAGCCTGTAGGTCAGCATCACCGTAGGTGTCAAGGTAGGCCCGCCGCTGGCAGCGTAAAAAGGTAAACAGCGTACTGTCTTCAATCGTTTGCTTGAGAGCCGATGGCTCGACTTGCCAGGGCAATGGCGGAGACATCCACTCAAGAGCCGATGCTGGCGCAGAGGAACCAGCATCTTGAAGGGGTGGTGTAGGAAACCTAGCAACCACAGACTATCCGAGCCTGTCGGCAAGATACAACTAGAGATGTTGAAATCATCAAAGCAGGTGAAGCGCGCTCATGGGGCAAACGCTTAGCACTTGCGACTAATTTACCGCAAATGTGCCTCTCTGTGGTACCACGCATGTTGTGAAATCGCAAGAATGAGCTGTTTTAAGCCGACAGCATACCTGCGCTAAGTCGGCGTAGTCCGCGATTTACCACGTCTGAGTAACGTAGCTTTCCTTGAAAAACCTCCCCCATAATTTGAGTACCACGGGGATTTTTGACCCCGACGCGATAGCCCAATTTAGGAGCTAGATAAAAGGCTTTGGCGAGGCGAGCGGCCCATCGCATTTCACTGCCCCACTCCTGGTTCATCGTTTGGGTATAGTCCGCCAGAGCCTGGTCATTTCCTGCCAGGGCACTATGAATCGCTTCAGATGCCTTAAGTCCGCTCAAAATTGAAGGCCGAATGCCTTCGGCGGTAAATGGATCGACGACACAGGCCGCTTCACCAGCTAACACAGCCTGCTGGGTGTGTAGGGTCTGATCGCCATCCCATAGCAAAATAGGGTGACCATGCTGGGCTTCTTGGTCAATATCAACACCAAACTGTTTGGAATAGTCCGTGAGGGGCTGCACCAAATCGCGAGACTTACGCTTGGCCAAAGCAAAGACGCCGCTACCAAGGGAATAGCCATCGGCTTTGGGAAAATTCCAAACATAGCCTTTGGGAAGTAAACCAAATTCAAAATGGACGATATGGCCATCGTGAACCGGTAATCGCGGCTCTGTTTCAATTGCTCCGGCCATGGCTGTTTTGCGCTGTTTAAAGCCGAGCCATCGGGCCATCGGGCCTTTGGCTCCATCGGCGGCAACCAGGTAACGACCGACAACCGGTGCGGCGGGTGTGCTGATGTGCCAGCAGCCATCCTTAAATTCAAGGCCCGTGGCCTTAGTCTCTGCTTGTAAAATCGCCCCTTGTTTCTGGGCCTGTTGCACCATGTAGTGATCAAATTCATCGCGGCGCACCATCCAAATGGGCTCAGACAGTTCGGCGATAACTTCGTCTTCCAGGTTGTAGGTGTAGCGGACCTGGGTGACTTTTTGGGAAATTACGGGCTCAAAGTCATAGTCAAACCATTGAGCTATCTGGGGACAGACGCCGCCGCCGCAGGGTTTATAACGGGGCAGCTTATTTTTTTCTAAAATCAGTACAGAATGCCCTTGCTTAGCTAGGTGGTAAGCTGCCGTGGCACCAGCCGGGCCACCGCCGACCACAACGCAGTCATAAGTCGATGTCATAGGGATGGGGTGATGTGAAAGGGGTCAAAGCCCATGGTACGTGGTGAAGTTTTCCCAGGATAGGGTGGGCAGCTGCTAGGACGGAGGGGTTTTGCGATCTAGCTGGGTAGCGGCTGCGATCGCAGCTTTTTCTCGAGCCCGTTGAGCATAGGGCCCTAACTCAGTTACTCCACAGCCGGTCAAAATGCTCAGATTTTCCAGACTCATGCCCCGCATTAGCATTTCTA
This sequence comes from Cyanobacteria bacterium J06554_1, assembly GCA_038534515.1. Lineage (GTDB taxonomy): Bacteria > Cyanobacteriota > Cyanobacteriia > Phormidesmidales > Phormidesmidaceae > Leptothoe. The sequence continues at coordinate 105,164 of JBCAWO010000006.1, forward strand.
CACACCAGGTTTGTCTCGCCTGGATGAGCTTAGGGTTCTCGCCAATAAAGTCCAGATCCTGCCACCATAGGTCCCAGCATGCCTGCAGGTCTAAAACCGTTATGGGGTCTCCATCTTCGTTGATAAACATATCACTGGCGTCATCCTTGCGACTTTTGAGCCATTTGGTCAGGGGATTATTGGTGTAAGCTCCGTAGCGCTTGCCCAAAATCCATTGGTTGACCGGCACTTGACGAGGACCGCTGGCACCCACCACCTGCAAAACATGCTGGGACTTATCGCAAATTTGGTCTGACCGGTCGAGGCGAGTGATTTCGGCGGGGAGGAGTCCAGCCCCAAAGAGAAGCAGTGCGATCGCATGATCCTGCAGGCTGATGCTGCGTGTGTGCTTCATGAGCTGATGAACCCAGCTAGGTGGCAAATCAACCACTAATGCCGGGGGCGGTTCAGCCAGAGCAGCCATAGGTTCGTCAGATGCATCAGCAGGACTGCTCAATACTCGAGTCAGGGCATCTAGAAAGTGGTCTCGATTGGTCCATAGAGAGTCGCCGCTGGTGGTTTCAATGACCATGTATCCCACTAAAATTGCCCCCAACAGGCTGGCCAACTCTTCCGCCGGCAGTCTAGTCGTATCCAGCATCTGCTCTAGATGGTTGGCAATAGATTGCTGTAGTTCCCTGAGCCTTACTTGCAGCGCCTGGCGATGTTCAGTCGGATATTGGTCCGCTTCACCGATTAACGACCGCACAAAGTTGGGAAATTTCTCCAGCAGCTGCAAATGTTCATCCAGGTACAGTCGCAATGAATCTGACGCATATTCCCCATGCAGTGGTGTGTGGGCACTCAATGCGGGTGCCTCTTGCAACATGGTCAGTAGCAAACCGTATTTGTTACCAAAATTTCGAAACAAGGTGGCCTCATTCACCTCAGCCATGTTGGCAATTTGGCGGGTAGTCGTGTGGCTGATCCCTTGTGATAAGAAGAGTTCGACGGCAGCCTGGGTAAGTCGGTGACGAGTCGAGGACGGGGACATGGAAGATTTGCAAGTGCTACTTGCAACCTAATAAAAAAATTGCTAGTCTAAGTCTAATGCAAGTGACGCTTGCAACGCGTTTATAGTTTCTTTGGTCGACAGCTAGGCTGCGATCGCATTCAAGATTTGTCAACGTTAACGAATTCCGTGAGGACTGTATGACTGCACAGTTAACCCGGCCTGACCTAAGGCCTAACCTGAAGGCTGACCTAAAACGCCCCCCCATCGACTGGGTTACCCTTGGATTCTTTGCTGTTTTCCACGGTGTTGCCCTGCTGGCACCCTGGTTTTTCTCTTGGTCTGCGCTGGGTGTGGCAATTTTACTGCACTGGCTTTGTGGTGGTGTGGGCATTTGTCTAGGTTTCCATCGGTTAATTAGCCACCGCAGTTTTCAGGTACCCCGCTGGTTAGAATATCCCATCGCTTTCCTTGGCACGCTAGCCATGCAAGGTGGACCTATTTTTTGGGTGAGTGGCCATCGTAAGCACCATGCCTTTACGGAAGATGTGCATGACGATCCCTACTCCGCTAAGCGCGGTTTTTGGTGGAGTCATATACTGTGGATTGTGTATCCCTATCGCGATAATTTTGACAAGCAGCGCTACAGCAAGTACGCACCTGATCTGGTTCGGCAGCCCTTCTATCGCTTTTTGAATAACTATTTTCTATTATTTCAAGTGCCGCTTGCATTGTTGCTCTATGCCATTGGCGGTTGGTCCTTTGTCATCTACGGTGTCTTTGTCAGAGCAGTCTTTTTGTGGCACGCCACCTGGTTAGTCAACTCTGCCACCCACACCTGGGGCTATCGCACGTTTGATGCCAAAGATAATGCTCGGAATCTTTGGTGGGTATCGCTAGTTACCTATGGCGAAGGCTGGCACAATAATCATCACACCTATCCTCGGGCTGCCCAGACTGGTTTGAAATGGTGGGAGATTGATGTTACCTGGTACACCATTCTGCTGTTTGAGCGTCTGGGCTGGGCTAAGAAGGTAAAGCGCATTCCACTGAAACATCGCTAGTCTGCTCCTAATCAAGCCGCTCGGCAAGACAATGTAAATCAAACAACGGCCTCGGGTGAGGAACCTGGGGCCTTGTCTTTGTATACCTATCTACCTACAACACTCATTAGCGTGAAGGGTAAAAGTCGATGATTTGCCACTGGAGTTGAGATCGCACAAGCACTGGCTTGCCAGTTCGCAAATATCTCCAGTTCCTATACATTAAGTCCCGACAGACGACATACTGGATACGTTCTCAGACGTTTAATATCGAGAACTCAGCATTCAAACCTCTTTAGTGTCGTGGCTTATTACATTTCACCCCGTTTTCTTAACGCTCTGGCGGTTCATATCACCAAAAACTTTTTGGCGTTACCCCAGGTAAAGATGCCACTGATTTTAGGGATTCACGGACGCAAAGGAGAAGGTAAAACCTTTCACTGTGAGCTGGTGTATGAACGCATGGGGGTAAATGTTGTGCATGTGTCCGGTGGCGAGCTAGAGAGCCCCGATGCAGGTGACCCAGCACGGTTGATCCGGTTGCGCTATCGAGAAGCTGCCGAGCTAGTAAAAATTCGTGGTGAGATGGCGGTGCTGATGATCAATGATCTAGATGCAGGTGCCGGTCGCTTTGACGGCATGACTCAGTACACGGTCAATACCCAGCTAGTTAACAACACCCTGATGAACATTGCGGATAATCCCACCAATGTGCAGCTGCCAGGGAGCTATGACGAAACACCACTGCCGCGCATTCCCATAGTGGTTACAGGGAATGACTTTGCCACCCTTTATGCTCCCCTAGTGCGAGATGGGCGGATGCAAAAATTTTACTGGGAACCCGATCGTCAGGATCGTTTGGGCATTGTAGGCGGCATTTTTTCGCCCGATAGTCTGAGTGCTCGTGAGATTGAGACGCTAGTAGACACATTCTCTAATCAGGCAATTGATTTTTACGGAGCGCTGCGGGCCAAGATTTACGATGAGCAAATTATTGATTTTATTCACCGGGTAGGGATAGAAAATGTATCCCGCAATGTGGTCAATACCAAAACACCCCCCAGCTTCAAGCAGCCTGATTTTCGTATTAATCACCTGATTGAGGTGGGTAATCAAATGGTGCTAGAGCAGCAGCGATTACAGGAGACAGGTCTGGTTAAAGAATATAACCAGGCACTAAACTCCAATAAGGTTGAAAACACTCAGCATCGGCCAGCCCTCCGACCCCTGAATGACGACGACTATTGCGCCTACCAGCATGCTGTTTCAGTTATGCAACCGCAGGTCGTATCGAATGGTTCAACAGAGTCGGTGCCAGACTTACAGTCACGCTCATCGGGTGTTCAAAGCTCGCTATCCGATGAGGTACAGCAAGATGTGCGGAACCTCATGGCCCAAGGTTATCGGGTGGGTATGGAATATGTGGATAAACGCCGCTTTCAAACCAATGCGTGGCAAAGCTGTCCGGTTGTTAATGACGTCAATGAAGGCGATGCCCTGCGTACAATTGAGCAGTGTTTAGGAGATCATGGTCAGCACTACGTGCGTCTGATCGGTATTGATCCTGTTAATAAGCGGCGGATCTTAGAGCGGATTATTCACCGTCCCTAGACAAGTTGTTGATGCAGCATTTTACTGTTGTTTCACGGTTCGCTGTCCTATTGTTCTTTGCAAACCTTATCTAAGGGACGCTACTGGGGGATACCATCGATCAACCATTGGATTAATCGTGTCATGGTAGGCTCTCCTGTTACAGTTTCATGCCAGTCATAACCACCAATATTGCCAGCATTCACTTCACTTAAAATCCACTCCCCATCATTCCCCATTAGAAAATCATACCCAAGGGTATAAACGCCTCGGCTACTGTAGTGACCATAGGTATTGGCAATGATTTCACGCTCTCGCTCAGTTACCGTCGAGGGATAATAGGCAGCACCTGCGGTAACGTTGTGCACCCATGTTCCTGTCTGAGACTTTCTCAACAACGCTCCGTAGATTTCACCATCGACAACAAAAACGCGCTTGTCTCCTTGATCTATATTCTTAAGGTATTGAACAAATTCATACTCATTGGCTGGATCAATCTCAGCTAGGTGGTTAACCACATCCCGCAAAGAAGAATAGGTCATGAGACCCTCTTTGACGTTGTCCGTATGGATACGATTACCCTGCTGCCAAATCTTAAAAACGCCGTTGCCACCATAGCTAACGTTCATTTTGGCAACAATGGGGTTAAACCGTTGAAAAAAGTCTTTTATCTCTTCATAGGACGACGAGAAAATATGCTCTGGCAAATACTCTCGCCCATGATCTTCTAGAAAATCCTTACGTCTGGTATACACAACTTGAGAAGGCCGATTTACAAATTTAACGATGGTTTCTAACTGACTAAGACTTTCAAAGAAACCGGCGGGTACGGGGTCATCGGCTCGACAAAACACTAGGTCTAACTCACATGGATCAATCGCCATCAGCGGTTGATCATCTAGGGCCATGAAGTCGTCATTACTAAAATCACCGGAAATATTCACACCTTTGAATTTACCTGAATTATCAACACTGGCGACCGGTGTATGAAAAAAATCAATATCTGTATGGTGAGCAAATGCTTTATAGAGACTAATCGTAGTGTCGAAATGGGGATGGGTTTTAGGATCGGTGATGCACAGTAGTTTCATAGATGGTGTGAATAGTGTTTTGGCAGCTACCTGGCTACGGTCCAAATGTCATAATGATATTCCCTGACTTTGAAGGTTTTGCACATCATTATGAAAGACAAGTTCTCTCTTATTATCCATGGTGGTGCGGGTTCCTTGGATCATCTAAAACGAGAGGGAAACGGCTCAGAAATTATGGATAGTGTACGCCGGATTTTAGCAGGAGGGCGTCATATTTTAGAGACTGGCGGTACCGCCCTTGATGCGGTTGAATATTGTGCAGCGGAGCTAGAAGATGATCCACTTTACAATGCTGGTCGGGGATCTGTTCTAAACGAATATGGCGAGGTGGAAATGGATGCCGCCATTATGGATGGCGCTACCCTGAATGCAGGTGCTATTGCTGGGGTCACAACTATAAAAAACCCCATACAGCTGGCGCGGAATGTGCTGGAGCGTAGTGAACATGTCATGCTGATTGGTAAGGGCGCACAGGACTTTGCCAAAGAGTGCGGCGTCCGCCGGATGCCGGACGATTATTTCTTTGTTGACCATCGAGTCCGTCAGTGGCGTGAGGCTCAAAAAGCAGGCGGGATGATGCTAGATCATGAAGATGCTGCCCCACCTAAAAAACTAGGTACTATTGGTGCTGTTGCACGGGATATGGATGGTAACTTGGCGGCGGCGACGTCAACCGGCGGTATTGTTAACAAGCGCTGGGGCCGTGTTGGTGATAGTCCAATTATTGGTGCTGGTGTCTTTGCAGATAATGAAACCTGTGCCGTGTCAGCAACAGGCTATGGTGAGCAATTTCAGCGAACCGTGCTCTGTAAAATGATTTCAAATTTTATCTACTTTCAGCAGAAGGATGCGGCAGCAGCAGCGATGGCTGGCATCAATTATCTAGTAGAGAAAGTGAATGGTTTAGGTGGAGTGATTGTCATTGATAGATATGGCAGCTGTGCTGTAGACCACTCTACGTCTGGAATCATCTACGGCTTAATTGACAAGGCGGGTCCAGGTATTTGCAAATTTACAAAGTAGTCCTGACCAGGTTGCCATAGTGTCAGCTATAGCAAACCGCTGAATGCATTCAGCGGTTTGCTGCGCACATAGCCGTTGCTACTTATGGCGTTTAACGCTCATGTGTGGCCTAAATTATGTGCGCCAAGCTATAAAACTTCGAGCTGGAGCGGTGCTTTAGAAAGTAGTTCTTCGCTTTTTAGACTATATCGATGGTCATCTACCCAGCGAAGAACGTTTTTGGCCAGCTTACTTTTGCTCTTAATGGCCCTAAGTGCACCGGGGAGGTCTAGCTGCTGGGCTGTTTCAGGATGGTCTAAATCAAATAAACCGGTATTGACTAAATCAATCCGGTTAAATTCGTCTTCCAAGTCGGTAAAAATTCCCAGAAAGTGTAGAGCGGTCTCTAATTCTGGTGGATCGAGAATTGGACAATCTTGGCCAGCTAAAAAAGTGTTCACAAGGTACCTAAAAACTGCATAGACGGTAGGGCCTTTCTGCAAGGGGGCTACGCAGATTGTTGTTAAACAAGATACCCAGAAAAGGACAGGGCTTCATCCTTTTCAAAAGATTATCATGCACCGTAGTACCTGTCTTCAGGGTTGTCTTGTTATATCAAGTACCCGTATGACATTGCTTAGTATTCCACAATGACTGGTGTATGATCGCTGGGTTTTTCTAGCTTTCGAGGCTCGATATCGATCCAACAGCGTTTGACTTGCTCGTATAGTTCAGGGGAAAGGTAGTGGTGGTCAATGCGCCAACCCATGTTGCGTCGAAATGAGGCGGCTCGATAATCCCACCAGCTAAAGTGTCCCCCTTCGTCGGTAAATTTGCGAAAGGCGTCTGCGAGACCTACACCCATGGCATCTGTTAGGCTCTCTCGTTCCATTGGGCTGCGACCAATAGCCAATACATCCCTCAGCGTTTCCCGTTCCTTGGGCGAGGACATGATGTGTTTGTCTCGTTTTTCGTCGGTATAAATATCTTTATTCTCAAGGGCAATATTAAAGTCACCACAGACGTTGAGCTTTTTTGTTTCCTCTAGGGTTTTGCTCAGGTACTGCTTTAAAAGAGTCAGCCAGCGTAGTTTGTAGTCATACTTTTCGCTGCCAATGGATGATCCGTTGGGTACATATAGGTTAAGAATGCGCACGTCATTGAGTACGCCGCTAATTACTCGTTTTTGGTCGTCGAGGTCGCCAACGGTCTCATCGTCGAGAATAGCTCCAAAGCCCATGCGCACATCGTTTAAGGGGGCTTTGCTAATCAAAGCAACGCCGTTATAAGCTTTTTGGCCATATATATAGAGGTGATACCCCAGGTCCTCAAACGGTGCTTTGGGAAAATCGGCATCGACAACTTTTGTTTCTTGGAGACATAGTACATCCACGTCTGGATTGTCTTTAAGCCAGTCGGTGACATGGCCAAGGCGAGTGCGGACAGAGTTAACGTTCCAAGAGGCGACTTGCATTAGATTCGATTTCGGCAAGGACAACGCTGTCCAGATCGGTGGTATCCGTCTGAATTAGCTCTCGTATTTTAGTATCGGGTAGCGTTGATAGGGCAACCGAGGGGGCAGAGACCATTTGTAACGTGGCATCGGTAATGCCAAATTCGTTGCGCAGTGATGTTTGCAGCCGATTGAGCAATAGGTCGCGACGGTTGGGATTGCCTGTAACAGTCAAGCTTGCTGTTAAATAAACCTGTCCGGGGGCAATTGCCCAGACCCGTAGCTGCTCAACCTGGGTAACGTCTCTAAAGCTGAGCACATGTTGTTCAATGCTGTCAGAGTTTATGTCCGTGGGGGACTGTTCTAGCAAAATACTGAGACTCTGGCGAATGAGTGGAATGGCTCCGGTGAAAATGAGCAGCGCGATCGCAAAACTGATACCACTATCTGCCCACTGCCAGCCAAACCAGTGAACGGTGGCGGCCACAAACAGCACCCCCAAACAGCTCAACGCGTCGGCTAGGGTATGCATAAACGCCCCGCGTATGTTCAAATCATCATCGGTGTGGCTATGGAGTAAAAGCCCATTGATGCCATGAACCCCTAAACCAACCAGGGCTGTCAAAGCCATTGGTGTGGTCAGTATTTCCTCTGGCGGTGTTTGCAGCTGTGCGATAGCCTCTTGCCCAATCCAGCCAGCAATTAGCAACAGACCAATGCCATTGATCAGGGCGGCTAAAATTTCTACCCGCCGATAGCCAAAGGGTGCTTGGGGGGTAGCGGGCCAGCGGGCGATCCAGGCAGCAAGTAGGGACATTGCGATCGCAAACACATCAGCAACCATATGCCCTGCATCAGCAACCAACGATAAACTGTGGCTATGGTGGCTAACCCGTAGTTCCACAACCGAAAACCCAGCCACCATGACTAGGGCAATGGCTAAGACTCTCAATTTCTCGGGCGACGTATTAACCGGGCAGTCGCAAGCCCCAAAACCGTGATTGTGCATACTTAGAAGGTGCCACGCTTAGCCAAAATCGACAATTAATGTTGTGACAGTCTTTATACCTATGGCCGACCAGCCTCTCCAGGGTGACGCCCTTATCAAAGAAACCTGCCGTCGCATTCGCCTGGCTAAAAAGCTGTGGGATGCCCACAATAATGCTGGCTGTCGCCGCGAGCGGGAACGCGCCCTAAAGTTGTATAACCAACTGACAAAGGTGCAGAAGGAGAAAGTTCCACAGCAGCTGAGGGTTTGGCTGCGCTACCGCAGCGAAAAATATTTTGGTGCCCATCGGACACCACCGGGAAGTAAACACAGATCGTCAAAGCGGCGAAAGTAGGCCGCTGCCTTAACGTTTACCTAAGCGCCCTTCTTTTTAACCTTCTGATTGGGGTCTGCCCAGCGCTCTAGCCAGGTAAATCCTTGGGCAAAGAAAAGATTGAGTGCTAGATAGACTAAGCCAACCGCCGTATAAATTTCAAAGGCTCGAAAGTTGGTGGCGACCGTCAGCTGGCCCCGGCGAAAAAGTTCTTCTAGGCCAATAACAGCGACTAAGCTAGTGTCCTTGATCAAGGTTGTAAATTCATTACCCAAGGGCGGAATCATACGCCGGAGTGCCTGGGGCAGCACAATGTAGCGCATGGTTTGGAGCGAGTTTAGACCCATGGATGAGGCGGCTTCCCACTGACCGCGCTCAATCGACTGAATGCCACCGCGGACAATTTCAGCAATGTAGGCAGCTGAATTAAGGCTTAGGGCCATCACCCCAGCAGTCCAACGATCAAAGGTAAAGTCTAATCCCAAACTTTTAAACAGGGCAGGAAAACCAAAGTAGATCCAAAAAATTTGTACTAGCAGGGGGGTGCCTCGGAAAAATTCAATGTAGGCACGGGTAGCGAATCGTACGGGCCATAGCTTTGAAAGTCTGGCGGTACCCAGTAACGTACCGCCAATAAACCCAAAGAAAATGGCGAGGGCCGTCAGCTGTATGGTGGTTAACGCACCCTTCAGTAGAGCCGGTAGGGCGTTGATAATATATTCCAAGGCAATAGGGCCCTCTTGGGACTGAACTAGCGGACTAAACGATTACATCTGTCAGGTTAGCTAGGCTAATGAATATCCTTTTTAGAGATATGCATCCGTCGATTGCCATAGCTCTGAGTTGGGACGATTAGATAAGTAGCCACAACTTAAGCTCAATGCCTTAATTGCGGCTGTGGTGCAAGAGGCTAAAACGCTGCTTCAGGCAGACTGCCGATGGGGGTAGTCCCAAACCATTTTTCGTAGATGGCATCATAGGTGCCGTTTTCTAGCAGCTCACCCAGGGCCGCATTCAACGTGTCCAGATTTGCAGAATCTTTGGGCATGGCGATGCCATAGAACTCTTCTGTCACCAGTTCACCAACGACTTTAATGCCGCCAATGTTGCCGGTTGCGATCGCATCTAAGGTTGCAGGTGCATCATTAATGACGGCGTCGGCATTGCCATTGGCCAGTTCCTGTAGTGCCAGAGGAGCCGAGTCAAAGGTGCTTACCTTTGCGTCTTTTACGCTACCGGCCATTTCTGCACCAGTGGTACCAATTTGAACCGCAATGGTTTTTCCTTCAAGGGTGTCCAAAGAGCTGATTTCTGTATTGTCCTCAGCAATGGCAATGGCCAGACCCGCACGAAAATAGGGGCGCGAGAAATCTACTGTTTCGGCTCGCTCTTCAGTGATGGTCATACCGCTGATGGCGGCTTCAATGGTGCCAGCCTGTAGCGCCGGGATTAAGCCATCAAACGGTAAGCTCTCAAATTCAACCGGTACACCGGCCTGCTCGCCGATAGCTTTCATCAAGTCGATGTCAAAACCAACCAGTTCACCAGTATCACTTTGGGACTCAAAGGGTGGAAATGCTGGTTCTGTACCAATAACCCAAGGACCGGCAGCGGATTCACTACCAGGGGCAGTGGCTTCTTGGCTACCGCCGCAGGCAGCTAATACGAGGGTGGCTCCCAGACTTAAAAATGCGTTCTTTAAGAAGTGTGACCGTTTCATTGTGTTAAATGAGTTCCTTAACGTGATTCACCTAATAGTCCTGTCCTGGGTAATTAGGACGCTAGGGCTATATCGCCCCGATATTTACCTAGAGGTGTAGTTTAATCTACCAGGGATTAAAAAACGGTGTTGTTTGTAGCTGCAAGACGCGACGCAACGTTATTATTCTTTTCAAAGATGCAACCGATGGGGGCTGGGTGACAGCTGCAATTTACTTCGCAAATCTGCAAAAGAGCTATGGTGACCTATCGGTGCTGCGCGGCATCAACGGTCAAATTCATCGAGGTGAGGTGGTCGCTATTATTGGCTCCTCGGGATGTGGTAAAAGCACGCTATTGCGATGTTTTAATCGCCTAGAAACGATCAGTGGCGGCCAGCTGATTGTAAATGACATTGATCTGTCTGAACCTAACCTAAGTGCCAAAGCACTCCAGCAGCTGAGGGCTCAAGTGGGTATGGTGTTTCAGCAGTTCAATCTGTATCCCCACATGAGCGTTCTAGAAAATCTGACCCTTTCACCCCGCAAGGTTTTAGGGTTGGCAACTGCCGAAGCAGAGGAGCGGGCCCGCTTTTACCTGGCAAAAGTTGGCCTTGCCGAAAAGGCCGCATCCTACCCTGATCAGCTTTCTGGCGGACAAAAGCAGCGGGTGGCCATTGCGCGCTCCCTGTGTATGCAGCCTGAGATTTTGCTGTTTGATGAGCCCACCAGTGCCTTAGATCCTGAGCTGGTGGGTGAGGTTCTACAGGTAATGCGCACCCTGGCCGAAGATGGCATGACCATGGCCGTGGTCACCCATGAAATGCAGTTTGCTCGCGATGTGGCTAGCCGCGTGATGTTTCTTAACCAGGGTGTGGTGGCAGAAACAGGTGCTCCAGGAGAGGTGCTAAAGAATCCTCAAAGCGAGCGATTGCAAGCGTTTCTCAGCCGTATGAACGGTGTTGCGGTCTAGGCAAATCCCTGGTCTACAAATTCACATCCGCGCTGGTAAATTGTCTGGGCATAGTCGGTCCACTGACCCTGTCCCCAATATCTAAAGCAGCTGGTTTGTAATAGCAGGTTATGGAGTAGTGCCTGTCGGTAGTTGGCATTTAAGGCTAGGTGGGACCGCTGCGCAAGCGGCACTCTGCCTATAGCCTGATGAAAGCGGGCACTCAGACGTTCCATCGGTCCAATAACATTGTCGTATCCGTCTACCCAACTGCGGTCATTGGTCCAGGAACCACCGCTAAATGTGGTGTGCTGTTCGGCCAGGTTTGCGATCGCAGCGTGCACCCGTTCTGGGGTAACCTCATCACCTTCCAGGGCCTGCCATAGCTGATGCTGACCCACTGCCTGACAGGTGGGAAAGTCGTTTTCAGTCACCCCCGCCGCTGCCAGTAGTTCTATATATTCGGTGCCATTGATACCCGTAATGCCCTGATCATAGTTCGACTCATGCCAGGCCCGTTTGAATGCCCCCGGAAATTCATTCATCATGACGCCACCATTCTCACCATCAGAGATTTGGCTAACCAAGGGAGGGATAGACTGGTTTCCTAAGGTTGCTTGTCCTAGGGTTTTTGCCTCGTAATAGGGCTGCATCTGACCAATGAGCTTAGTATCAGACCCCTGAGTTTTGATTAAAGCGGTAATAGAAATCTCCTGGCCATGGCTATTGCGAGCGACCAAACGGTGGGGGAGATGGGGCTGTTGAATCCCTTCTCCCGTTAGGGTTTCCACCGTGTGTTCCTGTACCATCACCCAGCGATAGCCGTTTTCCTTAAGGTCCTTGACCAAGGTATAGAGGGCCTCAGGGTGATTGGGCAGCTGCATCTCGGGTAGTGAAAAACCCCGTACCCGCCTCAGGGCTTCTAAACCAAAAATACTGACAAACTGATGCTGCCATGCCTGGATGTGGAGTTTGATATCTGGCAGAGGGGTGGCGGCAGCCACCGCATGCCCCCAAAAGGTTCCTAACCATTCAACATGGGGCTGATATCTGGGGTCGCAGGTAATCCCCTTGAGTTTATCGATAATGTCGTGGCGTCCCATCTGCTGCAAACCCCAGAGCAAATTGCCCGAATAGTCCAGCATGACCCGTGGGTTACAACCCTGCTCTACCAGTTCAGGAATAAAGTCCCCCATGCGGGCATAGCAGTAGGCAAACGGCCCGGCATTATGATTGTCACCTTCGTAGTGGTGCTCAAACATGTATTGCAAGTGACCGATCAGCGTCCCCTCTGGCCCGGCCGGTATGGTGGGCTGGTGCATGTGGAGTGCGATCGCAAATCCTGCCGATAGGCTACCGAAGTCTAAATTGCTTCGCTCCAGAAAGACTGGCTGGTCCGAATTTGTGATGTCATGGATCGAAGATTCCCAGCCACAAAGGGTTGGGAGTGTTTGATTATGAGTAGCTGGGGGGGATGCAACAGCAGACATGTATCTGAAGGGTTTAAAGGATGGGTTAATGACTTTGCCAGTGCTGACTTAGGGAATGCAATCACCTGTTAGAACCACCATGGGCAATATCTTTCAGAGAAAACCATACCGAGCCCAGCAATTCAAATCTTATCCATAGTTTCCCAGTTACGGGCACCACAATAAACCACTCTTATATAAAAGATAACTCCAGCCTCAGGCCCCAAATCTCTCAGATGGCCACTACGGTGATATCTATAGGTACATCTACAGGGAGAATTGCCCTTAATGGGCATGGCTATTACTCAAATGAGATAGCCAATTCGTCCTGTAACCAGTTCAAAATTTGTAGCCGCTCGCCTTGGGTCAGATAAAGATGACCCGTGTGCCGTAATCGGTCATGCACATCTTCCATATCAGAGGGGGTCATTAACCCAACCATGGCTCCAATGTTATAGAGCGCATCATCCCTTTCTTCCTGGGTGTGACAACCATACCGATATCTCGAAATTTGGCGGCTAATGTATGTAAATGCCTGGGGATCGGTTGCCTCTAAGCGTTGCTTCCGCTCGTCATCAAGGGGTTCCCCGGCCACCATGGCAGCATAGTCGGTGTCTAAGATATCTAACTTAAGGATCTTGGCTGGCTGCTTAGATCTATCGCTCACAGTGATTTTAATCCCATGTGTTCTCCATCATGTTTAGATTGTGCACCCCTCAAACGGAAACAGCCTGAAGCTTTGTAATTTTGCAATTGTCCGTTTGCAAACATTTGCAATTATCCGTTGGTTGTCATGGGGGTATGGCTCCAATACCTATGATTTTAGACGCATGCTCAGGTCTAACCATGGTGAGCGGGTGATGGTGGCACTGCTGGAAATATAATCCACCCCGGTAAGTGCGATCTCACGAATGGTTTTGAGCGTTACATTACCCGAGCCTTCAATTTTAACCCTGGGGCTATACTGTCGAATCAGTTTGACAGCTTCCTCCATAACGGCTAGAGCCATATTGTCCAACATAATAATGTCAGCTCCATGAGCGAGGGCTTCCTGCACTTGTTCCAAGTTTTCCGTTTCCACTTCTACCGTAAGGGGATAAGGCATCGTTGCCCGTACACTGTGGATTGCTTGAGCAATGCCCCCAGCTGCAGCAATATGGTTGTCCTTAATCATCACCCCATCATCAAGACCCATCCGATGATTACGACCACCACCAGTTCGAGTGGCGTACTTTTCTAACACTCGAAGGCCCGGTGTAGTTTTTCGAGTATCCACAAGCTGTGTCGGTAAGTCCTCAATTTCATCAATATATTGTCGAGTAGCAGTCGCAATACCGCTGAGACGCATCGCCAGATTGAGAGCAACCCGCTCCCCAGTCAGTAATGTAGCCAATGAACCACGCATCCGAGCAATGGTGGTTCCAGCTTCTACCCATGTTCCATCGCTAACGCACTGCTCAAAATGCATTGGATTGTCCGACCCACCACCCACCACAGATAAAAGTTCAAACACTCGTTTGGCAATCGGTAATCCACATATCACACCTGACGATTTAGCTAGCCAATACCCCTCGCCAAACTTTGACCCTACCTCCGTTACACCCAATGTGGTCTGATCGCCCCGCCCAATATCCTCCTCTAACCACTGTCGCAGGTGCTTATCTAGGCCAATCCAGTTGATGTCCACGCTATGTTCCCTCTGCTCGAATCAATTCCTCTATTTATTATTTATATAGAGGAATACCCTGCTCAATGAACCAGTGCTTAGCAATAATCTCAGATGGCTCTGCTCGCCATTAGTTTGTGCTCAGTGATACCTAGAAATCTCTGACTCAAACTTCATGCAAAAGCCCCAAAAATGCCAACTACACCGGCAAATAGACCATAAAAAAACGCCAAAACCTTTTGGTAAAGGTATCTTTGGCGTTTTAAAAGAAAAGTTCAAAAAAAGTGTTGACCCGAGTCAAACAAGCCGCTATATTAGTAAAGCGCTCGAGAGGGGAGCGGTTAACACCGACCTCAATTGGCGCGGAACCTAAACAGTTAAATAGTTTGAGATTCTAGACGAAATCCTGTTAATTTCTTTAAGTTTGAAATTGGTTAAACCTTATCACGAGGAAGCGACCAATGTCAAACGACCGGATACTTAGATAACACTGAGTGTCAGGTCAATACTTGACTAAACAGTTGTTGATGTCTTTTAGGAGAT
>JBCAWO010000007.1:0-117399 GCA_038534515.1 Cyanobacteria bacterium J06554_1
GCTGAATATAGGACTTATCAGCCGCCCCCGGCTTAAACTCAGCATGGGTTGCCAGGTGAATAACCTGGAAAGGCGTTTGTCGCTGTTGCCGAATTAAATTCGCTCGAGTAAAGGTTTCATTTAAGAACCCCTGGCCCGACCACAGCTGGCTGATGGTTTCTATCTCTAGGGGCACCGCCGGAAGCGACTGCAGCACCTGAAAATCGCTAGCCCCCATGGCCAGCACCTGCACATCATCGATGGACTGATATTGGGTATCCACCAGCCCCAGGGATGGCATCATCCCCACACTATATTTCTCAATCAAAAACTGTTCTCCATCATGCAGCGCAGCAATGGGGACACTGCGCAATCCTGAGTCCATGGAAAACAACACAGTATCAATGGCATCTGGGCCTAGCTCATTTTCGATGGGTTTAACCAACCACTGATAAAGCTGTTGGGCAGACCTGAGATAGCTTTTTGATCCACGCCGCGCAGAGGTAATCAGGGTACTGCGGAACTTGCCAATGGTTTGGAAAAGCTCTTCGCGGCTGACGTCAGGAATGGTTAAACTTACCGGCTCTCCTGACGCGGTAAATACGAGTAGCTCTAAGGGTGATGACTTAGATGCAGCCTGGATAGGTGATAGCTTAGGCGCTTTGACATAAATAATGACTGATTGATTGCCGGTTTGGGTTTTAACGTCAGTGAGTAGCTGTTTAATCTCGAGCGGCGTTAACTCCTTTGCACCGAGATCTCGACCAAAGTATGTGGAAAATTCCTGATTTCGCACTACTTCAATATCTGTCAGTGCGGTGCGGGCATTATTCCTACCTAAAACTGTTCTAACAACAGGATCGGGCTCATCGTCAAATTCGTCGTCAAACTCGTCGTCCTCGAACTCGTCATCCTCAAACTCGTCATCGTCAAATTCGTCATCCTCGAACTCGTCGTCCTCGAACTCGTCATCCTCGAACTCGCCGTCAAATTCGTCATCCTCAAGCTCGCCGTCATCGAATTCATCAGAGCTGTCAAACTCGTCGTCAAATTCATCAGGACCGTTGGCGAATCCGTCAGAGTCATTGTCAAAATCATTTTGGCCGTCCCCCCCTTCACTGTCGTCGGGTGAGATTTCGACCGGATCATTAACTAAGAGAAGAGAACCCTCTGCATTGGTGTCTCCTTCGTCTAAGTCGTCAAAGTCCTCTGAAAAAACCTCGTCGTCAAGGTCCTCATCGTTAATAAACGCGTCTGAATCATCCAGGGCGGTGCCGTCATTGGTGACATCATTAGCTGTTATCAGACCGGTTGTGGTGCCGGTCGCACTCGATAGGGTGACATTACCCCCGGTGCCATTGTCGGCTTCGGTGAGAATGTCTCCTGTGGTAATGGTGGCACTAGTACTGGTAAGGGTGACATTACCACTGACCTGACCATCGGTGAGAATATCTCCTGTGGTGATACTGTCGCCAGCGGTAATGGTGACATTGCCCGCAGTCCCTTGGTCAGACTGAGTAATTAAATCGCCGGTGCTAACTGTTTGGTTGGCCTGTAGGCTAAGGTTGCCGCTAGTTTCATCTGCTGTGGTGAGATTGCCTAACCGCAGATTTACACCTGAGAACTGTACCGAGTGGCCTGCTGCTGAAACCGTATCGTTGGTGTCAAGCATGGTGATGTCACCCACGCCGTCCTGGTCTGCATCTGCCCTCCAGGTGATTGAGCCTAACCCGGGGGTAAATGTGAGCTGATTGTCGGCAATGTCTTCAACGATAATGTTGTCATTGGCTTGTAACTCTACATTGGCGCTGCCGAGTAAATCTTCTAAGACGCCTTCAGACAGGGTAAATTCCCCCTCACCATCGCCAAACAAAATTTGATTATCCGCCAGCTCATCGTCATTGGCACCCGTGGCCCCGTCAACAATGCGAATATCGTCAGGATCTAACAGTAGGGTACCTAACGGGCTGACACCGTCAGGGGCGGTTACATCCACAGTGCCGCGAAAAATGAGAGTCTCTTTACCTGAGATTTCGACAAATCCACCGGCTCCGCTACCCAGGCCTCCAGTTGCCGACACCTGCCCCCAAAACTGGGTGGTGTCATCGGCCCAAACTATAATCTGTCCGCCATCGCCATCGGTTTGGGCATTGGCTGTGATCGCAACATCTTGCCCCACAAATGTCTGGGTCGCCCGAGGCATGGTCCCCTGCCCCTGGTAATCACCCCCGATAAAAATATTACCCCCACCGCTGGGTCCGGATGCGGCCAAACGGGCATCTAACACACCTACCTGGGTGCCCAGCACAGCAATTGTGCCGCCTGTGCCCAGGGGTAAATCTAAGCTAGAAACGTTGAGGCTGCCAGATGCGATCGCAGTCCCTGGCTGGGTAGGAATAGCTAACCTAGAATCAGTCAAACTCACCGTGCCATCCGCATTGGTAACCAGCCGAGTAGCCTGAGCAACGTCCCCATGGGTTAAGAGTTCCGGCAGCATCAGCGGTGTAAAGCTGGGTGCATTCAAGCCGATGGCTGCCCCTGGCGAGAGACCCCCAACAATGTCCAGATTTAGCAGCTGTCCCACCTGACTAATCCGAACAACCTGTTCCCCCGGAACGGCAGCCACTGTAATCTGCCCTCCTACAGTTGACAGCACACCCGTATTAATCACGGTGCCGCCCAACAACGTCAGCGATTGACTCGGCCCCAGGGCTAGCTCTCCTTCGTTAATCAAAACACCGGGCTGAGGTTGAGTAAACGCAACCCTATTAGGACTACCCACCAGGGCCGTATAGTTATTGTCGCCAACGGCACTTAGCCAACCCTCCTCAAAGCCAATACCGTCAGCGGTGGTAACTGTAAATGCCGCCGGTAGATTTAACCTAGCATTGGGGCCAAAGATCACCCCCGCCGGGTTTAATAAAAACAGATCGGCACCACTGCCTGAAATTTGCAGCAATCCATCAATGACAGCCGGGTCACCGCCCGTAATACGGGCAAAAATAGCCTCAATCGACGGAGTCGCCAAAAAGTTAACGATTTCCCCATTAGTGGGTTGAAAATCTTGAAAGCTGTGGAATAGATTTTCCCCATTGGCCGATAGGCTGCCTTGCTCAATGTCAAAGCGCTGCCCATCTTGGGTGACAACTGTCCCCGTGCCATCCAAAGCCGGTGTCACCGCTTGAGCCCTAACCGCCTCAGGTTTAAACGCGCTAACCCCCAATAAGAGCAGCAAAACAGATATCCACCGACTAGAGCAGCGCTGCTCTAGTCGATCTGCATCATTACCGCGTTTAAGAAAAACCATAGGGGGTCAATCGTCTGCTTAGTATTTGCCCATTACCCCTTGGGGGTAATTTCAATAATGGTCAATTTTAGGCTGTCATTAGCCAGATTCCCCACTCTTGACCTCTGTAATGACATTACTACAATGACATTACTACCTTGGGGTGCTGCTTCACAGCCTGGTCGGACTGAGGTGTGTGGCAAGCGTGGGCCAGGTGCCATAGTGCCACGTTTCGCGCCATCCGTTACCCCCTATTTCTAACCCAGCCTGCTGACTCTGGGCACTAAGGATTAGCTGACGCCCCTGCTTCTGCCAAAGGGTTACAGATAGTTCCCCTTGGGTAGTGTCCCGACACAAAAACTCTAACCCGGTGGCCGTGGGTACCCGGATGGGGACTCCCGGTGATTCTGTTTTTCCCACTAGCTCCACGACATAGTCTTGTTGCTCAGCCCAAATATGCCAGCTGCCCCAGGGCGACACCTGCCAAGAGACTTGCCCATTCCAGGGGACAAACTCATAGAACTTCCCTCGGTGGTGAATCCCCACCATCCCGACTGATTCTCGTTGGCCCAGCACCTGCCGAATACCACCACCCGAGGTCAGCGTCAGGTCTGGTGCCTGGTCAAAGGCATTGCACTGCAGCCAAAACCATCGCTGGGGAAATGCCCCGCCCCAGTTCTTCTCGGCGTAGGCGGGGGCTTGTTCAAAGTCAAAACGACGGATGCTTCCAGATGCGTCTATCTGTTCAAACCAGCCTGTCGCCCAACCGTGGGCCATGAGAATTTGCCAGCCGGGCTCAAAAATCTGAAACTGTGATAGCCACCCTGCTGTGGACTGGGGCTGGTTGGGGGGCCCCCAACTATAAAGCGGCTCCAGGGTGTAATGCCAGCGAACGGTCCGAGCCGCAGACGGGTCCCAAAACTGTCCCTGATGTAAGCTGGCGGTGGCTCGGTAGCTTTCAGCGATGGGGCCGTGACGGCTGTGGCCATGACCTAGCTTATGTCGCCAGGCCCAAAATCGTGATGTGTCTGGCAGTGGACGACAAAAATAGTCCTCATCTGGCCCTAAAATTTGCACTGCACCACCGCTGGCCGACGTGCAGGCCCCCGGATCTTGCAATGAATACATAAAGGCAATGGTTTGATTGCCCTGGTGCGGGGGTAGTGTCAGTCGGTAATACCACCCTTCAAAAAACGGCTGCTGTTTGCCATCCCAGTGGTAGCCGCTGTGGGGTGTTTGCTGGATCATGGTAAGTCTCCCCTAGGGATGCGCTGCCCTTGCATCTCTGCTTCAATTGCTTTGTAAAGGGCCAAAAAGTTGCCCTCACCAAAGCCCCGCACAGCCCTACGACGCTCAATAAACTCAAAAAAAAAGTGGGTGCTTGAAAAATAGGCTGAGAGAAGATTTGTAACAGCAGCGCCCTTGTTTTTTGCGGTTGCCAGTCAATCAATATCTGTTGCTTAACAATCTGTTGCCATTCTTGAGGTGATACCGAATCTACCCGGTCAGCCTGCAGCCGCCGTTGCAGCTGATTATAGTAGGTCAGGGGCACCGATAACAGCGGTACCCCCCGCCGTCGGAGGGCCGTAACGGTGGGCACAATCGGTTCGCTATGGAGGGCAATGTGTTGAATCCCAGCCCCGCGATTGGCATCGAGAAATGTCTGAATCTGTGAATTGGCCGAGGTGGGCTGATTAATATTGAAATAAAGCTGACTGGCGGGATCAAACAACACCTGGCTTCCTAGGCCAGATTGCTCGGTTTGAATATTAAAACTTTGTTGTTTTTGTAGCTCAAATAGGGTCTGATAAAACGTGACCGCCGCCTGCAATTCTCCCATGGGAACGTTGAGAACAATGTGGTCTAGGCCGCTACCCCCAGGGGAGGACGCGGCTAGGGGTCGCCGCTCAATTAGCGTGTGGCACAGCCCTCCCCATCCGGCGATGGTGGTCCAGGTTAGGGGGGGATTGCCCGCATTGCCCAAATTATTATTGGGGCTAGCAAGCTGAGAGAGAACGGCTGCTGTCGTTGGTTTTGGTTGGTTTTGGCGGCAGCCTAAGGCCTGAGGCTTAAGATTGGGATGGTGCTCAAGACGACGCAATATTACGGCAAGATTTTCCACCTCAATGGCCACATCAGCGACACCGGGACCATGGGTGCGAAGATATTGGGCGACAGGACTGGTGGAGGAGCGGGGCGAGGATAGGACAAACAAGGTATCTCGATAGCGCAGCACCTCTAGATGGCGATCAAGCAGCGTTGCTTGCTTAACAAATGTCCAGCCTAATCGGGTGACAAACCAGTTTCGCTGGTGGGCAGCATCTTCGACAAAAAAGTGAATATGGTCAATTTTCATAGATGGGAGATGCTGGATTGAGCGAAATGGGGATCTTTATGGCCCCTGGTGATAGGGTAATGCGATTTTCTGAAGTGTGTGGGTCCCTAACGGCAGAGACAGCAGTTCGTAATAATTAGTCTTATTCATTATTAGTACGAAGTATCGTGGCTGTCGGTTTTGTTTGTCGGTTTATCTGTGGGCCGAGCAACGGGCCGAGCAACGGGCCGATCTGGCCGCTTATAAACATCGGATTAAGTAACGGGGTGATGGACAGAAAACTGTTTTACTCTTTTCAGTACCCATCGTTTTGCCGATTTTCTAGCCTATGACATCTCCTACGGTTACACCCAGCTCATTCACCGAGAGGATTCAACTGTTCTATGACGAATCATCTCGTCTGTGGGAGCAGGTGTGGGGAGAGCATATGCACCACGGCTATTATGGGCCTGACAGCGCTGCGACCAGCCCCCAGGAGGCCCAGCGGGTTTTAATCGAGAAAATCTTAGACTGGAGCTATGGGGCCGCGTCTTCGTCGGGTTCCCAGTCAACTCCCGAGAACATTTTGGATGTGGGCTGCGGTATTGGCGGCAGTACCCTCTACCTGGCCAGCAAATACCGAGCGACGGCTACAGGCATTACCCTAAGTCCGGTCCAGGCTGCCCGAGCGACAGCTCGAGCTGAGACGGCTGGCCTTGGAGAGCATGTTCGGTTTCAGGTGGCCGATGCCCTGGCCATGCCCTTTGCAGACGATAGTTTTGATTTGGTTTGGTCGCTAGAAAGCGGTGAGCACATGCCCGATAAGGGACAGTTTCTGCGTGAGTGTTGCCGCGTGCTCAAACCGGGGGGCAGGCTGATTGTGGCCACCTGGTGTCATCGTACGGCCAACCCTCCCCTCACCGCTCAAGAGCAGGACCATCTGGCCCAAATCTACCGGCTTTACCATTTGCCCTATGTGATTTCGTTGGCAGACTATGAAACCCAGGCCCACACCCTACCGCTGGTGAACTTGAAAACAGCGGACTGGTCTCAGGCGGTAGCTCCTTTTTGGCAGGATGTGGTTAAGTCGGCGCTCGACCCCCAGGTGCTTTTGGGGATTTTGACGGCGGGTTGGAAAACCGTGGAAGGGGCTATGGCAATTCCGCTGATGATGGAGGGCTATCGCATGGGGTTGATTTGCTACGGGTTGTTGACGGGGGTTAAACAGTCCGGGGCGCAGCTTGAGGAGCAGCAGTAGAGACTATGGTGACCAGAGCGAATACTCGACCTAATAATCGACCTAACAATAAGACTCCTTTTTCCTGGGGGCGCTGGCTGCGAGCCCTGTGGGCATTTTCTCGGCCCCACACGATTGTGGGGACCACCTTGAGCGTTGGGGCCTTGGGGGTAATGGCCCTGGTGCTGTCAGAGGCAGCGCCCCGATCAGGGCCAGCGGCTTTTCTGGCTCTGATCGCGGCGCTGATACCGAGCCTCTGTGCCAATGTGTACATCGTTGGTCTTAACCAGCTGACGGATATTGCCATTGACCGCATTAATAAACCCCGGCTACCCCTGGCTTCAGGTGCGTTTTCCGTGGCCATGGGCCGTTGGATTGTGGCGGTGCTGGGGGGCTTAGCCCTGGTGCTGGCGGCGGTGCTGGGGCCAATTTTATGGGGAACGGTGGTCTTGAGTATGGCCATCGGTACGGTGTATTCCCTACCGCCGCTGCGCTTAAAGCGATTTCCCTTTTGGGCCGCGCTGTGCATTTTTGGGGTGCGCGGTCTGATTGTGAACCTGGGCTTTTTTGTTCATTTTCGCCGGTGGTTAACCCCTGACGCTGCACCTTGGCGGGCCGTCCCACCAGAGGTGTGGGCACTGACGGTGTTTGTGGTGGTGTTTGCGTTTGCGATCGCAATCTTCAAAGACATCCCTGACCTCGAAGGCGACCGCCGGTTTCAGATTCGGACGCTGACGGTGCGTCTAGGGGCCAGGTTTGTATTTCAGCTATCGCTCTGGGTTTTAACCCTGGGTTACGGACTACTGATGGGGCTAACGCTGGTGGGGGCACTGCCATCGGTGCAGCCTGGTTTTTTGGTGACCACCCATGGCGGACTGCTGGGGCTGCTGTGGTGGAAGAGCCGTCGGGTAAACCTACAGGAAAAATCCCAGGTGGGTCGCTTCTATCAATTTATTTGGCGACTGTTTTTTCTAGAGTATTTGCTGTTTCCCTTAGCCTGTCTGGTGGGTCAGTAGCCCCTGCCAATTGTGATGGGATTCCTTGCAGAACTTCACATGATCTTTATCAGTCTGTATCTGTAAGCGTCTGACCCGTGGCGTATTTGTAGCTGATGGTTTTGGAGAACTGATTTATGAATACCGTTATGCTGCTAGCGACTATTGAAATTTGCAACTTTTTGGGTTGCAGCTGGTTGGAAACTGCGATCGCATTTGTTCAAGAATGGGTATCTAAGGTTTCTGTCTAGACGTCTACTCCAAGAATGAATTCGTATAATAGGCTGTTTGAAAAGCGTTGATGGGGTCATCGTGCTTATCAAACAGCCTTTACTTATGGCATTTCTGGCAGCTACATCCGTTACTTGCTCAGCCAAAACAACGCGGTGGGATAAAAATTAAGAATGCCTGTGACTGTAATCATGCTCGACCGGCCATCGTCTCTTTACGACAGCTGTAGCAAACGGATGCTTTCAAGAATTAAAATCACCGCCCATACCAGAATACTCAGCCCAGCCGATGCAGCAGCAATGTCCTTAACAATGCGGATTTGTTCATTCCGCTGCGGCTCGACAAAATCGCACAACACCTCAAGGGCACTATTAAACAGCTCAGAAATCAGCATCAGCCCCATGGCCAGCAGGATCAAACTAAAATCCACCCATTGCCGAAAAAAGAATGAAACCCCCAAAACAGGTATGGACAAAATGACTTTGTAGGCAACGCTAATGTCAGTCACAACAGCAATATGCAGCCCTGACAAGATTACATTTAGTTTCCGCAGCGGATGATAACCAGGGGTACGAAATTTGTTAGTCATGGGGCATATCCAACTATCAGGTAACGTTACTGGCATGATAGTCAAGCCAGCCAACATTTACCGTATCTACAGACGCCCACCGCTAAGGAATGACAATCCCCTATCCCTGGTGTTGCTAATCCTCAGAATGATGTCTGTGCCAGCTGCCAGCGTATGGGCTTGTTGAGCAATAATTCCATGCTTAAGGAAACTCGGAGGGACTTCAGGCAACAGCTTTCACACCCACCCAGCCGCCCAATTTATCACTTAAAATCAGGAGCTTACACAGTCTCCAATTTAACAAACCCCATAGCATTTTCAACAGCTCGGTGCTTCACACAAATCATCATGGTGTAAATCAATACAAAATTTCAACTTTTATCAAGAAAACCCGCTAATTATCAGAGTTGTTTGAAATCTTGGCTATAGGTTCGATACACCTGAAATTGAGCCTGTCAACAAACCGAGGATCTGGGCTAACTGTCATCTAGACTCTGTGTTGTATGTCAAACTTTGATGCCCCCAAGAGAAAAGCTTACAACCCTGCACCAGACTATACCCGCCCACTGTTGCAACTCTCCTCATCGCAACGCCAACGGCTATTAGAACGGCTCACATTTCTCTATGGTAAAGCCGCCGCTACCCAACATTTGCCTGAGCTAGAGCGACTGCTTAAAGTCCATGTTGCCCACAAAACCCAAGCAATGAAGGCCCAGAATGGGCACTTTAACCCTGCCGATAGATTTACCCAGCAAGATATTGCCCTAATTACCTACGGCGATATCTTACTCAGCGATTCCGCCTCTCCCCTAGCCACATTGGCAAACTTTTTAGAATGCACCTCCGGTCTTAGGGGTGTTTTTAACACGCTACATATCTTGCCGTTTTTCCCCTACAGCTCCGATCGCGGATTTTCCATTACCGACTTTAAGACAGTTGATCCGAAGCTGGGCTCCTGGCAAGATATTGAGTCGTTGAGCGAACGCTATCGGCTGATGTTTGACGGTGTGTTCAACCATGCATCCTCCCAGAGCATGCCCTTTCAAGAAATGCTCAATGGCAATCCCGATTATCAAGGGTTTGCCACCACCTATCGTTCTCCCGATGAGCTCACCCCTGAGCAGAGAGCCATCATTGTGCGACCTCGCACATCCGATATTTTGACCCAGTACCAGTCAATTGATGGCCCCATTTGGGTGTGGACTACGTTTTCCCCCGATCAGATCGACCTGAACTTTACCAATCCTCGGGTGCTATTGGAAGTGATCGACACGCTGCTGCTCTATGTTCGACGGGGAGCCGATATTATCCGTCTCGACGCCGTTACCTATTTATGGGAAGAACCGGGTACGCCCTGTGCCAACCTGGCCCAAACCCACGAGGTGATTAGGCTATTTAGGGATGTGCTGGATATTGCCGCCCCTCAGGTGGCGCTGACCACTGAAACCAATATTCCCCATGAGGAAAATATCACCTACTTTGGTAATGGGTATGACGAAGCTCAGATGGTGTATAACTTTGCCCTACCACCGCTGGTGCTCTACACCTTTTACCAGGCAGATGCGACAGAACTCTCAAAATGGGTAAATACCCTGGCGTATCCGTCCGATGCCATGACATTTTTTAACATTCTCGACACCCATGATGGTGTGGGTCTATTGGGGGTAAAAAATATCCTCTCAGAGCATCAGATTAATTTTATTATCCGATGCGCTAGGGAGCACGGTGCGCTAATCTCTTACCGCACGGCGGAGGGGAGCATTGAGGAACCCTATGAGATAAACTCCACCTGGTTTAGCGCCTTAAATTTAGATAGTGAAGATGAGGAGGTAGATCTACAAATTAAGCGTATGGTCGCCTCTCGCAGCATTGCTTTGGTGCTACGAGGTGTTCCCGGCATCTATTTGCACGGGCTTGTTGGTACCCACAACAACATTGAAACGGTCTTAAAAACAAAAGTAAAACGCGATATTAACCGCGCGGTCATTCACTACTCTGACCTGAAGCGAGAGTTAGAAAAGCCTGACTCCAGAACGTTTCGGATGATTGCTCAACTGAGTCGACTGTTGGATATTCGGGTGAGTAATAAAGCCTTCCATCCGAACGGTGATCAAAAGGTTCTTCAGTTAGATCCGTCTATTTTTGCGCTGCTACGCACCTCGCCAGACTGTGAGCAACATATTTTGACCCTGACCAATGTGACGCCTCAGCGCTGTCAGGTAAGCATTCCCCTCAATGCGTTAGGTGTTGCGGGGATTTATGCGGAGACGCCTGCGGGGACGTCTGCCTCCCTTAGCGATCAGACGGGTAAACCCATCTGTGCCATCCCCCAGGACAATTACTGGTACGACCTGATGGGACGTCGGGGATGGCGAATTGTGGACAATCGGTTAAACGTTACCCTGGCTGCCTATGATGTGGCTTGGTTGATTCCGCTAATAGAGTTAGAGCAGATGATTGAATAGTCGGGTTTGCCAAAGATTATCCAGCTAGCGGTAGCCGTTTACTCTGGGTGTACCGACTGGTAGAGGGGGAGGGTTGAAATGGTGAGTTGTCTGGGAAATGGCCAAAAAATCTGGCCACAGATTTTTTAACAAGGGACGACAGCAGACTGCCGTTGCTAAGGGTTTTAAGGGGGCAAACACCGTCAGCCGGAAAAATTATTTGACTAGGAGACACGCCCCATTCGTGATCAGACCATCGTTGCAGGTAGTAGAGATCACCCTGATACGCAAATGACACGTACTGAAAGCGAATATGGGCTAGCTGAGGACGCTCACGAGAATACTTCAGTAACGTGCATCCCTGGGCGCTCAAGGTTTTTTGAATAAAATCAGGTACGGCTTGCCAGGAAATGGGACCGGGTTGATTGGACCATTTGGTCGGCTTATTAGTTGGTGTACTATTCAGCGTATACATAATGGACTCACTCGATACTTCCTTACGTACATACCATACAGGATGACTTTGAGGATGTTATGAGGAACAGCGACGTTGAGAGACTAGCAATGCTTGCAGTAGCCAACTTGTGATCCTTACTCCGATTAGTGTTGAGCCTGACAAGAGATTTTAATAAAGACTTTAGATTTAGACGACAGAGTGGATTTTGAACTCTCTTGCTGTTTGTTTAGATAAATAATAAGAGATATAAATATTCTCTAGCTTTAGCGCAATTTTCTGAGTTTTAGAGAGGCTGTCCTGATGATGGCGTCAAGATGGGTTGTTTATGGCGCTGTCTGGATGGTGGGGCCGATGTGGATAGCGATGTGGATGTAGAGTGTTTTCTACTGACTAACCCATGCATCAATTTTGGGTACTCTGACTTTGCCCATTTACAATCTTTTCAGAGGTCTGCTGGAGCCATCACCGATTGTATTTTTCAGGTTAGTTAGGGCATGTCTCTGAAAGCTTAAATTACAACCGCTAACCCGCCATCGACGGATACATTTGTCGATGACAATGGCCCCAGTGCTGCATGAAATCCATGACATCTACTAACCAATGGCAACTGATCATCAATGGCACACCAGTTATTGGGTTCGTGTCGGCTGTCTCGCCGTCTGTTTCTTCTTCGCCGCTCAGCTATCCACCACTGCCCTCAATATTGAAGCCGCGGCCTCTCCCCTATGGCCCCCCGCTGGCATTGCCCTGGCTGCTTTACTGATCTACGGCCAAAACCTATGGGTGGGTGTTGCGTTGGGGGCGCTTTGGGCGTCATTGGCGGATAGCGTACCTTGGTGGCTATCCCTGGTTCTGTGTTTTGGGAGTGCGCTACAGGCTCTGGTGGGGAGTCATTTTCTCCGACGTAGATGGCGGCGGAGCCTGCAGCTATATGATTGGCAGCTGGATGACCTGCTGACGTTTGTTAGTTTGGGTGTACTGGTTACGCCAATGATTAATGCCGCTTATAGCACCTTGGTGGGCTATGGGTTTGGCAGAATAATGGCTCAGGAATTGATCGCTAACGCTGTTGTGATCTGGCTTGGGGACGGGATGGGCATTTTGGTGCTAACACCGCTGTTGCTGGCTGTTGCCGCTGGACGACAGCGACAACAAACCCTACGTATTGCGTCGCGGTGGGAGCTGGGGCTTTGTTTGGGGATGCTGGTGGTGATTAGTGCCATGGTGTTTGGCGCGCAGACGGATAGTGCGATCGCAAAGTATCCCCTAGAATATCTGCCTTTTCCCTTTGTGGTCTGGGCCGCCCTCAGGTTAGGGCTACGCGGCACCACCCTCGCCAGTTTGCTCGTCTCGGTCATTGCCGTCACTGGAGCAGTCCATCGGGGTGGTCCATTTATTACTAAAGCCGCCGGCAATCTAGGCGAGGCGATCTTGCTGCTCCAGGCCTATGCCGCCGTAATTAGTGTGACGGCCCTGGTGTTATCGGTGGTGGTGACAGAGCGGCAGCAAAGCCGAGCCAAGTTAGCCCGCAGTGAAGCCAGCCTAGCCAATGCCCAACGCATCGCCCAGCTAGGAAACTGGGACTGGAGCCTCAATCTCAACCCTATCGACACGACTATCAATGGGAAAGCCCTTGCTAAAACCATCAACACCGCCATGACAAAAACGGGGGATAACACCCGCTTGTCTGCCAACAACTCCCTGGCCTGGTCCAACGAACTGTATACGCTGCTAGGGTACCCCATTGGTTCAGTGCCTCCGAGTCAGGCGCTGTTTCTAGAGCGGGTCCACCCCGACGATCAGCGCCGTGTGGGCTTAGCCTGGAATGTTGCCCGCACCCACCAAAAGCCCTACCGTCTAGACTATCGACTCACCCTGCCCGACGGGACTGAACGCACCGTTGATGAGCACGTCCACATTGAACCCGACCGCATTACCGGTACGGTCCAGGACATCACCGAACGCAAACTGGCGGAAGCCGCCCTGCGGGAGACAGAAGCGGTGCGGTCCACCATGTATCGCTATTTGAGCCAGGATTTGGCGGAACAGCTGCTAGATAGCAAAAATACCCAGCTCGGTGGAGCCAGGCAGTTTGTGTCTATTCTTTTTGCCGATATTCGCAGCTATACGGCCCTAACGGAACGACTGGCACCCGAAGAAGTGGTGGTGTTGCTCAATCGCTACTTTGAGACCATGGTGGATGTTATCTTTGCCCACCGAGGCACCCTAGACAAGTTTATTGGCGATGCCATTATGGCGGTGTTTGGCTCCCCCATCCCCCAGGCAGATCACGCACAGCATGCGGTAAAAACGGCCCTGGGGATGCAGCAGCAGCTGACCCACTTTAATCAACAACAACAGCGCCAGGGGCTGCCCACCTTGCAAATCGGTATTGGGATTAATTCTGACGATGTCATTACGGGCAATATTGGGTCTAGCAAACGCATGGAATTTACGGCCATTGGTGATGGGGTGAATCTCACATCCCGCATTGAGAGTGCTACTAAGCTCTATGGCTGCTCCATTATTATCAGTGAGAATACCTACGCCCAGTGTAAAGACACTATCTGGGTCAGAGAGCTTGACTATGTTTGTGTAAAGGGCAAACGTCAGCCGGTGTTGTTGTACGAGGTGTTGGGGTTGCGATCGCAACCCCTCAGCCCTGATAGACATAAACAGGTTGCCCTCTACGAAAAAGGTCGTACCCATTATCAACAGCGTAAGTTTGCTCTCGCCATTGACACCTTTAGTAGTCTTCTACGAGCAACCCCCGAAGACCAAGCCACCCGACTGTATCTAAAACGCTGCCAGCAGCTACAGCAGCATTCCCCCCCCGGCGACTGGGACGGCTCCTGGCAGCTTCAAGAAAAATAAGCTTAGTCACACGCCATATCTGACAAAGCACAGCGGCTCTTGGGTTGTGAAATATGTACAAAATTTATATTAAGACAATTAATTTAAACGATGACATTGTCACAATTTGGACTGTCAAACCTTCAAGATGCTTTATCTTGGAGAGGTAATACATGTCGCTATTTTTGGGCGTATCTACAGGCACAGTTAAAAGAAGTCAGGGGTTAGGTAATGTTTCCCTTATGGATTGTTTTAACACTATCAACGGCCCTCGGTCTCATACTGTTTATCAGCGATCGCCTTCTCAACCAGTCCCTGGCCCATGAAGGGATCTGCCCCGTATGTGGCGGTGAAGGTGGCCCCTGCGATACCTGCAATGGTTTTGGCATTATCATCGACGCTAAAACCACTGCTCAGTCACCACCCCGTCAGTCTAGCAATAGTGCGACAGAAACTGAAAAAATAGAGAATTAGATAGTTTCCGTTTAACACAAGGCCTACGTTTCATCGTTACAAACTGTAGTAGAACTGCACTTTACAGCCCGTGACCTCGTTCCGGAAGAAAATGGCATATCTGACCAGCGGTTTATCCTCTAGATCAGCAACGGCAATAATGACACTTTTTGGGCTGATACATAGGTGCAAAAATAATTGAGCTACTTTATCTCAGCTTGATAGAACGTTTATGCAACGTGAAGGAAGATATGTAATACTGGGCCTGTGTTTCACCTGTGGCTGAGTTCATCTACATACGTGGCTGTCTCTAGTTTCTTTCTGTTTTGGGTCACTGCTAATAATGCAACTGCTGATTGTCCCCAAAATGAGTTGAGTTAGAAAGACTTTTGAGTACGGCACCTAATAGGATTTTCGGTTTTAAGTATGCTATCTGTTCTGAACCGTTTAGGTGTGATGTCTAAGTTTTTAGATGATCTTTCCCATAGTCATTCTTGCTGTTTGCGTAGTGAATACGCACATTTCTGAGAGATATTTCCATTCGCTCCCAAAAAATCGCAGCGTTGTCACAGACATAGCAAAGCCCCTTTTAGCTAATGAGCTTTGCTGATTTTCGGTATGCGTATGCCATATCGGTAGACAACAATAATTTTCTAGATCCGTTAGATACCTGCTAGGTTTTATCGACTTTAGAGATACTTTCTACGGGGGTTTAAAAGCGTGCCAGTGACACTTTTGAGGTTGGCACATAAGCTTGGAAAGAGTTGATCTGCTTTATCTGAACTTGATAGAACGTTGATGAAACGTGAAGACAGATATGTAATACTGAACATGTGTTTTGTCTGTAGTGTTTTTGTCGATATATACCGGTCTGCTTGACGCTTACATTTTCCTGATTTGGACTCTTGTAATAACAGGATTTGCTGATTGTTCTTAGGGGTCTTGAAGAAGGAAGAAGTGTCAGCCCAACACTAATAGGGATTTTGACTTAAGTGCGCTACTCATCTGATTGTCTTAGATGCTATGTCTGGGGCTATAAATAAAAGTTTGTTATCTTGATTCTCGGCCTTGGTGGATTAGGTGCTGATTTCTCTGGGGCTAGTTCCTTTAGAGCAAAAGCAGGCCTCTATCTACTAACACAACAATTCACAGCTACAGGGTCTCTCGTTAATAGGATGAATTGAATTTGAGATAGAGTTCAATGCTCCTTTATGTGAATAAGATGCGCTGGCGATGGAGATCGTCATAGATGGCGCTGCCAGTCTTACTATCTATTTCGCCACAGCCACCAGACTCCTTTTGCCGGGTCTTTAGTTGCCAAGGCAACAACCGTTTGACGTGCTCTATTTTTAGCTGTCAACAACGCTCGCCGTGATGCATTTTGGCTTTTGTATCACCGCCTCTACAGACCGATCACAGCACCAACCTAATTCTGTTCTATTTCTTATCTAGGAAGATTTTTGATGGATACTCAGCACCATGGCACCATGCACCAGGCCCACGTTGATGAACCTGGTAAGCAGTCAGAACATGCCGCAATCCATAGCCTAATTACACCGCACAACGCTACCCATACCGCCGTAAAGAACGGCTCTTGGTTTGACGCCAGCACCTGGAAAGGAGGGAAAGTCCCGGGTGCTAATGCCAAGGTAGTCATTCCTAAGGGAATTACTGTGGACTATGACAACGTTAGCAATACCCGTTTGTTTGGTCTGCGGGTTGATGGTCAAATAGACTTTGCCACCGATGTTGATACGCAGATGATTATTGATACCTTTGTGGTTTCATCTGACGGTACCCTTACCATCGGAACAGAAGATAATCCGGTCCAAGGCAATGTTAAAACCAAGATTTTGATTGCTGACAATGGTGCAATTAACAAACACTGGGACCCTCAACAACTCAGCCGGGGCATCGTATCCCACGGTACTGTTTCTATCCATGGCCAAGCAAAAACATCACACCTACGGGTTGCTGTAGATCCTGCCGCTGGTGATAAAACCTTGACCCTGGGCGAGGTACCGGTAAATTGGCAGGTGGGCGATCGCCTCATCCTCACGGGGACTCAATATGTCACCAATGGCACCCAAGATGAAGAACGCACCATTACCCGTATTGATGGTAAGCGCATTACCTTAGATAAAGCCCTCTCCTACAGTCACGATACGCCAAGAGATGATCTAAAAGCCTATGTGGCCAACCAAAGCCGTAACGTGGTGGTGGCCACAGAAAATGCAGGTAAGCTGCCGTCAAATCAGCGTGGCCACGTCATGTTTATGCACTCGGATAACGTGGATGTGCGCTATGCCGAATTTAACGAATTAGGTCGTACCGATAAATCGAAACTGCTAGATGACTTTAAGATCACCGGTGGTCATGCCCCTAAGCGGATCCTAGACGGTCAAGGCAATCCGATTACTGGTGCCCGCACAAACATTCGAGGGCGTTATGCGTTGCATCTTCACCGTACAGGTGTGAATGGCGCTGATGCCCCTGCTGTGTTAGTAGGTAACAGCGTTGTTGGATCACCTGGTTGGGGTATCGTCCAACATGACAGCTATGCTGTTCTAGAAAACAACCTGGCCTACGACGTTTTTGGTGCCGGTATTGTTAGTGAAACCGGTAACGAAATTGGCTCTTGGCGCAATAATATTTCCATTAAAAATGAAGGCCGTTCCCAAAATGAAAAAGGTGGTGCGTATAACCACGATCTTGGATTTGGTGGCCATGGTTTCTGGTTTCAAAGCCGACTGATAGAAAGTGAAGGCAATGTTGCCGCTGGCAACGGCGGTTCAGGGATGTTCTACTTTCACCGAGGTACAGATGAAATCCAACCGCTGACAGAGAACCTCGCCATAGAAGCCTGGGCTAAGGGCCAAGACACCATCAAAACCAGTGATTCACCCATTATGGGGTTTAAAAATAATGAGGTGTTTGGTTCTAAAAATGGTCTGTCAGTGATCAAAAACTCTCAAGTTCAAAAACATGATGGTCGTACGCTCCTGGATGGATTTAAAGCGTGGGAAGTGGCCCAGGGAACTGAGCTGCAGTACACCGCTCACTACACCTTGAAAGACTTTGATCTCTTAGGTACAGATACAAGTTTGCACAGGAGGGTTTTGAATAACGGTGTGCATCTGTTTCACAACGTTGAAGATTTTGTATTCGACAACTTAAAAGTAGAAGGATTTGGTACAGGTGTCACTCTAAATAAGGAAACCCGTGTTGTTAAACCATTAAAGAACTGGGGATATTTCTTTGTAGATGCCCAAGTCAAAAACAACAAACAAGATTGGGTCAATGTTGATCGCAATGTTGATAAATTCTTAAGTAGCAAAGATCTTCAGCCTGGCAAACTCAGCTTTCAAATAGATAATGCCAAGAGCGACTTAGTAGCTAGTTCTGGCGATAATCGGGTCTTAGATGCTGTGTCCATTGTGGGAACCAAAACCGATTCATTGGGCACCATAGCGCTTCCGTTTGGTAATGAGAATTTGGGATACCCCTTACATCAGTTGCGAAACATTGCTGCGGATCAGGGCTACTATACGCTGCCCAATGGACAGCATGGTGTCGTCATTGATGAATATATTAGTGATCGCTTGACTGGAGATAACCGTAAATACAGCTTTGTAGCTGTCCTGGAAAACAAAAATTGGACTCGAAATGCCCGTCACCTAGGCTCGCTTAACCCCAGTGAGCTTAAGCAAGATAGTAAGATTATCCCCTTTGAATCCATTACCCTTAACTACCCAAAATTTGCGGAGGATACCATCAGGGTCGATGTCCCTTCTGTTGTAGCGCCCCCTACTCCTGATGTGCCTCCTATTCAGGAACCCGACGTTGCTCCCATAACGCCCCCTGTGATTGAGCCTCCTGTGGTAGAACCTCCTGCGGTAGAACCTCCTGTGGTAGAACCTCCTGTGGTCGAGTCGCCCCCTGTGGCCGAGCCTCCTGTTGTCGAGCCTCCGGTCGTAGAACCTCCCGTTGTTACTCCTCCAGTTTTTAACCCCTCTCCATTGCCTACCTCCGGTAAGTACCGGGTTGAAGCAGAAGATTTAGCTCTAGACGGTTATCGCATTGTGGGTCAAAACAAAGACTGGCTCTCCCAAAAGGAATATATTGCCATTGATGGTCAAAACGGTAGCAAAGGGAGTGCTTCCGGTACCTTTAATGGTGAAGCAGGTACCTATCGTGTCAAGGCTGTTTATTTTGATGAGAATGATGGTGTTTCCGATGTAAATATAACGGTTGCGGGCAATCGTCGAAACTTTAAGCTTAATCGGCAGCTATCTGGTGGCGACGTCTCAAACAAAACATTGGCCGGTAAGACAACCCATAGCAGTATTGAGCTTAAGACGGGCGATACATTTGAAATTGAGTCCAC
Source organism: Cyanobacteria bacterium J06554_1 (assembly GCA_038534515.1). Lineage (GTDB taxonomy): Bacteria > Cyanobacteriota > Cyanobacteriia > Phormidesmidales > Phormidesmidaceae > Leptothoe. Next base: position 19,205 of record JBCAWO010000007.1, read on the forward strand.
TCGCAATGGTGGAGAGCAGGTCGCATTTGACTATATCGAATTTATTCGCACTGGACCGCCCAGCGAGTCGCCTGCTGTGCCTGACGTTGTTCCTGATCCCCCCATTGCAGAGAATCCTGTTACTCCACCGCCAACAGTAGCGGAGCCACCAACGCCGACACCCGTCGAGCCTGAATCACCTGTGTCCCCCCCTAGTGGTGAGTCTCCAGTCACCCCCCCTCCATTACCGGAAGCACCACTGCCTGAACTTCCATCGGATGAATCGCCGGTAGGTGAATCCCCTGTGGGCAACACTATGATTCGAGTAGAGGCAGAACTCTACAATATCAACGATTTTAAGGATATAAATGCGGCCAACCGAGGTGGCGCGGGAGATGCCCTAAGACGAGATCTTGCCGTTGATGTGGCCAACGGTCCAGGAGATAGTCTGAATATTGGCTGGATTAGTCGGGGAGAGTACCTTACCTATACCATTGAGGTTCCTAACAGCGGAGAGTATCGTCTAAATGCCAACATTGCTTCAAATATGGGGGCGAACCATGGTCTTAAAGTCTCTGTTGATGGTCAGTCGAGCATAGCCAATTTTAATCAAACCGGTGGCTGGCAAGCGTGGCAATTGGCTGATGGAGATAGCCTGTTAAACCTAACTGCCGGTACCCACACCCTACGGGTAGATATGTTGAGCACTGGATTCAACCTGGACTACCTGGAGTTAGAGCAGGTAGGTGGAGCGAAGAATCCGGTTGTCGAGACGCCAGTTGGCCCCCCTGTGATAGAGGAATCCCCCGATGTTGAATCCCCTGTGGAACTACCTGTCGGTGGTGACAGCATGATTCGCGTGGAGGCAGAACTCTACAATATCAACGATTTCAAAGATATCAATGCGGCCAATCGAGGTGGCGCTGGGGATGACCTGAGACGAGACCTGGCGGTTGATGTGGCCAACAGTTCAGCCGGTGGTTTGAATGTGGGCTGGATTAATAAAGGAGAGTATCTCACCTATGATATTAAGGTGCTTGAGGATGGTGACTATAGTCTGAATGCCAGCATTGCCTCAAAAATGAAGGTAAACCATGGGTTTCGGGTCTCAGTCAATGGCCAATCTACCACCGCTAACTTTGGTGAAACCGGTGGCTGGCAAAAGTGGCAAGCGGTCAGTGGTGATGAGGTCTTGAGTTTGACCGCCGGTACCCACACCCTGCGGGTAGATATGTTGAGCACCGGCTTCAATCTGGATTATCTAGAACTAGAACAGATGGATAACGTAAATACTGCAGCAGCTGGCGCTCAGGGGAACGGAGAGGTCGACATCCTTATGGGTAAACAGGGAGCTGACACTTTTGTATTGGGTAATGTCAGTCGAACTTTCTACGATGATGGAGACATGAGTCAGCCTGGTCTACAGGACTATGCTCTGATTAGAGGGTTTGTGGCAGCTGAAGGGGACAAAATTCAACTGCATGGTACAGCCGATGAGTATCTTCTCGGGACGACCCCAGCAGGCACTCCATCGGGCACAGCAATTTTCCAAAATCAAGATGAGGTGTCAGAACTCATTGCGGTGGTAGAAAATGCGTCACCGTCAGGATTGGCAGGAGCATTCACGTTTGTTGCGTAGGTTCTGTGTAATCTTTGGCCCTATTACTGGCCCTATCCATGGATACCCGACTTACTAGCAAACTGCTGAATGCATTCAGCAGTTTGCTGCGCACATAGTCGTTGCCATCTAACGCTTTTAGGGATTACGTATGGCTTGAACTATGTGCGCCAAGCTATAAAAGCTCCTTACGGCAGTTTCTAGACTTATAAACTCAACGTATCCTGACGGTTTGATTACCCAGGATGCGTTTTTTTGTTGTCAATGACACCAGAAAAGACTCTTTTTATGCAAGCTTATGCAAGCCTACAAAGGGTTTCACCACCGTGTTCAATCAGGCCGTAAATCATCCCAGATGTAGAATGACCGACGGCACAGCTGCCGGTGCGATCAATAACAATGACGCCGCCTAGTCCTTGTACTTTGTTAACCAAATAGTCAATGCCAGCCTTGGCAGCAGCTTGGGCGTCCATATCTTGAAAATAGACAAAGTCCGCAATCATTTTGCACAGGACTGTGCGTTGAAACTGCTCTCCATATCCAGTGGCGGAAACTCCACAGGTTTCGTTATCAGCAAATACACCGGCCCCCACAATGGGACTGTCACCCACCCGTCCCCACCGTTTGTTTACAATCCCTCCTGTAGAGGTGGCAGCGGCAAGATTCCCAGCACAATCCTGAGCAACTGCACCAATCGTGCCAAGTTTTTGACTGGTTTTAGCGGCCTCATGGTCTAGCATCATACCTCCCATTTTTTGAGCGTCACGCCATTGGCGGACACGGGCATCGACAACAAAATAATCATTGCCCATGCGCGGCAGTCCACAGAATTTGGCAAACTCATGGGCACCTTTGCCAATGAGCATGACGTGTTCACTTTTTTCTAGTACCTGTCGAGCGAGCACGGTGGGGTTTTTAATGGAGGTGATGCCTGCAACCGAACCAGCTTCAAATGTTTTGCCATCCATAATGGCTGCGTCCATTTCCACTTCGCCGTATTCATTTAGAACGGATCCACGACCGGCGTTGTAGAGGGGATCGTCCTCTAGCTTCATGGCACAGTGTTCTACGGCCTCTAGGGCACTCCCACCTGTTGCTAAAATGCTGCGACCGCTTTCTAAAATGCTGCGGATACTCTCCATATAGTCCGCTTCATTTCCCTCACGCTTAATCTGCTCCAATGCGCCAGCACCGCCATGGATGACAAGAGAGAACTTTTTTGCCATGACTTAATAAAACTTAAAACACCCAAGGCTCAACGGTACCACACTCATATGATTGGTTTCTTTATAAATTAGTTATGTTCGCTACAGAAATAATGGAATATTATGTGAGTTGATGCATCCTTAACCCACTATGAACGCGCTCCAAAATGCAGGTTTAGGCAGCTTTTCGGTATCGGACTACGAAACCTTAGATCTCGAAATGGCTGAGCTTGAGAGTTTACGCATCCGAACGGAGCTGATGTTGGCACTGCGCGAGTACATTCAGCAGCGGCAGTGGACCCCAGAAGAAGCGGCTAGAGCTTTTCGGCAGTCTTACCCGCGTATGCAGAACCTGGTTAATGGTGAGATCAGCCGTTTCTCGGTGGAAGACTTAATCCAATTGTTAACTAAGGCGGGGTTAACCATACAGATGTCGGTTCGAACTCCGTCTGTCGTGTAGGCACAACCTGTTACGGGTTTACCGTTGTTTCGGGGCCTCTGCATCTCTTTCATTAATGAAGAGCGTTTTAAGATGCTAACTGCCAAATGTCATGAGTTGGTGGCATTTGGTACGATCTATCTTTTGTCAGACGCTAATTAGAAAATATCCAGGTAATATATTTGAAACCGAAAGCAAAAAGGCTGCTCGGTTACGTGAGTCCGTAGGGGTAGTCAGCTTGACCTTAGAGAGCTAGAAAGCTGGGAGTTTCTAAACCCGTTAATGTATTAAAACTTAACTTTGTTTTACGATTTGGGCATTGGTCAACGATGCAACATACACCGTAGCTGGTCGAGACTAGGGCTTGGTGTTTTTCCTAAGACTTCGATGGCCCATGGGATGTTGTAACGATAGAAAGCTGTTTCAGATAGGGGATTTTGTTAGCTCTTGTCGAGGCTTTGAAAAGCTTGTTGTCATTTTGAGAACGTTAATCAATGAAGATTTTTAACCACGATATTATGATGAGCACCCTGGATAAATGTGAGGGGGTTCATCTTTTCTCAGGTAGGGCTCTGGGGCTAAGCTCACCGGGGGATAAGGTGCAGCTGCATCCAGATTTGATCCATGACTGGCCAGCAATACGGGAACACTACGCCCGTGTTGGGTTAGAGCACAGCAGCGATATTATTTGGAACGTTGATTTTGACGAGCTAACTCAACATGTGCCTGATGAGATATCGGTTTACTTTTTTGGGCATGCGTTTGAGCATAATCAACACTATGCGCAGCGTCTGCAACAGCTAGATAGCAACTGGTATGAGACGGTTCGCTACATAAATTCTAAGAACAACTTTATGGAGTTGGCTCACCAGCTGGGTGTGGCTGTTCCGTTTACCCAGTGCTTTGGTCATCGAGGGGAGTTGGGGAATCTGGAGGCTTTTCCCTATCCTTGCTATGTCAAATTAGCTGTGTCGGACCACGGTGTGGGTATTGTTCGGTGTGAAAATTCTGCTGATTTATTGGCTGCCGTAGAGCAGTTTCCAAAGGATAAGCCTTTTCAAGTTCAGGCTGAAATTCAGGCTTCGGCGTTTCTCAACCTCCAATATCGAGTTACTCAGGATGGTCTAGAGCGTTCTTTGGCGTCTGAGCAGATTCTGGATGGCTGTGTCCACGGTGGCAACCGCTACCCCACTAGACACCAGCCTTGGCCTATGGTAGAACCCATGGCTCAGTGGATGTTTGAACGAGGTATGAAAGGGATTTTTGCCTTTGATGTGGCTGTTGTTGATACGGCTGAAGGCCCAAGCTACTATGCCATTGAGTGTAATCCTCGGTTTAATGGGTCTTCCTATCCAACAGAGATTGCAAGACTTTTAGGGGTTGACACCTGGCGTAGTGAAACACTGCATACTAACCATCGGCGAATCTCGGAACTAAATTTAGAAGAGTTAGAGTTTGACCCTGCTACGAAAACAGGTGTGGTTTTGATTAACTGGGGCACGGTCCAAGCTGGTACCCTAACTGTTTTGCTGGCAGGTACGGTTGAGCAACAGGCTGATTTAAGCAGTCGCATAAAACATCAGTGGAGCCGTCAGATGGCGGTTGTTGGATAACGGTCTTAGGGCTAACTGCTGAATGCGTTCAGCAGTTGGCTACGGTTGGTCATACCAGCATTTGGGCTTTCTGTTTAGGGTTGGCAGCGCCTTAATTGATGGGCTGTTTGCGCTGTAGAAATCCGGTTAAAATTGCTAGGGCAAAGACTCCCAAAATAGCAAATGCCAACAACAGTTTGCCGCCCTCTAGGAGACCGGCACCCAGGGCTACGATGGGTGGGTTGGAGATGGCAATGCTGAGGATGAGGGCAGGAAGAAACCGCAGCCAGGAAGCCTGGGTGAGACCAACACCATAGGCGACAAAATCAAAAAAGCCCGTCATTAGAAAGGCGGTCATGAGAAAGAAGTTTCGCTCTAGGTGCTTTTTAGCTAAGTTGTCGACACGGTTGATAAATCGTTTGCCAATTAGGCGCTGGACAAAGCTGCGGCCAAACTGTCGTGATAGGAAAAAACTGAGGCTACAGGAGCAGATATCTGCCAAGCAAATTACCAGCAGCCCTTGGGAGAAGCCCAGTAGCCCTCCGGCAAGCACTGAATAGGCGGTACCGGGAAGGGCGGGAATAACAACGCTGGTAAATCTGAGGAAAAATAGCGCCAACGGTGCCCAAACGCCAAGGCTTTCGACATTGGCACGCAGCTGGCTAATGCCGTAACGTTGAATCACCCAAATGAGTAGGATGGTTGCGATCGCAACTCCCAAAAACTTCAGCCACTTACCCTGCGTTTGATTTGTCATCGAAGGCCGCTTCCTGCATGAGTTTTCTGCATTGGATCTGTGTACCAGCCCGCCGCATTAGTAGGCCCATGGACTTTCATAGCCCACTGTTTGCTCTTTTTGTGCCTGGGGGGCTGGCTGGGGGGTGTTGGTGGGGAGACTGTCATCGAGGGTGCCGGTGGGGCTGACCTCCTGCAGTGCATCCTGGAGGATGGGCGAGAGTTTTGTCGGCTGGTTAGACGGCTGGCGATTGCGTTCTTTATTGATTTCTCGAATCCGGCGAGACAGCAGACGGATGATGTTGACGGCAATGTCTGGAGTCTCATCAATGGCCTCATACAGCTGCTGCTGGGTTAGCACCAGACAGTCGCAGGGATTGATGGTTGTCACCGAGGCTGAGCGAGGTTCAGCATCAAACAGCGACATTTCACCAAAGCAGGTGCCTTTTTCTAGGGTGGTTAGCTCCTGCGATCGCAAATGTACCCGCACCCGGCCCGACACCACAATGTAGAGAGAACGCCCCTCCTCCCCTTCCCTAAAAATAGGATGGTTAGCCGGAAACGACAGCTCATCCATAATCGATGCTAGCCGCACCAAAAAGTCATCCCGCAGCTCGGTAAAGATGGGAACAGCCCGAACGAACAATAAACGATCAACGCTGGTGAGCATAGTGAACCTGGTTTGTCGCTAAAACCGCTGTGCAACTGTAGTTTTTTGTGAGTTTGTGTCAGAGGCAGTTCTTGCCAAGACAGCAGGCCCCATAAAAGTATGGCCCATAGACAAGGCATGGCAAATGCGTCCACCCTGCTGCTTGGTTATGGAGTGTACCCCTCTGCTGTAGCCGACGCAAGACAGCCCAGTCCATTAACCGACTAGGTTCTCTACATCGAACATTCCCCAGACGTGGGGCCTATGCTCACCTCCCTCACCCTGACACCGTACTACCCACATGCTTCTTCAGCATCTTCTGTACCTGGGCCGCCACCAGGGGGTCCGGGTCATCGGCCATCATCGGCAGCAGCGACTCCAATGTCCGGGGGGACGCCATATCCAGATAGCTTAAAACAGCCTCTCGAACAAAGCCCACCGAGTGACGCAGTGATGCCATTACATGGTCAGCACTGATGCTCCAATGTTCGGTACGGGCCACATGGAAGCAGCAGGCCAGGGCCCAGTCCGATAGAAAGTGTCTTAGTTCGAGCAGATTGCGCAGACGCTCCTGGGGGCTTAAGGGGGTATAGGTCACCAGCGGCCCCAGGGCGGCCATGGTAGCCTCCTCGCTAGACTGCTCAAACAGCGTCAGGATGGCGCGTTTAGCCGGGATATCCAAGGTGTTATCCAAAATCTCTAACCCTCTGGCTCGACTAGAGGCGGACCCATCTAAGCTCAGTTCTGCCGCTTGAATGGTGGAGGATGGATAAAGAAATCGCATCAGCAACAACATCCGTTCCATGGCATCGGTTTTCATGTCCTGCAGCGCCCGACGCAGCCAGTCAAAGGTATCTCCCGGAGCCTTGTCGGCCGAGCAGTCAACCAGACCGCTGTAGAGCTGGCCAACAAACTGTAGCTCCTGGTCGAGTAGGGTTTCCACCCCCTGGCGACCCAGCTGATCGAGGGCAATATCAATGTCGGCGGACCGACGAAAGCTCTTTTCATCGGAGAGCTTGACTAAAATGCGTAGCAGCCACCGTCGGGGTGCCCCCCAGGAGGTCATCAGGTTAGAGGCCATTAGATTCAAGGCCCTGAGGGTGCCAATGCGGCCAATGACGTTCCAAGCCTGGTGTCTGAGCGTGTCAGACTTATAGCGATTGTTTGCCAGCTGAATCAGCATCGGCAAGGCATCATCGCCCAGCTCCACCAGGGCCTGCATGGCTGATTCTCGGGTGGACTTGTAGCGCAATGCCTGAAGCAGCGACGGATAATGTTCTTCCAACCGAGTGGCGGCGATGGCCTCTAGCATAGATCGACGCACCCGTAGCGAGTCGTCTTGCAGCAGATTGGGCACATGCAGCCTCAGCCCTTGCATATACTCAGCTTCCCCCAGGGCGCGACAGCCCATCACGCGCTCCCGTTCCTCCCCGTGGGTGAGCATCTGTCGCAAAATATTAGTGGCCCGTGCCCGTTCCGCCGCACTGCCCCGCTTCAGCATCATGGAGGCGGCGGTGCCGCGCACCACGGGGTCAACCTTGCGCTGGAGATAGGGTTTGAGTTGGTTGACATCCGCATCGGCCTGGGTCAGCCACACATATCGGACGGCCAGGGCCAAAATCGGGGGGGCTTGGGCGGGGTAAATCAAGGCATCCACATAGCCAGTGAAAGTGGGGTCTGGGTAGACCAGCATGGTCTCTAAACTTTGCTGCTGTAGCCCTGGCGATAGTTCACTTAACATGGGGGCCAGCACTTCGCTAATGCTGCGGGGTTCAATCTGGGTCAGCAGCTCGATCAAGGAGCGTTTGTCAGCTTCAGGGCCCGGTTTATCTAGGGCTTCGATAATGGCCTGCTTTAACACCCGCAGGCTGGCATCGGAAAAGCTGAGCAAACCCCGTTCAGCGGTGAGAACAAGCAGGTTAAGGTACTGCGATCGCAACAAAAAGATGCTGCCCAACCACAGCAGCGACAGCCCCAGGGTAATCAACAAAAACAAGTTGTCTTCCCACATCCAACCGGTGCGATCGGCCAGGGCGATGATCACTAAAATGCCCACCCCCACCAGCCCAATGGCCAGGGCTTCGGCCACCCCCACCAAAGACTGTACCCGTGCCCGACGCTGGGCCGGAATTGGCTGAAATAGCACCGGACGGCTGCTAACCACAATGGTGTAACGCAGCCATTCATCAATAAATTTAAGCACCACCAGCCCAATAAACAGCCCCCTGGCCCCCCCCAAGCCCGGTAGACTCACCAACAAACACAGACAGCTGAGGAGCACCACCGCAGCGGGCAGTACCCCGGTTGTCACAAACAACCCCCAACGCTCAATCAATCGACTAGAGGTAAATAGCTGGGTGATGAGCTCTGTTAGCCCCAAGACCCCTGTGAAAACACCCAGAAACCTGGCCATGGTATCAACGCTAAAATTCTGGACCGTCAGCTGGTTGAGATACTGATATTCCACCAGATACAGCAGCATCTGGGCGATCACAAAAAAGCTAATCAACAGCAGCACATAGCGTCGAATCAGCCTGCGCAACCGCCGAGCTGAAAAGTTCACATTGGAGACTTCAACAATGCGCCGCTTGGAGTCGGGAAACGCATGCTGATAGGTGTTGCTGATGTAAAACAACACCCCCGTTGCCACCAGCATGATGCCCAGCACCAGGTAAATAACATTTTTAATATCTAAAAACCCCAACAGGGCAAAAAGGGTAAACCCGCTGAGGGCGTCGGCCACCAGGTTGCCGCTGCTGATTAAGGGGAAGGTGCGCTTAATCTCTCGAATATTGAACAGCTGGTTAGCCAACACCGCTAAATTGAGCTCATTTAGGTTGGTGATGGATTCCATCCACAGCCGCATGACAAAAATCGTCAGCGGTGCCCATACGGCCACATCCAACCCCAGGCGAAATAGGAAAATGGGTAGGCTCATCATCAAGGCGATCAGCACAATTACCCGACGTAGGGGCATCAGCCGCTGTAGCCAAGAATAGACGCTGCCCAAGCTCACCCCCACCACCGCACTAAACAAATAGATCAGCGGTAGCTTGCTGGCCCCATACTTTTCTAAAAATAGGGCGGCTGAACTCACCTCAAGCCACATGATCCCGACAGACATGAGGGTGTAAAAGGCAAACATCAGCAGGGTGCGATGGCCTTCTTCTGGGCGCAGGTTAAGGACCGAATAGAGTTTTTGGAGCCAACGGGGTTGGGAGTAGGACGGAGCCGACTGCATGGGCAAATAGGGAGGATAAGCGAAATTAAGATGTGCTTACGGCCTATATTGCCCTGCGATCGCATTTATGGAAAATTTGTTGATGTTTTGTAGTTGATGGTTTGCAGTTGATGGTTTGTAGTCGACGCTTATCCCAACCGCTTACGGGTTGCGGCTGGAGTGGCCGTTTGGACTGTGGGCCGGTAGTTTGGGGGGCTCCACCGGGGTCAGCCACCGGGGCAGGGTTTGCAGGGCAGCAGGCTGATGGTGGCTAAGGATCTGCGCCTCAATGGTGGAAACCTCGTCATAGGTTAACGCCAGCTCACCCTGGAGATGCCGCAGCCACTTTTTTAATGGCTTTCCCAAGGGGGCCTCCAGTTCTAGGGCGGTGATAAAGGCATGGCGATAGCGATCGCAGTTTTCCTGATGGACAACGTAGGGACTCATCACGTCGGTCTCAATCGCTTGGGCCTGCTGCGGTGTAATCCCCAGCTGGTGGCGCAAGAATTCTAGGATATTGCGTTCGTTCGGGAAAATATGGCCCCGGTGCTTCTGGGCATATTCGGCCACACTGCGGCGATATTCCCGTTCGGGGGAGTAGGGTTTTGCTGGCAGTAGAATCTCCTGGGCGCTGGCCCCCAGGGCAATAGGAAAAATCTCCTGATTTGTCTCCGTCAGGGCTTGGGCCATGTAGGTTTGCAGGTCACCCATGGAGATACTGCCGTCGGCATCCACATCGGCTAGCCCGGTGGTGATCCCTTCGATTAAACAGTGGGTATATAGCGACAGATCTGCGTTGGCCCTGGGCCAGGGCTGGGCGTTGCTGCCCAGGGCGGTAAATAAGGCACAGTTACAGTCCGCTAGCTGGGTGGCCGATAGCCGGCCAGGGTGCGGTGCTAGCCCGTCTGACCCATTGCCAGAGCCCCGGGGCGGTAGCGCTCCCCACATGCAGTCTAAAATCATCACCCGGCTCAACCCCTCTTGGAGAGAGGGCAGCGCCTGACGAATATAGTCACTGGAAATAGCGGTGTTGGTAAGGGTGTCTAACCGCGTATCGTTGGCTGGCAAATAAATCGTGCCAGTACGGGCATCAATTACACCGCAACCGGTGTAATAAATCAGACATAGATCCCCGTGGCGACACCGATAGGTCATCAGGGCAATGGCATGGCGCATTTGCCGCAGATCGGGATTAATCAACGTGATCACCTGATCGGCCCTCAGACCATCGATTTCGGCTAATAGCGTTTCTTTGAGGGCAGTAATATTTGCGATCGCAGGTGAGCGTTCCGTATGCTCTGTGGCCAGCTCCCCCTCACTGACTCCAATTAGTAGTATGTGCTTGCCCATGTCTCTATGCTCCCGCCAGGAGTGGATGAACGGCTGCCAAGGGTTTCTTCAACGGCTTGCATGTATAAAATTTTCGCAAACGGATTTCAGTTTCAGGATGCTTTGAGAACCCCGGTTTCTTGTCTGGGGTCTGGGCTGGATATTTGCATCAGTCCGTGATTAGCAGCCGGAGTGCTTGGCTGAGGGTTGCGTTACATCAAGTCAGTGATCAGAACCCCAGCTTCTGACATAGAATGATTAGCCATCCATTAGCCATCCATCCATGTTCCTCCCATGAAACACACCCTTTCTGTTTTGGTCGAAGACGAAGCAGGCGTTCTCTCTCGGATTGCCGGACTGTTTGCCCGTCGCGGATTTAACATTGAGAGCCTTGCCGTTGGACCGGCTGAACAGTCAGGGATCTCTCGTGTCACCATGGTGGTTCCGGGTGATGATAGCGTGATTGAGCAGTTAACCAAGCAGCTCTACAAGCTGATCAACGTGCTCAAGGTAAATGACATCACCGAAAAACCCTGTGTTGAACGGGAGCTGATGCTGCTCAAGGTCAACGCCACCAACAGCACTCGGTCAGAAATCATTAACTTTGCCCAGATTTTTCGGGCCCGGGTGGTGGACGTTTCCGATGAATCCCTTACCATCGAAGTGGTGGGAGACCCCGGTAAAATGGTGGCCATTGTCCAGGTGCTAGATCGCTTTGGCATTCGTGAGATTGCCCGCACTGGCAAAATTGCCCTGACCCGTGAGTCTGGGGTAAATACGGAATATTTGAAAGCTCAAACACCCAGTGCCTTGATTGGCTAGCTTTGGCTTAGCCAGCCAGCAGGGTTTTAGCTAAAATTTCAGCAATTCTTTGCCCTGCCCCCGGCGGTCCCATGCGATGGAGACCGTTTTTATAGATAGCCGCCTGACGTTCGGGGTCATTCAAAATTGATGTGAGGGCCATCCCTAGCTGCTCGGGCTGCTCCACCAGGGTGACAGAGGGACCCAGATGGCGGGCCTGGGCCTGGGCAAAGCTGGGGGTAAACTGGGGGCCGTTTCCCGGCAGGGTGAGCACGGGTTTGCCCAGACCGACAAATTGCTCGGTGGCGGTGCCAGCGGTTGCGATCGCAACGTCTGCCCGCTGGGCATAGTCCACAAACGCCCCCTGGCCAATGTGCAGCGTGTTCTTACCCTGCCGATAGCCCGCTCCGTCATGGTGCCAGCCCTGGTCCATCAGGGCTGTGGTCAGCGTTGCCAGCTCTAGACTGGGGGTAGCCGCCGTCAAAAACGTAACCGGCTGGCTGAGGTGGTGGTCAATCGTTTTGATCCCCCGCAGCATTCGCTGCCAGTTTTCATAGGCCTCCGGTGTCCGCGAGCCTGGCAGCAGAAGCACCGTCAGGTGCTGTTGGTCCCTGACCCCGTGGCCAGAGGGAATTAAAAATCCATCCATCATCGGATTGCCCGCATCATAGGCCTCCACGGCCCAGTGCTGCAGGCGTCGGGTGGTAATGCCATCTCGGGGAAACACACAGGTGCTACGTCGCATCAGCCAGCGCTCCCAAGGCATATAGACACAGGTGCGCTGAAAGTTGAAGGCATCCAGCAGCGTGGACCGCTCCAAGCAGTGCCCCTGCTCATCACGCACATAGTATTCAGACTTGGCTGTACCCACAAACCCGTAGGAACAGCGGCTCAACCAGCCAAACAGTAACGGCACAATATCCCCCACCGCCAGCACCACATCATCGGCCCGCAGCCACTGACCCATGGCCCGCAGCTGAGCCACGGTTAGCTGCAGCAGCCCACCTTGAATATCCCGAGCCAGCTGCTGACCGTCCATGTAGATAAAACCACCGGAGGGCATCTGTTTGGTTGGCCCAATAATCTCAACGCCTAATTTTTGATACTGCCGCCCCTCTCCCACAATCGGTAAAGCGGCCATTTCTAAATGGGGCAACAGCCTTTGCACAGACTGCAAAATTCTAACGGCAATCAAATCTTCCCCGTGCCCATTACTAATACACAGTAGCCTCATCACAGCGACCTAGTCTGGGTTAAGTCGACTTGCCCATAAGAAAACTTGTCAAAAATAAACATCCAGTTCGGCATGTAATGGTGATAATGGAAATGAGAATCTTAAAAAAAGATTAAATTACATGTCTCCTTTTCTGCTTCGTCAGCTGTGGTCTGTGATTGACGCTGCCCACACCAGTCATATCCTCAGCCTAGACGATCAGAGTTTGGCCAGCTGGGTTGTCGAGCAACTTTGCCACCAGTCCTCCCTCGATAATGGTGAACTGGCCCAGGTGAATCGCTACCTCCAATCTAAGATTTCGTTGATTCGAGACATGGCGCAAAGTAAGTAGGCTGCTCGGGGGCGCTGGGCAATTGATCGGCGAGACCATAAATACACGGGTTGGAAACTTACACGGGTTGGAAACTATTTGGACGGACGGACGAGGATCGGCTCCCGGCTGTGCAACGTTGTCTCTATGATCTCGATAGACTACGTAAGTCACAATAGGCAAGTCTTAAAATTTACTCAAGTTTGAAAAATAGTGATCTGCGATACAAAGCCCTGCTATCTCAGTAAAATCAGTTCCTATCAGCCCCATATTCTTGCCCTAACTGCCGCGTATTATACGTATTAATTCCTGGCAGGCGATAACATATCGTCTTAGAATGCATAAAATTCCGGCTTGGCATTGCCTGCAGCTATCAACCGCAGGTTTGGAGGCCAGCCAGGAATTGTTAGCTTTCTGGCCAAGCTGGCTTGCTCTGTCTTAAATAAGGTGTGTGTGGTAACTATGTCAAAACGGAGTCTTTCATTAGCAGCGCTACTCGCTGTTGCTCTACCTCTGGCGGCATGCGGTGGGGCTCAAGATGCGGTCGATACGGCAACTGAGGCCGCTGGCGATGCGGCTGATACGGTTGCTGATGCCGTTGGCGGCGGTGGCAGTCGTCTAGACACGGTGCTGAGCCGCGGCAGCCTAAACTGTGGTGTTGATGGTGGTATTCCCGGATTTAGCTTTGTCGATGAGAGCGGTACCTACTCGGGTCTCGACGTGGATGTCTGTAAGGCCGTAGCGGCAGCCCTATTTGACGACCCTGAGGCGGTTGAATATCGTAACTTAGATTCCACCGAGCGATTTGAGGCCCTTAAGGGGGGTGAGGTAGATATGCTCTCCCGTAACACCACCTGGACCGTCAGTCGCGATACCTCTGTGGGTATGGAGTTTGCACCGACTACCTTCTTCGATGGTCAAGGCATGATGGTGCGTGAAGACAGCGGTGTGACCACCCTAGAAGACATGGAAGGTCTGTCCATCTGTGTGGAAACAGGAACAACAACTGAGCTGAACCTCACTGACCAGTTCCGTCAGCGGGGCATTAGCTTTGAGCCTGTGGTTTTCCAGGATGCCGATGCAGGCTACGCCGCCTACGACGAAGGCCGCTGCGAAGGCTTTACCTCTGATAAATCACAGCTGGTTGCTCGTCGCAGTACCCTAAGTGAGCCCGAGGCCCATGTTCTGCTTGATGTCACCATGTCCAAGGAACCCCTGGGTCCTGTGACCATCAACAATGACTCGGCCTGGTTTGATACGGTCAAGTGGGTCACCTACGGTCTAATCCAGGCTGAAGAGTTTGGTCTGACCGCTGACACCATCGAAGCTGCTACCAGCAGTGAAGATCCTAATATCCTGCGATTTGTTGGGGCCGAAGGCACCCTGGGTGCTGACATGGGTCTGCCCAATGATTTCATGCTGCGTGCGGTCAAGCATGTTGGTAACTACGGTGAGATCTTTGAGCGCAACCTGGGTAAAGAGTCTCAGTTTGAACTCGACCGTGGTCAGAATGCGCTTTGGACCGATGGTGGTCTAATGTACGCGCCTCCTTTCCGTTAGATAACTGGGTGTGACGGCGTTTCTAATAGACGCCATTAGATAAAAATAGGGGCCTGATTGGCCCCTATTTTTTTATTTCAAACCATAAAGTTAGTCCCACGGTAGCCCATCGTACTGCGGCACCTGGGGAATTGCATTACGTTTACTAACAGTTTTAATTGCATGGGCGAAAAAGGCTAGAATCTTGCCTTGTTACAGCCCTATGATGGTTGCACTCGGTGATTGATTAACCCATGTCTGCCGTTAGAAATGTGGTTTTTGTGACCCAAGCTTTTAACTCGGAATACGGTTTAAGTCCGTTTAGCTCCTTGGTATCTATGCGCTATGGCCAGTCGAAGTAACAGTCCAGTTTCTGGTATTCAGTCTCTGCTGCGAGACGAACGTTTTTGGAAGATTGCTTTCCAGGCGTTGATTGTTTTGTTTGTGGTGGATTTGCTCTGGCATTTTTCAGCCACCTTGAATGACAACATGCTCGGTCGGGGCATCAATTTTGGCTTTGGCTTTCTTGGCAATCCAGCCGGATTTGCCATCGGTGAAAGTCTGCTCGACTACCAAGCCCAGGATGCCTACAGTAAGGTGATTCAAGTCGGCATCATTAACTCCCTACGGGTGATGATTGTGGGGGTGATTCTGGCAACCACCGTAGGTATTGCAGCAGGGGTGGCTAGTTTTTCAGATAACTGGCTGCTGTACAAAATTAGTCGGGCCTATGTCGGTCTGGTGCGAAATGTACCGCTGTTGCTGCAGCTGTTTTTCTGGTATCTGGCTGTTTTCTTCAGTTTCCCAGCGCCAAGGAATCCGTTTTTGTTTCCCAATGCCAATATGAGCTGGCTGGTATTGAGTAAGAAGGGAATTTATATACCTGGACCTGCGTTTACCCCCGCCACCTGGACCGGGCTAATTTTGCTGGCGGTATCTCTATTGTTGATTGGTTTGGTTTTTCACTCGGTTAAGGTCGTTCGTAGCGGCAGCTATCGAGGCGGAGTGGGGGCTCTGCTGGGCTATGGCTTTAGCCTGCTAATGATACCGGTCCTTATCGTGACTGAGTTTTTCCTATTATTTAACTGGGATGCGGAGAAGGGGCTTTACTTTAAAGGGGCTTTTCCGTCGCTTATGTCTAGCCCTCAGGGGCTTTGGGTGATTGTTTTGCTGGTGCTAATTGTTCCCCTGGTGGTGCTCGCGCGATGGCGAACCCAGGTGATTGTAGAGCAGGGGCAGTCTGGCAAACCCCAGCTAATTGCGATCGCACTTCTTCTCCTGCTTGGTCTCGGCATTTTGCTGTTTGCCCTCGGCTGGGAATCCCCCGTGGCTGCCCTCAAAGAGGATGGTACCTTTACTGGCGGCGTTACCGGTGGTCTTAAGCTCTCCCTAGAATATGCAGCCATCGTTACAGGTCTGACATTCTATACCGGAGCCTTTATTGCCGAGATTGTTCGTGCTGGTATTCAGTCCGTGTCCCAGGGACAATGGGAAGCCGCCCGCTCCCTGGGGCTAAATTCTGGTTTAGCCATGCGCATGGTGGTCTTTCCCCAGGCCCTCCGGGTAATTATTCCACCCCTCAACAGTGAATTTGCCAATCTGGCCAAGAACTCCAGTTTGGCCCTGGCCATTGGCTACCCCGACCTATACTCCGTGGCCAACACCACCTTTAACCAGACGGGGCGACCGGTGGAGGTCTTTTTGCTGATGATGGCCACCTATCTAATCATCAACCTTCTGATTTCGTTCAATATGAACCAACTCAACAGTGCTGTGCAGTTTAAGGAGCGGTAGAGGACATGACAACAACTTCACCCAATTCACCTCTAGTTGTAGAGTCAAGTCCGCCGCCCATCGCCCAGTCTGGTCCTGTGGCCTGGCTACGGAAGCATCTGTTCAATACCTGGTACAACACCCTGCTGACGGTAATTTTGGCCGTGGTCATGCTGTTGGCCGTTTGGGGGATTTTTAACTGGGCGTTTCGTTTGGCCGAATGGGCGGTTGTTCCCAATAACCTGGCCCTGTTCATGTCCGGGCTTTATCCAGCGGCGCAGCGCTCACGTATTTGGGCCATGCTGGGGGTCAATGTGGCTATGGCCGGTGTTACCTGGGGGTTACTCGCTCGCAATCAGGCTCAGCTGTTTGGGCGCACCATTTTAATCGGCGTCGGCATTCTTTGTGCCGGACTGATTATTTTTCCCCTGACTCGCCCCTCGTCCGTGGCCCTAATCGGCATGGTGGTGTTAACTCTGGCCTGTGCCTGGGGCGGAAAAGCCCTGGGGCAGCGGAAGCTAAATCTGACCCAGTTTCTCTCAGCTGCCTGGTTCCTGGTCTATTCCATCTCATTGCTGATTTTGGCCGGGGGAGATATTCGCAACAGTCTGCTGTTTTTAGTGGCCACCATCGTCCTAAGTATTTGGTTGGCCTCCATTGTCTTTAATCTGCTAACTAAGTTCTCGGTGGTTGATGCCATTAGCGACAACACGGTCGGTATTTGGGCAATGCGAGTGCTTTGGTTTGGTGGCAGTTTAGCCCTGTTCCTGCCGGTGTATGGGTTTCTGAATGTGCCCTTACCCCTCAAGCTTGTCACCATGGTGACGTACATTGCCTTTGTCTCATTGCTGGTGCCAATTTTGGCCGACCGCAGAACCCTGACCACCTTTGTGGTAGCCGCCTCAATGTTTGGGCTGGGCTGTTTTGTCATTACGGCCGTGGCCGATCTGCTCGGCGGCGTCATTGGTCTTCAGGCCATCGGCACCAATAACTGGGGTGGGTTAACGCTGACGCTCTTTTTAGCGATTACGGGTATTGCCCTATGTTTTCCAATCGGTGTGTTGATGGCCCTGGGACGACGCAGTAATCTACCCATTATTAAGGGTCTGTCCATTGCCTACATTGAGTTGATTCGCGGGGTGCCGCTGATCTCAATTTTGTTTATGGGGCAGGTGATGATTCCGTTGTTTTTGCCAGAAGGGGTGCGGCCTGACAACATTGTGCGGGCCATTGTGGGGCTTACCCTGTTTAGTTCCGCCTACCTGGCAGAAAACGTTCGAGCGGGTCTCCAAGCTATTCCCCGTGGTCAGTCAGAGGCAGCGGCTTCTTTAGGGCTTAATAACCCCCTCACCCTATCGCTGATTGTGTTGCCCCAGGCCCTAAAAACCGCTATCCCGGCGATTGTGGGTCAGTTTATTAGTCTTTTCCAAGATACGACGCTGTTGGGCATTGTCGGGTTAGTGGAACTGCTGGGTATTAGCAATAGCATTTTGGCGAATCCAAAATACCTGGGGGATTATTCCGAAGCCTATCTCTTCATTGCCATGCTCTACTGGTTCTTCTGCTACGCCATGTCCCTGGGCAGCCGTCGCATCGAACTTGCGTTAAATACTGAGCGGTAAAACGACAAAAATCTGTTAAATCCCGTGTCGAGTGTGATAACGCCACGGGTTGTAAATGCCAAAATATGAGGACCCATACGATGACCCAAACTGATATGACCATGACCAATCAGTCCAACGGCCACTCCAGTGGCAATGTCGACAGCAAGGCTGTGATTGTTGCTAAGGATGTGGAGAAGTGGTACGACAACGGTTTTAACGTGCTCAAGGGCGTTAGCTTAGATGTCTATAAGGGTGAAGTGGTTGTGGTCATGGGGCCATCGGGCTCAGGTAAGTCAACCTTTATCCGTACCTTTAATGCCCTGGAGCCCTATCAGAAGGGCAAAATTACTATCGATGGCATTGAAATTTCCCACGACCTGAAGAACATTGAGGAAGTTCGACGGGAAGTGGGTATGGTGTTTCAGCAGTTTAATCTGTTCCCTCACCTGACGGTTTTGCAGAATGTTACCCTGGCGCCTATTTGGGTGCGTAAGCAAAAGAAACGGGAGGCAGAGGAGATTGCCATGCAGCTGCTAGAGCGGGTGGGGATTTTAGCCCAGGCCAATAAGTTTCCGGGGCAGATGTCCGGTGGTCAGCAGCAGCGGGTTGCGATCGCACGTTCCCTGGCCATGCAGCCCAAAATTATGTTATTCGACGAGCCCACCTCTGCCCTGGACCCTGAAATGGTGCGTGAGGTGCTAGATGTTATGCGGGGTCTGGCTGACTCTGGTATGACCATGGTGTGTGTCACCCACGAGGTGGGCTTTGCCCGCGAGGTGGCCGACCGGGTAGTACTGATGGATGAGGGCGTCCTGGTGGAAGAGAACACCCCAGACGAGTTCTTTAATAATCCTAAAGAAGAGCGCTCTCAGAAATTCTTGTCTCAGATTCTGTAGGGTGTCGTTAGCAAAGCGTAACGCACCAACTTTTGTGGGAAAGTGAATTGCTCGTTAGGCAATCCTGTGGGATTGGCTATGCTGTCTTGTTTGGGCGAGAAATGTTGGTATTGATGATGCATTGCCCTACACCCTACAGGCTTATCCATAAATGACGGTGATTGAGCGGTTCGCCTGTGTTTTAGCCTGCTCTACCCTAGTTCGCTCTGCCATAGAGGGCTGATCTTCGCGTTGATCAAAAATCACTAACCAGCCACTATCTAGTCCTAGACCGCTCAGGTATTGGTCCAGTTGTTCTAGTCCACGCTGCAATGGGCTAGACTGCCCCTGCCGCCAGACTTTAAGTTCAATGGCCAGGGTAACAGCACCGTAGCGTAAGCATAGATCCATACGGCCAGAGCCAATAGCGTACTCTCGCTCTAGTGTGCCACCGCCATTGATGACTCGATGTAAAAAGGCCATCATAACGATGTGGGGGGCAATCTCATGGTACGCAACGCCTTTTAATAAAGGCTGTCCATTCTGTCGCCAAAAAGCTATGAAAGCATCTCGCAGGGCGACAGTATCTAATTCACCAGTATCGGTTAACCAACTTGGGGTTAAGACGCCGAGGGAGACTTCGGTAGTAAAGGTAAGAAATCGGGGTAGAATCTCTCGATAGATGGGGTTAGCAATAGTTAGGTTGCCGGTTTTGTCAATGCGACAAAGACCCAGGTCGAGCAAAAATTCGACATCATCATTGGGAACTGTCCCCAGGGTCTGCCCCAACAGCATTGGTTCGATAATTGCCCGTACTCGCTGTTCGTTTAGTCGCTCGGCCAAACTGTCAATGTGAGTGTCTCGGCGTTTAATGAGAACCTCTTTAGCTGTGTTCACTAAGCTTACATCGATAGTTTTGGCCGGGTCCTCAGCGAGTTCTTCAACAATTTCTTTGGCAATGGCATTGACTAACCAGGGTTGACCTTGAGTAAGTTCAAATATTCGGTTGATGGCTTCTGGGGTAAATTGCTGGCCTGTATCGTCAGTGTGCTGCTGATAGAGTTGGGCGATCTCAGCTTGAGTGAAGTTACGAATAGTTAGGGAAGCGACTTTGATATTGAATGGACTTGCGGTGTTGAGTCGATCGCTACCGCCGCTGGCAATTTTGTAATCGCGTACATCTCGTAGACCAATGAGTGCCAATGATGCTGGAAATGCTCCAGGACGACGGGGATAACCGGAACGTAGTTGTCGTAACAGTGATGCTAATACTTCGTTTTGTAATGAATCAATTTCGTCAATAAAAATTACAAGAGGTCTGGGACTAGATTCTGCCCAATGCTGTAAGGCACTGCCAATAGACTCGTCAGGTACTGGGGAGGGCGGTTGTAGTTCAGCAGGCAGGTAAAAGTTAGCGGCTAGCCGCCATTCTCCTAAAATGACTTGCTCTGCCCTTGCTGGATTCTCAAGGAAAGCAGCACCAACTTCGGCAGATACCATGATGGCGGTATATTGGCCACTGGCGGTGAGCTGCTGAGCCAGGGTGAGCATGGCGGTGGTTTTGCCGACCTGGCGCGGTGCGTGGATGACGAAGTAGCCCTGCTGGTTGATGATGCGATGCACCTTGGGTAGTCGCTCTAAGGGCGGCAACATGTAGTTGTATTCAGGGCGGCAGGGGCCTGCGGTGTTAAACCAGCGCATAGCGGAGTGGAAAAGGTGCGGCTCTATTGTAAAGGGTTATCTTAGTTAGCTATGCCTCGGTGAGCAATGCTATATGAGGCATCCTATGAGACTTGAACTATTTATTCGATCCAAAATTCCTTAATTTGTGAAACTGATTGTGTATTATCACGTGTAAGTTCTAATAAACATCAGCAGATTTTTGAAGAGGCGCGGTTGAGAGAACACACAACATTGAGTGACCGTCAACATAAGACTGTCACTCACAAAAGCCATGAGTTAATCCTTATTGGAACGGATTACTATTGCTCCAGACATCCGTCATGGAAACCCCTGCATTTGCCCTTAACCTCGATACAATAAGGCCATTCCCCGCCAGAAGTGAGAGCATGACCCAAACTACTGATCCACGAGTGCGGTGGACGACTACCGATCTGCAGCTATTACCTGAGAGCAGTAACCGGTATGAAATCATCGATGGAGAGTTACTTGTAACCAGAGCACCCCATTGGGGCCATCAAAAAGCTAGCGGTAACGCCTACGCAGAATTAAGGAATTGGTCAATCGAAACTGGATTAGGGGAAGCCGTTCAGACTCCAGGTGTCATCTTCAGTGATGCGGATAATGTGATTCCTGATGTAGTTTGGATCAGTAAAGCTCGTCTAGCAACATCGTTAGATGAGTCAGGACATTTAACGGTTGCTCCAGAACTGATTGTTGAAGTACTTTCTCCTGGTGTAGACAATGAACGCCGAGATCGTGAAACAAAGCTGAAACTCTACACCAGTCGAGGTGTGCAAGACTATTGGATCTTAGATTGGCGCTTAAAACAAATTGAGGTATATCGTCGCCAGTCAGGGCTGTTACAGCTTGAAGGTACGCTTTTTCCTGGAGATAGCTTAAGTTCACCTCTGTTACCAGGGTTTACTTGTGCTGTAGAGCGTCTATTTCTGTAGAGGGTTTCCACCAGCCACTGTCTTAAACCTTCAGCGGCTGCGGCACTGCTATTTTCTGGGCAGCTTCAAACCGAGACTTAACGGTGGCCTCATCAGAAACTTGAGGTACCGGAATTGGAATTACCTGCACAGCACAAGCCTTAAGCTCCGGTTCTAGCGAAATAGGACACACTTCTGGATGAGTCAGGGCATTGACCTCCATGTTGTCCCCCCAGAGAAAGCCCCAGTGCATAGGCATAAAGACAGTGCCACGGGTAATGTTTTGGGTGACCAGCACCTTGAGTTGGGCAAAACCGCGCTGAGACCTCAACTCCACCCAATCCCCCGACTGAATCTCCAACAGCTGCGCATCACGAGGATTCACCTCCAGCAGCGGTTCCGGGTAGCGCTTAGTTACCCGCTCAATCCGCCCCGTCCGACTCTGGGTATGCCAGTGACCGTACAGCCGTCCGGTGGTAAGCACAAACGGATAGTCCTCATTGGGGGGCTCAGCCAGCCCCTTAATATGAAAGGCGCAGAACTTTGCCTTGCCATTGGGGGTGGCAAACCGATAGTCCGTATATAGCCGTTTATCATGCTTGCCATAGGCCACCTGGTCCGATTCCCCTGCCGGACAAGGCCACTGAATCGGACCCGCCGCTAAGCGCCCATGGCTTAGCCCCGTCGAATCACACAGTCGCCCCGCCGTCAGCGAGACAAACTCGTCATACACGTCAGCCGATGTCCGTTGGGCAAACTGTTGTTCAAAACCCAATCGGCGACCCACCTCAGCAAAAATCTCCCAATCTGCCTTAGCCTCACCCACCGGATGCCGAAACGCCGGACAGTAGGTCACCACCCGTTCAGAGTTGGTCATCACCCCCGCTTTCTCTCCCCATTGGGTAGCTGGTAACACCACATGGGCAAAAGCCGCCGTTTCTGTTGGATAATAAGCGTCCTGACAAATGGTAAAAGGAGATTTTCTCAGAGCCGCCTGGGTGCGTTTAATATCGGGCATACTCACCGCTGGGTTAGTGGCCGCCACCCAAAAAACGCCCAGGTTACCATGCTCCAGGGCCTCCATCATGTCCCAGGCGGCCAGCCCCGGGGTGGGCGAAATGCTTCCTTCCGGCACCTTCCATACGGTTTCCACCGTTTGCCGATGCTCCGCATTTTTCACCAGTCGATACCCTGGCAAAATGTGGGCCAATCCACCTGCTTCTCGCCCCCCCATGGCATTGGGCTGTCCCGTTAACGAAAAAGGTCCTGCTCCAGGTTTACCCACGTTGCCTGTCATCAGGTGCAGGTTGATGATGGTCCGACACTTAGCCGTTCCCTCCGTAGATTGGTTCACCCCCATGGACCACAGAGAAAGAACTCGCTTTGATTTTCCCCACCAGGCCGCCGCCTTTGTCAGTTCGCTCAGGGTAATCCCACATATTTCAGTCACCCGCTCCGGTGGATAGCTTTTGACCACCTGGGCATAGTCACTAAAGCCATCGGTACAGGAGTCAATAAAGCCAGGATCAATCCAGCCATGTTTGAGCAGCAAATGGGCAATGCCGTTGAGCAGAGCAATGTCTGTGCCAGGTTTAATCGCTAAATGCAAATCCGCCACCTTGGCGGTATCCGTACGGCGCGGATCTACCACAATCATTTTCACCTTGCGGTTTTTCTTGTGGTGTTTCTTCAGCCGATTAAACACAATTGGATGACAATCCGCCGTATTTGTACCAATTAAAAAGGCACAGTCGGTTTGTTCCAAATCGTCATAGCAGCAGGGGGGGCCGTCCGAACCAAAACTCTGGATATAGCCCGCCACCGCTGACGACATACACAGCCGCGAGTTGGCGTCAAAGTTGTTAGTGCCCAAACACCCCTTCAACAACTTTTGAGCTGTATAGTAGTCTTCTGTTTGGAACTGACCTGACCCATACATGGCAATGGCGTCTGGCCCTCGTTTCTCTATGGTTTTACGAATCTCCTGGGCGATTCGGTCGAGGGCCTGTTCCCAAGATACCCGTTGTAGCGGCTGATCAAGAGAGTCTCTCATCATTGGATGCAACAACCGACCCTTGTCAAGAGAGTCTCCAATGGTTGCGCCCTTGATACATACCTGACCTTTGCTGGATGGATGGTTGCGATCGCCCCTAGCCTGCCACACCGGATTACCCTGCTCATCACGGGTTACCGGTCGACCCGGTTGGGCAGGGGGCAATACTTCAAGACCGCACCCAACGCCACAGTAAGGACAAAGTGTTTTTGCTGCATCGGCCATAGGTCAATTCTCCATCCACAGAAAGTCGGTTTTTATGGTTTGAACATATAAACAGTATTGCGTTGCTGGTCTTCAGAATGACCCCATCTGTAAGGTATTGGCTAGGCACTACGTCCAGATTAGTTCATGCTTTGAATTAGCAACGACAACAGTTTTTTGAAGCATTTATTTTTATCAATAATGGCCCATGGTTGCTTTAATACCACTGGGTGTAGAGATTTTTGACTACCGCGTTTAGAGGATCATAGTACAAGGGCACACTTCAAGACTACTCAATACCAAAGATAAGCTTTATGAATTGTTCCATTTAGACAGAAAAGGGGAGCGATCAACGCTCCCCAATCTGTTGAGTTGACATAGATGCCTTAACTAATCAATGAAATACAACATGGCTCAGTATGTGCGCTGACAAATGCCATAGTCAAAAATTAGCAAGCATTTTCTTGTCTGCTTAAGCAAACGGAGTAACGTCCCTAGCTAGCGTAGGAAGCATCAGGCATAGAAACCTCTTCCCCTTCATGAGCTTCAGCAAAGGAATCTTTGGGCTCATCCAAGAAGAACACACAGAGGAAGGCAACAATCAAGCCGCCCACTCCCAATACCTGGAAGAAGCTAGCGTTAACCCAAGCCATGTTGGGATCACCACCGCCAGCTGATGCCGTTGCCACATCGACTAGCAACAGACGAGTGGTTAGGTAAGCAACTGCACCCACGTTTCCATAGGCACCGACATTACCGGCAATCTGACCTGTAACCCGACGCTTAATCAACGGCACAATTGCAAATGTGGATCCTTCAGAGGACTGTACAAAGAAGGAGCAAGCCATGGTCAAGAGTACAGCCAGAGGCAAAGGCCAGCTACTGTTAACAGTACTCATCAGCAAATAGCCGATACCCATACCAGCGGTTAAAATCACCATGGTCCACTTACGGCTGCCCATCTTATCGGAGATGATGCCGCCACCAGGACGAGATACCAGGTTCATAAACGCATAGCTGGATGCGATGATACCGGCCGTTGCCTTGTCAAGACCAAAGGTACCCTCAAAGAAGGCAGGCAGGATGGTTACCACTGCCAGCTCAGAACCAAAGTTGACGATGTAGGTCAGCTCCATAATCGCCACCTGCTTAAAGCGATAGCGGTCTTCTGCGGAATAAACCTTTGCACCCGACAACAGGTCTTTATTAACACTCCAGCAGTTGTAAGCCTGGAACAAATACAAACCAATCAAGGCCACCCAGGCAACATACATGCCACCCGCTGAGAGAAACTCAACCCGCTTCAAGCGCCAGGCAAGCACCATCAGAATAACGGTAAGGGGAACATTCATCAGCATCAAGAACCAGAAGTCACGCTTGGTGGTCACTTCTAGACCACGAGAACTCTTCGGGCGCTGATAAACTTTGCCAGGAGGCGTATCGGTAACATTGAAGTAGTAGAACGTACCATAAAGGGCAGCAATAATACCACTACCAGCAATGGCCATTCTCCAGTTCAAGACGGGCGTTTCAAACGCGGGGAAGAAAAGAATCTTAAATGTCTCAGGCTCACCAAAGTTAAAGGCACCGGGCAAGAAAGTTAGGGCGACACCAAAGATAACCATGGTAAATGCAGAAAATGCAGAACCAAAGTTACCCCAGCCACCATAAATACCTTCGGCAGTACCCACCTCCTTAGGGGGGAACCACTCAGCCGTCATCCGGATACCAATAACAAAACCTGCACCCACAATACCCATGAGCAGACGACCAATAACCAGCTGGTTAAAGCTCTGCGCAGAGGCAAAGATAATACAGGGGATGGCTGCATAGATGAGCAACAGCGAATAGGTCAAACGAGGACCGTAGCGGTCCAGCAGCATACCAATGATAATTCGAGCAGGAACCGTCAGGGCAACGTTACAGAGACCAATGGTGCCGGCCTGAGCGGGGGTCAAACCAAACTCTTGAACAATAGTCGTCTTGAAGGGTGGATAGTTAAACCACACCACAAACGACAGGAAAAAGGCAAACCAGGTTAGGTGCAAGATCCTATACCTGCCCTGAGTGGCCTTAGTAAACAACTCTCCTAGCATTTATGCTATTCCCATAAACAGACAAACATTTCTAGATACTTTCCAAAGTCTTCACCCAGGAAGACTTTGGGGCGCTACTTTTGTAGAACAAAATCGCCATTGCCACGGACTAATGCAAGTTCATGGCAAAAGTATTACAACAGATCAATGGTGAAACCGCGGCTAAGCTCTTCATACAATCGATTCTGATGGCCAACAATCACCAACAAACTATGTTGATGAAAGCCGCCTGATTAGATAACGATTGAGAAAATAACAGTAGGCGCAATTACCATAGAGCTACAGTATCGATGAGCCACAGTGGAAAAAGTGTTACTTGATACCGTTTTTGCAAATCAATCCTCTTAGCGCATGACTCGATTTGCTTTTTGCATAAAAGGTGCCACCCTGGATGTCACATCTGGAACGTTGGCGTTGGCAGGGTGTGCGGTGGAGGGATTTTTGTCGATGGGTGTTGCTAGATCCTTTTTAGCGCCCACTAATGTTGCGAACCATAGGCCCAAAACGATAAAAAGCTGGCTAAACGGTAAGCCAGCTTTAAGGATTTTTAGTTACCCATCGCCGCTGGCGATGGGGCGTAAAACAATAGCCATGTCTATCTAGCAAAATCGGACCACAGTTCAGCTTCGTGGGGAATAACTGTAGTGGTCACACTGTCATCGGTAGTGACAGGTTGGGCCAGAGAGACGCGCACAACCGTATAGCCAGCTACAAACATTGCTAGTGCTGCTAGCGTAGCGGTTAACGTTCTATCTAAGTTAGAAGTCTGTGTAGATACGGTGCGAGTTTGGGAGGTCATAAAAATCACCCTGAGCTATAACGTCAGCTCAAGCATCCCACACCTTTTTTGTAGCAAACACTACTGTTTACGAAATTTAGTCTTGAAAAGAATTACTAACTGTCTGGGGAGCGGCAAACGTACCCACTATCTGGTCAGTTAATGCCATGGGCAACCCAGCCTGATGCGAGATAAACCCATGGGCTACACCAGCCACTAACCCTAAAAAAGCAGGCAATATCAAAGACTTTAACTCGTCCATTATTAAATCCTTATGGTTAAGCTCATCATGCCCATCGGCCCTGGGTTACTTCTGTAACATTCCTCACCGGAATTGACGTTTATTTTGATTTTTGCATCGAAATATGTATTTTCTTCATGTTTGACGATGGGTATTTCTAAAAAAGCTCCTCGACGAAACGAACCGTCGAGGAGCTTTTGTTGATGGATTTTTGCTAAGCTATGCGTCAATGACGACACGCCCTTCTGGGTAGGCAATACAGGTTAATATCACACCCGCTTCGTCAGCCTCAAGGGCAGCTGGATCGCCCTCATAGCGGACTTTCCCTTCTGTTAGTGAGCGTTTACACGTTCCGCAAGAGCCAGACTGACAGCTGTTTTCAATGGCTATATCCGCATCTTCAGCGATAGCTAAAATGGGTTGACTATCGTCACAGCTGATCTCTTTTCCAGATTTGGTGAATACGACAACGGCAGTCTTTTTGGACTTAGTAGTTTCAGGTTGGCTTTTGTCTGCTGTATCAGGTTCTTCAATCACGACACCTGGTTTGAGCGTTGCGCCAAAGTTTTCTGTCAGTAGCTTACGCACCACCGTGGGGAGTTCATCGCAGGGGACTTTTTGCATGACGCGCTCACCCAGATGCGCATCTTTGCCCACGGTACCTCCCATGTAAATGTCTACCGCAGGCACCATTTTTCCATTTTTGCGGGCCTTGGTGCCCATCATGCCGATTTGAGCTACCTGGGGCTGACCGCAGGAGTTGGGACACCCGGTCCAGTGCATGCGTACAGGTTCTGGTAAATCTAGTTCTGAATCTAGCCGTCGAGCTAGGGCCATGGACTGCATTTTGGTCTCCACCAGGGCAAAGTTGCAGAACTGAGCCCCCGTACAAGAGACTAGCGATCGCACAAGAGGAGAGGGTTGGATGGGGAATGTCTGTACAATTGGCTCGGCCAAAAAGACGGCTAGCCGATTGTCAGGCACATTGGTAACAATCACATTTTGCTCAACTGTGAGACGCAGATCGCCACTGCCGTAAACCTCGGCAACGCGGGCTAAATCAAACATCTGTTCCGCCTGTAGGCGACCGACAGGAATGTGTAAACCGATGTAATTAAGTCCTTCTTGCTTTTGTTGAAAAACGCCTACATGATCTCGCTTGTTAGCGTCAAGGGCATCTTCAGCGGCCGCTTTGGCTAGGGGTTTGCCAACGCTTTTTTCAACTTCCGCGCGGAATGTTTCTAGACCCCATTCGTCAATTAACCACATTAGCCGTGTTTTTTGACGGTTGCCGCGAGAGCCATTATCCCGGTAGACCGTTAAAATAGCGCGACAGAGTTCAACAACGTCTTCTTCTGTTGGGGGAACCCAGACGTCGAGGGGAATGGCGGCGGCGCATCGTGTAGAGGAAAAGAAGCCACCTACCAAGGCATTAAAGCCAAGCTCTCCATCTTTGTAAGCAGGGATAAAGGCAATATCGTTAATTTCTGCATGTACCGAGTTGTCGGTGCTGCCTTCGAGGGCAATATTGAATTTTCGGGGTAGGTTTGTAAAGTCATAATTACCTTCTCCACTATTGGTAATCATGTCTTGAACGGCCTGTACTAACTCCCGAGTATCAATTAGCTCGTTAGCATCAATACCGGCAACCGGCGACCCGGTGATGTTACGCACATTGTCCATGCCTGACTGCATCGATGTCAGACCCACAGCGTGCATACGGGCAAAAATATCTGGAATATCTTCTAGGTGCACCCCTCGCAATTGGAGATTTTGGCGAGTGGTAATGTCTGCACTGCCGTCATCTCCGTAGCGCTGAACCACTTCGGCCAGTACCCGCATCTGCTCAGAAGAGATCAGACCGTTGGGCATGCGAAGGCGCAGCATAAACTTGCCGGGAGTTACCGGTCGGAAGAAAATACCTAACCACTTAAGACGCTGGGTCAGGTCAGTCTCATCAACTGCTTCCCAGCCCATTTGGGCAAATTTATCGAGTTCGTCTTTTACGGCTAAGCCGTCCTTCTCGGCTTTGTATTTCTCAAATTTATTTAGCTTTACTTTCTTCTCAGTAGTGGATGCAATTGCCACAGCAGCACTCCCAACCTAGTTAACAAAAAACACCTTTAGTATGGTGACCACCAGTGTCTCCCTGTGCAGTCCATAGGTCTAATTTAAGCAAAAAAAACGGGAGCAAAAACCAAGATCCAGTAAGAACCTATGGCTCTGCCCCGTTAGACACACTTATAAGGAACCGCTTCAGGAGTTCATTTAGCTCGCTTGCTATCGAGTTAAGACAAGAGTATTGAGAAAACTCGTATTTTTTTGTATATCCAATTACGTTTTGACTGACAACATGCAGATTTTGCATAACTTCAATGCGAAAAACATAAAAAATCTACTTAGTGACTGGTTTGCTTGATTTGATTAATCGTGGCGATGGCTGGTTAGTAGTATGGATCAAAGGCTTAATATTTCAGGGCATATGTAGGGATGAGGTGTATATGTAAGAGAATAAAAAGTCTGTTCCTATGACCTCTCAGCGTTTGTCAATGTCCATTTTTGATGTAACTATTGCATTCCATTTCTTGTTTTGTGCATATAGCTTTCTCCTGGTCAACCGCTTTAACGGAATAATAAATGGGAAGTCCATTGAGGAAAGCGTCCATGCCACCATCAGGGAGTTTTAGCAAAGTGGAACCCTCAAACTTGCAAAATCGGGTGGATCACTGGCAAAGCTTCAAGACTGGTGACTTTAGTCAGAAATGGAACAGTTCAAAGCTG
The DNA here is from genome assembly GCA_038534515.1 of Cyanobacteria bacterium J06554_1. Lineage (GTDB taxonomy): Bacteria > Cyanobacteriota > Cyanobacteriia > Phormidesmidales > Phormidesmidaceae > Leptothoe. Next base: position 48,875 of record JBCAWO010000007.1, read on the forward strand.
ATTGTTAGGGAAGGGCAGGGTGCGATCGCACCTCTTCTAAATCTACTTAGCGACCCCACCGCCGATGCCGAAACCCATTGGTTTACCATCCGAGCCCTGGGAAATTTTTCAGCGCCGGAGGTAGTTACGGCCCTGGCGGCACAGATTGATGACACCTCAATCTATATCAACCGCACACCCGAACAGACCGTTGAGCTAAGTGAGTTTGTTATCGAAACCCTAGCTGCCATGGGGACCTTAGCCATCGACGTTCTCAGTCAGCTATTGCAGAATCCGCAGCGACGCTTGTTGGCAGCAAAGGCGCTAAACCAGGTGCGTTCTAGCGGTGTTATTCCTGCCATGGTGAGCGTTGCTAAAGATGACGATGCCATGGTTCGTTACTATGCCATCGATGCGCTGGGCAGTTTTCATGGTGCGGCGGTCACCCCTGTTTTATTAACGGCCCTCAGCGATTCGTCTGCGGCTGTTCGCAAGGCCGCCGTGATGGCCCTCGGTCGTCGTCAGGATTTACAAGAGCGTCACCAGCTGAGTCAGCAGCTTCAGCCGCTTCTGTGGGATGTTGATTTAGCCGTTAGCTGTCAGACCGCCCTAGCCCTGGGGCGTTTGGGGGCTAACGATACGCTCGAAGCTCTGCAGCAGATCCTACTCTCGCCGCATACACCCTTAAATTTGCGCATTGATACGGTGCGGGCATTGGAATGGTACTGCGACAGCTCGACAACTGGCACAAACACTGCAATGGGTCAGGCATTTGCTGTCTTGACCCAGGCCCTAATAGAGTTTGGTCGTGATTTAGAAAATAGTAGCGATCTAGAAAATCAGGACAGTGACAGCGCTTGGGGGCTCACTCCCCAAGCAAAATCCCAAATGATGGTGGCCATCATCCGTGTGCTGGGGGACCTGCGCCATGGCTCAATGGCGCAAGATGCCACCGAAATTTTAAGCCAACAGCTACGGCATCAGCCCCCAGCCATCGTGCTCCAGGCCATCATTATGGCCCTGGCGAGTTTGGGGCAGCCCCAGGCATTTGATGCCCTGTTGCCTCTGCTCAACCACCCGGCCGATGCGGTCCCCATCCACACAATTGCCGCGCTAAAGCGATTGGACCCTGACCACAGTCTGCAGCGGGTGACCACTTACCTCGCTCATCTTCCCGAGCCTCCGACCGATATCCTTAGCCTTTGGTAGGCTAAGCGTGCCCGCGGTCCTATCGTCACTGCTCTCAGGTTAAGAAGGCATTAAACTATATGACGATGGCCTGTATATTACTAATACGCTAATACTGCTATTTTCCAACAACACATCTTCCTTAGAAATTTATCATCACAGTCTCAATTATTCTTTAGTTGCTAATTTAGTAAAAAGTTATAGGGTGCCCATTGGGCAGCCGAGGGTTTGGCAATTTGCCCTCGTACCGGCTGCTAGATAGTTTCTATCGCCATCAACTTGTATGACCATTAACCAATACGTTCGTCGTTGGCGGGGTAGATCAAGTCATCCTGAGGATCAGCAGCGCCGACTTCTTTAACAAGATTTGCTTAGTTGGTCCATGACCGGTAGTCAGTCGCACCAAATAGGATGTTGAGTCTGTCTAAAGTGTTAGAAGCCTAACGTTATTTAGCGGTGTTGGGCGTTTGCTTCCCAGTCTCCGTCATCTTCTGCCAACCTATGCGCATAGAGCAGCTACAAGCATTCTTAGCGATTGCCGAAACAGGTAGTTTTCAGGCCGCTGCCCGTCGATGTGGCATCACCCAGTCAACGGTCAGCCGACAAATCCGTGGTTTGGAAGACGATGTCGGTATGCCCCTGTTTCACCGCACGGCCCAAGCCAAACTTACCATTGGCGGAGAGCGGCTGCTGCCCAGGGCGCGTCGTATTTGCCAGGAGTGGAAGCAAGCCACCAGCGAAATTTCCGACCTTTTAGAAGGTCGGCAGCCAGAGCTGTGTGTAGCCGGCATTCAATCGGTGTGCTCCCACTTTTTGCCCCCGATCATTACCCAATTTTGTCAGCGCTATCCCAAGGTTCAGCTGCGGGTAACGGCCCTCGGGAGCGATCGCTCCCTTAAGGTGCTGCGAGATGGTTTAGTTGATATTGCCATTGTGATGCACAATCCGATGCTAACCAGTTCCCAAGAGATGGCGGTCACTCCCCTCTATGAAGATCATGTGGAAGTGCTGATGGCGGCCGATCATCCGTTGGCCAGCTACAGTCCTGCTCCGTGGGCTGAAATTGCCCGCTATCCCCACGTGGTGTTTAAGGATGGCTATGGTATGCAACGACTAGTCCAATCCCAGGTGCCAGAAACTGAGCTAAAAATGGCCCTGGAGCTCAACACTCTGGATGCCTTTCGGGGGGTGGTGCGTCAGGGGAAAATGATTGCCCTGTTACCCCAATCGGCTCTGGCCGAGAGCCGTCGCGATCCCGGCTTGGCCGTACGCAGCACGGCTGCTCCTATCCTGACTCGTCAAGTGGTTATGGTCACTACACAAGATCGGCTACGGTTACCACCGGTCAGACAATTTTGTGATTTAGTTCAACGTCTGGCGGAGGATAGCGTTAGTAAGTTTAATGATTTACCTAGTCTAATGACCTTAAACTAGGCGCTTAGCTCAGACCGGGCGACCCCTTTCAGCATCTAACTTACCCCCCAGTCTCATCATGAGCAACGTTTTTCGGGATCTCTTGAAGAAAGTCGGTAGCGGCACCCATACTTCTAAACATCTTAGCCGAGACGAATCTGCCCAGGCCACGCGCATGATGTTGGAACAAACCGCCACGCCTGCCCAAATTGGGGCCTTTATGATTGCTCAGCGGATCAAGCGACCGACCATTCCAGAACTGGCGGGTATGTTAGATTGCTACGATCAAATGGGTGGGCGTTTGAGGGTATATCCATCTGATTACTGTCCGATGGTGCTTAATGCTCCCTACGACGGTCGTCAACGCCATGCTCCTGTAACACCGCTGACAGCACTGATTCTAGCGGCGGCTGGTGTTCCGGCAATTTTGCATGGTGGGGAGCGCATGCCCACCAAAATGGGCTTACCTCTGATTGATGTTTGGCGAGATCTGGGCTTAGATTGGCAGTCGCTTACCCTTGAACAAGCTCAGCAGGTCTTTGATCTGACCCAGGTGGGGTTTGTTTACATCCCCAATCACTTTCCAGAAGCCCACGGGTTGGTGACCTATCGAGAACAAATTGGGAAACGCCCCACCCTGGCCACGGTGGAGCTGATGTGGGCCCCCTGTGAGGGGGAAAAACATGTGGTCAGTAGTTTTGTCCATCCCCCCACCGAAAGCCGTACCCAAGAAACTTACCAGCTACGCCACACCCATGAATTTACGACGGTTAAAGGGCTAGAAGGTGGCTGCGACCTGCCCCGTAGCCGCACCGCAATTGTTGGCATGGGCCATCTCAAGGATGGTCAGCCGACGTTTGAAAGACTGTTGCTCCACCCCAGGGACTATGGGTTTGAAGGTCAGGATCCTGGTTTGGACAAGGATTTTGCCCAGTTGCTAGAACAGGTGCTCCATGGAGAGCCCACTGAGCTGAGCCGCTCTGTTATTTGGAATGGTGGTTTTTATCTCTGGCGGGCTGGGGCTGTAATGACGCTGCCTGAAGGGTTCTACCAGGCTCAAACCCTGTTGGAAACCGGACAGGTAAAGGCCAAGTGTGAACAGGTGAAGGGTGCGATCGCAACCGCCCTCAACCATCATTTCTCCACGGTTTAGCCCCTGTACTCTCTGGGGCAACAGGTCTATTGGCTAGTCTAAAGAGCAGACAGTTCTTCCTCCAGCATTTCCCCATAGATACGGGGTAATTGACCAGACATCGTATTGGTCTCGATACCGTAGCCCAGACTGGTCCAAGTTCCCGACAGTAGTTCTAAAACTTGGGTGATTTCTCCATTCTGTAACTGCTGGCCAATATCCGTTCCCCAGGCTTCTGGATCCGACAGCCAGCGATAGACAACCATGTCCTGGGCCTCCGGAGAAAAGTCATAGGGCTGCCAAAACTCAAACCATCCAGGTTGAGTCGGATGGTAAGCTTGGGCTTTTGCCTGCCAGGTGGTGGTCAAAAACTGATAGCGCCCAGCGGCCGTTGTGCAATCTCCCACATTAGGCCCTGTTTCAATCGGCATGCAGGTATCGGGATGTTGGTCTAGCTGATGAATTGTCTGCCCCCCATAGAGCAAATGGTAAGGCCGATCCATATTGGACTCACTGGCCGAAATTGTTCGCATCAGCGCGCGAATGTGCGGATCGCCCCCTGCCATAGCCAGGGGTAATGGCGACGTTACCCAGTTAGCTGAGCCCGGACGTAAGAGCTGGGACGGATTAAGCCATTTCTTTGACAAACGATAGGGCCAATAAAACTGAGGGGATGACCAGTGAAACAGCACTCCGATTACCCCCAAAAACATCAAAATTGTAATGATTAGAGGACCATAGTCCGATCGCTCTGGGGACGTGGACTCTTCCTTAAGAGAATTAACAGGGGGGCGAGAAGACAACGTTTAGAGATCCAGGACAGGGGACAACGAGCTAGGAATAGGGTAGATGCACAGTAGATTACACAATAGTGGGATACATCATAGCAGTCGTTAATTTCTGGTGGGATCTTCCAAAGAGGAAATTCGATTTCGACCTTGGTGCTTAGCTCGATACAGGGCTTTATCGGCCTGCTCAATTAAAACCTTGGGGGTAACGCCCTTCAGACTGTCTAGGGCAATTATGCCAAAACTCAGGGTTACATAATCGCTAACGTCAGAGGCCCGATGGGCAATTTCCAGACTGGCCAGCCTTGCTTGAATTCCCTGTAAAATCTCATGGGCCACGGAGATCTCTGTATTAGGTAACACAATGACAAACTCTTCTCCCCCATAGCGAGCGACAAAATCACTGCGACGCACGCCCTGTTGGAGAGTTTTTGCCACCGATATCAGACAGGTATCCCCTTTCTGGTGGCCATAGGTATCGTTATAACGTTTGAAATAATCCACATCGCATAGCACCAACGCCAGTCTCCCCTGGTGGTGGATACACCGTTGCAGATAATGATCAAAGGAACGCCGATTGGCGATACGAGTCAGACCGTCTAAGGATGCTAATCTGTGTAGCTGTTGGTTTTGACGCAGCAGGAGTAGCACCGATGACATCGAGATGGAGATTATCGGTGCTGCCACCGGTAACCACAGCCCCGCCTGGAAGAATCCATACACAATGCCAACAACTCCAAACCAGGCGCATGGCATAGCCACCACCAGGGACGATAGGTTCTTTTGCCGATAGACACCACCGTGATAGACCACACCATAGACTAAGGCCATGGTCAGATTGGTGGAGAGTAAAATCCATAGATGTTTAATCCATGGAGAGGCACCATGCAGAACAGTGCGCCCATCGAGGGCACTGCCCATTAACTGACTGGCAATATGGGCATGGATATACACCCCCGGTAGCCGCTCCTCCAAACTCATGGGCGTATGGAGTAAGTCGTTAAGGCTGACAGCTGTTGCTCCGATTAAAATAATCCGATCTTGAATCTGATTTGCCGCCACCTCTCCATTGAGAACCTGGGAGATGGTCACGGTGTCAAAAAATGTTTGGCCCGCTGGGTAGTTAATGAGAATTTGTGTGCCAGCGCCATCCGCATTGGCATAGCCACCATCGTTGGCAAAAAATCGCCTAAATACAGCTTGGCCCAGCTTTAGTCGGTCTTTGTCTAAGACATGGGGATAAATGTCTTCTTGCTCTAAATAAATTAAGGCTAACTTAGTGGCCAATCCATATTTAATCTGGTGAGGCTCGCTGTCGTTACAGGATTTTACTATTTTCTCACACGGGATAGCCAACAATCCTCGTCTGATGCGGCCATCGTTATCGGCAACTAAATCTGCAATCCCCACCTGCTCTTGTGGATCTAGTTCAGGTGCTGGCGGAACCGGCTGTTCATCAATTACTTTTTCCACACCAACCACATTGGGAATAGTTTGAAAAGCGGTTTTAAGTTCCGTTCGTCCGTTCCCAACTAGCAGATCTCGATAAATATCGATGCCAATGGCTCGTGGCTGATAAATCTGTAGCTGTTGCAGTACCTTGGCCATGCTGCTATCGGAAATAGGCCATTCTCCTAGGTCTTGCAGATCGTTCTCATCGATGGTGACAATTAAGAACCTGTCATCAACAACATTGTCGTTGGCGCGCAACCGCAACAACCGATCAAACGCAAACCATTCAAGGGGCTGCCATAGTCCCGTGGTTCCCATGGCCACGATCAAGGCTGAAATGCTAGATGAAACGGCTAGTATTCCCCCCAGTTGACGAATTTGCCGTCCCAATTGCAGCATAGCCCGATCTTTTTAATGCCAGAGAGTCTTCCCTAAGGTGCCCGTCCTAGGGCGGGCAGTTATTCAATAATGGGGGTATCTGCCATGGTTGTTAGATCGATACCGTCTAAAAGGTTTTGCCAGGCCTGGCGAATCTCTGGGTTGTTAGAATGTTGTGTGCGTAAGTCTGCCAACAATGAGACCATGTCGTACCACACATGGGCTTCCCGATACTCGATGGCCTGTTCCAAGGAGACATTAGCAGTGCCAGCTGCTGGCTGTGTCTGGATCCATCCTTGCAGGGCCGGACTGTCGGGTCTCAAACGGTCATTACACATTAAAATTAAAGACCATTGGTAAAGCTCATTGGTTGCCAGTGCTGGGGCCTCACTTGGTAAGGCGATACTGATAATTCCAGGGTTGACTGGCAGCTCGATAGAGGTTTCGTAGTAGTAGCTATCAGACTGGATGCTTTGGATGATGAACAGCCCCCGATGGGGTGTCTCCACCGATGTGGCAAAAAATATTTCAGGATGGGTCTTGGTGGTGAGACCATATTGAGACCTGGGCAATAGGGGCGTCACCTGTTCGCTGGAGCAACTGCCGCGCGAGGCTCCGCTGACTGTGCGACTGGGTGCTTTGTCGTCATCGGTGGGCCAAAACGACCAATCCGGTAGAAGCGGGGGGTTCTCTCTTGTGTTGTCTGTGAGGTCAGCCATGGCCGCACTATGACCCAATGGGTCTAGGGCCATTATTAGCAACATGCCGATTGCTAAGTAGTGTTGCACCATAATTCCAATTATGTTCATCGAGCAAAAACAGCCTGTACGCTCGGGCGATAAGCTTCTGATGTAGTTGTTTTTACCAAGCTAACAAAGCAAATAGGGTTTTATTTACGTGCTATCACGTAAAATCCTATGAAGACTTTGTGCTGATAGATAAAGGCTGCTGGCTAAAAATACGTGGTTTTACGTATGCTTTTCTAGGCTAGCCAATTGCCAACTAGCACAAAGGGTGCCCAGTAAAACGGATGGGAATAGTTGGGGGTGTTGAGCAGTGAGAGTTGCGCCTGGCGCAGGGCTTCTGCCTTGGTTGTTGATGTACTGGTTTCCCCCAACGCATTGTAAAAATGGTTGATGAGTTGGACCGTGGATTCATCATTGACTGACCACAGGGTGGCCAGGGTGCTGCGCGCTCCGGATTTAATCGCCATGCCGGCTAAACCCAGGGTGGCCCGCTCGTCTCCTTCAGCCGTTTGGCAGGCGCTCAGTACCATGAGCTCGATGGGATGACTGGCTTGAATGCGTCGATCGTTGAGTAACGTATCTAAATCGGCGAGGGAAATGGTTTGGTCCCATGCCAGTAAGAAAGTACTGGCCAGATCTGAGCTGAACTGACCATGGGTGGCAAGATGCAAAATTGGATAGGGTGTGGTGTTGACCTGAGCTTCGAAGGCCTGTTTCGTAAAGGCTTGGTCCAAATAAACTTGGGATTGCTTGAGGTTAGCTGCAATAGTTTCAACTTCATCTTTTACCCCCGGTAATGGAGAAAATCCCTGGCGGGATTCGCTCACACCTAAGATCAGAGCCTCTAGGGGTTTGGCTGGGGCAAAATGGGGACCCATAAGTTCTAAACCAGGGGTCAAGGCGACACCGTAGTTCTCAATTAAGTATTGTTGACCATCGTGGAGGGCCGCCATGGGAATATTTCGCAGCTTGCCATCTGGGACAAAGACGAGGGTTTTAATATGGTGCTGTGCCAAATTAGCTTCTGCTGGACGGACCAGCCAGTCGTAGAGCTGTTGTGAGAACTGTAACCGTCGTCGCTCGGGTAGAACTGGGTTAAAGGCAACAAAAAGTTGATTGAGGGTATTTTCTAGTTCAGAATTAGGGATTTGGGTCCGATAGTGGCTGAGGGGTTGGTGGGGTAAGGCGAGAACGACTTCTAGACGATCTGTCAGGATTATCGGATAAATGACGGCGGCCTGTGGATCAATTTGGTTAACCTGTTGGGCTTGGGTATCGATGCAGGCGGACCGAAAATAGTTTTCTAATTCAACGAGCTGTAGGTCTTCGATCAGATGCAGGGATTGCTGTAGGTCTTTTGGGGCTGCGGTTTCTGGTTCTAACAGCAGACTGACTAATTCTCGATAAAGGGGCTCAACTTTTTCTCGGATACTGAACTGGAGTTCGGAACTGGTGGCTAATAGGTCGGCGCGTACTGAGGAGAGGGTATTGATGGCCTGGGTGTAGGTTGCGATCGCACGTCTCTTTTGGCCTTGCCGCTGATAGATTTTGCCCAACTGCCACTGCCAGCGATAACCAATATCCCTGGCATGGAAATGGTTGGCCAGTTGAATGGCCTGTTGTGTCGCCGCACGTGCCTGTTGCCACTGTTGTGTGGTGACATACAGCTGGCCCAGTTGGCCCAAAGCCAAAGACTCAGCGCGGGGGTCCTGAAGGTCTTTTGCCTGCCGTGCGCCTTGGGCTAACAGATCTGCCAGGTCATGTACAGAGACCGGGGATGCCCCAGGGGGGGAGTTTTGATTAAATGTTAGGGCACTTTCAGTAAAGTTCACCCGACTGTAGATAGCAGAGCGACTGGCTTGTAACTGTGGCAACTGCTGACTCAAGTCCGTCAATAGCGGTTTTACCGTGTCCCAATGCTGTAGTTCCACCAGCAAACTCAACCGATTGAGCTGGGCGTTAAGGCGATCTGTCGGACTGGTTGCTAACCCAATTAGCTGGTCATAAATTCCTAGGGCCCGGTCTGGTTGATTACCAGACCTCAACGTGTTGGCTAGGGTAAAGAGAGTTTTAACGTTTTCAGCTGGCTGTTCTAGGGTCTCGGTAATGGCCAAGCTCTGTTCTAACAACGCTTGGGACTGCTCAAGGTGGCCCGTTATTTGGAGCAGGCTGCCCAAACTCCGCAGTGTCGTTGCTTTAAGCCCTAAATCAGACTGATCGTCTACGGCGTTGGTTAGCTGCTGTAACAGAGAATGGGCCCGACGATAAAACCCCAGGGTTTGCATTGCCTGGGCCTGATTTAACTGGCTGCCTAGCTGACCGACCGGATCGTCTGATGCTTCATAATGAGCAGTGGCGTCCTGCCAGGTCGCTAATGCAGCGGCCGGTTGGCCCAGGGCCAGTTGAATACTGCCACGGGTATTTAGTACGCGGGCGAGCACCGAGGCCGGGGCCCCATTCTCTTCTAATAGTGCCAGACTCTGTTGGATAGTTTGCTCAGCCTGTTGCCACTGGCCCAATTCTTGGTAGGACAGTGCTAAATAGCTCAGGCTCAAAGCGACGTCCACAGGCTGGCGACGTTGCCTATACCCATGGACCGCCTGCTGCCACTGTTGTTTTGCCTGCTGTAATTGGCCAGCCTCGTAAGCCTGCTGCCCCTGAACCAAGAACGTATTTGGAGCTGTCTGGGCAGGCGGCTGGATTGCAAAACCAGGTGTTGCTAACACCAGAAGACATACGGCGATGGAACACACGCCCCATTTTAGCCGCCGCTGCCATCTATTGACCCTGTGTTGCCACCCTTGCACTGTCATCACTGGAGAAGCCCATGGTTTTTATTACGTTGTGCCTATGGTTGCCGCCACCTAGAGCATTACGTAGTCTGAACGATGGGTGGATATCTGTTATCCAGTAGAGTGCCCGAAAGATTTAGGGGAGTCCCGTGGGACCATATCCATAGCTAACCTGATGCGCAATCGATGTTGTCTCGATGTTGTATTTGCCTGGATCTTTACTTCTGTGCAGTTCCCCCAATGCAAAAGGGAGATGCCATAAAAGGCAACTCCCTCTGTAAAAAGTCAGCATATAGTATGAGAGCTTACGCCAAACAAACAACCTAGGGTAAGAGACCGTGCCTAGGCTACGGCTGCTAGAGGCTGTTGAGTTGTTCTAGAGGGCGACGTCTCAGACGGCTGATATCTGATTTGCCAAGCCTTACTACCGGGGGCAGGCAATGTTTGGAGCTGAAGCAGGGCCTGATTAACTTGATGGGTATAGTGGGTCTGCCCCATCACATCAGACTCGTTGGAGAGTTCTGATGTACTGTCTGTTGTCGGCTCGGATAGGGAGAGTAACCAGTTGTGAACCCGTCTTACATTGGTTCTGGCATCGTTAATGCTGTGGACAAACGGTGTGAACGTGGGGGCATTAATCGCTTGGTCGTCAGTTAACCACTGAGCCTTTTCTAGACTGGGTAGATTTAGCAGAAGCTGATGCAGTGCTCTCAGCTCAGCTAAATAGTTGTTCCAAGTCGTTACTTCTTGGGAGGACCGACGCTGGGTGTACTCTAAATCGTACACATGGGACTTGACTGATGCTAACGCATCGCTAACGGCGTAACGGACCGCTCGATCAAGTGGTAATCTCCAGGATGCTGCCATGACTTAAGCCTCTAAATAGTGTTGTTATTTGTTGCATTGATATGAAACGACCGTCCCTCCCACAGAGAAGGGGCAGCTATTGAAATAACGGTTTTTTGAAATCCGAACGCGCCAACGCCTACCCACACAGTGTGAGCAATTGCTGCGATTGCCCTGACGTCGGTTACTCAATGCACTTTCAGAGTACCCAAGTCAGAGCAAGCCTTCTACCTGAAAAGATTTAGAAATCTATAGTAAAAATCGCGCCGACTTTATTGTAGCCATTAGAGGTTCGACTAAGGAACTTAAAACCTGAGAAAATATTAAAAAATAACATTGTCACCCATTGATGTTCGTGGGGGGGACGGGCGAAGTACTGTTGTTATCCAAATAGCCTCGGGATACAAACGGTAGCTCAATCGCATAGGCAGTGGTGTTTTCTGCGGTTACGGTGAGCCCTGCCCCCCCGGCTTTAGTACGCAGGTACCCCAGTCCCCAGATGCCGTCACTGTCGGCGGCCACGCTAGTTAGGGTCCCCACCTGGGTGCCATCGAGGGTGAGGGGAACTGGGGCGGGCACCAACTGCTCTAGTTTGAATCCCCAAAGTTGTTTTTTCACCCCCTGATAGGTGTTGAGCCGAGCAATGGTCTCCTGGCCGATGTAACAGCCCTTGTCAAAGGATACGGCCTGCCAGAGACCGGCTTCTAGGGGGTTGTCCTTGTCAGTTAGCTCTTGCCCGGGCATGGGACGACCCTGCCGGATGCGTAAAACTTCCCACTGTTGGGATGTTAGGCAGGCCACGTCATGCTCAACTAACCATTGTTTTAGCGCTGTTTCCTGGTCTTTAGGACCGATCAGGGTATAGCCGGGGATGGTTAACCCGGTTCCTCTGACGGTTTTAATGGCGATTTCAGGCTCAAAGGGCAGATGAGTTTGGAGGTGGCTACCGGGGGCCGGATCGGGCAGGGGAATTCCCAGCTGGGTCAGGACCCGATCGGCTTCGAAGCCCAACAGTGTAATCGCAAAGGTGGTGTCGGTTTGATCGCTGAGGGTGACCTTATCGGCAAAGAAGATATAGCGGTCCATCCAGTTGATTAGCTCTGTTGCCATACCAGGTGAGACCATGAGTAAAACGCTCTCATCACCGATATAGGCACTGGCCAAATCTAGGGTGCGGGCAGTGGAGCTGACAAACACTGTGTCACAGCCCTGACCGGCGGCGAGCTGTTCGAAGGCATTAGTGCTTTGGTTGTGGAGAAAGCGGAGTCGATCGGCTCCGATGACTTGAATCCGTCCCCAGTGGGAGCGGTCGATAAACGCGGTGGTGAAGACCTCGGCCATGGCAGACGCTAAGTGGGGGAGTTTTATACTGTAGGGCTATTTTGCTTGAATTGCCCTTTGCGTTTAAGGAAAGTTTGAGCCGTTGCTGATTTAGAGGCTGAACTGAGCGGTGAGACATGCCCCATAGGCCAGTATCTCGCAGATATAGCAAACGTCCTGATGCATTAGGACGTTTGCGCGTCGCATTGGCGTTGTCGCTTAATGCTTTCAGGGACTATGGAATGCCCTAACCAATGTGACCAACGTTATAAAATCATACCGAGGATCAGCAACGCCAAGTTTGATTTTAGGGCTGGTCCGCCCGCCGCTGATGGATCTGCTGGATAAAATACTCTTCGAGGGAAAGCCGACTGAGATCTAGGGTGATCAGTTTGCCATTCATGAGGCGCAGGCTGGCCATAAAGTCATGGGGATTACCGCCGAGATAGCCCTGCCAGTAGCCCCCTTCAAAGGTGAGGTTGTGGAGCCATTTTTTGAGGACGTCCAGACTGCCGCCCTGGCCTTTGACAAAGTAGGCGTCGGGTGCACCAAGCAGATCATGCAGACTACCCTGGGCAATTAATGTGCCCTGGTCGAGGATGGCGATGCGATCGCAAATCAGTTCCACATCAGACAAAATATGACTATTAAAAAAGATCGTCTTACCCTGGTCTTTGAGCGACAGAATCACTTCACGTACCTGGTAACGACCGGTGGGGTCCAAACCCGACATGGGTTCATCCAAAAAAATGATTTCCGGATCGTTGATTAGCGCCTGGGCCATGCCGATACGCTGCAGCATGCCCTTGGAATACTGTCGCAGCTGCTTTTTAATCGCCGCCTGCCGAGATAGACCCACCATATCCAACAGTCCAGGAATCCTCTCCTTATATATAGAGGCCGGAATATTAAACAGACCCGCCGAATAGGTGAGAAATTCCCAGCCGGTCAGATAGTCATAAAAGTAAGGATTTTCTGGCAGATAGCCAATCTGCTGTTTGATGGTCTGATCGCCAGCGGGCTGGTTGAGCAGTTGGGCTGTGCCCGACGAGGGCCGAATAATCCCCAATAGCAGCTTGAGCAGTGTGGTTTTGCCAGCACCATTGGGGCCTAACAGACCAAACGTTTCACCTTTGTACACTTCTAGCGAACAGCTCTGTAGCGAGGCCACCTGTTGATTGAGCCAGAAGCCAGTGCGATAGGTCTTGCTGAGATCCTGGGTTTTAACAATGACTGGGCGATGTACGATTGCGCTGGGATTAGCACCCGGGTTAAAAACAGTATCCATGAACTCACAAAATCAGTTGGTCTGGCCGGTCTGGTCTAGTCGGTATAATCGGAAAGGGTCACTCAAAAAGCGTCTTCTCAAAATGCCCTAGAGCATATAGTAAACGTCAACTGCCTTACCCGATTACATCAAAACGTTAGACTACCTCTTTAATATGGATCGTTCAAAAATTGTTGCGATTGTCACCGGGGCAATTTCCCTGCTGCTGGCTGTAGCTTACTTGCTACTGGTACAGCTGCTTGATTTTCGCGGTGAAATGGTGCCAGCCCCCATTAGCAGCCTGCCCCAGGGGTTGGGTCAGACTGCTGCGAATTCTATCGCTTTGATAGAACTTTTTGATGGGACTCTTTGATGGGACTCTTTGATAGAACGGTTAGCTAGCTAACCAAGCCGACAGATCGCGCTGGAGCAGATCCTGTAGCTGCAGAATATCCTCACGGTAGTACTGTTGCAGCAGGATGGTATCTTCCTCGGTGAATTTTGCCTGGTCCTTACCTTGGGAGTTTAGGTTAATGAGCCGGTCCCGGAGCTGGTGTCTCAGCTGCGCTGGCACAACTTTCATCATGCCGGTGGCCACAGTGCGGATAGGATTTTGGGTTTTCAACAATCGATTCATCGTTTGATTTTTGGGCACCTTGGCAGTCTGGGCCTTTTTGGCGGTATTGGCTACAAAATCGGCATCTACACCAATAGACTGGTACATTGTCCGCATAAAGCTTTGGGCATCTTTTTGCAGATCATCATAGAAAAATACATCGACGCGGCTGCGACCAAAGACATCCATAAAGTGCTTTAGCGATTCATAGTATTTTCCCTTGAGCAACACATGGGATGTGCTACCCCGACTGCGCACCTGTTCAGCGAGGGGAGTCTGTTTGCCAACAGCGTCACGCATGTGCATCAAATAATCAGAGAATGCCCGCTGTACCGGATTGCGCAGGATAGCGATCAGCTTAGCGTCGGGCAGACGGGTTTGAATTTGCTCGGCTGCAAACTGATGATGAAACATATAGTTGGGAGAGGCTTCCCCAATGGCCAGGTGGGTGTCCGTAGCTCCATCAAACAGCTGCTGATAGTCGTCCCAGGTAATAATGCCGTTCTTTTTGCGGCGTTGCACATCAGCTGGAGACTGCGCCCAATCCCGCTCAAAGAAGTTCGTTTCTTTAACGGGGCTCATGTATACCTGGGGATGCTGCTTTAGATACATGTAGATCGATGTGGTACCGGCTTTTTGCACACCAATAATGAGAAATGTAGGGGTGCGCTTAGCGGTAGTTGACTCAACAACGAGCCGATTGGGGTTAGCAGTCATCGTCAGTTTTTGGGAGATTTGGGTCAAAGGCCACGGGCTGTTTAGATCGTACTGCCGTGGACTGTGAAACGCCCACTGTCTTGATAATTTTTTTTTGGCGTTGCTGATCCTCGGTATGATTTTTTCTGCGAGATATTGTCCTATGGCATATCTTACCGATCGGTTCATCCTCTGAATCAGCAACGGCAATTTTTGGGCGTTGATAGATTGGAAAGCTATGTTTTGAGGTCAGTTTAACGGCCCACAGAAACTAAGGCCCGTTGGATAAACTGCTGGACGATCTGATCGCGACGATTAAGCTGATAGTGTTTTTCCACCACCGCCTGTATCCCGCCGTCGCCCCAGTCTTGCTGATTTTCAAAATAGTCCACAAAGCTCTTGCCTGCGATTCGGGTGAGGTAGGCCGCGCTCACCCCCTGCAAAAGTTTTCCGGCAACAGCCGTGGCCAAATTAGCCTGTAACCCCACGGTCAAAAGTTTCAGCGCTCCTTTGACCAGCCCCAAACTGCCCATGGTTTTGGCTAAGGAAATTGCCAGGGTGCGAGCATCTTCAATGCTAACGGCGATGCCGTAAACCTGGCCCAGCTCTACCACCATTTGAGTGTTGACAGCAGCTGTTGCCAGCATGTCTACCACCGGTAGCGGAGTAGCCGCCAGGACTCCGGCCCCAATCCACTGGTAGCGGTCGATGATGGTATCGGCCCGCTGCTGTCGCTGCTGGGTAATCAGCTGTCGGGCTTCGAGGCTGAGCCGCTGGGATTGTAACAAAATGTTGTTGGCAATCAGGTCGCGGCCTTCGGCTCGCAAGATGGCGATGATGCGGTCGATGAGGGGTTGGATATAGGGGTCGGGGTCATCGTTAGGGTGGGCTGCGATCGCAACCACGTCCCGACTGTCCAGCTGACCCACCCGCTGTCGCAATCGTTCAAGCAGCAGCTGCACCTCATCGTCAGCGTACAGATCAGTTTTGTTCAACACCACCAGGGTGCGTTTCCCCACCGCCAGTAGCTGCATCAAAATCTCATACTGGGCTCGGTGCAGGTCATTATCAACCACATACAGCAATAAATCCGCCTGGGTAGCTAACTCTCGACTGGCCTGGTCTGCTGCCCCCACATCCAGCAACCCTGGGCTGTCACTCAGAATGATTTCCCCATCAATGGCAGGAATCGCTACCCGATAGTCCTGTTGCTCCGTTGTTGTTCCTTTGGTGACGGCGGTTTCTCCAGCCATTTCCCCCATTAGGGCATTAGCCAACGACGTTTTTCCCACCGAGCCGCTACCAACAATTACCAGGTGCAGCCGCTGTTGTTCAAAGGCATGGGTAACGGTTTTAGCCCGTTCCACCAGCGCCCGGCGAGCCACCTCATCTTCAATTTGGCTCAGCTGCTGGTCGAGACTTTGCAGATGAGTGACTGCAGCGTCATTTGTGGTTTTAGGCAAGGGCGGCGCGGCGGCGCGACGGCGGGGTCGCAAAAACAGCCAGCCGTAGTAAGCCACCACCCCCAACGCTGCTAACATCAGCACCACAACCAGGGTAGTCATGACCTGAGCCACCCACGGATTGAGGGTTGACAGTCCCGCGTAGAGCGTCCCCAAGGTGCTGGTGAGCCATAACAGCAAACCGAGAAAAACCAAAACCGCAACAGCAATAATTAGAGGTCGCCTCATATAGCCATCACGTTCCTAAAATGAAGCTGCCAATTTTTCATTTGAGCCAGCATAGCGTCTTACTATACATAAGGTGGATCAGTGCCGCCAATTGTTGCTAACCAAGGACGTCTTTATTTCCCATGGGAATATTTGATCAGGTAATGGGAGCCATTCAGGATCCCAATCGTGAAGCCAGCTTCGGTCAGCTTGGCCAAATTGTATCGATGGCGCAGCAGGTTGCCCAGGCAAATAATGCCAACAGCTCAGCAACTCAGCAGGCAGCCTCAGTGGTCGGTGGCTTTGTCCAATCGGCGCTGAAGGAAAAACAACAAACCCAGGGTATAGACGCTGTACTTGACCTGGTAAAGCAAGGAACCACCGATGGTGCAGCGGTACTTCCCAAACTGTTTAGCCCGGCTCAGCAAACCCAAATTGCCTCAGCGGTTTCTCAAAAGACGGGGCTAGATGCCAGTCAAGTAATGGTAATGCTGCCCATGGTAATTCCCATCGTGATGAAGTTTTTAAACCAAGGTTCGGCTAAAACCGGTACCCAGGCCCAGGGCAACCCATTGGTCACCGCCTTTCTAGACGGCGATGGTGATGGTGATGTGGACATGGGCGACATGCTAAAGATGGCCGGTCGCTTTATGTAGGGCAAACAATAGTGGCGGTTAAAGGTTGAGCGTTATGTGACCTCAACCGCCATTTCCCTCTCACCTGTATAGTTCTCCTAGGGGTCCGTTTTCTGGAGCGTATGGGCAGTCATAAGGGCAATCGATGGAACTGGTTAAGTGCGGAGAGCTTTCTGCACGGTATTGATGCCATAGAGACCATCGTTTCCAAACTACTATCTATGGCCATGCTCGTTGTGATCTTTGTGAGCATGATCGATCTTGTTCGTTTCCTAGCTGTAGCGCTCTGGGAACCGAGCCCAGAAGGGTTCTTTAAAAATATCCTCAGCGAAATTTTTGGCCTATTTCTAAGCGTACTGATCGCCCTAGAGATTTTAGAAAATATCACCGCCTACCTGAAAAAGCATGTGGTGCAGGTGGAGCTGGTGATCGTCACATCGCTAACGGCCGTGGCTCGTAAGATTATTATTCTAGATCTAGAAAAAGTAACCGGTGTCAGCCTGATTGGTTTGGCGGTTGCAATTTTAGCTCTATCTATTAGCTATTTAATTGTGCGGAATATTCATAGTTGACGACCGATGGTCGAAGGTTAGAGACGAGATAAAACCAGGTTTTTAATCTCTGTTGGGGTCAGGGGAATAGGATTATTACGGTTACGAGTTTTTGCCATAATCCGGTCTAAATCCGTTGCTTGTACTCCATACTCTCCCAATCGAGGCAGCGCCAGTGCCTGTGTCCACTCCCACAAAATTCGACATAGCGCTGCACCAGAATTAACGGGGTTGGTGTCAGGCTCATCCCCCAGAAACGCCCCTAACTTTGCTATCTTTGCCACTGCCGGATTGTGCCGTTCTCTTGCCAAGAGGGCTTGCCAGGTTACCTCGGTGGCGGCGGCCAGCAGCGTACCGCAGACGACACCATGGGGAATCGGAAAAAATCCCCCCAGCGGTGAAGCCAACCCGTGGACAATGCCCAAACCCGCATTGGCTAAACAAACACCAGATAGCAAGGAACCATAAGCCATGGCCTCACGTACAGCTAAATCGTTAGCCCCTGCCCCACAGGCGGTTAACAAATTTGGCCCCATGGCCGTTAACCCACTCCAGGCCAAGGCATCGGTTAGGGGACTCGCCGTAGGGGATAGATAGGGTTCCAGCAGTTGAGTAAACGCGTCCAGACCGCAGGCGGCTGTAATGTGAGGCGGACAGGCGACTAGCAGCTCGCTATCAACAATCACACCGTCAGGGATAAGATTTTCATGGCGGATGGATTTTTTATACCCCTGGGGACCGACCTCGCTAATGACCGCGTTTTTAGTGACTTCACTGCCCGTGCCAGAGGTGGTGGGGATGGCTAAATAGGGGACTTTTTTGCCGCTGTGGGGAATGCCGCTGCCCACCCCTTCCAGGTGATCCACAATAGAATTGCTATGGGGCAGCATGGCAGAAATGGCCTTGCCTGCATCGACTACACTGCCGCCACCAATGCCGACTACGGCCTGAATTCCTTCACCTCTATAGGTTTTACATATGTCATTAATGAACGTGGCCGTGGGCTCTCCGGTACAGCGGACGATTTCATAGGTCAGCCCGTACTGTTGGAGACTCGCTTCAATGGAGGCCAGCTTACCGGTTTTTTGCAGCGACTGCCCGCCAATAACCAAGAGCAGCCGCGTTAGCGCTCTCTCCCGTAGCCAGGCGGGCATCAGCTGTCGTTTTCCGGCCCCAAAGTATATGGGAGGGACTTTGGCCAAGCTAAAGTCTGCAAATATCACAGGTGTTCTCCCGATGGGCCTAGGGGGCGATAACGGTGTAAGACTTACCTTGCCGGGGCTGTGCCATCCAGGGAGCCACAGTTTCGCGCCAGGTCAGGTAGTGGGCAGTTTGTTTATGGGCCGCGACACCCTCCGCTGTTTTGTAAGCTTCGTAGAGCATGAACTTGGTGGGCTCATCTGGGTCCTGTAGAAAATCAAACCTGATGTTAGCCGGTTCTTGTACAGAGCCAATGTGGTTTGCCTTGGTGGCGGCAATAAAGTCATCCACATGGTCTGGTTTTACAAATACATAGACACAGGTGACAAGCATAGGGTCTTCTTCTGGATACCGACATTAGCGTATCGACTTCCCTCGATAGCCGTCACTGGGTGCAACAAAAGTTGCGAAAACTTACTGGGTGAGGGATGGACCCTAAAACTTTATAACGGTGGCGTTTCTAGCTGCGGGGGGAGCGGTACGATTGGCAAGCACTCCCACCACTGGTTTTCATGGCGTCCCAACTCACCCTCAACCTGGTTCAAGGTTCGGTTCAGTTTAGTTTTTCTGTTGCCGCGGCCCAGGAGTTAAAAGACTCATTGGCGGGCCTGATCCAAACCCTTAAAACCAAGTCTGCCGCTACGGTGGGTGCTGGTAGACCCCAGCCGGTGAAACCAACGGAGTATCGCCACACGGGGGATGTATTCTTAGAAATTTTCTGTAACCCTAATATTTGGCCCAGCCCGTTTGCTGCCAAGCTGTTGATTACGGTTCGGGACGATCGGATGCGTTTAACCACTGAAGCAGAGCTAACGCGCATCCTTGAAGATGTGACTATTTATTTAGAGACGAATAGCTAATTGGCCCTAGCTACCCACTAAGGTAAATGCGGCCCAGTTAACCGGAGCGGGATAGATGTCGAGCATTGATAGCATGGCCTGTCGCAGTGCCTGGGCATTGTCTTCGCCAGCTAGACGCTGCTGGTAAAAATTTAACATCATGGCGGAGGTGGCTTCGTCGGGCACCTGCCAAAGAGACACCATCACACTGGGGACTCCTGCCGCCAAAAATGAGCGTGATAGACCAACAACTCCGTCTCCGGTGATGCGGCCTCTGCCCGTATCGCAGGCACTGAGCACGACGAGCTCAGCGCTCAGCTGACTCTCTAAAATTTCTGCCGCTGTCAGAAACCCGTCGCCTTCAGGACCACTGCCGCTGGCAATTGGTGCTAGGGCTAAGGATCCTTCTAGCGGATTGGCTTCATTAAAAAAGCCATGGGTGGCCAGGTGAATCAGCCGAGCTGAGGATAGCGCTTGCTGAATTTTTGGCTCGGTTGCCCTATGCCCGATGATTGCCTCAGTGTTCAACAGGTCGGCAATGCGCTCGGCCTCAGCTCGGGCGTAGGGCAGGGGCTGTAGATTGGCGGGCATCGGGGACGGATCGCCAACAATTAACATGTTATCGGTTTCAGAAAGAGCGTTTTTTGGGGGGCGATCTGTTGTTTGTAGGACTTGGATAGCGGGGGCTGTCAAAATGGTGTGATGTTCGATCAGGTAGCTGTCATCCTCGGCCTGGAGTGCAGGAAATGGGACTAGAAACAGCTGCTCTTGGGGTACAAAAAACACCCGCGCATTTGGATCGTTGGGCAGTAGGTCGACAATTGGCTGGATGAGGAGCTGATGTAACTCTCGCCAGTGTTGACGTTGTTGCAGCACGGGGGCAAAGGCTGAGGGGTTGATTTTGCGGACTTCGCTGAGGGGAATGACCGGATTGGGTAGGACAAAGTCAGGGTGGCTGACGGTAACGGTGCGGGCACGCGGATCGACGGCAATGACGTCATAGGGAGCCCAATCTGGGGGCTCGCCGTCGCGGCGGACCTGATCGCCTGGGCGAATGGAGCGCAGGCTGGGGCGATCGCTAACCGCTCCGCGTACACCGCTGCGATCGCGACTCGTTTTAACCAAGTCCGCGATAGAAACATCGTTGTCCTTTAAATCAACCTGACGGAATGTTACGTCCCCAGTGGGCTGCACCACCCAAATGTATAGGCTTTCCGCCGTGCCCCGCTGTTTGCCCTGCACCTTGAAACTGGCATCAGGCACCAGGGTATATTCCACCAGGGTGGCCTGTTGATCTTGGGCAATGGTTTGAATATCTGCAAGGGTGAGTCGGGTTTTAGGGAGGTTGGCCGATCGCTGGGCCAGAAGTTCTACAAACGCCTGTGCCCGCCCCCGTTCTGCCACTTCTAGGGCCTCTTCTGGTTTGTTTTGGGCCACCAAAATCTGTTGCAGCAAATTGTAGGTGAGCACATGGGTGTCAAATAGGGAAATGTTGTACTGGTCTTGGCTAGGGCGTAGCGCTTCTAGGGTGTTAATGGCGGAACGCAGGGTGGCCTCGGCCTGGTCTAGCTGGTTGGCACCAAATCGGGCATGGCCCAGATTGTTGAGGGTGCGTCCCTGACGGCGAGGATCGTCAATATCTGCCGAAAGATCAACGCTGCGAACATGTAGCGCGATGGCCCGATCATAGTCATTGAGATCTTCGTAGGCCAGACCGAGCCCGCTCAGGGCGTCAATTTCTAAGCCGGTGTTACCCACGGTTTCTGCTAGGGTAAGGCTTTGGTTATAGTGCTCAATGGCCCTATCCAACTGGTTTTGAGCGTGGTAAGCCGTACCTAAATTATTCAGGGCATAGCCAATGCGCAGGTTGTCGTCGAGGGATTTGGCCAGGGTGAGACTTTTCTGATAGAGGTTAATGGCTTCATCGTATTTACCTTCGGTGGCATAGGTGGCTCCAAGATTGTTAAGGGCCGCACTCTCTTGCAGCTGATTTTGCAGATTTTTTGCGATCGCAAGACTATTTTGATGAAACGTAACGGCCTGGTCAAAATCTCCCAAGGATTCATGGGCGTTACCCAATAGCCCCAAGACCCGCGACTCGCCTAGCTGATCGCCCTGGGTCTGCATCAGGGTGAGGGCCTCTTGGTAGGTGGCGATCGCATCCAAATACTGTCCCAGGGCTCGCTGGGCAATGCCCTGATTTCCTAATGACTGGGCCTGGAGCTGAGCGGCCATGGCGGCATCATCTATTTGCTTGGCGGTGGCTAACGCTTGACTAGCCCAGGTAACGGCGGCTCGATTTTGTCCCAGGGCCAGGTGGGCGGCGGCCAAACCGTTAAGGGTGGCGGCTTGATCGGTGGGGCGATGGTACAGGTCGAGGGCCTGTTGCCAGGTTGCGATCGCAGCCTCGTAGTTGTGATCACCATACTGCTGCCGTCCCTGGGCAAAGAGTTCGCTCGGGCTTTGGGCCCAGGTCGCCCCAACCCCCAACCACAGCCCGAGTAACAGCCCCAGACATAATCTCACAGGCCGCTTTAGCCACCGAGGCCAATCCCTTATAGCCAGGTGGGTCATGGTGTCAGGCTCACCTCGTCTTCATTGGGAAATTCATCGGGGGCCTCATTGGAGGATTCATTGGGGGCCACGCTCTGCGGGGTGTCAGGGCTATTTTCCTCTAGACAATCCCCCGATAGTCTGGTCACCCCGTTCTCCTCGGTGAGTTCATCCGCATCACAGTCTTCGGTTACCCCCCGCAGGGCCAAGAGATTGTCAGGCGTGTTTGTGGCCACGGCCTCATCCTCGGTTTCTTCTTCTTCCAAGTTATCCGTATCGGCGGTGGAGAATTCTGGACTGGTGGTAGTGGTGGGCTGCGGTCCCGGCGGCTGCGGTCCTGGTGGCTGTGGCCCCGGCGGCTGTGGCCCTGGCGGTTCTGGTACCACTGGAATTTCAGGTACAAAGGGCTCATTAAAAAAGGCGGTGGCTAAGCTACCATCGCCCGTAAGTTGGGCAATGGCTCCATTGGTGCCGCTGGCGTTGGTGGGAAAGTCTGCGGTGTCAAATAGCGGTGTAAACCCGCTGACCGTTGCCTGAAACCCGAACATTTCAGGATTGATGGTGATGGTGACATTCTCCGCATTGGGGCCAACAAAAAATGGAGTCGATGACACAACCCCTGTGCCTTCGATGTCGTAATCTTCATTGCTGGCGGTCATACCCGCCGCCCCATGGCGAATGCGAATGCGACCCTCGCCCGCATCTGGACTGGCGGCAATGCTGGCTGGAATCAGAATCTGGATCTGCTCGTTTAAGTCAATTTGGCTAAAGGCATCAGGGTCTGCTGCCTGTAAAAAGGCAATTAGCTCGGCATCTTCCACCGGGTCGAGGGTAATTCTGACCGATGCTTCAAATGTGTCGGTGGCTTGAAAGAAACCGGCTGCAGAAATGTCTACCCCGCCGCTACCAGCAGAGATTGTCTCCACAATCGTATTCCCCTCTGTTGAGGTGAGAACAACCTGGCTGGGGTTTTGAAAGCCCCCACCGGCATTGAGTTGTTGTGCGGTAATCTCACTGCCTGTAATCACAATGTTGCCACTGTAAGGAGCGCGGGTATTGACATTGCCATTGAGGGTCACCGCCCCAGGTGCGGTCAAAATTACCGAGCCGCCATCTACATCAAAATCGTTATTCTCGGTGCTAATCTCTCCGTTGACGGTAATGCTGGCGGGGGTGGTTCCCGTGGCCGTTTCCACAAAATCAGTATTTAGATCGGGCTGGTTTAGCTGGGGCAGGTTCGCCATGTTTTGCAGGGTGGTTTCCCCGGCCCGCAAAATCAAGGCGGGTGTGGTGGCCAGCAGCGATTCGTCGGCGATTAGCGTAGGTTCGGGCAGCACATTGTCTATCAGGGCAACAGAATTGCCGTTGGATGCCGTTTGCCTGACCAGACCGATACCCAACGTGTAATCCCCATCGGCTGGGATATTGGTGGCAAATGACTGGAGTCCGGTGGCGGCATCAGACCCTGAAAAGAACCCAATTCGGGGAAAGTTTTCAAATCTATCAGGATTTGAGACCAGCCCCAGATCGTTGCTGTCGGCTAGCTGGGCGGTTGTTACCCCGGTCAGGGTTACAAATACAAAATCGTCAGCTGCAAAGGTGCCGACGTTGTTGGTGACAAAATTCCAGTCAAAGCTGACGGTGTCGCCGGTTTGAGCGCTAAAGGTGGTTGCGATCGCACTCCCCTCATCAGCCGTCCCACTCCCTAAGCCATTTAAGGCACCCGCAGGCAACCCCAAAAAAGTTTCTAACTCAGCTCGACTAACCGCACTACTCCCCAGATCTAGCAAGACCTGAGAGGGAGCCGCCCCCGGTCCAAACCCAAACTGCGATGTCTCGATTGAGACATCGCCAATGCTCTCCCAATTTACAAATTGCGACAATGTAGTATCCGGGCCAGTAATCGTAATATCCCCATCCACCAAAATGCTGCCCGTTGCCTCAACCTTCAAAGCGGGGCCACTGTAGCTTCCAAACGAGACATTACCATCGGCACTAATGATCGGATCGTAGAGGCTAATAAAATCCGCAGTCTGCCCATTATCAAGGGTGGTAAATCCTACGTCTCCCCGACTGCTGATGTGGGCATCCAAGGAAATCTCGCCATCGCTGGCCAACAGCACCTCGCCCCCGGCAATGACCGTTTGATCGTTGTACAGTGCCAGCACATCAATCCCGTCACGGCCCTGAATAGTCAACCTTTCCCCTGCCCTCAGGGTTAAGGGCTGTGCCTCGCTGTCCGTAATATAAACTTGCTCTCCCACCAGCGTTAATCCGTCGCTCGTCGTGAGGGCACTACCTGGTAAATGCAGAGTATTTCCCGCAACCACCAACGCTGACTGGCCGTTTAGCTGACTGACAACACCATCGCCAGCGGCGATCGGCACATTGGCTAAGAACACATTTCCCTGCTCATCAACGGTAATCTGTGCTGCCTGCTCAGCGGTACCTCCGGTTAACAGGTCAGCCAGGGAAGCCGCTGTTTCCAATGACTCAGGGGGCAAAGATGCAGGGGCCAAATCCAAGCGTAGCAACCCATCCCTAAGCACAACAGCGCCTGAATCCCGGCTAAGAATCTGTACCGCTCCATTCTGTGAACGTAATGAGCCCAAATCAACCACAGTACCTGCCGCCAATAGCAGACCGTCAGTTGTCGATAGATCGGCCAGGTTTACAATGGCTGCTGACGACTCAGAAAACGCTAATCCGCTGGGGGCTTCACTCAGT
Organism: Cyanobacteria bacterium J06554_1; assembly: GCA_038534515.1. Classification (GTDB taxonomy): domain Bacteria; phylum Cyanobacteriota; class Cyanobacteriia; order Phormidesmidales; family Phormidesmidaceae; genus Leptothoe. The sequence goes on from JBCAWO010000007.1 coordinate 73,663, forward strand.
TCTTGAATAGCATTCTCCCCGGTGGCGCTAAACCAACGCTCGCCAAAACCCACACCATGGGCCGTTGTTGCTGTGAAGGTAGCGGGTAAATCTAGTTGGGCATTAGGACCAAATAAAATTCCAGCTGGATTAATGATAAATAAATCGGCATCACCGCCAGTGATGGTTAATAACCCGTCAATATTAGAGCCATCGCCACCGGTAACGTGGCCAACAACCCGCTGTACAGCCGGATCCGCTAGAAAATCAGCTGTGGCATCCGTCGGTACATTAAACTGCTCAAATCCATAGAATAGGTTTGCGCCCGCCTGTTGCCCACCGCTAATGGTGATTTGGCCACCATTGATGTCTACAGCCGTCTGAGCCTCAGGTATGACCGCCTGGGCTAGAAGCAGCATATCTGACGACCCGTTTGCCCCCCCGACGGAACCCCCCTTAGGCGCATCTATATCTTCCTCAGGGGCAATGGTATGGGTGACGAGGGGTAGGGCAGGTGGCGGAGCAACAAACACCATGGGGCTTTATTTCAAGTTACCCCACCAGTTATAACCCTGCTCGCACCCGTTAGATTCAGTATCCTTGAATACCTTAAAGTTATGTAGATAACCCGACCTCATAACGTTATGCGGAGTCCTAAGTTACGTTACACCACTTCTACATCAATGGGACCATCAGCAGGGGCTGCCTGCGGTGGGGGCTGAGGTTGGAATTGGAACATGGTGTACACCACATTACGACGAATGCCCGTCATCATGTCCAAAAAGACTTCATAGCCCTCGCTCTTATATTCAATCAGCGGATCCTTTTGACCGTAGCCGCGTAAACCAACCGTTTCTCGCAAAGCATCCATCTGCTGCAGGTGCTCGCGCCATAGGGTGTCAACCTGCTGCAAGATAAAGAATCGCTCTGCTTCTCGCATTAGCCCTGGCTTCATCTTATCTACCTGACTTTCTTTGATGTCATAGGCGATGTGTACCTGCTCTCGCAAAAAGGTTTTGATTTCACCCATGGAGAGGTTTTCAAGTTGGTCGGCCGTCAGGTCCTCAAGCAGATAAATAAATTCCTTGACCTTCCCAACGATATTGTCGAGGTCCCACTCTTCAGACGGTAGTTCAGGATTGATATAGGCATCGACAATATCGTCCATGGTCTGTTCGCCATAGCCAATCACCAGCTCTTTTAGCTTGTCACCTTCCAAAACGCGTCGCCGTTCAGCATAGATAGCACGACGCTGATTATTCATCACCTCGTCGTATTCAAATACCTGCTTACGAATGTCGTAGTAGTAAGTTTCGACCTTTTTCTGAGCACCTTCCAAAGAGCGGGTTAGCATACCCGACTCAATCGGCATATCTTCTTCTACCCGAAAGGCATTCATCAGACCCGCGACACGGTCACCACCAAAGATTCTTAGCAGATTGTCCTCTAAGCTCAAAAAGAACTTGGTAGAGCCAGGGTCACCCTGGCGACCGGCTCGGCCGCGCAGTTGATTATCCACCCGCCGCGATTCGTGGCGCTCAGTGCCAATAACATGCAATCCACCCAGCTCAATCACTTTGTCATGCTCAGAATCTGTTAGAGCTTCGTATTCAGCCAAAATGAGCTTGTACACATCCCGCAGCTTTTGGATGGCTGGGTCGTCAGTAGGTGCCTTTTCAGCAGCAGTGGCAATTTTGTCTTCAGCTGCCAACTCTGACAGACTTTGAGGTCCATAAGTCTTAACAGCAAAAGCGACGGCATCCTTCAGGGCTTTTTCAGTATCGCTCGACAGCTCAGTGGGGAAGATTTCTGGGGATGCTTTCCATGTCTTCTGCTTTTTGCCATTGGATTGAAATCCTTTAGCTCCGCTTTTGCCGCCAGTTGCAGCTACCCGAGCCACTCCAAATCCTTGCTCGTCCTCAGGACGAACTACCTTAGGCATCAAATATTCCCGAATTTTTAGTCGGGCCATATAGTCAGCATTACCGCCGAGGATAATGTCAGTTCCCCGACCGGCCATGTTGGTGGCAATGGTAACCGCACCGCTACGACCAGCCTGGGCAACAATTTCAGATTCCCGCTCAACGTTTTCTGGCTTCGCGTTAAGCAAATTGTGCTCCACATTGAGCTGTTGCAACAGACCCGACAGCAGCTCTGATTTTTCAACACTCGTTGTACCCACCAAAACCGGACGCCCGGTCTCATGCATTTCTGCACATTCTTGGGCCAAGGCTTTCCATTTTGCAATTTCAGTTTTGTACACCACATCCGACATATCTTTACGGGCGATAGGACGGTTAGTAGGAATAATGGTAACTTCGATGTCGTAAATCTTTTCAAACTCAGCTTCTTCGGTTTTGGCCGTACCGGTCATTCCCGATAGCTTGTCATAAAGCAAGAAAAAGTTCTGATATGTAATTGAGGCCAGGGTTTGAGTTTCTGGCTGAATGTCTACATGCTCTTTGGCTTCAATTGCCTGGTGTAGACCATCACTCCAGCGACGACCGGGCATGACTCGACCGGTAAATTCATCGACAATCACCACCTCGTCATTACGCACAATGTAGTTAACGTCTTTGACAAATAGCTCTTTTGCTTTAACGGCGTTGAATACAAAGTGAGCCCAGGGATCCTTCGGATCAAACAGATCCGTCACACCTAGTAAGTTTTCTGCTTTTTCAAACCCTTCGTCTGTAAGTAGAACGTTTCGAGCCTTCTCATCTACTTCGTAGTCGGTTTCAGGTTCTAACTGGCGAGCCAGGTCTGCCGCCTGCACGTATTTTTCTTGGGGTCGGTCTACCTGCCCCGAAATAATCAGGGGAGTACGGGCCTCATCCACCAGAATGGAGTCTACTTCGTCAATGATGCAAAAGTTAAACGGACGCTGTACCACTTCTTCTATCGAAGAAGCCATGTTGTCCCTGAGGTAGTCAAATCCAAACTCGCTATTGGTGCCGTAGGTAATATCGCAGCCATAGTTCTTGCGACGCTCAGTGGGGCTCATGCCCTGCTGAATTAGACCCACTGATAGCCCCAGAAAACGGTGGACCTGGCCCATCCATTCGGCATCACGACGAGCCAGGTAGTCGTTTACCGTAACAACATGTACCCCTTTACCTGAAAGGGCATTGAGGTAAGCGGGCAGGGTGGCCACCAGGGTTTTTCCTTCACCCGTTTTCATTTCGGCAATCTGGCCATCGTGGAGTACCATGCCACCAATTAGCTGTACGTCATAATGACGCATACCCAAGACGCGAACGCCAGCTTCACGTACAACGGCGAACGCCTCAGTGAGCAGATCGTCAAGATCCTCATCCGCTTCAAGACGCTTTCTGAACTCCGCCGTTTTACCTCTCAGTTCATCGTCAGAGAGTGCCTGGATATCCTTTTCCAGAAGCGCAATCTCCTTAACGTCAGGTTGGTAGCGCTTGAGCTTGCGAGCGTTGGGATCGCCTAAGAGTCGTTTCAGCATGTCTGGGCAGTAAACGGCGGGTGTGGGTACTATACCCCGATACTTATCTTATCTAGATATCCTCAGCCTATAAACCCCCTCCCGAGGGACGGTTTCCCCCACTCGAAAAAAGTGTCAGATACCTGATGGGCAATTTGGCGATAGTGAGGCGAGATGTAGCTTGGATTTTTACGCCACGGGGCGTTAGAGTTAACGAGCAAATCCTGCAAAACTATCGAGAAAAACAGACCGTTTTTCCCAATTGCATTTGGCAGTGAATGCCGTTTTTAATTGAAAAACTTCAAGTCGGATGAAGTTGGTTGGACTTGATTGTAATTCAATTTGTATTTTTTGATACTAACTATCAGGGACCTTGATAGTTGTCTGCGTTGGGGCTGTGTATGGTTGTTGTAGATAATGGTCCTAGCTTAATGCCTGCGATTGTAGGCTTACTGGGCAGTTGCAATCTTGTCTCAACTTCACCACCATGGATCTTCGGTCTGTTCAGTTTCGCTACACCGAATCTTTAGATGCAAACGATTTAGAGCAACTTGGAAACCTCTTTAATCATTCTGCCTTTTGGGCAGCCGGTCGTCGATTTAAGGATTTAGCTAAAGCCATTAGCCATAGCTGCCCTGTCGTGACAGCATGGGATGGCAAAGTGCTGGTTGGCTTTGCCCGGGCCACATCTGACGGTGTGTATCGGGCAACTATCTGGGATGTGGTCATTCACGATGACTATCAAGGAGCTGGCCTAGGACGCAAGCTAGTGGAGACGGTTCTGGGTCATCCCCACATGAGTAACGTGGAGCGCACGTATCTGATGACGACTAACCAGAAGCAGTTCTATGAGCGTGTAGGTTTTTCAGAAAATGAAACCACAACCATGGTGCTGATTAATCAACCCATTGATGGCAGTCTGCTTAGACAGGTTGAAGGGGTCGTTCAGTAAGCCCTAACAAAAATGAAGCAGACCAAGGCTCTTTGTATGGGTTAGCGGAGCCACCGTTGGGATCTATCCTTCTTCTGTCTCAATTTTTTCCTTGCTATCGTCCCAGTAGGCACTGTAGGTCCACTCTTCCTTCATGCCTTTGTCTATAACTTTCCATCGATAAATTGCCTTTTCTGGATTCACCCCCACCTCGATCAACTTAGCCCCCATGTAATATTCTGTCTGCTTTTTAGTGCGAGCCTTGAGGAATTCGGACTGGCTTTTGGAAATAAGCTTAGTGATGTGGGCTTGGGTAGGTCTTTTTCTAGCCATTGGTGAATTGCTATCTGGTTTCCTTGACAATCAGATGTCTTGGTAAATCAAGGTTGTACGAAAGGGGATGTGCAGTCAACCGCTAGTAGTTTGCTGGTGGCTGGGGCGGTGGGGTGTCTGAATTTTGCTCAGGATTTCCATCGCTTGGTTGCGCAGGGCGAAAATCTGTGTAGCTGCTGTCAGTGGATTCCACCGGTCGAGGGCGTACATTTAGCGGAGGACGGTCGTTGCGCGTATCAGAGTTTCTAGGAGGCTGAGGCAATCCTCCCATGCTGTGACCCGCACCATTACCTGCCGTTACTGGCGAATCCAACGGACGTGGGGATGGACGCTGAGGCCGGTTGCTTGGAGGAGGGAACCCACCACCGTCATAGCGAGGATTAGAGTAAAAACTATCAGGCCGCTCAGAGGTTCGAGTATCGGGTCGGCGACTGTCAGGGCGCTCGCTGGAATAGTTATCAAATCGTCGTTCCTCAGGTCGACCTGGTTGACCTGGCTGTAATCTCGCTGGTGGACGACGCTCATCGTAGCCTGGACGTGGTTCTAGGGGACGAGGTCCGTATCGGTCATCGTAATAACCATCACCGCGATATCCCTCTCGATTGCTGGGAATTTGAGGCTGTCTTGGCCCAGGCGCGTCCCAATCATCTAGCTCGGCGCGGTAGACCCGGCGTGGGCGCTCATCATAGCGACGCGGTGGACCTTCCCGCTCGATGGGGCGGGAGCTATTGCGATTAGACTCTCGCTTGCTAATGTCATTGATGATTAGCGTTGTTAGCATGCCCACCAGCATCACCTGCTGAAAGGATGCCAGTAGTTCCATGTTTAGATGCGCTAACAGGAAAACGCCAGATATTAGAAGCAAGATGGAATACACCTTGTCAGAGCTGCGCTCATAGCCTGGCTTAAGCTTATCTAGAAAAAATAAGCCAACGGCACCGAGAATAAGAATTAATCCAACCAGCAGCGGGACAGGAGTACCAAAATTCACAATTACTTCCTCAGTATGATGGCGGCTCTGTGCCGAGAAGGCTGACAGGCGTGTCCACCCAAACCAACCATAGCCACCAATTCTATCCTAGCGGGCCACCTTTGATTTGTCTTTGGGAAATTGAAGACAAATCAAACGTATGATCAACGTCTTACCCGGCCAAAAGTTTGGGGAATGCTACCAAGATTCAGCAAGGACTGCCCACTATCCATGGAGCTGGTAGATCAATACTGTAAAAGAGAGCACAGCCGTTGCCGTACTCTCAAATCATCTTACAAAATACTGGCTGGGAAACTGCCTCTGAAGTGGGTGCGCGTCAGAATAATCGTTACTGGCACATGCAGTCGTAGATGACTAATGTGCCAAAAGCCTCACGAGAAATACCAATTTGAATTAGCTACTCGTAGGTTCTAGCGCTTAATTTTGTCGCGCTGGCTGATAAAGACAAGAGCAACAGTTACCGGAATAACTACAATTGCAGCGCCAGCAACCAGGCTCAACAAGAAATTAGTCAGTGATGGTGTCATAGCCTCTACTCTTTAGATTCGCAAACGTTTGTAATGCTTGGTTAATATAGTATCGAGCAACGTTAACCTTGAGAAGCCTTTTAATTTGGGCAAAAAGCAGATTCAAGGTTCGTTGAAGCATTAAATGCTTGGTACATAAGGGTTTCGATTTTTTGCTGAGTTTGTAACTTAGTTTGATGCTCTCAGAAATCAGACTAAGCTTTACAATCCTTAAAGTGAATTACTCATTTGGCGAGGAAGGTTAACGATGTCCGGTATCACGGTTGGCAATTGGATTGTTGGGCCGCTGCTGGCGGTTATGACCCTGTTATTTATATTTCGGATTGTTCTGACTTGGTATCCCGAAGCAGAATCAACCAAGTTTCCGTTTAGTTTGGTTTACTGGCCCACCGAGCCATTCTTGATCCCTGTTCGTAAGTTAGTCCCTCCGTTTGGCGGGGTTGATATTTCTCCAATTATTTGGGTGGCGTTTATTAGTCTGCTGCGAGAAATTTTGGTAGGTCAGCAAGGATTGCTGAGGATGTTCTAACTGCTTTGGTTGGTAACCCTTCTCGCATTGGTTAAAACCTTAAGTTTCTCCTAAGGAAAGTCCAGATTGTGAATGGGCTTTAAAGATCTATGCAAAATAGAGAGGGACAACCCTTACAGGACAGACCTCTAGTGCCTTCTGCCGCTGCTGCAACGACACTACTCAAAGACACTGAGCGCCTAGAGGCCAGACTCAAGGAAATTCCCCAGGAGCCGGGCGTGTATTTTATGCGCGATGGGGACGATCAAATCCTCTACATCGGTAAGTCAAAAAGCTTGCGCAATCGAGTCCGGTCCTATTTTAGGGACTCAAATCATCATGCGCCACGTATTGCGGTGATGGTGACTCAGGTGGTTGATATTGAGTTTATCGTCACTGACACCGAGGCAGAGGCCCTGGCATTGGAAGCCAATTTGATTAAGCAGCATCAGCCCTACTTTAATGTGCTGCTTAAGGATGATAAGAAATATCCCTATCTTTGCATCACCTGGTCAGAGGACTATCCCAGGATTTTTATCACCCGGAAGCGACGTAAGAAAACGAAAAAGGATCGCTACTATGGGCCCTATGTAGATACGGGACTGCTACGCCGAACGCTCCATATTTCTAAGAAAATTTTTCCGCTGCGACAGCGACGTCAGCCCTTGTTTAAAGATCGGCCTTGTTTAAATTACGACATTGGTCAATGTCCAGGGGTATGCCAGGAGCTGATTACACCAGAGGACTATCACAAGATTGTTCAAAAGGTGGCCATGGTTTTTCAGGGACGGGTGCAGGAGCTGGAGTCGATCTTGGCCGCTCAGATGGAAAAAGCGGCTGAAAAACTGAACTTTGAACATGCGGCTCGATTACGCGATCAGATTCGCGGGTTGCAGACCCTGAGCGCCCATCAAAAGGTGGCACTGCCCGACGATACGATTTCGCGAGATGCCATTGCCCTGTCGGGAGACGATCAGCACACTTGTATTCAACTGTTTCAAATCCGGGCAGGGCGTTTGGTGGGGCGTTTGGGATTTGTGGCTGAAACCGAGTCGGGAACGCCGGGGCAAATTCTGCAGCGGGTGCTAGAAGAGCATTACCCCAAGGTGGATGCGGTAGAAATTCCCAGTGAAATTATGGTGCAGCATTCACTGCCCGATGCGGACATACTGGCGGAGTTTCTTACCCAGCAGAAGGGACGTAAGGTGACTATTGAAGTGCCTCAGCGACAGACTAAAGCTGAGCTAGTGGAAATGGTGGAGCGCAATGCCCAGTATGAGCTGGCCCGCACCCAGCGATTTGCCGATCGCAATAATCAGGCAATGCAGGATCTAGCTGAGATTGTAGATCTGCCGGGACAGCCAAAACGCATTGAAGGGTATGACATTTCCCATATTCAAGGATCAGACGCGGTGGCTTCCCAGGTGGTATTTGTGGATGGTTTGCCAGCAAAGCAGCACTATCGCCACTACAAGATTAAAAACCCGAAGGTGACTAGCGGGCATTCTGATGACTTTGCCAGCATGGCGGAGGTGATTCGGCGGCGATTCCGTAAGTATGCAGATGATCCATCGAAGGAACGCATTGGTAATCCAGACTGGCCTGATCTGGTGATGATTGATGGGGGTAAGGGGCAGCTTTCAGCCGTTGTGGCTGTACTCAAGGAGCTGAACTTGCTGAGTGAATTAAATGTGGTGAGTTTGGCCAAGAAGCGCGAGGAGATCTTTTTACCTGGGGAATCTACACCGCTGTCCACCGAGGCCGAGCAGCCTGGTGTGCAGCTATTGCGTCGTCTGCGAGATGAGGCCCATCGATTTGCGGTTAGCTTTCATCGCAAAAAGCGCACTGACCGAATGCGACGTTCCCGCTTAAGTGAGATTCCAGGGCTGGGGCACCATCGACAAAAAATGTTGCTGGCTGAATTTCGCTCTATTGATTATATTCGTGAGGCTAGCGTAGAGCGGTTGACAGCGGTGTCAGGCATTGGTCCTCAGCTAGCCCAGCAGATCTATGAATACTTTCATCCAGAGTCAGCCTGATGTTGGTCAGTCTTCATAACTTACGCGACCGCGGGATGCTTTTTGCTGAGCGCGTTTAGTTTTGCTGTCGAGGCGTCTTTGTTTAGCGGCTTTACTGGGTTTGGTGGGTTTGCGTTTTTTAGGTACGACCATGGCTGCTCGAATTATCTGCTGCAGCCGTGCTAGGGCATCGGTTTTATTGCGGAGCTGGGTGCGATGGGCTTGGGATTTGATGTGAATGACGCCGTCTTTTGTAATGCGGCTATCGTTTAAGGCAAGTAGCCGAGTTTTGTAGCTTGCCGGTAGTGATGACGCCGGGATATCGAAGCGGAGATGGATGGCAGTGGAGACTTTGTTGACGTTTTGACCGCCTGCACCTTGCGATCGCACCGCCTGCAATTCAATCTCACTGTCGGGAATCGCCACCTGATTTGAAATTCTTAGCATCGCCCTACCCTCGCTCACCTACTGTCAGCATAACCAACTAAACTAAGCACTGAAGAAGTTTTGAGCTTTGAGTTGATCTGATAAATAGCGTTGGTCACATTGGCGGTTGTCACATAAGGCTTTTAGAGATGCCCGTTACCCTACCTAACCTGACAGATGTAATAGCGCTCAAAACTCATTTGCTTTTCAGCCCGCCGATACCCCGTAGCAATGCCTCGACTTAGTTTGCTTCAGCGTCCCCTGCGAGTAATCCCAACGCTGTTGTCGGTTTACTATGCTTATATGCTTGAGTACCGCGCCGAACTTATGTTCTGGGTGCTCTCCGGCTCATTTCCCCTAATTCTGATGGGGCTGTGGCAAGAAGCCGCCCGCAGCGGACAGTTTGAGCTGAGACCCGATGAGGTAGTACGTTATTTTCTAGCCGTTTTTGTAGTACGACAGCTAACCGTTGTCTGGGTAATTTGGGACTTTGAGCGAGAAGTGTTGGAAGGCAAGCTATCGCCGCTGCTGCTACAGCCCCTAGACCCAGGCTGGCGTCATTTTTTGTCCCATTTGGCAGAACGGCTGGCTAGACTTCCCTTTATTGTTGCCTTAATCGGCCTCTTTCTTTGGCTATATCCTGCGGCTCGTCAGCAGCCGGCCCATGTCCTATGGGGACTATTGGCCATTGGGTTGGCCTTTTGTCTACGCTTTTTGATGCAATATACCTATGCCATGGTGGCCTTTTGGGTTGAGCGGGCAACGGCCATTGAACAGTTTTCATTCTTGCTTTATACATTTCTCTCAGGCATGGTGGCTCCCCTAACCCTGTTTCCTGATGCGATCCGCACAGTTGTGTTTTGGACGCCGTTTCCCTATTTGATCTATGTACCGGCCAGCCTAATCGTTGGGTTGCCCGTAAACATTGGCCATAGCATAGCCACAACAATCCTGTGGTGCGTGCTTTTTTTGGGGGTAAACCGCTGGCTTTGGCGACGGGGACTAAAACGCTACTCAGGTATGGGTGCTTAAGTAGACAAATTCAAACCATACATAGCACACTTAAGTATATGTAGAGACGATGAATTTGACGATGTCTATACAAAGTTAATATGTAGGATAAATGCAATAGCTTTAAAGCAAATTTGATCCCCTTCATAGGCTCCATATCTTCACCTATTAACTTGAACTTTTCTACTAAACAAAAGCGTTTATCAGCCATCTCTTAACTAACACTTTACGGACTACCCATGGGGTTCCGACTAAAGTAGTAATGAGCGATTTTTCCGAGGAAACTGCTCGGTTATATGGCTGATGTCTGATAGAAACAGCTCTGATTACATTGGTTAACAGGCTCGGTGATTCTCACAGGCATGTCTGTTTTATCGGTCTTAAAGACTGTTATTCTTTCGGGCTAAATTTAGGTGTAATCCTTAGTTAGCTCAGCCTCAGTATTAAACAACTTCCTGAATTGTTTTTATGATGACTACTATTCAACTTGACGCCCGCTCTTTATCTGGTGAAGCTCTTAATTCTGTTGCCAAGCTTTCTTCTTTTCAGACCATTCAGCCCAATAGTCAAAAGCTTGCTGCGGAGCAACTTAATCAGCTCGATTTAGCCGAATTAATTAATGTATGTCAGTGTCATCGTTATCCAGAACAGGCACCGTTTTCAGAGCTGATGCGTCGCTATAAGTCCCATGTAGATCGTCAGCTTTATCATCTTGCGCCCGATTGGTCTGATCGGGCTGATCTGGCTCAAGAGGTTTGGATTCGCGTTTATCGCAATTTGAATCGTTTGCAGTCACCTGTGAAATTTAAAGGCTGGATGAGTCGTATTACCACCAATTTGTTTTACGACGAGCTGCGCAAACGTAAGCGTCACGCCGGTACCCTGTCGCTGGATGCGCCACGTCATCTGGATGATGGTCAGGTTGATTGGGAGATCGCATCGGAAGAGCCTAGCCCTGTGGACACTATGATGACCCACGAATTTTACGATCGCCTGCAGGCTGCTATTGCTGAACTGCCTGAGGTATTTCGGACCACCATTGTTTTGAGAGAAATTCAGGGATTACCCTACGAGGAGATTGCTGAGATTACGGGGGTTTCCCTGGGAACCGTCAAGTCTCGTATCGCTCGGGCCCGCTATCGTTTGCAGGGTGAGCTCAAGCGTTATGTTGACGGTCAGCATTCGGCCTAGGCAGTTTGAAAAGGCATTCCTTGCCCGTACAGTCTTTTCAGGTATGTTGATACGATAGGGCTGACGACGTGGAGTTGGCAGCAGTGCAGCGGTATTTAAGAGTGTTGCGGCTGTTTTGGGAAGTTGCGATCGCAGCTGAACTTGAATACCGTTTGAACTTTGTAATTGCCACCTTTAGTAGCCTCACGGCCCTAGGTGGCAATTTATTTGGACTATTTTTGTTTTATCGAACTGGCTATGAGTTTCAAGGATGGCAGTGGCAAGAAGCCCTAGTGGTGCTGGGGGTGTTCACCATGCTGCAAGGATTCGCCGCCACATTTTTGAGCCCCAACCTCAATCGAATTGTCAAGCATGTACAGGAAGGCACCCTCGATTTTGTTCTCCTAAAACCCATTAGCTCCCAGTTTTGGCTATCGGCGCGCACCATCTCGCCATGGGGATTTCCAGATTTGGTGCTGGGGGCCACCATGGTGATATACGCAGGCAATCAGCTGGGGTTAGGGCTGGAGAATTATCTTGCCGCCGTCGGCCCCCTGGCCCTAGGTTTTATGAGTTTGTACAGCCTGTGGTTTATGTTAGGAGCCACCAGTATTTGGTTCGTCAAAATCTATAACGTCACAGAGGTGCTGCGCAATTTCCTAGAGGCCGGGCGGTTTCCCATCGTGGCCTATCCAGCCGCCTTTCGCATCTTCTTTACCTTTGTGATTCCGGTGTCATTTTTGACCACGGTCCCAGCCCAGGTTTTTCTAAATCGCATTGACTACGCCTGGCTGGCTGGGGCCTGTTTGTTGGCCCTAGGGCTATTTCAACTATCGCGTATGTTTTGGCGATTTGCCCTGCGATTCTACACCAGTGCCTCTAGCTAAAATCCCATGCGCGATGGCGATACACTGTCTGAAACAACTCAGCTTCAGATGCCATGCGCCCCAACTCTTTTTTCTTTAGTCTTTTTGGGCTATTGCTGTTATTAACGGCCTGCGATGGGGCGTCTCAAAACAGCCGCAGCGAAGACACACTGCTGATTTTAGGCTCCCTGACCGGCGTTGGTCAGGAGATTGTTGAAGACGCCTTTGCCCCGTTTACGGCTGAGACTGGGATTGAGGTGATCTACGAAGGGACTGACGCATTTACCACCGTCCTGCCGATTCGAGTGGCGGGGGGGGATGTCCCTGACCTGGCCATATTTCCACAGCCAGGACTGATGGCGGATCTAGCCCGGGAAGGGGCACTTACTCCCCTGGATGATGTGATGGATGTGGCCACATTGACCACGGCATTTGGCCCCGATTGGGTAAACCTGGGCGCGGTGGATGGGAACGTCTACGGGGTATGGATGCGGGCCGATCCTAAAAGTTTGGTGTGGTACAACCCGGATGCCTTTGAAACCGCAGGCTATACCATCCCAGCCAGTTGGGATGAGCTGATGGCGCTCACTGAGAAAATTGCGGCCGAGGGCAACACACCCTGGTGTTTTGGTATGGACAGTGGGGATGCTACGGGCTGGGTCGGGACCGATTGGGTAGAAGATATTCTGTTGCGGACCGCCGGACCTGAGATATATGACCAGTGGGTCGCCCACGAAATTCCCTTCAATGCTCCACCGGTCAAGGAGGCCGTACAGCAGTTTGGGGAAATTGTGCGCAATGACCGCTATGTGCGTGGTGGCGTTGTTGGGGCCATCAGCACCCCTTTTGGCGATGCCCCAACCCCCCTATTTGATCAACCGCCGGGCTGCTACCTACACCGCCAGGCCAGCTTTATCACTGACTTTTTACCTGACACCGTTGAACCGGGTCGAGATGCCCAGGTATTTTTGTTGCCTGGGAAAGGACCCACAGCACCACTCCTGACCGGTGGACTGGTGGTCGCCATGACCAACAATACACCAGCGGCCCAGGCTGCCATGGCCTATTTGACGACGGTGACTCCCCATGAACGTTGGGCTGCCCGTGGCTACATTAGCCCCCATCAAGACGTGGATTTGGCCCTCTACCCCAATGACGGTATCCGACAAATGGCATCGGTGCTGGCCCAGGCCGAGACGATTCGATTTGATGGCTCTGACCTGATGCCAGCCACTGTGGGCACAGGTACCTTTTGGACTGGCATGGTGGACTATGTCAGCGGCACTGATGTTGATACGGTGCTATCGACCATTGATGCCAGTTGGCCCGACGAATAGTGGTCAGCGCCCAAGCGATAAAGCTGCAAGGGGCGACTGTAGTACGCTTCGGTAGAGCCCAGGAACTGCATCCCTAATCGGGCCATAACCCGCTGGGAACGGATATTGTCTGGGGTGGTGACGGCATAGATGGTGGGCAGCGTTAGCTCGGTAAACCCGTAATTGAGAATGGCGCGAGCAGCTTCAGTGGCATAGCCGTAGCCCCAACTTGCGGGGCGAAAATGCCAGCCAATTTCGATCTTACCGCTGTCTGTTTTGTCGCTATTGGGCAACGGGACAAGCAAAATGCTACCGATGGCACGGTCAATTTCTTTTTCGACAACGGCCCAAATACCGAGCCCGTGAACGGTGCGCTTACAATAGCGCTGCAGTCTCTCCTGGGTCACCCAAATTGAACTATCGGCAGCGCTGTTCGATAGCCAACGGGTTACCCGTGGATCGCCGTAAATATCACAGGCCGGCTGAGCATCGTTGAGTGGATGCCAGTCGCGGATAATGAGGCGGTCAGTGGTGAGTCGCATGGTAGAGCCAAGAAGTTTAGGCCCAACATTCTAGCGATGAAATTTTCCCATTGTTCAATGAGTTTGCAAATATTTTCGATTAATCTGCTTACGGACGATGGACCAATGACCACAAGGGGTGTGAAGGGCCCTGACGACGTATCTGGACCAACTGCTTTTCTAAACGTTTGTGCTCCATCGGGGATATGCCCAGGGTGAGATGGCGAATCTCACGGATTAGTAGAGTACTGGCCAGACCGACACACAGAAAAAATCCCACAGAGCCTAGAAAGTTGTACTTCAGCCCGTAGTAAACAGAAGTCCAGGTGAAATAGTCCAACAGCAAACTGATTTCAGAACGCAGCTGCCACAGGGTTAACGGTCCAACGGTTAGCCAGACGCCAACCGTGAGCCGCCACCACAGGGTAAGAGAGTGTTGCCGCAGGGCTTCAATCGCTCTCTCCGTCGCCTCTGTAGCGGTATGGGTACCGTCGATGTTTCTAGAGCCGTTGGGGGCAGTCACGTGTGTAGTTTATGAATGTCTGCAGCTGTTGAGCTGAGGCTTACTCTGGGATAGGGGTGGACATATCTGTATTGGAGTTAGAGCCAGAACGCCACCATGCCAACAGAGTGCTGGCAATAAAGATACTGGAATAGGCCCCTGCTAAAAAGCCGATGATCAGGGCGAGAGCGAAGAACTTAAGGGTATCTCCACCAAAGAACACGATGGCTAACAGCGGCAGCACCGTTGTCATGGTGGTGTTGATAGAACGCCCCAGGGTTTGGTTAACCGCCTCGTTAACAATCTTATCCACCCCCTGGTCGGGCATTAGTTTGAAGTTCTCACGGATGCGATCGTAAATGACCACCGTATCGTTGACGGAAAAACCAACAATGGTGAGCAGTGCCACAATAAATAGACTGTCTGCTTCGTAGCCCAGGACAAGTCCCAAGATAGAGAAAATACCCAAGGTAATGATGACATCGTGCATCAAGGCCAAGAGGGCCAACAGGGCATAGTCAAACTTAAACCGCAGACTTAAATAAACGGTGATGCCAGCAAAGGCCACCAGTAGGGATAACAGACCAGCGATTAAAAGCTGTTTACCAAGAGTAGGACCAACTACATCGATTTTGGATGCGGTGGGGTCAACCTGACCCAGGGTTTCTGTTAATGCCGAACGTAGGTTGGTCTGTTCATCTACATCTAGGGTCCGGGTGCGGATGGCAATACCTTGGCCAGAGTTGCCCACTAATTGCAGACTGCTGCCCTCTAGGCCTTGGTCATCCAAAATCTCTCGGATGTCGGTAATCTCAATGGGACTCTCACAGGCAGCTGCCTCGCTACAGTCCCGCTCTATCTGCAGACGGGTGCCACCGATAAAGTCTAGGCCAGGTCTAACTGGCCCGTTGAACTGGGACCAGGACAGTGCCATGGCGGCAATGCTAATTACAATTAGGAGACCGGAAAGGAGCCACCAGATACCCCGCTGTTTGACGACATTCAGTTTCATGGTTGAGACGGTTGGGACGTAGAGGGCAGATCGGCGGCTAGGCTAGGGGCAAAGTAGCCTATCTTGCGAAATTGTGGAAAGCTGATGACAAAAAACAGCAGGTTGCGAGTACAGGTGAAGGCTGTAAACAGACTAACGGCCACCCCCACTGCTAGGGTAAGGGCAAATCCTTTGACTAGACCCGCCCCAAACCAAAACAGTGCAGCACAGGCAATAATTGTGGTGACATTACTGTCGAGAATACTGGAGAATGCTCGGTAAAATCCTGATTCCACAGAGCGGTAGAGCGTTTTGCCTGCTCGTAATTCCTCACGGGTACGCTCAAAAATCAGCACATTGGCATCCACGGCCATACCGATACTGAGGATAAACCCGGCAATGCCCGGTAGGGTCATGGTGACGCCCAAGATGTTGTAGGCTGCCCAGGTTAAGAGGGCGTAGACCACCAGGGCAACGTCGGCCAAAATACCGGGTAGACGATAGTAAACGGCCATAAAGATGAGCACCAGGGCTAGCCCCGCAATGCCAGCGTAGAGACTGCGCTGAATGCTATCGCGGCCCAATGTAGCACCTACTGTACGGTTCTCGATTACTTCTACGGGAACGGGCAATGCGCCGCCCCTGAGCTGGATTTCTAAATCCCTAGCGGCATCGGCATTAAAATTACCCGAGATGGTTGCACTGTTGCCGGGAATTCCGGTGGCGGCGTACTGGACATCAACGGTGGGGGCGCTGATCAGCCGATCATCTAGAAAAATGCCCAGAACCCTACCTGTACCGGCTATGTTGCGGGTCATCTCAGTAAAAAGTGTTCCTCCTTCATTATTGAAGTAAATAGACACTTGCCAGGATTGACCGGTGCCAAGGGGGCTTGCTAGGGCGTCTCTCAGCTTATCTCCGCCAAGTTCGGTATCTTCAAATAGCTCCAGCAATGTTTCACGGCTAGCTTGAAGGTCAGCCGTGACTCTTTCAAGTTCAGCTAGTTGCTCATCCGAAATGTTGGTGTTGCCAACGGCCAGTATGCTGGCCTGCTGAACTTCTTGTTGGTTAACAATGTCTGCAATTGCCCTGAGCTCGCCTTCAGTACCTGGTTTTTGGGCTCGAAACTCTAGCTGAGCCGTGCCTCCCAGTACGCGCTGGGCCTGGCCAGGGTCGCTGACGCCGGGTAGCTGAATCAGGAGCTGATCTTGGCCAGAGCTTTGGACAATGGCTTCGGAAACACCCAGACCATTAACCCGATTTTCGATCACCCGTTGGACTGCTTCTAACTCCCGTTCGGAGATCTGGGTAATCTGCTCATTGGTCAGTACTTGGAGAGTAAGCTGAGAACCGCCCCTCAGGTCTAACCCCAGCTGGGTGGGCAGTTGCACAATGGTAATTATGGCTGCGATCGCAAGTCCCACAATCACCACCAGCATCGAGCGTTGTTTACCCATGGCCCTTCTCCGTACTATCCATACACCGGTCCTTGTGCGACTGAGCTATCCAACAGAACATCCTATTATAGGTTGCCACCCAATTAGCCCCTTGCTGTGGGCGGCAATCTATAAAAAAGCACAGAGGATGGCTACCCTCTGTGCCAGCAATATGAGCGGGCGAGCTATACCCGTGCCATCATCATTTTCTCGACGGCTTCCACAATCTGCTTGGGTTGCACAATGGTCAGACTCTCTAGTCGGCCATTGTAGGGGGTGGGAATATCCTGGGAGGACAGCCGCATTACCGGAGCATCCAGCTCATCAAAGAAGCGGTCGTTGATGGAGGCGATAATTTCTGCCGCAATACCGCCGGTTTTCATGCATTCTTCCACAATGATTACCTTGTGGGTCTTGCGAATCGACGCCCCAATGGTGTCATAGTCAACGGGCTTTAAAGAAATCAGGTCGATCACCTCTGGGTCAAAGCCCTGGGCTTCGATGCCTTTGACCGCCTGCAATACATGGTGACGCATGCGGGAGTAGGTGAGAATAGTCACATCCTTACCAGGACGGACCACATCCGCTTTATCCAACGGCACCAGATACTCATCGCTCGGCAGCTCTTCTTTCAGGTTGTAGAGCAGCACATGCTCAAAGAAGAGGACGGGGTTTTTATCGCGAATGGCTGACTTGAGCAACCCCTTGGCGTTGTAGGGCGTAGAGCAGGCCACAATCTTTAGACCCGGTACCGCCTGAAAATAAGCCTCTAAACGCTGGGAATGCTCTGCCCCTAGCTGACGACCCACACCGCCAGGTCCCCGGATCACCATGGGGATATGGTAGTTGCCGCCAGAGGTGTAGGGCAGCATGCCCGCATTGTTGGCAATTTGGTTAAAGGCCAGCAGCAAAAACCCCATGTTCATACCTTCAACAATGGGGCGCAGACCGGTCATGGCCGCACCCACCGCCATCCCGGTAAAGCTGTTTTCAGCAATGGGGGTGTCTAGAACCCGTAGGGGGCCATATTTTTCGTAAAGACCTTTGGTAACCTTGTAGGAGCCGCCGTAGTGACCGACATCTTCTCCCAAGACAAAGACAGTTTCGTCCCTGCCCATCTCTTCATCTACGGCTTCCCGCAGGGCATTAAATAAAAGTGTTTCTGCCATACCTGTTGATTTTCCTGTGATTTTTAGGCCTGTGGTCTAGGGACATTACTCTTCAGCAAAAATGTAGCGACGGAGTTCGTCCGGCGAGGGCTCAGGGCTTTCCTCTGCAAACTTAACCGCATCTTCGATGTGACGCTCGATGCGCTTTTTGATCGCCTTTAGCTCGGCGTCATCGGCCAGGTTTTGCTCAATCATGTAAGCTTCCATGCGAGTTAGGGGGTCGCGGGCCTGCCACTCGTCCTTTTCGGTTTGCGATCGCAGCTCATCCGGGTCTGCCAACGAATGTCCTCGGAATCGATACGTCAAACATTCAATCAGCGTTGGGCCTTCCCCAGCCCGGGCCCGGGCAACGGCTGCTTTGGCCACATCCCGCACCGCCAGCACGTCCATACCGTCAACCTCGTAGCCCGGCATGCCAAATACGCTAGCCTTACGATAAATCTCAGTTTGCGATGAGGCCCGCTCATGGGCCATACCAATAGCCCACTTATTGTTTTCAACTACGAACAGAATTGGCAGCTTCCACAGAACTGCCATATTCAGGCACTCAAAAAACTGACCATTATTCGTGGTGCCATCGCCAAAGAAGGCAGCAGTCACCTGATCCGCAGACGAATCACCCAGGGCATCCCGGCGGTAGCGCGACTGAAATGCGGCCCCCAAAGCCACCGGAATCCCTTCACCAATAAAGGCAAAGCCCCCCAGTAGATTGTGCTCTTTAGAAAACATATGCATCGAGCCACCCCGGCCCTTGCTACAGCCGGTTTCTTTTCCAAATAGCTCAGCCATTACGGCGTTAGCAGGCACTCCGGCACTCAAGGCATGGACATGGTCGCGATAGGTGCTACACACGTAGTCATCGGAACGCATGGACTTGATCACACCGCTAGATACGGCTTCTTGCCCGTTGTAGAGATGCACAAAACCGAACATTTTGCCCCGGTAGTACATTTCGGCACACTTGTCCTCAAAGTACCGCCCCAGGACCATATCCTCATATAGCCTCAGGCCCTCTTGCTTATCTATCTTTGCTGAAGTCGCTTGAAATGTTGGTAATGTCCTTTCCTGAACCATTGGCTTGCTAATCGCCTCGCCGCAATACAAATTATGATTATTCCAAAAAAGTGATCAGTTCATGATCAACTTGCCATAACACAGATGGTCGTTGGCCTGATTGAGTTAAAATCGACCGAACATAATTTTAGACGACAATCTCGCTTTCCTAGCGATTGATGTTCTCTAATCTGTCCAAATATTCACTTACATTAAGCAGACGATACTGATGAATTAATGGCTATAACTGCGGGTAATCGGTGCGATATATGAGAATTGCTACTGTGGGTAACCTAGCAAAGCAGGTAGATTTACGGGCTTCCGCTTACGTGGAAATGCTAGCCCTAGGTAGTAGGTTTAAAGCCCTAATTTCTGCAATCAATTGGCTGAAAAGTTTGATTCATTGCTGTAGGCTTTCAAATATCAGCATTTCATCGCTATTATGAATGCGGTTTTTAGTAAATGACTGTTTTAACCCGCTTAGGTAGTTTTCATACAGTCATGACCTGCGAAGATTCGTTCATGTCTGTAATCGCGTCCTTCAAGGTTTTACCCATCAAGTCGAAGTCAACTCGAATGCTAAGGAAGTCACTGTGCAAATTCCGCTAGATCACTACCGAATCCTGGGTTTGCCCATGCAAGCGACAGCGGAACAACTGGAGCAAGCTCACCGTGACCGTACTCTACAACTACCCCGGCGGGAGTATTCAGAGTTTGCGATTCAGTCGCGTAAGCAGCTGATTGATATGGCATATGAGGCTTTGCGAGACTCTGGCAAGCGCCAGACCTACGATGCAAAGCTACTGGCAGCGGGCTCTGAATTAGTTTCTATTGAAATTTATGAGGAGCAGCTGATTGGTGCACTGCTCATTTTGCTCGAGCTTGGTGAATATGAGCTGGTGATTCGTCTGGGGCGACCCTACTTGACTAGCGGCCCTAGCAAGTTGGACGGGAGTTCCCAAGAAGCCCTGTCCGATGTTGTACTCACCCTGGGATTGGCCTGTCTAGAGCTAGGACGAGAACAGTGGCAGCAGCACCAGTACGAAAATGCAGCAGAATCCTTAGAAACAGGTCAAGAGCTAATGATTCGGGAAAGTCTGTTTCCCGATATGCAGGCAGATATTCAAGCAGACCTCGATAAGCTAAAGCCATATCGGATTTTGGAACTGGTGGCGCGTCCCCTGGCTGATAAAACCGCTAGAGGTCAGGGCATTACTCTTTTGAAATCCATGCTAGCGAAACGGGGCGGCATTGATGGAGCCAATGATGATGCCTCGGGGCTAAGTGTTGAAGATTTTCTGCGTTTTGTCCAACAGTTGCGCAGCTATCTGACCTCGGCAGAACAGCAGGATATTTTTGAGGCTGAGGCTCAACGCCCCTCATCGGTAGGTGTTTATCTGTCTGTATATGCGCTCCTAGCCAGGGGCTTTGCCAAGCATCAGCCAAATCTTGTCCGCCAAGCTAAACAGCGTCTTGCTTTGTTGACCGAGCGTCAAGATGTGTATTTAGAGCAGGCTGTGTGTGCAGTACTGCTGGGGCAAACCGAAGAAGCGACCTATGCTCTGGAGCGCAGCCACGAAAATGAACCCATTTCTTTTATTAAGAGCCATTCTGAAGGGGCTCCCGATCTTTTACCTGGGCTATGTCTCTATACCGAGCGCTGGCTGCAGCAGGATGTTTTTCCTTTCTTTAGGGATTTAGACCAGAGCAACGTTACCCTCAAGGACTATTTTGCCAATGAGCAGGTGCAGGCTTATCTAGAAGCGATGCCACCCGAAGATACGGTGCCGGCTGGCCGATTTGGGACCGACTATGCAGCCCCAAGAAACTATGGTGACTCTTCCCCCTTTGGCGCTGGACAAGCGCTTGGCATGGGTACTACCGCCGCCGCTGTGGGAGTCGGTACCGCCGCCGCCACTCGACCTGCCTACACCGCAGAAGAAGTGTCTAATCTGTCGCCAGATGGCCAGCTTGGCGAAGAATTGGGCTCTAGCGTAGCGTTTGATGAGCCGTCGATTAAATCCCGGCGGCGGTCGTCATCGCCTAAGTGGGGGCGTTTGGCTCTGGTGTTACTGCTGGGGTTGCTGGGGCTGGGGCTGCTAGGATTTATTGTGACTCAGCTACTGGGCTGGTTTGGCGGGCTGTTTGGTGGACCTAGGCTCAAGGGCGATCCGGTTGATATTGATGTGGCTCGTCCCGCCATTGAGCTACCTGCTGAAGATGGCCAGCTGGCAGACAGTGGCGATGTGCAGTCAATTGCAGAGGAGGTCATTCAAGCTTGGTACACGGCTAAGAGCGAAGCCATGGGACCTAGTTGGGATGTGACCGCCCTCGAAGCTGTCCTATTGGAACCTGCCCTTTCTGAGTGGACAAATCGCGTCCAAGCAAATCAGAGGGATGGTGTCCATGTGGAATACGAACAATCTGTCCAAAATTTATCCGCCGAAGAGATCGACGACACTCAAATTAGAGTGACCGCTGATGTGGAAGAAACGGCAAATGCTTATCAATTTGGTGTGCTGAGTGAGGCAGCTTCATTCCAAGAGCAGCTGACGGTTGAATACAACCTCAAGAAACAGGGTGAGCGCTGGATGATTGAATCCTTTGCCGTTCAGTAGCCGCTCAGTAATAGCGATCGGTGTAGTTTAAGCCCGCATGTTCTAGCGACAGACAGGATGATGCCTCCGAGGTGATGGCTGACCTCTGTCTGGATAGACGATTAAATAACTCCCAAAGGACCTCATTGGCATCAGTCGCTGACTGTGAGGAGCGCGAAAGTAAGACATCGCGACATACCTGTCTAAAGTCGGCATCATCGACTGAAACGGTAATACTTTCGCAGTGGCATATCCGGGCAATCATCAGCTTAGGACGTAGGCTAAACCTGCCCTCCGGAGATACCTGTCGAAAAAACTGCTGCACAAGTCTAATGACTAAGGCTGCTGATTCAATGGAAATACCGACTAATTCCATCAGCAGCTGCTGCTGCGCCAACATAGTGGGCTCTGGTAAATGCATTGTGACCATCCGGTCCAGCAGTGCGCTTTGGGTGCCGTAGGTGCCGTAGTACTCCTCCGAATTAGAGGTAAAAATCACTCGAAACTCGGGATGGATCGGCACGGACCCACCTTCCTGGGGAAAAATGAGACCCTGTTCCCCCAGAGTGGACAGCAACATCGTATTGCTCTCGGGGCGTGAACGATTAAATTCGTCATAGATTACTGTCCATCCTTCACGACAGGCCACCCTGAGCCAAGAATCGTACTGACTAAAGTCGCTGTGAACTGCTAGGTCGTGGCCGCCTAGCATCAGCATCATTGGCTGCTGCCGACAGGCGGCTAAATGCGTTGCTAGGGTGGTTTTGCCAATGCCTGTTGGGCCTGCCAAATGGACGGAGTAGCCAGATCTCAAATAGCGTAGCGCCCGCTGCATGACCTGCTCAAGTGCAGCGGTCTTTACAAACTGCCGGGGACGCACTTGAATTACCGTGGACACAGAGATACCGATCCTTTGTAAGTGAAGTATGGGCTATAACGTGAACACGCCCATGTATTATTTGCCTTAGCTTTCCCGGGTGGTGTGCACCACTCTCTATTGTCGCCCTCCAGACTTATTCATGACTTAGTGGGTGCTTTCCGTATCGTTCAAATTTATTGTGATTTTCCCAAGTCCAAGGATAAGGACTATGGCACCTATTTGGGGGGCGGTGGGTGCCAGTCCAACTCGATCGATCAACCTGTTTAACTGATGGATTCTGCCTATATTGAACGCCTGTTACAGGCATTGAAAGATCCAGATGAAGCCGTGCGAAATCAAGCAACAGGAGAATTCTGGCACATGTGGTTTCACCA
This sequence comes from Cyanobacteria bacterium J06554_1, assembly GCA_038534515.1. GTDB lineage: Bacteria > Cyanobacteriota > Cyanobacteriia > Phormidesmidales > Phormidesmidaceae > Leptothoe. The sequence goes on from JBCAWO010000007.1 coordinate 96,713, forward strand.
AAAGGGTGTCCAAGGTGCCAAGCGCTTAATTGAGAGCCAAACCCTGGTTGAGGCTGAGCAGGGCGAGGATGCTAAAGCAATTCTCGATGAGCTGATTCTCACCCTGCCAGACTTTGCTGAAGCTTGGAATCGGCGGGCTGTCCTTTACTACATGCAGGGCAACTATTCAGCTGCCGTTAGGGACTGCGAAAAAACCCTTGAACTTATCCCTTATCACTTTGGGGCTCTCCATGGTCTGGGTTTATGTCATGCTTCCATTGGCAACTATCTAGATGCGATTCAATGTTTTCGTCGTACCCTAGATATTCAACCGTTTTCCTTGATTAACCAGCGTCTGGTGCTGGAGTGCATTGCCAAATTAAATTAGGCAGGGGCTGTTTGGGGCCATGGAAGCGGGAAGGGAGTTGCGATCGCAATTTTTTTGTCGCCCAGACTGCCAGTAAGCCTCTACATTTTGTGGGACCCTAGCGAAATACAATAGAAAAGCAAGTCTGATCCACCTTTAGAGCCATAGGCTTTGAATGTGGTCCAAACCATAAATCCATCCGTTGTTCGACGTATGCAAACCCTGACGCCTCCCTCTTCTAACACCAGTGCCAACGAACTAATCGACACTAAAATTGTTCGTCGTAAAACTCGTCCTGTACCCGTCGGTGACGTCATCATCGGGGGTGGAGCCCCGGTTGTCGTACAGTCGATGATCAATGAAGACACGCTGGACACTGAGGGGTCGGTGGCCGCCATTCGCCGGCTGCATGAAATTGGCTGCGAAATTGTACGGGTCACGGTTCCTAGCATGGCCCATGCTAAGGCCTTAGCAACCATCAAAGAGAAGCTTTCAGCTACCTACCAGACAGTGCCCCTGGTGGCAGACGTGCACCACAACGGCATGAAAATTGCCCTGGAAGTGGCTAAGCATGTGGATAAGGTGCGGATCAACCCTGGTCTCTATGTGTTTGAAAAGCCCAGCGACAGCCGTACGGAGTATACCCAAACTGAGTTTGATGCGATTGGTGAGAAAATCCGGGAAACCCTAGAGCCTCTGGTTGTATCCCTGCGCGACCAGAACAAAGCCATGCGTATTGGTGTGAACCATGGGTCTTTGGCAGAGCGCATGCTGTTTACCTATGGTGATACCCCCGAGGGCATGGTGGAATCGGCCCTGGAATTTATCCGTATCTGTGAATCACTGAACTTTCACAACCTGGTCATTTCCTTAAAGGCATCACGGGTGCCGGTGATGCTGGCGGCCTATCGCCTGATGGCTCAACGTATGGACGAACTGGGGATGAGCTACCCGCTGCACTTAGGGGTGACCGAGGCGGGGGATGGCGAATATGGTCGGATAAAATCCACCGCTGGTATTGGGACGTTGCTAGCAGAGGGCATTGGTGATACCATTCGCGTCTCCCTAACTGAAGCGCCCGAAAAAGAAATTCCGGTATGTTACAGCATTTTGCAGGCCCTGGGGTTGCGCAAAACCATGGTGGAATATGTCGCCTGTCCTTCCTGCGGTCGAACGCTGTTTAATCTAGAAGACGTTCTGCACAAAGTGCGGGAAGCCACAAATCACCTCACAGGCCTAGATATTGCTGTCATGGGCTGTATCGTTAATGGGCCAGGGGAGATGGCAGATGCTGACTATGGTTATGTGGGCAAAACACCGGGCTATATTTCTCTCTACAGAGGCCGCGAGGAAATCAAGCGGGTGCCTGAAGATGAGGGTGTGGTGGAATTAATTAATTTAATTAAGGGCGATGGCCGCTGGGTGGACCCAGAAAGCTAAGTTTTTTAACAAAATCCATCGATTGAGTCTCCCTATGTAGAACTCCCTTTTTGCTTAAGAAAGCGGTGGTTCTAGGTGGGGGTTTCAGGTTTTCCCAAGAAAACTTTCACAGTTAACTCATACCAATTTGTTAACTTGGTCGAGTAAGCAAGCCATTCGTTAAATCTTGATTCACATCTGCTAACCTCAGAGGTTAATGATTATTGGTCAAATTATCAGCCAATTTTCCTGAGGAGTTGCTAAGCTGCATTGAATGACTGAGCATCTGTACGGTGCCTGCGTCAGTTGAATAAAGCTTATATATTGATAAGGGTGTGAGCTAGCTATACTGTCTGGTTAAGTACGTATCGTCCTAGTCTTTTTCTGGATCTCTTTTTATGGCAACCAAAAAGCATGGCCTGATTTTGGGTGCGGCAGCTTTGGCAAGTATGGCCGTTGTCGTTGCAGGAACAAGCATTCACTGGTCTCAGAGTCAGGCATTCTTTAGAGAGAGCCCGAAAGAAGTCATTGATGAAGTATGGCAGCTGATCGATCATGAGTATGTCGATGAGACATTTAATGATCAAGACTGGCAGGCTATTCGTACTGACTATCTCAATCGCGACTACACCGACAGCGGTGCGGCCTATGAAGCGATTCGAGAAATGCTGGATTCCCTGGATGATCCCTATACCCGCTTCATGGATCCTCAGGAATTTCGCAATATGCAAATCGATACCTCTGGTGAACTGACGGGGGTGGGCATCCAAATTTCCCAGGAGGAAGAAACCGAAGAAATCGTTGTGGTTTCTCCCATTGAGGATACCCCGGCATTTGAAGCGGGCATCCGCTCTGGGGATGTGATTGTTGGCATCGACGGTCAGACAACCGAGGGCATGGATCTAAGCGATGCGGTTAATTTGATTCGAGGGCCGGTCAATTCTGAAGTTACCTTAACCGTGGTCCGTGAAGGTGAGGAGCTTGATTTTGATCTGGTGCGGGCTCGCATTGAGATTCATCCCGTACGCTTTGCCTATCACCCTGAGCAAGAGGGCGGTGTTGGCTACATTCGTCTGACCCAGTTTAGTGCCAATGCGGCGTCTGAGATGCGTGAGGCTATTCAGGAGCTCGAACTGCGCGATGTGACTGGCTACGTGCTAGATTTGCGCTCTAATCCTGGTGGCTTGCTTTACTCGAGTATTGATATTTCCCGCATGTGGCTCAGTGATGGCACCATCGTTTCGACGGTGAATCGTGAAGGTGTCTTGGATGAAAATGTCGCCAGCGATCGGGCTTTGAGTGATAAACCTCTGGTTGTATTGGTGGATGGCGGTTCTGCCAGTGCCAGTGAAATTTTATCTGGAGCGCTGCAGGATAATAATCGAGCGGTGCTGGTGGGCACCACTACCTTTGGTAAGGGACTCGTGCAGTCGGTGCGAGGTTTGGGGGATGGTTCAGGGATTGCGGTTACTATTGCCAAATATTTGACCCCAAGCGGTCGCGATATCAATACCTTGGGTATTGAGCCCGACTTTACGGTAGAGCTTACGGATGAGGAACGGGAATACCTCAGTGAAGATCGCGATCGCATCGGCACCTTGGAGGACCCCCAGTATGCCAAGGCGATAGAAGTTCTAAATGATGTACTCCGAGGTCAGCGTGAGGCTGCGAGCGTCGGAGGCGTTGCGGTTAACTAGGTGCATCGGGTTTAAAGGGGTACAGGCACTGCTATCACTGGGGCAGGCACTTACCGGCTCGTATTAACCCGACGCGTTTAGCAATGGCCTCGCTACGGCTAGCAAACGGTCCCCACTGGTTAGGGCTATCTGTAGCTGAGGTCAACTGACCCTGGCTAAAAATTTCACAGTGACCGTCGGGCTGTTGAACCACATGCCAGGAACCGGCTTCCTGGGGGCTGTCAGAGTTTTTACTGGTTTCTGTAGCCATAGGGTCTGATGGGATTACGCCATGAAGTTACGCCATTAAATAGATTAGCCCAGACCACCAGGTAATTATTACGGCTAGCCAAAACAACCCTAGGGCAACTAAGGGATAACTTTGGGCTAGGGGAGATATGAGGGTTGCGATCGCACCAATCTGCACCACCGTTTTCACCTTGCCCCACATGTTTGCCCCCACCACCTTCGGCTGATTTACCCGCCAGCCGGCAATGGTCAATTCCCGCGCTAACACCAAAAATACTCCCCAGGCAGGTACCGTACCCAGCTGCACCAGCACCATCAGCGGAGCCAACACCAGCAGCTTATCCACCAGCGGGTCTAAAAACTTTCCCAGGTCCGTCACCTGATTAAGACGACGCGCCAAATAGCCATCTAACCAGTCAGTGCAAGCGGCTATTAAAAATACCGCCACCGCCCACCAGCGATGATTGACTGAGGGATTGCCCAGTAGCCAAAACATCCAGGGTATGGCCACTAGCCGCGACACCGTAATCCATGTCGGTAAATTCATAGGACCCAATGTTATGGAAATAGGATTATCGGTAGCTAATATGCTCTTCGCGATAGTTGGGAGGCTCCACATGGATGGTGACCCGAATCGGACCAAAGACCTGTTCTAACGTCTGCTCAACCACTTCAGTAATATCGTGGGCACTAACCACATCCGTCGGTTCCACAATCAGATGCATATCCACAAATACCTGACGGCCCAATAACCCTCGCGATGCAATGCTGTGGCAGTTCAGTACACCAGGCACTTTCATCACTTCCCGATGGATGGCCTCCGGGGCAATGGCCATTTCATCCACAAGCCAGGGTAAGTTGGCCGATAGAACAACCCAGCCGCTATGAAGTACCAGAAGCGCCACGGGTAAGGCCAGGAAAATATCCAACCAGTCGAGTCCTTTCCACATCCCGATCAGGCCAGCAATCACTACGATGGTGATCCATATATCGCTCATCGTATGGTGAGCGTCAGCAATTAGAAGCTTGCTGCCTAACCGTATACCTACCCGCCGTTCATACACAGCAACAAGAATGTTGAGCCCCAACACCACCAGCATGATCCATAGGGCTGTCGGGGTTAACACCACAGGGGCTGAGCCCATCAGCAGTCGGTCAAACGCACCCTTTAAAATTTCAAAGCAAGCAATGCCTAGAAAGGCCGCAACTCCCAGGGCTCCCACCGCCTCATACTTTTGATGACCATAGGGATGCTCCCGGTCAGGTTCTGGAGATGCCAGCTGATTGGTTACCAGTCCCAGAACGTTATTGGCACTATCAGTCACGCTATGGAGCGCATCCGCTAGCAAGCTTAAGGAGCCTGTCCAAAAGCCAACCGTTAGCTTGAGCACCATTACTAGCAAATTGAGAAGCAGGGTAATCAGTAGAACCTGCCTCACCTCAGATCGATAGCTAACGCCAGACATTTCACCAGACACTTCAGTCCCCATGCACGACTTCTCCGCAGCATGTCTAATAGTAGCGAAGGACGTTCCCCAGCGCGCAACCGTTCAGATTCTTGGTGGTGAGGTTATCAGCTGCTGCTGTAACTGCAGGTTGTGCATGTGGTCAAACAGCTGCCAGCAATAGGCTTCGGGCAGGCCACAGGTAAGGGCACCGCGCATTACCACATCAAAATACCAGTCGTTGGGGGCCTGTTCGTTACCTAGCTTGTCTAGCACCGTGTAGGTGCGGGTGTTGGCATAGCGCTGCCCCCGACATTGAATCGTTACCTGATGGTGAACGTATCCCTCCTCTCGCCGATCGAGCAGGGCACTCAGACGCCAGGGTAGAGCATAAAGCACGCCATGAACCATGGCACCAGGAGTATGAACAATATCAAGAACGCCACACTGACGACGGCGAGAATAGCGAAAAAAGCCTAGCTGATAATCCTTTAAATGGGCCGGTCCGACCACATAGGGATGGGTCTTTTCCTGCAAAGACCGTTTTAAGTCCACTGGGCACATGCATGACCCATAGGCAAAATAATAGAACCGCTCAGATTCTCTATGGCTCGTCATTGCCACAGGCAGTCTCCACTAAAAATCACAACAATTTCACAGGATTTCGTAGACTTGGTAGGTAACCCAAAGCACCCTATGCCCTCTTTTGCTGCGCTGCTAATATTGCTCATTAGCCTATGGCTGTGCTCTGTCATCGATGGATTGCCCCATCTGCTACCTGGGCTATCCCTAACCCCCCTGTGGATTTGGCTGGGGTTAGGTGCCGTTTTATTGAGCTGGGTTATAAAAGATAATTAGTGGATTTTTACGTACTTTCATAAGTAATACATAACCAACATACTATGGCTAAAACCTTTGACCAGGAGCAACTAGAACAGCTTTCAGGGGGCGATAGAGCATTTCAAAAAGAACTGCTCCAGCTGTTTGTTGCAGATACTGACAACAGCCTTAGTCAGCTAGAAATGGCTATTTCTACTGAGAACCCGTCAGCGGTACAGGCAATGGCCCACTACATTAAGGGTGCCAGCGCTAACATTGGCGCTGTGGGCATGTCTAGAACCGCTGCCCAGCTAGAAAGGTTAGCGAAGACTGGCAATCTAAAACCAGCAACCACTAGCCTCAGACAGCTGCAAATATTGCATGAAGAGGTAAAGCGTCTTGCTCGTTAGGACTGGCATAGGGTCCCTGACTGGGGCTAAAGGGGTATGGGGCTGATAATGATACAGCTAGTGGCTCCAGCTGTTTGACCAACCACTATGCTGACGTACGACTTTCGGTGGGTTCGGGGGATGTGCCGTACAGCTCTGGTAAATCCCGTGACGGCGGCAGCGTCTTAGATTCGCGAGTCTCGATGTAGCCTGTGTAGTAAGCACCGGGTTCAATTTCTAGGGACCCGGCAACGACATCCCCTTCTAGTCGAGCGGTGCTACTCAAAAGCAGCTTACCTTCTGCATACACCCGTGCCTTTAGAACGCCTTGCACTGCAATATTTTGGGCCCGAACCTCTTGACCTTCGACCAACCCGGTTTTAGAAATTTCTAAATCTCCCTGGATATCGACAATGCCATGGATAATACCGTCGACTACTAACTTGCCTTCAGCATGAACATTGCCTTCCAATTCACACGTACGACTGAGATAGGTGAAACTAGTGGCTGGCTTTCGCTTAAACATAAACACAATAATCAGTACCCGTTTGGCTGGACAGCAGTAAAAATTAAAAGTTCAACTATGGGATAGGACCCCAGATGCACACTTAATCTGAAACTTTCCGGTTAATGCACCATGGCTTGAAGAAGAGCCAACTAGCAGATTGGACAATAACCAGGCAAACTGCCTCTCAAACTTTAAGGCTTTTCTTGCCTAAACTCTAGCATCAGTTTTTAATTCGGACGGTTGCGTAGAGCATTTGTTTTTCTGGGTTTTCCCGTCAGGGTTCGAAAAAAACGTCGTAGAGACAGACAACCCATTTAATTGGCTGATCTAGATGGTAAAGGTCCATGGCGTTAGGTAAGAGTTTCCTGACTTTATGGCGAGTTGTCTCAGTCCTGAGTTCTTTAGTGGCGCTTGACCCAGTGATTGATCTAACACTAGCCCAGCTGGTCCAAGCCCAGTAAGCGGGTAAGGGCGAGGGCTGTGGCGGCGGCACCGATGGGCACGGTCAGATTATCGATCCCATATTTAGAGATGGCTTCAAAAATGGTGGCTGCGATCGCAACTCCCAGGGCTACGGCAACCAGCGACCAGCTTAGACCCTGTAGCCCCCCCAGCACAGCTAACACCACGAGGGCACTAGCCACTGCCATTGTCAGGCTACCTTCCCAGCTTTTCTTCTCCCCCCAAATCTCATAGCCATGACGGCCCCATCGCTGACCGACCAAGGCTGCTAGACCATCCCCCCAGCACATAATCAAAATACCCACTACCCCAAAGTAGGGGTATCCCTGGGGCCAGCACCAGCCCATCAGCACCCCAATGCTCACGGCATAGAAAAAAGTCCCTCCGCTGCGTCGTCCCACGCTGTTGATCCCGGGCAAAATCGGTAACCGATAAGACAGTAGGGCAACCCCGGCAAAGACCACAGCAGCTGCCACCCCCATCCAAGCCGGCAGCCGAAACCACCAGGCCAATAAAATGACATGGCCCGCCCCAATATGAACGATCTTGCGCGTAATTTCAGGCCCATACCCCAGCCGTCTAGCCCCTTCAGATGCCCCCCCAATCAGCATCAGCCAGGCCAGCACCAGCCCTACCTGCCAGCCGTAAATGGCTAATCCAGTCTCCAGTTGACTCATTTGTTACGTATATTTGCGTGGAACACCCAGCGCGATTGTAAATCGTACACTATGTCGTTTTTCAATGCGGTTTCCCAAACACCCTTAGACTGCTATCTTGATGGGGAAATTCAGTCACTAAACTAGTCATCGCATGGGCAATACCTACAAGCGCGTCCTCCTAAAACTCAGCGGCGAAGCTTTAATGGGCGAACTAGCCTACGGCATTGATCCAAAAATAGTAGATGCCATCGCTAAGGAAATTGCCGCTACCGTTGAGCAAGGTGTGGAAATTGCTGTTGTCGTGGGCGGTGGCAACATTTTTCGAGGAGTCAAGGGCGCGGCCTCTGGCATGGATCGAGCCACCGCTGATTATATTGGCATGCTGGCCACCGTTATGAATGCCATGACGCTGCAGGATGCCCTAGAGCGGATCGAAGTACCCACGCGGGTACAAACCGCCATTTCCATGCAGGAAATGGCCGAACCCTACATCCGGCGGCGGGCTATTCGCCATTTAGAGAAAAAGCGCGTGGTGATTTTTGGTGCGGGGTCTGGTAATCCTTTCTTTACCACCGACACGACCGCCGCTCTTCGCGCCGCTGAAATCAGTGCTGAAGTATTGCTTAAGGCCACTAAGGTGGATGGCGTTTATGATAGCGATCCTAACACTAACCCCAATGCAAAGCGCTATACCAGCTTGACCTACAGCCATGTTCTGGCCAAAGATCTTAAAGTCATGGACGGTACGGCCATTGCTCTGTGTAAAGATAACAACATCCCCATCATGGTGTTTAACCTAGCCGTTGATGGCAACATTCAACGTGCTATGTCTGGGGAACCAATTGGCACAATTGTGGGAGGATCTTGTGAAGTTAGCTGATATTAACGACGTAGAACAGGCGATGCAAAAGGCTGTTGAGGCCACTAAGCGCTCGTTCAACACCATTCGCACCGGACGCGCCAACGCATCCTTGCTGGACCGGATTTCCGTTGATTATTACGGTAGCCCTACACCGCTGAAGTCCATGGCCAACATCAGCACCCCCGATCCCAGTACGCTGATGGTGCAGCCCTACGATGCCAGTATTCTCAGTCAGATTGAAAAGGCCATTTCCCTCTCTGATGTGGGACTGACGCCCAATAATGACGGGTCGGTCATTCGACTAAATATCCCCCAGCTCACCAGCGAGCGTCGTAAGGATTTTGCCAAACTAGCTGGCAAATATGCGGAAGAAGGCCGGGTGGCCATTCGCAACATTAGACGTGACGGCATGGATTTTGCCAAAAAGCAGGAAAAGAGCGGTGATCTGTCTGAAGACGAATCCCGGGATTTACAAGATCAGGTACAGAAGCTAACCGATCAGTACATTAAGACCGTTGATCAGGCCCTAGAAGATAAAGAAAAGGAAATCATGAAGGTTTGATCTAACGTCTTATTCAGCGTTCAAGAGCAACTCAGACTATTGGCTCTTATTAGCTGCTCCTGCAAAATCTGATCGCCACAACCGCTTAAAATGATGGGCGTTGCTGTTTTTTGGAAAGACTTAATCTGAAAAGTCTGAAACTATCCCTCGTTTCAGAGTGATTTATTCCATCCGTCAGCAACGTCACCTTGAGCGGGTCATATCGGGAGTGCATCATGTTTGACTGTATCGTCGTGGGGGGTGGTCCTGCGGGGAGTACCACTGCGTACCAACTGGCCCAGCGAGGGCGGTCTGTACTGCTGCTTGAAAAGCATAGGCTGCCCCGTTACAAACCCTGTACAGGTGCGATCGCACCCAGCATTGCTAGCTGGTTAGACTTTGATATCACCCCAGCCATCGACCAAAAGCTACGCCACGTTCGCTACACCTGGCAGTTAGACGACCCGGTTGAAGCGGAGCTCGAGACCGAAGAGCCCATGTGGATTGTCCGTCGTGACGTATTTGACCAGTGCCTGGTCAATCAGGCGCTCAAGGCAGGGACAACCCTTAAAGATGGCACCTCTGTTGTAGGCATAGCGTTGAAAGACGGCGCTTGGACCGTACAAACTGACCATGACAGCTACGCTGGTCGCTATTTGGTTGCAGCCGATGGTGCCGATGGGCCCATGGCCCAGTGGCTAGGCTTTAAACCCGAAAAAGTACGCCAGAGCTATGTACTAGAAATCGACTTACCCACCCCCCTAGAAAACCCCACCATGGCGTTTGAATTTGGCCTGGTTAAACAAGGGTGTCTGTGGGATTTTCCCAAACGCCAGCGCCATTCTCTGGGGATTACTCGCTTCTTAGGGGATACCCTCAAAAATCCAGAACAATCCTTAGCCACCTATGCCAAGTCATTGGGAAGTGACCCAGGGGCCGGTCAGCTTTACGCCCACGGTCTTAAGCTTTGGAATGGCAATCGCCCTCTCCATACCCAGCAGGCTCTTCTTGTGGGCGAAGCCGCAGCCCTGGTTGACCCGATGACCGCCGAAGGTATTCGCCCCGCCATTTTTAGCGGCATCAAGGCCGCCGCCGCTATTGACAGTGCGCTTGCCGGAGACGCCCTCGCCCTGGCCCATTACAGCCAGGCTATCCATGACGAATGGGGCAATGATATCCAGTGGAGTCAGCGTATTGCCAACATTTTTTTCCGCATGCAAAAGATTGGCTATCGAGTCGGCATCAAACGCCCAACCGCCACCAAACGATTGGGGCAGCTCTTGGCCGGTGAAATTCGTTATGCAGACCTGGCCAATCGAGTCATTAAGCGAATTAGTGGCAGTTTTCTTCCAGGGCGAGAGACCTAAGTCTCATTTTCTAATGCTTAGAGAGCCATCCTTACCAAGACGAATAAATCATGTTGATTTCCATGTTGATAGCCGTTAAAAATGAGCGTCATTGCCATACTGTTGCTTCACAAACAACGTCCTAAAAAAGTATCGAAAATGCCTAACTTTATAAAATAAACCTTTAGATTTATTCAATTGTTAATGGAGCTGTCTAAACGCATTCTTTACAAGAATAATAACTTTTATATTTTAGAGTGTTGATTTTTTTGCCTGTTTTTAATCTTCCCTAGGAGCTTAAAAACAGGCTGGGTAAGCCTCTGGCAACAGCGGGGATCGCCTGTGAAGAGGGCGATCCCCGCCTTTTCTGTAACTTTTGACACATTGTCGGCCCAGCAAGAACTTGGCATAATTAGGACCTGCCTGTCCTTTTTATTAATTCCTATGAATACTGTGATTCAAACTATTCATTGTCCAAACTGCGGCAAGTTCGCCGAACGTCACCATCTAAACAAACAGCAGCTAACCCGGACTCAATGTGCGAACTGTGATTACTTAATGATTGTTTGCCAGAGAACTGGAAAAGTTATTGAAGCTTATGCGCCCGGTATTGCCGGAGCAATGGCTAGCTAAGTAGGCAGAATAAATGTCTGGACATAGTAACAAACCGGTTTTTCTTAACCAGTAGTTTTGTTGTTGTGCTAATTGCCTATCTTGGATGCTCGCAGTTGACCACAGGCAGCATCCTTTTCCAGACCCCGTGAATAACGCACACTCACGGCAATGCCTGACGCTTTTAACCTATCGGTAAACTGGTTGACACGTTTACGTGAGGGGCGCTGATAGTCCACTTCATCAATGGGGTTGTAGGGAATTAAGTTGACATGGCTTTGAAAGCCACGCAGCAGTTGACTCAGCTCTGCGGCATGTTCTTCGCAGTCATTTAACCCGGCCAGCAAAATATATTCAAACGTAACCCGGCGGCCCGTAATGGTCACATACTCACGACATTCATCGAGGAGCGCTGTGAGCGGATATTGTTGGGCACTGGGGATTAACTCAGTACGTAGAGACTGGTTGGACGCGTGGAGGCTGACGGCCAGCGTGATTTGTAGATGATGCTCGGCTAGTCGACGAATTTGCCCTGGAATGCCCACAGTGGAAACGGTGATGCTACGCTGACCAATGCCAATATCCTGGTTGAGACATTTAACGGCATCGACAACATTTTGAGCATTGATCAGCGGCTCACCCATGCCCATAAAGACAATATTGCTTACCCGTTGCTCAAAGGCTTCTTGCACCGTTAAGACCTGGTCAACAATCTCATGGGTGGCCAAATTACGAACAAACCCCCCTTTCCCCGTGGCACAAAAATCACAGGCCATCGGGCAGCCTACCTGGGATGACACACAGACGGTTAGACGTTTATCAGTGGGGATACCAACGGCTTCGATAATGTGCCCATCCTCTAGCCGCAACAAAAACTTAACCGTTTGGTCGGGGGCAATCGAACGATGATGAATATCAGAACGGCCAATGGATACCTGCTCCATGGCCTGACGCCAGTTTTTTGGGAAAACAGTAATATCGGCTAAGGTGCGAGCACCTTTGTTGTACAGCCACTGGTGCAGCTGCTTCCCGCGATAAGCTGGCTGACCCTGATCCTTGACCCAATCAGTCAGCTCAGTCTGGTTCATACCCAAAAGAGGGCGTGACGATGATGGAGTGGTTGGTGAACTATCAAGGGTAGAAACCATGATTAAAGTCAGTAGGAATGGGTCCAGACCGATCTGCCGGGACTGTATCTTAGGGAGATCTAGATTAAAACACGTAGCAAGCAACAATCCGGCTCACTCAACGCTCACCCAGCCTGAATGATTTAACTCTATAGACAATCTATAAACCAGTCCAGTCGATCGGCTTAATTGTTAGCATCGGGGGCTTCGTTAATTAGGTCCACTAATCCTTCCGTAAGTGCCCGAGGATCCATAAAGACAACCTTTGAGTTGTCGCTTTCGCCCAGCTTCTGGTTGGCATCCACATAGCGCTGAGCGATTAAAAACTTCATGATATCCCCCTGGCTGAGCTGACCGTCAAAGGCCTGGGAGATTAGCTTCATCGACTGAACATTCCCCTCTGCTTCTAAGATCGCCGCCTGCTTTAGACCTTCGGCTTTGGTAATGGCAGCCCGCTTTGCGATCGCAGCCGCCTGTTCTAGTCGCATGGACTCTTCTACCTCGGGGGGAATTTCGATTTGTTGAACTTCTACCCGGTTGACCTTTACTCCCCAGGGCTCTGTCGCTTCATCCAGCACATCCAGCAGAGCTTTGTTGATCGATTCTCGTGAGGAAAACGTCTCTTGTAGGTCCATCTTACCAATTTCAGACCGGAGGGTTGTGATCACCAGTTCTTCAATGGCCTGTTCTACATCTTCAATGGCGTAGTAGGTTTTCTCAAGGTCTAAAATACGCCAGTAGATAACAGCATCGACATCAACGTTAACGTTATCTTTAGTGGTGGCGCTTCTCGGCTTGCTGTCTAAAATCTGCTCCCGCAGCGTATCTTCGATCACGAGGGCATCTAGCAGCGGCACAATAAAATTCACACCGGGATCTAGGGTGGAGCGATAGCGTCCTAAGCGTTCTATTAAAGCCGCATTACCTTCTTTGACGACCCTGACAGAGCCAACCGAGTAGCCAATAACTATTAGTGAGAGGATAGCGAGAATAGAAGAGCCCATGGGGAACCGGAGCGCTAGCGCAATGGATGAATGTGCTCATGGATAACACATCTTTTGAGTTTCTGTCTAGCGTACAGTAAGGAAATTGAGATACTCTACCCTCCGTGTGATGTCAGTTCTTAAACGGTCACCCTCTAAATCAGCAACGGCGAAAAAATAAATGTGCGGCACGTCATGAAACATATCAGTTTGAATGGTCCTGCATTGGCAGGATTGACCCTGCTGTTGGGGCTCGGTGTCGGTGGGGGGGCTGCCGCCCTGGCGGAAACTTCCCACAGCGGCTGCTATGTTGAGGATGAGACTGGACAACTTTATGATCTAGGTGCCCTGTGTGTAGTCCCCAGCGGGGGTGAACCTGTTTTACAAACAGGGGATGTCCAAGTCACCTTGCGTTGGAACACCAGCGACGATTTAGATCTGATTGTGGTTGATCCAGCTGGTAGCATTGTCGACTTTGGCACACCCACCTCACCCTCCGGCGGTCAGCTGGATGTGGATGCTAATGGGTTTTGTGAAACCCAGGAGTTTTCCCCCGTTGAGAATATCTTTTGGCCGACGGGAGAGGCCCCTAATGGAGACTACTTGGCTTACGTTACCCTGGCAATTCCCTGCACCTTAGAAGAGCTCGCCAGTACAAATGCTACGGCTGCAAATGCCGCCTATGAAACCCTTGAAGTGCCCTACACCCTAACAATCTTGAGTGAAGGGGTCACGACAACCTACGACGGTACCAGTAGACCAGAAGAACTTGGGGTTAATTATCCCTTTCGGGTGGGTCCCTCGGTAGGCTCTACCGAGGAAACTGTTCCTGACACGGCTCCACCTGAGGCTGGGTTAGAACTGCCTAACTTTGAGCCACCGGAGCTGTAGTGGGCCTTTAGCGACGACTTTGGCTAAAGGGGCCTTGTCCTTTGGGAAATAGACCCAGCAGCGGACCCAGGACAACACCAAAAACAAACCCACCGGCATGGGCCCAGTAGGCTACACCGCCTGCCCCCATGTCAGCATTGGCTCCCAGGCTAGCCACACTGTAAAAAGCTTGTTGGACAAACCACCAGCCCAGGAAGAAGATGGCAGGTACCCGAATGGTGGTGAAGATGAAAAATAGGGGTAATAGCGTAAGAATCTGGGCCTTGGGAAAGCGGATGATGTAGGCTCCCATGACCCCTGCGATCGCACCGCTAGCCCCCAACGTAGGCACCGTAGATTCCGGTGCAAATATCCACTGAGCTAACCCGGCCAATGCCCCGCACGCCAGGTAAAACACAATAAACCGCCGGTGTCCTAGCTGGTCTTCAATATTGTTGCCAAAAATCCACAGGTAGAGCATGTTGCCCCCCAGGTGGGCAAACCCGCCGTGAAGAAACTGAGAGCTAATCAGGGTAAACCATTCACCAATCGGATTGAGGGCACGTCCACCAAAGCTATCCGTCAGTTCTGCTGGGACTATGGCCCACACTTGAAAAAACTGATTGAGGGCATCTCCCCCCATGCCCTGGAGCGACAGTTCGTAGACAAAAATTGCCACATTGAGGGCAATCAGCACAAACACCACATAGGGCGTCGTGCGGGTGGGGTTATTGTCGTTTAATGGAACCACAGAAAACTTGTGTAGGCTATCTATTTATATTGTCGATGATGGGTTTTGAATTGTGAGTTTTGAATTTTAAGTTTTAAGAATTTTATTGCCATCGGCAGGTAAAACCGCCCACCCTAGGCTGCTTTAGGTTTGCTCGGCTTGCCACCCCACACGGCTTTGATGGTGTCTAAAAAGGCAAAAACAGACGGCGGCTGCAGGGCATCGGCCAGGGTGACCACACCAATGACCCGCTCAAAGGGTTCTGGCAATTGAGCTACGATCACATCTTCAGGAATAGGTTCAGCCGCCAGACGGGCCATGATGGCCGCCCCCAACCCACGTCGGACCATGCTGACGATGGTGGAGTCTTCGCGGACATCGTAGGCAAACTTGATGGCCTGCTTATGGCGAGCCAAATATTGTTCGACGTTGTAGCGGCAGCCATCCCCAGGCGGTGTTTGAATTAAAGGATAGCTGCATAGCTGTTTCCAGCTCAGGTGGGCATCCATGGGTTTGGCCGTTGGCGGCAGCAGCACGATATATTCATCCCGCAGCAGCTCCCAGGCTTCAAACTCAGCAATGGCCGGTAAATAGCTAAAGCCAATGTCGATGCGGCCCTGGCGCAGGTAGTCTTCGACATGGTGGTAGTGGCTAAATTCTTCGATGGTGACGCTGATGCCAGGATACTGCTGGCGAAAGCGCTCAATTACCGCTGGCAAAATGTGAGTGGCCACACTGCGAAAGCCACCCAGACGCACCTGACCCGACTGTAGCCCTTTGGCCAGCTGGGCCTGCTGGCAAATTTTTTCTAGCCGGTCTAGCACCTGTTCGGCTTCAGTGGTGATGGCTTCGCCCACGGGGGTGAGGACTGCGCCCTGGCGGCCTCGGTTGAGGAGAATGACGCCCAGCTCGGTTTCTAGGGTTGCGATCGCATGGCTCACTGCCGACTGCGATAGGTCTAGCTGTAGGGCCGCATCACTAAACGTGCCGGTTTTAGCAATGGCCACCAGAGCCCGCAGTTGTGAAAGTTTAAGTCGGTTGGGATTGCTCTCAGCCATAGAGCACCTGATGTGTAGATGAGACGTTGCAGATCCTCGGCATGACTTAATCTGAAAGATGCTGGCATGTGGCACGTCTCACAGATTGGTTTATCCCATAAAAAATCAGCAACCGCGTAGATGATGCATAAACCACATCCAAGTTAAAACCTTAAGGTTTCCCCGACGAAAACTAGAGTTTCAAATCTGGACAGGCTTCATCTCTGATATTGCCCTAGAGTGCTCAATTAAATTGATTAAATCCATCTATAGCTTTCATATAAGCTGTGCAATAGACCGCTTGATTTGCTAAATTTCTGGCCATACACTAGGAAACTGGGCAAATCGCTTTATTAATTTTTAAGATAATCGTTCAAAAAGTTCTGACTGGTTTTGACTGCGCTCAGCCAGCGTTCCCTGCAAACATCCCCTGCCCGCAGTCAAAGGGGACGCTTACTTTCCAGACAGCATGAATCTAATTAGCGTTCGCCCCGAAGGTTTGTATTGTGAGCAAGGTAATTTTTACATCGATCCCTGGCGAGCTGTAGACACTGCGCTGATCACCCATGCCCACTCCGATCATGCCCGCTCCGGTTCTGACCATTACTATGCCATTGGTAGTTCAGCAGGCATTTTACGCAAACGTCTGGGCAAAGACATTAACCTGACGCCAACGCAGTATGGCGACAAAATTAAACTAGGAAATACCTGGGTTTCGTTTCACTCAGCGGGCCATGTCCTGGGCTCAGCCCAGATCCGCGTAGAATACAAAGATGAAGTCTGGGTGATTTCAGGTGACTACAAACGCTGTGCGGACCCCACCAGTGAACCGTTTGAAGTAGTAGAATGCGACGCTTACATCACCGAAGCTACGTTTGGGCTACCCATCTATCGCTGGCAGTCAGGCACAGAAACCGCCGAACAAATTTATCGCTGGTGGCAAAGCGATTTAGAACGCCCCTCGTTGTTGTTTTGTTATTCCTTTGGTAAGGCTCAGCGAGTGTTAGCAGAGCTGACGCAGTTTACTGACAAAACGGTCTATGTCCACGGGGCGGTGCAGGTGCTCACAGAAATCTATCGAGAGGTGGGCGTCCACATGCTGCCCACGGTGCCCACCAGTCAAACTGAAAAGTCTTACAAGTTTCAAGGAGACCTGGTAATTGCCCCCCCGTCGGGCCATCGCTCATCTTGGATGAAGCGTTTTAAGCAACCCCAGACAGCCTTTGCCTCTGGGTGGATGGCCGTGCGCGGTGCCCGTCGCCGGCGAGGCTATGAGCGAGGATTTGTGCTCTCGGACCACGCGGACTGGCCCAGCCTGATTAAAACCGTGACGGAAACTAAGGCCAAGACGGTCTACGTTACCCATGGCCAAAATGATGTGCTGTCGCGTTACCTCACAGAGCAGTTGGGCATTGAGGCTATGCCATTAGACACTCTTTTTGAAGGCGAGATCGACAGTTAACGTCTGATTTGCCAGAGACGGTAGGTGATAAAGCCGATGGCAGCCATGCCGGTGATGGTCGCGATCAGCCAATGCCCTCGAACTAGGTTGAATATAAAAAACAATAATACTCCAACACCGGGGAGACAGCCTAAGGTGATCTGTCTAGGCGATCTCATTTGAGCTAATTTTTGTTGTAGCCGTTTGAACTCCGGCGAGTCAGGATGTAATTTCTCCAAAGACTCATCCCAATAGTCAATTGCTTTGACAAAATTCAGACGCTTGAAATAGACGTCTCCCAAATTTTCAAGCGTTAGCCCCTCACCATGGCGATCGCCCAGCTCTCGATACACGGCTAAGGATTGTTCGTAGCATTGGATAGCCTCATCCCAACGGCCTTGATCTTTGTAAACCAAGCCAAGGTTATTGAGCGTTTGGGCCTCACCGTGACGATCGCCCAGCTCTCGATACACGGCTAAGGATTGTTCGTAGCATTGGATGGCCTCATCCCAACGGCCTTGATCTTTGTAAACCAAGCCAAGGTTATTGAGCGTTTGGGCCTCACCGTGGCGATCGCCCAGCTCTCGCTTCACGGCTAAGGATTGTTCGTAGCATTGGATGGCCTCATCCCAGCGGCCTTGAGCGTTGTAAACCAAGCCAAGGTTATTGAGCGTTTGGGCCTCACCGTGACGATCGCCCAGCTCTCGCTTCACGGCTAAGGATTGTTCGTAGCATTGGATGGCCTCATCCCAGCGGCCTTGAGAATCGTAAACCAAGCCAAGGTTATTGAGCATTTGGCCCTCAGCGGTCTTATTAGTCGTCTGACGAGCTGCATCTAGTGCTAGCTCGTGGGTGTCTACCCAATCAAGCCAGTAGCTACGTCTTTTGAAAAAATTGGTGAGATTACTAACAAAAGAGCTCAGTTGGTCATAACGCGCCTGTTCCTTAAGCCAGGTGCTGGCCAGTAAGAGATTGTTGCGTTCACCTTCAAACCAGCTAAGGGCCGTTTGCTCAAACGTTGCTTCATCAACACCTAGTTGCTCTGCTGTCTGTTTTCGTCGACCTACCGTCAGAGCATTATCAAAAAAACTCGCCCCTTGTACATACCAGTCGATAATGCTTTGCTGTGTCTGCGCCTTCTCATTATCCGTCAGCTTTCCCAGGGCAAATAACCGCATCAAATCATGGTAGCGATAGCGCTGATCCGCCAATGGCTCTAGCAGCTGAGCGTCGATTAACCGTTCTATACCTGCTTTGATGTTCGCAGATTCCGACTTCATTACCCCTGCAACTAGGGGCATGCCAAAATCCTGAGGCATCACCCCCATCATCTGAAACAGACGCCTGTCATCATCCCCCAAGGCGTCATAACTCAGGTTAAAACTGGCCTGCACATCCCATTGGTCAAAGTTAAGCTGTTGCAGGCGCTGCTGCTCATTGGCAATTTGTTTTGCATACTCCCCCAGACTCCAATGGTGCTTCTGTCGCAGAAATGCACCGGCAATTCTCACCGCTAAGGGCAACCGTCCGCACAACGTTACAATACGCCGTGCCATGTCGTCATTTGCCTGGAGTCGCTCAGCCCCCGCCAGTGACTGCAACAGGTTTAATGCTTCCATCTCCGCCATCGGCGACAGGTTCACCAGCTCAGCACCCGCTAGAGCCGCCAAACGTTGTCGACTGGTGATCAGCACCCCGCAGGTGCTACACCCCATCAACAAAGGACGTACCTGCTCAGCCTTGCTAGCGTTATCTAGCACCACCAGCACCCGTTTACCCTCCAGCTGCTGCCGATACAGCTTTGTCCGCCCATCCAGCGACGGTGGTATCTGGCCATCATCTACCCCCAGCGCCCGCAGCCAGTCCACCAAAACATCCCCAGGCGCCAGGGCCCGGTCATCCGCCCCCCGCAGATCTGCATACAGCTGTGCATCTGGAAATGTTCCCTTTAGACGATGGGCCACATGGATCGCCAGGGCTGACTTCCCCACGCCCGCCATCCCCGCCACCGCCACAATTGGCACCGCCGTACCCGTCTGGGTTAACCCAGCCTCTATTTGTTGAATTTGCTGCTCTCGCCCGGTAAAGTCAGCAATGTCTCGGGGCAGCTGATGCAACGACGTGTAGCTGGGTTGGGGCGATGCACCAATATAAATATCCCTTGCCTGATTGATCGCCGTCCCCGAAACTTGACCGATGGGCTGATTACCATCGCCATCGATAGTCTGTCGAATCAGATTTTCAGGGTTAGGCTCAGTCATTAGGGCTACATCGTTACGTTACCGTTCACCGAGCCAATCACCTTGCTATTCCCAGTCACCTGACCAATCACTTGGTTGCCATCGCCGGTCACTGTTTGCTGTATCCAGGTCCCGCCAGTATCGGCCTGGGCTTCTTTTAGTAAGCTAGCCACGTCAGCTTGTAAATCAGGGTCAGCTTCCAATAACTTTTTCAGCTGTTTCCGCAACGCCGCCAGTGAGTCTTCATCCTCAGGCTCGTTTGCTACATCCTCTGCCGCTTTCTTAGCGGCTTCTTTTGCCTGCACCTTTGGCCACAGCTTGGACCAAATTTTGCCCGCTTTCTCAGCCGACTGTTCCCCCACTTTCTCAGCTGCCGCATCAATGGCCTTATTGCCCAACCCCATCAGAAATGGCAAGCAAGGAGCCAATAACTTAACCAACAACGCAATATCCATAGATTTACGGAAAATACTATTCCTGTTATAGCCATTTTTCTCACGCTCCGCCCCCTTGCAAGCTTTGTAGTTTTCTACAAAGGGAATGGCATTTTTTATCTAACAACTTGAAGGCTTTGATTATTGTCGAAAATGCCTATCAAAAATTAGGGTATGAATATCGTCAAATGCAATACCTAAATTTTTGAGGTGTTCTGTTAACGATATCAACGAAATGCTTATTAACCTTGTGCAATCTAACCAGTATTAACGGTCAAAACATCGGGGGCAGCTGACCGTTAACGCTTTAGCATCTACAGCAGCTACATATAGTGAACATGAACCATGGGCCCCACATTCAACGAAGCATCTACCGGTAAAATCCTGATTGTCGATGATCATCAAGTCGTGCTCAGCGGCACCATCGGTATTCTGCGCGAGCACTACCCAACCCATGAGCTGCTGACTGCTAAAACAGCCCAGGAAGCACTA
>JBCAWO010000008.1:0-94925 GCA_038534515.1 Cyanobacteria bacterium J06554_1
GTTGATGCTCGTTCAATAACGACCGGGATTGATCCGGACGTTTATCTCGACGTCGATTACGCACACTGGTGACCCCCTCTGTGTTGTAGGTACGCACAATCCGACGAGCGTAATCATACCCCAGACCAATCGCTTCTGCCGCAGCAGTCAAGGTGTGATGCTCGGACACCAACCAAAGTAGATGCCATCGGCGTGACTCAACGGGGTCACAGCTCGTCTGATAGCGTTCCTTCAGGTCAGCGGATGAAAGATGGGGGATGATGCGAAGTTTTCTAGGCATACCCTAGGATCTCATATTTCGGTCCACATTAAATCGGATTTAGTATCAGTTAGTTGTAAGCCTGAACAAGCATCATCAAAGCTAGCCTCAGCCAACAGCACTCTGTTGAGGTAGAAGAGACATTTTACTCAAATTTATCATCGTGGACTTTGTTTCCTCTTCAAACATACAGAAGACTATCTTCAGAAACAAAAATACTGTTGCCATAACAAAGCCCGTCCCTCAATCTACCCAGTATCACCTGGCATTCTGTGCATACGACACTGACCATCACAGTACGCAATAATTAAAAAGGCATAAAAACTCTACCTACTAGCCCTGCCCATATCCATGACTCAACCAGCCCTACCTCAAACTCACTTCTGGACCTGGCAAGGCTTCCCCATTCGCTACCAAACCGCTGGGACCCAAGGGCCACCGCTTCTCCTCATCCATGGTTTCGGAGCCCACAGTGACCACTGGCGAAAAAACCTACCCGACCTCGGCCAAACCCACCGCGTCTACGCCATTGACCTGATTGGCTATGGTCAGTCCGCAAAACCCACCCCTGGCAGCCCCATTAACTACACCTTCGAAACCTGGGGCCAACAAATCATCGACTTCTGCCAGGAGGTCATCGGTCAACCAAGCTTTCTGGTTGGCAACTCCATCGGCTGTATCGTCGCCATGCAAGCCGCCGCAATAGCTTCCAACCAGGTCCTTGGCCTCATCATTCTCGATTGCTCGCTACGCCTACTCCATGAGCGAAAACGCGCCACCCTCCCCTGGTATCGCAGTGCGCCCACACCCCTGATCCAGGCAATCTTAAACTACAAGCCCATCGGTCAATTCTTCTTCTCTCGACTAGCCAAGCCCAAAACCCTCAAGAATATTCTGCGCCAAGCCTACGGTCGCAAAGAGGAAGTCACCGACGAACTGATCGAACTTCTCCTCGCCCCTGCCCGCGACCCAGCAGCCGTAGATGTGTTCGTTGCTTTTATCAGCTATTCCCAAGGTCCCTTAGCCGAAGATCTGTTACCTCAGCTCACCTGTCCTGTACTGATGCTGTGGGGCGAAGACGACCCGTGGGAACCGATTGAACTCGGTCGGGAACTCAGTGAACATAATGTCGTCGAACAATTCATACCACTCGCAGGAGTGGGCCATTGCCCCCAGGATGAAGCCCCCGAACTGGTAAATCCGTTGATTACCAAGTGGGTGCAAGAGAAGGCGGCAGCTAGTTTAGTCTAGCTAGATTCAGCTGGGCCGCTTTCTATCTTCCAACCTAAAAATTAGCGTTTCTGCTCCTCGACAAGGTTTTATCTGCGTGCACTGCGCTCGGATATTTCTTTCTATAAATCAGTAACGTCAAAAAAAAGTACCCCGGAAACACGATTGTGTCTCGCAGGGTAGGGGCAACAGTTAAACGCTTGTGCTGTAAACAGAATCGCTTAAACAACCTGTTAAACGCCGTTTCCTGTGTCGATTTCTAGAGTGTCCATGATGTCATCACAGGCTACATTTCAATTATGTGAGCTATGATACGGTTAGGGTGATTTACCACTGACAAATCGACATCAGGCAAAAAAGTACCCCGGAAACACGACGGTGTCTCACAGGGTAGGGGCAACAGTTAAACGCTTGTGCTGTAAACAGAATCGCTTAATTCAGCGGTTAGATGTTTAGTTTTGTGACGCTTCATGGAGTGTCCAGAGATTCATAGGAGAGGACTTAGGAAAATTGTGGGGCGGTCTTATCTAATTGATTAAACGCCACTGACCAACCAGCTTTAAATAAAAAAGTACCCCGCGGACACGAATGTGTCTCACGAGGTAGGGGCAACAGTTAAACGCTTGTGCTGTAAATAGAATCGCTTAAGCAACGGCCTACG
This sequence comes from Cyanobacteria bacterium J06554_1, assembly GCA_038534515.1. Lineage (GTDB taxonomy): Bacteria > Cyanobacteriota > Cyanobacteriia > Phormidesmidales > Phormidesmidaceae > Leptothoe. The sequence goes on from JBCAWO010000008.1 coordinate 2,151, forward strand.
CGGTTTGGCGTATGCCGGTTTCTAGAGTGTCCACAATTCAATTACAGCTTGAGTTTCAGCCAAAGGGGTCATCAGTAGTTCTGCCGCTAGTCGACTTAGGCCTACGCCCATTAGCGAGACTAGAAGGATTGTGACAAAGGCAAAACCGCTCCCAACATTGCGAATTAATAATTCCATCCGGAGTAGGAGCGCAGCTGCCAGCATTACAAAAAAGTAGATAAAAATGTGAATCCAGGATGCAAGCACCACGGCTAGTGACGCGGTCACCAAGGCCATGACTGTGTAGCCAACATCGGATTGAAACCCAAGCATCATAAAATTACGTAGGGGTTTCCATAAAATAGTTAAGAGAGCCGCCTCAATTACGGCATAGACTGCGGCTAACCACCAGATGAGATCGACACTGTGGTGGGAGTGCAAAAAGGCACCGAACCCCATATGGGCCAGTAATAATAGAAGCAGCGACAGCCAGGGCCATTTTTTCATCGTTGCCCTCAAAGGTTAGTGGAAATGGCCTGAACCGGACAGGTAGGTATACACTGCTCGCACACAATGCACTGGGCTCGGTTAAACACTAATTTGAAGCTCTCTGGGTCTAGACGCAGTGCACCAGTGGGACAGACTCCGGTACAAAGACCGCAATGGACACAGCAGTTCTCATCAATCAGGATTTCCCGACTCGACAGGGAAACGCCTATTCCCTGGTTACGCATCCAGTCGATTGCTTCGTCTAGCTGATCGATATCACCTGAGAGCTCGATAACGCCCTTGCCCACCTGGTTTGGGGCTACTTGAGCACGAATAATATTAGCTGCCACATTAAAATCCTTAGCCAGCCGATAGGTGATGGGCATATTCACCGTCTGTTTAGGAAATGTCAGAGTAACGCGCTTTTTCATTCCGTTAGACTGGAGAAGATCCTGTAGCAACGCCGTAGGCTTTTTTTATTCTATGTCGGTTAACTCCCCCGAATCTGGCAATTTGGCCCAACGACTACGAAATTTTGTAGTGGTGGTCGTAGCCGCTGTTTTAAGTGTGGCGGTGGTTTTGGGGCTGCAAACCCGGACACCCGCCGTTTCCCTATCGGAAATGGCCGAGGTCTCTGTCCCCTTGGAGCGGGCCATGACCAATGGCAAACCCACACTAATGGAGTTTTACGCTAACTGGTGTACTAGCTGCCAGGCCATGGCGGGGGATCTACAACAGCTTAAGACTGAGTATCAGCAGGATGTGAACTTTGTCATGCTCAATGTAGACAACACCAAATGGCTTCCAGAAATGCTCCACTATCGGGTGGATGGTATTCCCCACTTTGCTTTTTTAGATCAGACCGGTAACGATGCAGGCACAGCCATCGGTGAAATCCCTCGGGCAGTACTAGCGGAAAATTTGACGGCCCTTGTGGCAGGGGAAAAACTGCCCTACGCCCAAGCTGCAGGACAAACCTCAGAGGTGGAGACACCGTTAGAAACAACCGGGTCATCGGATGACCCTCGCAGCCACGGAGCACAGGTAGTTCAATAGGTGCAGTTGCCTACGGAAATGGACTGCTATTCCACTACGATATCCCGCAGTGCAGTTTCTACTTTGGGATAGGCATAGGAAAATCCGGTGGATTGGGTCCGCTCGGGCAGCACTTTCTGACCCTCGAGTACAACAACAGCACCGTCTCCCAACAGCGTCTCAATGACGAAGTCGGGCACTGGCAGCCAGGAGGGGCGATTCATTACTTTACCCAGGGCATCGCACATCTCGGCCATGCGCACTGGGTGAGGAGCGGTACCGTTATAGACACCAGACATGTTGTCATCGGTAAGACTCTGCATAAATAGACTCACTAGATCATCGCGGTGGACCCAGGAAAACCATTGCTTGCCGCTGCCGATGGGACCACCCGCATAGAGCCGGAAAGGTGTGAGCATTTTTGCGATCGCACCCCCCATCCCCAGCACAATACCAATACGTACCGTCACCAGCCGTGTGCCATAGGCCGTTACCTTTTCCGCCGCCTTTTCCCACGCCTGACACACCTGGGAAAGAAAATCCTGTTTAATCGGCTCGCTAGTCTCATAAAATTCAGCCGTTTCGCTGGTGCCATAGAAACCAATGGCACTAGCGCTGACCATTACCTTGGGTTTCACATCGGCCATACCAATGGCCTCCACCAGCTTCTCCGTACCAATGGCGCGGCTGTTCATAATTTCACGCTTGCGCTCAGGGGTCCACCGCTCCGATATAGCCTCTCCAGCCAGGTTAATCACCCCATCGCAGCCCGAAATAGCCGTTTGCCAGTCACCTGACTGTTGGGGAGTGTAGCCAACGATCTCAACCCGGTCGTAGGCAGACTTAGGAAATACCTTCCTAGCCCGCTCAGGGTTACGGGCAAATACTCTGATCTGGTGGCCCGCATCATGGAGTCGCTGCACTAAGCGTGATCCAACAAATCCCGTTGCCCCAGTTACTGCCACTTTCATCATTAACTACTCCCTGGATCGGCTACACGGCTGGTTTTTCTTCCATGGTAGCGGTATTCGATCCCCCTTCATACCGTGGAGCAATCCAATCAAAGTCAATTTCGTTTAGGTAGTCCACCGCCCAGGTCGCACAGCGTTGAATCATGTGATATGGATAGACTTGGGCCACCCCCACAACAGGAATACCCGCCGCTTTAGCTGCTTCAATACCGGCAAAGCACGATTCGATGGCCAGACAATTTTGGGGAGTGAGGGCCAGATTAGAATCCAGTACGTTGAGTTGATCAATGGCCGCCAGATAGCTCTCCGGTGATGGTTTACTAGCCGATACCGGCATATCACTGGCAGAAACAACCAATGAAAATTGATCGGTAAGTTTAGCCGTTGCTAAAACCTGCTCCACATCGGCGCGTTGGGCACCGGTGACAATAGCTGTGACATATTGCTTGCTGCGAATGCGATAGAGCAAGTCATCGAGGCCAGCATAGAGGGCGAGTTTAGGTTGCGATCGCAGCCATTCACCATATCCTTCTGACTTTTTTCGTAGCAGTCCATCCAAATACTCATCGCGCACAAAGCGACCCCGGGTTTGCAAAATTGCCGTCAGGCGAGCCCGATCGCTTTGGCCCAGATACATCTCCTTGTACTCGTCCAGGTCAAATCGCAGATTTTCAGCCAATAACAACTGAGCAATCAGCTGGGGATGGACATCATCGTCATTGATGATGACACCGTGAAAACCAAAGAAGACTGCTTTAAGCATTGTGCCAAATTACGCGATTAGAGATCTTGACAAATCCCTTTGTAAGGGATCTACTCGGCGCTCTAAGCCACACCAAGCAGACATTATTAAAGATGTCCGTAAATAAGACACCAAGTGTGCCAATGACGCCTTAGTATTAAATATTACCCCCATTAATATTACTCCTTGGGGAATTAGCTTCGACCTTCCTGGTTAGTCCATTAGGTTTGTAACTATGCATCTACTTTCCGAAAAGAGCTTTATCAGTGAAACATCCATTCCTGTCATCCTACAGTGGTGGTTGCAACGAAAACGTCGTGCCAACTCCGGGGATGTGCTCAGTCATCCCATCGTTCAAGACGTTGACTCCAGCTATTTAGACAAGTATCAGCGGCTGATGGACGTCTATGCCGTGGTCAAATCTGGTGGTGCCGAGGCCCAAATTCAAGCCGCCAAGGAACACTGTGGACGAGAGCGCGAAGCAATCACACAACGCCTCAACCAGATCAGCAATCAGCCCGAAGCGACCGATGAGTACCTACGGCTGCTACACGAAACCCAAGAACTTGAGCGATCTACCCATTGGCGGATCAATCAGCTCAAGGATATTCACCCCGACGAAGAAATCGCCGTGCGTGAATACATGACGGATATCGAGCAGATTTTAATCCGATAGACGGACTGATTACGGCTTTATTGTAGAGACAGGTCATGACTCGTCTCTACAATAAGGCTCAAAACTCTATGGATTCCTATGACGTCGTTGTGATCGGTAGCGGCATCGGTGGCCTGGTGGCAGCAGGCTTACTCGCCCGCTATGGTCGGCGAGTATTGGTGTGTGAAAGTCATACGTTGCCCGGTGGGGCTGCCCACGCATTTAAGCGTCAGGGGTTTACCTTTGATTCCGGACCGTCTTTTTATTGCGGTTTGGCCGACCCCACCTCTTGCAATCCTCTGCGAGAGGTGTTGCATGCTCTGGGTGAGTCGATTACGGCGGTAGCTTATGACCCCCTAGGGCATTACCATTTTCCCGATAGAACCCTGGCCATTTATGGCAATGCCGAGCAGTATCAGGCATCGCTGGCACAGATTAGTCCCCAGGCAGCTCAAGAGCTAAAGACGCTGACCCAAAAAATGCTGGCCATTTACCGGCCCCTGGGGGCAATCCCCACCCTGGCCCTACGGGCCGATGGCTGGCTATTGCCCTTGCTAGCGCAGCGATTTCCCAAAGCAATGTTGCAGCTACTGCCCCAGCTACGTGGGTTAGGTCGCTCCATGGGGGATTTTGTGGATGAAACAGTCCAAGACCCATGGTTGCGACGGCTAATTGATTTGGAATGCTTCTTGCTCTCTGGCATGAAGGCCCACCAGACCGTTGCCCCTGAAATGGCATTTATGTTTGGTGAACGAGCCGAATCGGTGATCGATTATCCCATCGGCGGCAGCGGTGCCATCGTTGATGCGTTAGTTAGGGGGCTAAAACGCTGGGGCGGTCAGCTTCGTCTGGGGGCCCATGTAGATAAAATCTGGGTTGAGCAAACCCAAGCCCAGGGCATCGTCCTTAAAACGGGAGAACGCATTCGCGCTGGCCAGGTCATCTCTAACGCCACTCTCTGGGATACCTGCAACCACCTTCTAACCAAGGCAGATCTGCCCCCCCAGTACCGCCAAGCGTCGCTGGCAACGGCCGCCATCGATAGCTTTATGCACCTACATCTGGGCATTCGCGCCAAGGGCTTAGAAGGGTTAACCATTCACCACGTGGTTGTCCATGATACGGAAGAAGACATTACGACCCCTGGCAACACCTGTATGATTTCAATTCCGTCGGTGCTCGATCCATCTCTGGCCCCCGACGGTCACCATGTGGTCCATGCCTATACCCTGGAGCCCTATGCTGGCTGGCAGCGGGATGAGACCTATGGGGCCAAAAAAGACGCTAAGGTGCAGCCGCTCATTCGTGCTTTGCAGAAAGTAATACCGGATATTTGCGATCGCATCACCCTCCAGCTCATTGGCACCCCCCTCACCCACCAGCGCTTTCTCCGTCGTCATCAAGGTACCTACGGTCCTGCGATCGCGGCAGGACAGGGCCTATTTCCAGGCTGCAAAACACCGATCAAAGGGCTCTACCGAGTAGGAGACAGCACCCTTCCCGGCATTGGCGTGCCCGCCGTCGCCGCCTCTGGCATCCTCTGCGCCAATAGCTTGGTCAGCCCAAGGGAAGCCGCCGCCCTACTCGATTTGCAAGCTCCCTAAATCCACGGCAGCCCCATCGGCCAATAAAGGACCGTAATCGACACCTGTTCCTGGCGTAAATAGGCCATCATTCGACGATGCACATTACCCACGGATTTCCTGGCATCAAAGGTCCTCAAATGGACCCATGACCTCAGTGTCTCACCCCCAGCACGGGCCTGCTCAGGAGCCACCGTTCTTAACCAGCCCTGAACGCTCTCAGGTAAGGTTTGGGTCATACGCAGCGGCAGGGTACCCGTGGAAAACCCCTGGGCATAGGCGGGTTGTAAAAAGGCACTGTAGGTGTCTGCTGCATCGGTCTGCTGCATCACCACACTCAAGCACAGAGCTTTTAGATACTGTCGTAGCCTGGTGGTTTGCTCCCCCGCTAGCTCGGGCATAAAGGGAATCTGGGTCAACGATTCATTCACATTGTCGGGATCTCCCACACTCAGGTGAGTCCCCCCAATAACCGCAATTAAATGATTATCAGGGCCACTGAGCTGATTAAACGGTCCCAACTGCTGAGCCAATGTTGGTGTCACCCCATCCTTTGTCCCCGTCAGAATAATGCTGGGCACCGTCACATCCTTGAGCCCTCTACGACCAAATAACCTCCCAACTAATGGGTTCATAGCAATCACCTGGACAATGCGATCGTCACTTAAGTCCGCCGCCACTTCCGGCAGGTCAACCGCAGCGCACTGCAGCCAATCCGCTGGCGATAGCCCCACAGGCGTCAGACTGTCGCAAAAGGGAGGCAGCGCGGAGAGATCTAGCTGGGCACCGGCCAAGGCAAATCCGGTATACCCCCCCAGGGAATGGCCAATCAGCACCACCCGCTCAGGGTCAAATTTCCCCCCAAGGGTGGGTGAAACCTGCTCCATCCAAGCCATGCGATCTAGCACATAGGTGACATCACGAGGTCGATCTAGAAACTCAGTGGCTGGCAAAATACGGCTAGGTTCCTCGAGGGCCGCAGGATCTATCGGGGTATTATTCAGCGCTTCCACGTTACTGCCCACATGCTCCAGAGCAACAACGGTCAATCCATGGGAAGCCAGATGTTTACCGACATAGGTAAGAAAACGCCGATCGGCCGCAAACCCATGGGAAAGCACCACCAGCGGCGCATCTTCCACAGCCGCCCGATCTGGCACATACACATCCAAAGGAATTAACCGGCTGCGCTCGGGATCAACAAATTTGAATGAGCGCTGGTTTACCTCCATGGGGCCGGGGGCGGTGGGCTCAAGATCGTCCGGCAGCTTGATGTCATCACTCGCCAACAGTTCCTGCTCTAACACAGTGCTCAGCGCATCGCCTTCTAATCGCGATAGATTGAGCTGCGATACCAGCGCCAATGCCGCCGTTAAATCCACATCCAACGTATCTTGGGGCACCGCTTTCAATACCCCCAGCATGTTTAACCCATGGGTCTGTTTCGCAGCCAGGCGAATAGCCCCCCGAATTTGATCCACCGTCAGATCAGGCGCTACCCGAGCGAGGGAGTCGAGCAACAGCTCGCCATTAGGCGATGCCAAAATATCAGCCACCATGCGATCAGCCATGGCGGGATCAAGCGTCACTCGGTTATTGAGCATCGCCTGGAGTTCTGGGGTTAGCAGCGCCTGGTAAAGTCCCAGACGGGCTGGCACCTGCCCCGTTTTTGCAAATTCCTCAAGATCGCTCACATAGAGCGTCTGTCTGATGGGCCCCACCTGAATGTTGATGCGCTCTGCAGCTTCTACGGGCATACCGAGCACAACGCCCAACGTTACCGCACCACCTGCTATAACTGACCGCCATCGGTGCAAATGCATCGCCTTTAAACCACTGACAAACGGAACACACTGGGCAAACCGAGGCAGTCGAGACGCCATACGAGCAGGATGGAACATAGGTGAATAGAAGTGGGTAAGCGGACGATTTGAAAGTAAGCGTTTAGCCCAGGGACCAAGGTCTTACGGTCAGCGATAAATCGTCAGAATATACCTAACATAGCAATCAAAAATAGATATTATCGACTGCTCATGTAGCGAACTGACGAGACTTAAGCGGGCATTCACTAGGAGCTAGTTACTAGTAGTTCAGGGCAGATAACTGTCATGCCGGACACTGCGGGACACATCATGCCGGTCCCACAGCAGTAGCTGGTGATAAAAGTTTAAAGATTATTAACGTCTTATCCATGGATGCCTTCCCAAAAGCGTCAACACCCTTGACCATTACTGACAATACCCCCCACTAGAATGACCAGCCACATCATCATTGGCATCATGGGACCAGGCCATAACGTCCCAGAGATTGAACAGCAGCTTGCCCAGGGCCTGGGCAAAGCTATCGCTCAACAAGGATGGGTACTGCTGACGGGGGGCCGCCCCACAGGCATCATGGCCGCCGCCAGCTGTGGGGCGGCCGCCGTGGGGGGTATCGTGTTGGGAATTTTACCGGATGATCAGGGCGATCAAGTCGCCAGTGGAGTCACTCTACCTATCGTCACGGGCATGGGGAACGCTCGCAATGTCATCAATGTGCTCTCTAGCCATGGCATTATCGCCTGCGGTCTGGGCCTGGGCACCGTTTCTGAAATTGCCTTAGCGCTCAAAGCCAAAAAACCTGTGGTGATTATGCCTAATAACCCACTGGCCGAAGAATTTTTCGAATCGTTGGCCCCCGGTCGGTTTTATATGACAGACGAGATCACCCTTTGTATCAACTACCTTGCCTCAGCATTGGGTCAAAACGTTTGAGTTAGCCGTTGTTGAACCAGGGGGACGCACAAACGGACACACCAGCGGCCTAGGGCATCAGGACATTGGCCCTATCTGTTGGCCATACCTAAAAGATACGTTCCTATCGATTCACCCTCTAAATCAGCAACGGCTAATGTTTTTGTGCCTCTAACTGTAGTCCATCAGTTTCGCTTTAGATCTGTTTGAAACCCTTGACGCTGCAGCAATCGTCGCCGCCGCTGTCGAGCTAATGCCTGAAGATCTACATTGCGATCTGTTTCATCCACAATTTCACCAATGAGCACTTCTAGCACGTCTTCTAGGGTGACTACACCGGAAACACCCCCGTACTCATCCACCACAATCATCAGATGCTCGCGGGCGGTTTGAAAGGTTTTTAGAAGTTTGTCAGAGCGTTCGGTGGCTGGAATATATCTGGCCTGGCGCATACAGCTAGTCACTGGATCTTGACCTCGCCCCTGGACTAATGCGGCCAAGAGTTCAGCCTTGAGGGCGACCCCTAGGACATCGTCGAGATCATCACCGGTGACAATAATCCGGCTGTGCTGCGACTGCATAATTTCCTGCTGCGCTGACTCCAAAGACTGATGGCCTTCGATGTAGGTGAGCGCGACTCGCGGCGTCATGATATCTTCTGCGGCGATATCATTCATCCGAAAGACCTTTTGGATCATTTCGGCTTCGTCATCTTCGATCAGACCTTCTTGGTAGCCCAACATGGCTAGAAGTTTAATCTCCGCCTCGTTGGTAACAGGCCGCTGATTCCCCCTCACTAATGGTGCTGTCAGCTTCTCTAGAACCAAAATGATGGGTGTCATCAGCCAGGTGAGGCTGCGTACTGGAATAGCCACCAATAGGCCAAACTGCTCGGCGTAGCGCTCCCCAATCGTTTTGGGAAGGATTTCGGCAAACAAAATGATTAGAAATGTGAGGAGGCCAGAAAAAATTCCCAGCATTAAGTTGCCAAAGAGATCGGCGGCCAAGCGACTAACGACAAAGCTCCCGACTATATTAAATACGTTGTTTAAGATGACAATGGTGGCAATCGGCCGGTTGACCTTTTCCCGAATGGCTAATAAAGCAACGTTGGCTGGGTTACGATTTTGGGCAAGCTGCCGAGCTTTGAGTAGGGGAATAGACAGCAGCGCCACTTCAGTACCGGAACATATAGCGGAACCGATAATAACGATCAAAACTGCGATCGCAAGTTGGACCATGATGGGAGTAGAGACAACATTCAACAATCAACGGCGAAGGATTGCTATGATTCTGGCTAATTAAGCCAACACAGTCGCCATATACGAGTCGTGCCCACAAAATATGGGCTTTTTTGCTAAAGCAGTGGCTATTTCAACATACCGATCCTTTGCACACTCGCACTAGCGCAGATTTGCCGAAGTCTCAATGTCTAACTCTAAATCAAATATAGTTGTCTTACTCAAAATAGATACACAGACAACCAAAGGTTTTCCGACATGACAGATAATTAAGGCTTAACACCCGACCATCCCTGTCCACAGGTTCCTGTCTAATCCAGTAGCACTACATATCATCCATGAGCGCAACCATCCTCGATGTCCGCAATCTAAACGTCGAATTTGACACGGCCAACGGCGTGATCAAAGCGGTCGATGGCATTTCCTTTCAGGTGCAACGGGGGCGCACCCTGGGTATTGTGGGTGAATCTGGCTCGGGTAAATCCGTCACATCCCTGGCCGTCATGGGGTTAGTGCCTGACCCCCCAGGACGCATCACCCAGGGTGAAATTCTTTTTTCAGAACGATCTGACACGGCCCCCGTAAATTTGTGTCAGGTCTCCCCCAAGCAAATGCAAAGCTACCGTGGGGGGCAAATTTCCATGATTTTTCAGGAACCGATGAGTTCTTTAAATCCGGTTTATACCTGCGGATTCCAACTGATCGAGGCCATACAGCAACATCAAACCATCACCAAGGCCGAGGCTGAAAAGCAGGCAATTGCCAGTCTCCAAGAGGTCAAGCTCCTGCCGAGTGATGAGGAGCTGAGTACCCTGGTGGCCATAGAGCAGCAGATTAGCGATCGCAACGCCATTGCCCGCGCTGTCCAACAACGTAAACGATCTATCCTCAAGCGCTATCCCCATCAACTCTCCGGCGGCCAGCTCCAGCGGGTCATGATTGCCATGGCCATCGCCTGTAACCCATCACTGCTGATTGCCGATGAACCCACCACAGCTCTTGATGTAACTGTTCAGTCCCTGATCTTAGATCTGCTAAGAGACCTGCGGGACCGACGCTCCATGTCCATGATTTTCATCACCCACGATCTGAGCACCATCGCCGAAATTGCCGACGATGTCGCCGTCATGTATCGCGGCAAAATCGTCGAATATGGCTCAGTGGATCAGATTTTTGCCCAGCCAGAACATCCCTATACCAAAGGGTTATTGGCCTGTCGCCCCCGACCAGAACAACGCTTACGCAAGCTGCCAACCGTCGCCGACTACATGCAAGTGCAAGAGGAACCCGACGGCGACGTCAAAATCTTTGCCCGCCATTTTGACACTGATGAAGCCGCCACACTAACCGCAGAAATCAGCACGGACGAAACCACAAGCCGATTAGAAAAAATCAGTGGTGAGCCCCCCTTAATCACCGTGCAAAATCTCAAGGTCGGCTATCCAATCAAAGGCGTCTTTGGCCAAACCACCCGCACCTTTATGGCCGTCGATGATGTTTCCTTTGATGTCTACAAGGGTGAAACCTTTGGTCTCGTCGGTGAATCGGGGTGCGGCAAAACTACCCTGGGTCGGGCTTTGCTCCGGCTAGTAGAACCCATGGCGGGCAATATCTTTTTTGAGGGCCGCAACATTCGGCAGCTGCCCAACGGAGAAATGCGCCGGCTGCGCCGTGAGATGCAGGTAATTTTCCAAGATCCCTTTAGCTCCCTCGACCCGCGCATGAGCATTGGCAAAGCCATTGCTGAACCGTTAAAGATTCACCGGGTCATCCGCAGTCGCCGGAATCTTAAAGAACGGGTGGCCTACCTGCTAGAGCGCGTGGATATTGATCCTGGCTGTGTCAATCGCTTTCCCCATGAGTTTTCCGGTGGCCAGCGTCAGCGCATCTGCATTGCCCGTGCCCTAGCGCTCAATCCCAAGTTTATTATTTGCGATGAATCGGTCTCGGCCCTGGATGTTTCCGTACAGGCTCAGGTGCTTAATTTGCTAAAGGAGCTGCAGTCAGAGTTTGGCTTGACCTATGTGTTTATCTCCCATGACCTGGGTGTGGTGAAATTTATGAGCGATCGCATCATGGTCATGAACCAGGGCCGCCTGGAAGAATTGGGCCCCGCCGATGAAATTTATAACCATCCACAGCAGGAGTACACCCAGCAGCTGATTTCTGCCATTCCGGCTGGTACCCTGGAGCGAATTCAAGAATTGCAAATGACCAGGGGTGCGATCGCATCTTAACCCCTCAACCAAGGGAGTTTTCCAAAATAAAACTTCCTTACAGTCCTTTTATTGCCGTATTAAGCCTCGATAATCATAACGGCTTTAATCAGGCTCAAGAATTGTCTACGTGAATATATGGAGTGAGCCGTCCCAGCTCACTTATTTTTTGTGAGAATCTGGTCTGCGCGCGCCATTTGGTACGCACAGGCTCCAGATACATCGCATGAGTTACAGCAACACCAACAGTTTAGTTGCAAGGGGCGGCTTGAAGATTCCCCTAACTCTTTACTCAATATATTCAATGGCAGTCCTAGAAAGAATTAATATCCGCGACGATATAAATGATCCTAACTTTGCTGCAGACAATCAACTAGTATTTCGAGCAACGTTTTCAGGCGATGTTAATAATGTTACAACTGACGACTTTGTTGTCACTGGAACAAGCGGTGCTACCATTACCTTCCTTGAGAGCGTTAACAACAACAATGCTCAATATGACATTATTGTTGCAGGGGCCAACCTCTCTACATTCAGTGGTGACGTGGGTATTGCCCTAGCACCCACTCAAAACATCACTGATGCGGGCGACAGTAGCGCTGTCCCCACAGCTGCTCCGACCGTTAGAAACGACTCTTACACATTGGGCGATGGTGGTCAAAACGGTGACACAACTCCCCCCACCCTGCTCAGCATCCAACGACAAGATCCTGTTACTGAAATTACTGACGCCGACGGTCTCGGATTTCGCGTCACCTTTGACGAAGCCGTTCTCAACGTCAATGTTGCCGACTTTGTTGTGACCGGCGGCACCACCGCCACCGTCACAGGGTTTGTCCAAATCAGCGACACCGTCTATGACATTATTGTCACCGGTGGCGATCTGGCTGATTTCGACGGTACTGTCGGGCTGGACCTTGCAGCTAATCAGAACATCACCGATGCAGCAGGCAATCCCCTACCTGCCGGAGACCCCGCCACAGACGAGACTTATACGGTTAGTAACAACCCAAATCCAGCCCCAGAGCTCACCAGCATTGAACGATTGGCCCCAGCTAGTGAGACCACTAACAGCGACACACTTGTCTTTCGAGTTACCTTTAGCCAAGACGTTCAAAATCTTGACGCCACGGACTTTGTTGTCAATGGTGGAACAACCGCGACTGTCACTAGCGTTGCTGCCGTTAGTAACAACAGCGTCTACGACATTACGGTAAGCGGCGGTGATTTAGCGACCTTTAATGGCTCTGTGAACCTGGCCTTGGCTGCAAACCAAAATATTACGAACTTGGCAAATGTGGCTGTACCCGTAGCACCTCCCACAGGCAGCAATGAGGTCTACACCGTTACCAACAACCCAGAAGATCCCGTGCTCCTCAGTATTGAGCGCCTAACACCCGGGAACGCAACCACCAGCGAAGATAGTCTGATATTTCAAGTTACCTTTAATGAAGGGGTACAAAATGTGGATGCCGCTGACTTTATTGTCAATGGCACCACAACGGCCACCATCACTGATGTAACCGCTGTTAGCGACAGTGTTTATAACATCACTGTTTCTGGTGGAGACCTCGCTACCTTTGATGGAGCTGTTGGGCTTGATCTTGCGGCCACACAAGATATTACAGACCTAGAGGCGAATGCTTTACCCGCTGGAGAGCCAGCCACAGACGAGAGCTACACGGTATCCAATACGGTTCAACCCCAGGATGGGAGCCTGACTCCCCTAGGAAATATCCTAGAAATCACCCAGCTCGGCATTGAACAGTCTCTCAACTTGAATATTTCAGTCTCCAACATTACTAGTGTTGGTGATGTAACAATCTTCAAAACTGATGCCAGCGGAAATAATCCCGTCGTAGTTGGACAATTCTCCGTACTTGAAGATGGTGTACTCCCCATCGATTATGCCCCCAGCTTTAGTCTCACAGAGAGTGAGATTGCTTCGGGTACATTTCTACAGTTTGAAATTGTAGAAAAAGGGGTCAAGAGTGTCGCTACGCTTACAGCCATTAGTGAAACAGAAGTTTCACTTGACTTTGGCAATGGGACAACATTGGTGACATCGCTAACAGATGAAGCCACTCTAGATAATCTGTTGATCAATGACGCAGAGGCTATTGACTTAACGTCTCTAACAGGAACATCCAACATCACGTTCACGGTTTATCGTGAAGCAGCATTGGACAGTACTGTGGGCTTCTATGTTACAGACACTGCTGATGGCGGCATCATCACTGATGCAATCACAGGTACAACCATACGACCAGGAGAGGTTGGCTATGAAGAAGCCGTCTTAGCCAATCAGCTAGATGTGGAACTCACCGGTCAAAATAACCAGGTAAATACCTTCGATGCAATCATTAACAACGGTGGTTACCTGGGTATCTTTGTGGAAGTGAACGCGATTGATGCAAGCGTTCAGAATCAGCTCTTCTACAGCTACGAAGGGTCCAACAGCGATGGTATCGACCATATTAAGCAGGTTGGTACTAACGCCTTTGGTATTGAAGACATCGCCGGGGGTGGTGACCGAGACTTCAACGATGTAGTTGTGGAATTTGAAGTCGCTGTTATCTAAACCAGCAGAAGCTGTTTGAGTCAAATTTGACAACGAATTAATGATAGACCGGTGGCATACCCAACTCACCGGTCTTTTTTGTATGGCTAACATCAGACACCAACACTTTGGTCAACTTCAAGGACACGATAAACTAATGCAGAATCGTCTTTAGTCCTCGTGTCCCATGCGTCTAGACATTAGGGAACTGAATCTAGGCTCAGACTCTGCTGAGCGAGATATTAATCTGGGTTTAGCAGATTATTTTTACCCAAACGCCACCTACCAAAAATTTCTCAGTGGTCGTAAGACCATCCTGGTAGGTAATCGGGGGGCGGGTAAAAGCGCTATTTTTAAGTACATTGCCACCACTGAAGCCCGCAAAGGCAACCTGGTCATAGAACTTTCCCCCGAGGAATATTCCTATGAACTCTTGTCAGATCATCTTGCCAGTGAAGAAGATGGATTTTGGCGCAAGCAAAGTGCCTATTCGGTAGCCTGGCAGTATTTACTCTACACATTGGTCTTTAAACGTATTGCTCAGACTAAGCGGGGCCTGCTGCTGGGGGCAACTAAAAATATCTACGACTATGTAGCCAGACAAGAGTTATTTCAACAAACCAGCTCGATTATTACGCTGGTGGATTATCTCAAGCGTATTGAACAGGTAAAAACGAGCTCTAACGCTGGGGGGCTGCGTAGTCATGGGTTGCAGGCGCTCTACAGCCTAGATGAAATTAAAACCCTGCTACCTAGTCTGCAGGTCGTGCTTAAAAATACCAAGATCAAGATTCTAATCGATGAGCTAGATAAGGGCTGGGACAACTCTGAAGATGCCAAGTTTTTTATTGCCGGCTTATTTCAAGCAACTCAAAAACTCAATCTGCTCAGTTCCAATTTACGAGTATATATTTCGATTCGGCAGGAGCTGTTTGATAACATTCCTCAGATTTATGAGGACGCTCAGAAAATTCGCGAAGATGTGGAGGTGATTCGCTGGGGTAGAAATGAACTACTTGAGCTTATTGGTCGTCGCATTGTGCATTCGTTTCCCCAGGCAACTCGCCTGGATGCCCACAAGCTGTGGCAGTCGATCTTTGTTGCTCAAATGAAGTCGAGTGGCACGGAAACCCTAGACTATATTATTGACCGCACCCAGCTGCGCCCCCGTGAGCTACTACAGTTTTGTAAGCTCTGCGCCGAGCGGATTGAGTATTCTTTGGCGGGGCGACGGATTGATGAGGTTGCGATCGCAGCCGCCGAAGACTCCTACTCTGAGCAAAAAATTCGCGATCTTGCCTCAGAATACCGATTTCACTACCCTCACCTCCTAGACGTCTTTGAAGTCTTCCGTGGTAAACGCAGTCACTACGACAAAGAAGACCTGGACTACTTATTACTAGCAATTGTTTGTGGCGAGTACGATGTCGAGCGAGCCGCCACGTGGATTCTGGATATGGACTACCTCGAACTCAAACAGATCCTCTGGAAAATTGGCTTTCTTAAGGCCTGGGTTCCTCGCCACACCAACCGACGTACCAGTCAGGCTGGGGCCTATCTGGGCCACTATGAGCTACCCACCATCAACCTGGAAAATATCGAGCGCTTTCGTGTTCATCCGGCCTGTACGAGCTTTCTGCACCTAAAAGAGTCCTGCCCTTAGGCTTACCGGTAAAATCGCCCTATGAAATGGAGAGCAACTCGCCCAGACCACCCAGTTGAACGCTGGATGCAATCAGTGCCCACATGGCTGGTGGCAACCCTGGCTATCATCGCTTTGCTCACCCTCAAAATTCTAGCGGCGGTCCCCGAAATTCAACAGGAGCTGGCCCCCCAGATTAAAAAGCAGCATTGGCAAGTGCTCAGTACACTCCTCAGCGATGTCGAATCAGTCGCCGCAGTAATCGCCGTCATCCTATACATCAAGGGCGCACCCGAGCGACGGGCACAGCGTCACTATGACGCCTGGCGAGTGATTGATATGGCAGCGGCGGCCAACATGTCTGTCAGCTATGCCCGGTATCAGGCCCTTGAAGAACTACACCGAGATGGTCGCTCTCTCCAAGGACTAGAAGCCTCCAATGCAAACTTAGCTGAAATCGAACTGCCCCAAGCAGACCTGCACCACTGCAATCTCAGCATGGCTAACCTCCGTCAGGCAAACCTTAGTGGCGCTAATCTCCAGGGAGCTGATTTACGGGCCGCTGACTTGCAATACGCAAACTTGAGAGGAGCCAATCTCCAGGGCAGCAACTTACAAGGGGCTAACCTACGCAATGCCGAACTATGGGAAGTTAACTGGTGGGATGCGGACCTCAGCGAAGCAGAGCTTTGGTGGGCCGAGGTCCACATCGAAGACCTAGACGGTGCACATTTATGCCGCACAATTATGCCCGATGGCCAGAAACTAAATCGAGATTGTTCAGACCAGAAACGGCATGACTAAACCCACCCCATATCACTACGCCGCACAGCCAAATAAACTGTCCAAATAAAGGCTATTAACATGGGGTTTATTCACGCCATTTTGAAGCAGAAAGAGGGAAAGTGCAGCCTGCATCATCCGCTCTTGACTCCACATTTCATGGGTTTCTAAGTAATCCTGAATCGATATGTACAAATCTTCAGGAATTTCTACCATAAGGCTAACAGTAACTGGCATCGACATTGGAGTCATATAACCTAACGCTCCCGCAAGATATCAACACGACAAACTAGCGCCCAGTCAACTTTCCCCGCCTAACAGTTGCCAATAATTCTGGCAGCAGCACCCCAAACAAAGCAGAAGAAAACTGACCAGGTCGCTTGAGTGGAGCTTCATTGTGCAGGAGGCGTTAGAAATTGGCAATGGCTCTTACCACATACATTTCTCCTTAGAAAGATTTTCGACTTACGAGCCCATTAGGGCTGAACGCTGCTTTTTTTAACATATGGTTACAACACACAAATGATCCCCGTTTCCTCAGGTTTTCCACAGGATCCATACATGGGTCTATCTGTCGTTACAACCTGTGGAAAACTATCTGTGGAATGTGGAAAACCTGAGGAAACCCCTGGGGAAATCTGCCGGTGTTATTAAAAAATATGATTTTGTGAATTTACATAGACCCCATTCAATTGACTGGAGTCGTTTTAGGATACCAATAATCGGCAAAAACCCTTTATTTATAATGCTTTTAGTAAGTAATACACTCTGTATCTGAGATTAAATACCCCACCGTCAATGTAAAAATTTCGCATAAAGATAGGTCTGCCCTTGGTGACAGAGCCTCACAATCTATGGTCAAAATTACTTAGATAAAAAATATCTACCGACAAAGAAAAGTGGCTCTGCAGGCTGCTCCCTTAGAGTATCGAAGGGCACTATGGCCGATGGATGGGGGGATACCCCAGTCGCACCACCAACAGAATTAGTCTTGCCAAGACAGTATGCGCCGGCGAGTCAGCTTAACCGGGCTGACGTCAAACTTCGAGGTGCAAATTTTAGCGGCGAAAATCTCTCTCGAGTGAATCTGACCCGGGCAGATTTGAGCGGTGCCAATTTGGAACGGGCACAGCTAATTGATGCTCAAATGGCAGACATCAATCTGAGTGGGGCCATATTAACCTGTGCCAACCTAACCGCCGCTAGTCTCAGACGGGGTAATCTGCTAGGTGCTGTCTTGATGTCAGCAATTCTGAACCAGGCTACCCTCTCCCAAGCTAACCTGGCAGGGGCAAACCTGACCGAAGCAGAGCTGTATGATGCCAATCTGACCGAGGCTGAACTCAGCAATACGATGCTTCGTCGGGCCAGTTTGGTAGGGGCAACGCTCACCCGAGCACATATGCATCGGGTGAGCGCAAATGGGGCTGAACTTTACGGTATTAAAGGCCATAGCGTTCAGCTGTATCAGGCACAGCTCCAGGGATGTGATCTACGTCAGGCCAACCTAACTGAGGCTAATTTAACTGAGGCTAATCTGACTGGCGCTAACCTCAATCAGGCCAATCTAACCAGCACAAATGTAACCGGTGCCACACTCCAAGGTGTCAATTTGACTTGGGCTAACCTGCACCATGCCACCTTGACTGCGGCCGATTTACAACAGGCAGCGATGGACTATGCCACCCTCATTGATACTGAACTCTCAGGGGCAAATTTGCAAAATGCTAGTTTAGACTATGCCACTATCCAAGGCAGCCATCTCCGGGATGTTCTCTGGCATCAGACTTCGGTTCAAGGCACAAAATTTTGTCAGGTTTTGGGGCTCACGAGACTGGAAAAGGCCTGGTTGCGATCGCAAGGCGCAATTATCAACTAACACTTAGCTCATCCCCCATGCCAAATCCGATAAACCGTTCCCCTCACTGTGGGCTGATTGGGCCGTTCTACAATTCTCGGCAGTGCTTCAAACTTAAAACCTTGACTCTTTAATGCTGTCTGAAATTGATGCTTGTGGGGCCGATCAGGGTCTGATAACCAGCACTCTCCCCCCGGTTTTAGTACCGTTGCCATCAGCTGAATCAACGGATCAATATTGCGCGCTTCATAAATAACATCGGCAGCCAACACCAAGGGGACCTTCAGATCAGTCGGCGGGCATCGCCAGTCCAAGGGCAGCGTAACAAACTGATTAAATCCGTTGCGTCTCGCATTACGAGCAGCAAACTCCAACGCCGCCACATCATAATCACTAAAGACCACCTCCATCCCCAGAGCTAGAGCCACTAATCCCGACAGGCCTAAACCACAGCCAACTTCCAGTGCCTGCATATTGGCAGCCCAAGACCGCTGGGCAATCACCTGACCTAGCATCAACGCCGACGGCCACAGCTCAGCCCAATAGGGCATATATTCATCCTGGGCAAAGGCATCATAGGTGGCAGGATGATCCAGCAAAACATCAATACTAACGGGTAGCAACAGCCGAAACTGACGGGTAGTATCGTCATGAAACTCAATTGTCACCTGCTGTTCAGCCGTCTCAGTTAACACCTCATCCGGGGTTGTATGCAAAAATGGCCCAGGCGTCATGCTACTGCGTCACTCGCAACCACCTCATTGGTTACCAGCTCTAAACGAATAAAGTCTTGACGAGGGTTCGCATGCACCACACGGACATCAAAGCGCTCACCCAGCACAGGGGGCGTTTCAAACCGCATGGCCAGCTCTAACCCCAAATCTTCAATAATGACCAACCCTAAATTTTCATGCTCCCGCAACCATCGCAGTAGCATGACTGGCCACGTATGATTGCCTTCGCGACGCAAAAACTCTAACGCCCAATAGCGTTTGGTCTGGCGTTCTACGGTCACCGCCTCATAGGCTGCAGTAGACACCCCTTGGGTCAGTTCCGTCATTTCCTCTGGCGAAAAGGGCAAACTGTCTCCCCGCAAATGGGCCTTTAGCTGAAAATGGGCTAGCAGGTCTGTGTAGCGACGAATGGGCGATGTTACCTGGCTGTAGTAGTCCAACCCCAACGTGGCATGGCGGGCGGGGTTGATTCCCATTTCACTGCGGGGCATACAGCGGCGAATCGCCGAATCTCGAACCCAGCCAGAGGGCAGCTGCAATAGCTCATTATCAGAGGGAAGTTCTGGTTCCGGCTGACTGCGAAAGGGTATAGCCAGGGCATGGGCCTCCCCATAACGTGCCGCAACTTCTCCGGTCAAAATCATCATTTCTGCAACGGTCTGGCGCGACTGGGAGTTTTCCAGAACGTCAATTGTGATTTCTTCATCGATCACCTTAATCGATGACTCTGGCATATTGATGGAAATAGCCCCCTGGGATTTACGCCATTCCCGCCGCCGCTTTGCCCAATCAGCAATGGCATTCAGCTCGGGTTCTGCTTTGAGTCCCAGCTCCAGCATTTCATCAACGTCTTCATAGGTGAGCCGATAGGTGGGCTTAATCAGACTGGCCTTAATGTCATAGTCTTCAACGGCTCCCGCTTCGCTGAGGACAATCCCAAAACTCAATGCACAGCATACCTCCCCCTGGCGAAGACTCATGGGACCAGTCGCCAATGCTTCTGGAAACATGGGAATCATACCCGTTGGTAAATATACCGTTGTACAGCGGCGGCGCGCTTCTAGGTCAATATCGTCCCCTGGCAATAACCACCGGGTAGGGTCTGCAATATGAACCCAAATACGAGGACGACCATCACTCAACGTTTCTAGGCTGAGGCCATCATCGATTTCGCGCGTGCTCTCATCATCAATGGTATATACCTTAAGATGAGTTAAATCCAACCGGTCAGCATCGGCATCCGGTGGCGGATTATTGATACGCTGCTGCACCATGACACTAATCTCATCAGGAATTTGGATGGGAATTTGGCTACGCCGCAGCGCTAAATTTTCGTGGGGACTCCACTGCCCCAAATCTACCAGCAGTTGAAACGCTTCCTCAGCGCCCGATCCATAACCCAGAGCCGTTAGAATTTCTTGAGCTGCTACTTTCTGAGAACAGTCTTCCCCCAGGGTAGCGTAGCGTTCTAGTAGCTCTAGACGAGACCGATCGGTTTTCTGCCAGTCTACAGACACCAAAGAACCTGAAGCCTCGGAAGATTGAGCCCGGTGAGTTTCGAGTGCCTGTTGCGATCGCACCAAAAAACCTTCCCACTCTTGCTTGCGGGCTGCCTCACGAGCCTGCTGATGGCGGACTTCATCCACCTGCTTGACCGAACGGGGCTCATAGCGATCGCCCTTACGCTTAAAAAAAATCTTGTCGTTATTGAGCAAACAGTAAGCCGCGTAGCACAGCGGAGGTGACTGCTCTGAAAATAACAAAGAAGCCAAAGAAGCCGGGTCGGTAGACTCCCCAGCTTCCTGCAAAAATTCCCAGGCAACCTCTAAACTGTCTGGGTCAATATTAGGTTCAACTTCTCTTAAGAATTCCGCTATGTCAGACGACTGATAGCTGCCACTTTCAACGGTATAGGTAATCTGACGAGGGTGTAAGACGTGGGAATGACCGCTACTATCAATCACTACCCAGTTCTTTTTACCTTCTGGGCGATCAGCTACCCCCAAACGAGGGACGCCCTGTACCTTAAACTCGATCAGCGTTCCCTTTTCCACCCACCTAGATCCTTGCCTTTGTGGTTTATTCTTGTCCTTACCGTAGCTCTACAGCCAATGAAGAGCCCGATACAGCTAGCATAGCTGGAGCTGCCCTGCATTAACTTAGCGCCAACAGCACCTACGCAACGACTAACCTTCGCGATTGACGTAGGGCAGCAGGGCTAAAATCCGTGCACGCTTGATAGCAACGGTTAAATCTCGCTGCTGCTTGGCGGTCAACCCCGTAATGCGACGAGGCAAAATCTTGCCACGCTCAGTAATAAACTTACGCAACAGGTCAACATCCTTATAATCAATTTTTTCCTCGGGCTTAATGGGTGATACCCGACGGCGGAAATAGGCCATGATACTTAATTACTTGATCTCTTTGTGAACAGTGTGGGTGTTGCAATGGGTGCAGAACTTTTTCAGCTCTAGTCGACCGGTGGTATTCCGACGATTTTTCTGAGTGGTGTAGCGGGAAACCCCTTTGGAACGCTTGTTGGCGTTACTACGGCACTCCGTACATTCCAACGTAATGATAATGCGAACGCCTTTTGCCATGATTGATGGTGCTAGCTAGCAAGTATTGACACAGGGAATCTATGATGTCACACCGTGACAGACAGATGCAAGTCACTGGAAATAAGTTTTGCCGAGATGGCCTGGAATTGAGACTAAAAAACCAACATGGCCAATCTTTTGAGCCATGTTGGTTTTTACAGCTGGCGTCTTGACAGAAGCAGAGCCCCATCATCAATAAACCATCAATCAAAAACGTCTAAATTAACGAGCCAAGTGTAACGACACGACATCAGCTAACGCATCAGTCCAATGGTCAACCAGTCCTGCATCAGACGCCTCCACCATCACACGGATTAGGGGCTCAGTTCCCGATGCCCGCACCAGCACACGCCCCTGGTCGCCCATGGCCGACTCAGCCTTCATAATTGCCTGTTGCAAGGGCTCACAAGCTTGCCACTGACGACGCTTTTCACGGCTTTCTACCCGCACATTTTTCAACCGCTGGGGGTAGGGATCAAAGCTCTGATCAATCAGCGTTGGTAAACAACACTCAGCACGCTTCAGCCAATCAGCCAAATGGAGCGCTGTGAGAATGCCATCTCCAGTAAGACTGTAGTGATGACAAAGAATATGTCCTGATTGTTCGCCCCCGAGCATAGCCCCTCGATCAACCATCTCGGCATGGACATGTTGATCGCCGACTTTAGTCCGAATCAGGGTACCACCAAGACGCTCCCATGCCCGCTCAAAGCCCAGGTTGGCCATCACCGTTGAAATAATCGTATCGTCAGGCAACTGCCCCTGCTGTTTGAGGGTTTGTCCCCAAAAATACAGAATATAGTCACCGTCAACTACCCGGCCGTGACTGTCCACAGCCATGACCCGATCAGCGTCCCCATCAAAGGCAAAGCCTATATCAGCACCATGCTCACTAACAGCGGCCTGCAATGACGCTAGGTGGGTAGACCCACAGTTGACATTAATCCTGTTACCATCGCCGCGGCCATGAATGACAATTACCTCTGCCCCCGTTGCCTCAAACACAGCCTGGGCAACTCGCGTCGCCGCTCCCCAGGCCAAATCCAAAACAATACGCATTCCACTTAAGTAAGACTGTGGGGGAAACGGTTGATGTAGAAAATCAGCGTAGCGCTCCACCAATTCAGGACGCTGGTATGTTTTTCCCCATTGATTACCAGGGTTAAATGCCCCGTCACATGCACCTTGACGCAGTGCTTGTTCAATTTTTCCCTGGATCTGCTTTTCTAATTTGGTGCCATGGGCCCCAAAAAATTTAATCCCGTTGTCCGCAGGCGGATTATGACTAGCCGAGATCATAATGCCACCAGCCGTTTCAGCATCAGCTGCCATATAGGCAACGGCAGCCGTCGGGCATAGCCCCATGTCCCATACCTCTAACCCAGCTGAGGTCAGCCCCGCAGCCAATGCCGCTGCAATCATAGGGCTAGAGTTGCGGGAATCCTGACCGAGCACGATTGAGCCCGGCTGCTGCTGACGCATAATTTGTCCCGCCCAAAAGCCGACCTGTAGCGCCAGAGGGGCCGTTAGCAGCTCTCCAGCTCGACTACGAATCCCATCGGTTCCAAATAGAGGAGTAGCAGGTAAATCTAAGGGTTGCCAACCGGTCCCAAAGTCAGCCTGCTGAGATCTGAGAGAAGACGTTACCATACTTGACACTCCAAACGACACACACTCAAAGTGGAGAATAACATTTGTAAGTTTATGCAGATTTAAGGATTGCTATAGTCTGTCATGACTGATTCCGCAAATTCTTCGAACTCAAGCCAGCAGCCGGTCGAATTTTGGCTGGGGGTAGAGCAGTTTAACGAAGGCAACTACTATGCCTGTCACGATACCCTAGAGGCCATTTGGATGGACGCAAAAGCGAATGAGCAAGCGTTTTATCAAGGCATTCTTCAAATTGCTGTCGGGCTCTATCACCTGACCAATCTGAATTGGAAGGGGGCGGCCATTTTGCTTGGGGAGGGCAGTCATCGACTTGATGCCTACGGAGATATCCACGGCGGCATCAATGTTACTGATTTAGTCAACCAAGCAATAGACTGGCTCACCGCTCTGCAAGAAACAGGCCCTGACCAAGTTCAACAACTGGCATCTGTTTTATTGGGCACACCGCTCGAGTCAGAAAATCATAGGATGGAAAATGGAGACAGATTAATAGCCCCCATTATTCGTCTGGCATGAATAACTAGCTTAGGAATAGTCCCCTAGAGTTGAGCTTAAAACTTACCCATATGGCCTATGAAGTAATTTCCAACTAAGTCGTTCCCCGATAGTCCAAAACTTACTCTGACATGAAATAAATTGGCGGGTGGAAGCAATGGGGAACGTGAGTCCACATTGGACTTAGCCTGTAGAGACAGTCATAGAACTGGGCTAGAACTGTCTCGGATGAAACCATCAACGGTTAAATTAGGTAATGGGTAATAGTAAAAGGCTTGGCATGGTTGTACAGCAAGGATCTATGTTTAGGTCCCTTTTTCCAAAACCTCTTCAGTACGTAGGCATTGGGGTATTGGCAGTGTTTTTAGTAGCTGCTAATTTAGGCACTCCCTCCCAGGCACAATCTGGAGGCTCTATCAAGCTCCGTGCTGACGTTCAAGAAGCTGACGCCAATACGGGTATTATTACCGCGCGCGGTAACGTCAAGATTGACTATCCTGAGGAAGCTATTTATGCAACGTCTGCCCAGGCACAGTACTACAGCCGTGAGCGGCGAATCATACTGACTGGAAATGTATTTGTACAGCAAGAAGCGAATACCCTAGAAGCCGAAGTTGTCACCTATTTAGTTGATGAGGGACGATTTGTCGCCACACCGGATGCTAACGAACAGGTTGAATCAGTGTATGTTCTCCCAGAGCCAGCCGCAGAACCAGCCGCAGCGCCTGAACCTGAACCGTTAACAACGACGCTGCCAGCACTACCCGAAGAACTACCTGATTTTGCTATCCCCACCGACGAATAGATGCTGTCCCCTGCGATTGACTCCACTTCCGATACCTCAACGACGCCGGAAGCCGTGCTTGCCTTGGAAAATGTTCATAAGGCCTACGGTAGACGAACGATTGTTCGCGGTGTCAGCCTATCTGTAGCCCGAGGGGAAATTGTTGGGTTGCTGGGTCCCAACGGGGCGGGGAAGACAACCACTTTTTACATGGCAACCGGTTTAGAGCATCCCGATCAAGGAGCTGTGCGCCTGGATAATCGAGAAATTACGGGCCTCTCTATTCACGAGCGCGCCCGTTTAGGCATTGGTTACTTAGCCCAAGAGGCAAGTATTTTTCGCAATCTTACGGTCGAAGACAATATTCGTCTGGTGATGGAGCAAACCCGCGTCCCCCGACGGGAACAAGCCCCTCGTCTGGCAAAGTTAATGCAGGAATTTCGACTGGAAAAAGTAGCAAAAACCCTGGGTATTCAAGTATCGGGGGGGGAACGTCGTCGGACAGAATTGGCCCGTGCCCTGGCTTCGGGCAAGCAAGGTCCCACATTTCTTTTTCTTGATGAACCCTTTGCTGGTGTAGATCCGATTGCGGTCTCGGAAATTCAACAGATTGTCTCTAAGCTTCGCGATCGCAACATGGGTATCCTGATTACCGATCATAATGTACGTGAAACCCTGCGGATTATCGATCGCGCTTACATCATGAGCGATGGTCGTATCTTGGCCTACGGCAGCGCTGAGGATCTCGCCAGCAATCCCCTAGTGCGTGAGCATTATCTAGGGGACGACTTTAAGCTATGACCCTAGACTGGGGGTCATAGCCTTGCCATAAGCCTAGGGCTTCTTCACGCTGTTTGTTCAACCCCTATCTTTATTACTAGCGTCGATTTATGGCCGCCACATCCCACCAACCCAATGCCTCTAGCCCCGGCCTACCTTGGTGGCCATCCATATCGATTATGGACCGATACATCGCCAAGGAACTGTCCCTTCCCTTTCTCTTTGGCGTAGGTGCATTTTCATCAATATTAGTATCCGTAGGCGCACTATTTGATCTGATTCGAAAAATCACCGAATCAGGTTTGGAGGTGGGTTTAGCAATGCAGATTTTTGTCCTAAAAATGCCTGAATTTGTGGTGCTGGCATTTCCAATGTCAACATTGCTAGCCACCATGATGACCTACAGTCGCTTTTCTAGCGATAGCGAACTGACCGCACTGCGTGGCTGTGGCATCAGCGTACGCCGTATTATTGCCCCGGCTCTAGTCCTCAGCATCCTGATTACCGGACTTACCTTTGTTTTTAACGAGGTCATTACCCCCGCTGCCAACTATCGAGCCACACTCATGCTGGAACAGGCTTTTAATACTGAAAAGCCCCCCTTTCGAGAACGGAACATTCTATATCAGGAATATCAAAAGGCAGAGGATGGCAGCGGCAAAGAATTAGGGCGATTGTTCTATGCCCGCCGGTTTAATGGGGAAGAGATGCAAGGGCTGACAATTCTTGACTTTTCCCAATCTGGCTTAAAACAGGTGGTCAGCGCAGAAACTGCCACTTGGAGCTTTTTAGATAACGTCTGGACATTTTTTAATGGCACCATTTATGCCATTTCACCCGATGGGTCCTTTGGACACATTGTGAAATTTGATCGCCAGGAACTCAACATCCCTCGCACGCCGCTGGATTTAGCCTCCCGCAATAAAGATGACGACGAGATGAACATTGCGGAAACGCGACAGCATCTTAATCAAATCGTCCGCAAGTCGGGAGATGACCGAAAAATTCGCGTTTGGGAATTACGTCTGTACCAGCGTTATGCACTGCCCTTTATCTGCATCGTTTTTGGAATCGTTGGTTCTGCCGTCGGTATCCGACCACAACGGACAGGTAAAGCCACCAGCTTTGGCATTAGTATCGTCATCATCTTTGGCTATTACCTGATCAGCTTTATTGCCGATGCCCTGGGCAAAGTGGGCACCTTAAGCCCCATGGCAGCTGCATGGCTAGCCCCTTTATTAGGTCTTGCTGTCGGTGGTCTGCTTGTCATGCAAGCATCCAAATAATCAACAGAAATTTCAAGCGACCAATCGTTCCAAGATTGCAGTTATCTAAACGATGATGAACCGTGCGTGTAATATTTGCGACTGATGACAGGGGCCAAGGTCTAGATTTTTCAACTTTTTGACAATTTCCGACAGACATTTGATACCGGTCAATCGCCCTCTAAGTTCGGTAGCATACATAGACCATTGCCAGCTAAATTAAGGTGATCTAATGATTTCTCACCTATGACGTCGCGCGCTCCTGAATCGTCTTCTAAAGTAATTGAGGCTAACTCTACCGGTTTAGGCACCTTTGGTGGTGTCTTTACGCCATCTATTTTGACTATTTTGGGGGTGATCATGTACCTCCGTTTTGGCTGGGTTGTCGGCCAAATGGGACTAGTCAAAACCTTATTAATTGTCACTATTTCAACCGCAATTACATTTATTACCGGGCTGTCTATTAGCGCGATCGCAACTGATAAAGTTGTTCGAGCCGGGGGTGCATACTACATGATCAGCCGCTCCCTCGGGATTGAAACCGGAGGCGCTGTTGGTATTCCCCTCTATTTTGCCCAAGCATTTTCAGTGGCTCTCTACACCATTGGTTTTGCAGAAAGCGTGGCTAGCGCCTTTCCCCAGCTGCCGGTCACCATTACCGCCCTGGCGCTAGTGACCACCATTGCCGTCACTGCTCTGGCGCTCAAATCGGCTGACATCGCCATCAAAGCCCAATATGTAATTATGGCGGCGATCGTTTTGTCCTTGATCAGCCTCGTCTCTGGTAGCACGGCTCCCCCCACCGAGCTGCCCCTACCAGAAGATGCTGGCAATGTAAGTTTCTGGGCTGTCCTGGCTGTTTTTTTCCCAGCCGTCACCGGCATCATGTCTGGGGTTAACATGTCTGGCGATCTCAAAGACCCCAAAAAGTCCATTCCCATGGGCACCCTGGCAGCTGTGGGCGTAGGTTATATCATCTACATGCTCATTCCCCTGTTACTCATTAATCGTGCCGATACCAATAGCCTGCTGGCAGATCCTCTGATTATGCGCAAGATGGCATTTTGGGGCGATGCCATTTTATTGGGGGTGTGGGGCGCTACCCTATCGAGCGCCCTGGGAAGCATTCTTGGAGCACCCAGGGTTCTACAGGCGTTGGCTCGGGATAATATTCTGCCAAAGCGGCTGCGCTGGTTGGGGAATGGGCATGGACCTGGTGACGAACCCAGACTGGGGACCTTGTTTACCCTAGGGGTAGTGTTAGCTGTCGTGTGCATTGGCGATTTAGATGCGATCGCACCTGTACTCACCATGTTTTTCCTCACAACTTACATGGTGCTCAACGTAGCTGCAGGCATCGAAGGATTTCTCCAAAGCCCCTCATTTCGCCCCACCTTCCGTATTCCCTGGTATATTTCTCTCCTAGGAGCATTGGGCTGTATCGCCATTATGTTCCTAATCAACCCAGCTGCAACAGTGGCCGCTGCCGTTATCGTTCTGAGTATTTACCTATGGTTAGAACGGCGTGAAATTCGCACCACTTGGGGAGATGTCCGTCAAGGCATCTGGCTATCACTAGTCCGGGCGGGCCTACTCAATATTGCAGATAATGCTGACCCTAAAAACTGGCGTCCCCATTTGCTCGTCCTTTCCGGTGCTCCCACTAAACGATGGCATCTGATCGAACTAGCTACAGATCTGACCCATAACCGCGGATTAATTACCGTAGCCAGCATTCTGCCAACCGGTGCTCGCAACCTCGAGCAACAGGAACAAATCCGCAGTACCATCCGTGACTATCTAGAAAAACGCGGCATTCAAGCTTTTGTAAAGCTAATTGAGGCAACCGATACATCCACGGGATCCCAGCAGCTCATCGACACCTACGGTATTGGGCCCTTAATTCCCAATACCGTTTTATTAGGAGACACCGAGACAGACAACCATGAAGCCCGGGAACGCTATTGCCAAATTATTAGCAAATGCCATCAAGCAAAACGGAACATTGTTATCCTCCGAAATCCTCCCAGCCAAATGCCCCAATTCCCTAAACGCATTGATGTCTGGTGGGGGGGCCTCCAATCCAATGGAGGCTTAATGCTTATTCTGGCCTATCTATTACGCACAGGCTTGCGATGGCGTTCAACCGACATTTACCTAAAGCTTGTCGTCTCCAACCAAGCCGCTGCTCAAGCCGCCCAAACCAATCTAAATAAACTGATTGAAACCCTAAGTATCGGAGCCCAGTCCAAAATTATCGTCGCCGAAGGTCGCCCCTTCGATACAATCCTACGAAAATCATCCGCCACAGCAGACCTTATTCTCATGGGACTAGCCACACCCGGTGACGGCTTTGCCGAATACTATACTTCCCTACAGAAAAAGACGGTGGATTTGCCCCCGACAATCTTTGTACTCGCTGCAGAAGATCTTGCCTTTTCCGAACTGTTACAAAAAGACTGACAGCACATACGCTGGGATATACAGCCGCTCCGGTGACAGAGAAGCTCCATCACACCAAAGGGTAAACACCCCTACTCAACCACACGCAGTCGTCCTTGGTTGAGCGCATCATAAATTTGATTGATCAACATTTTGTCATTGGCACTGATGTTGTTACCCGAAAACATCGCCATCAAGACGCTCTGATCGGCGCGAGTAATACGGCGAGTTGCAAATATTTTTGCAACCATTTCTTCCACCGATTGAATAGCCATAAGGTTCACCCAAAAATTCAGCGAGACAGCATCGCACCCCAGCGACCAAGAACAGGTATAAAATAAAACACACAATGCAGTTGTTTTACATAAACCAATCTATAGGGTCTGCTACAGACTCACATCCGTGGTATGCCGTATTTCAATTATTGGGCCTCGGACACTTCCGAAGAAACTATTATGCTCTGGTCACACAAATTCTTTAAACTGCTGTGCACCCCTAAAAGAACATCAGTAAATATACTGAGTACTGACAATCAGCTTTTCAATAGAATCTTTCCAGATACATGCATTTTCAGGACTTACTAAGAATCATAAGTACTCTGAGTCAGAAAATCCCTACAAATTAATTGCAGAGAACCACTTTAAATTTTTGCGTTTTTTATCAGAGACTCTCCGTAATTTCCCTTAGGAATTTTGTTGTAGCGAACCCTCAGGATTCACGGATTCTTCATAACGTACTTTAGTTGTCTCGAGGATTTAATCTCCAAACAAACATACGCCCTGCAATCTAAGCGAAACAAGTTGCCTAGATTACAAAGCGTATGAAAATTTCAATTGCCTGGGGTTCAAATCTCCTCTCTAAGAAACTAGCGTTTCCCAG
Source organism: Cyanobacteria bacterium J06554_1 (assembly GCA_038534515.1). Taxonomy (GTDB): domain Bacteria; phylum Cyanobacteriota; class Cyanobacteriia; order Phormidesmidales; family Phormidesmidaceae; genus Leptothoe. The sequence goes on from JBCAWO010000008.1 coordinate 32,287, forward strand.
AGAAACAAGCTTAGCCCTCTGACGCTGTGTATTCCTAAAACTAGACTGCAGCTAGCTCAGGTGAAGGACGCTTGCTATTACGAATATTGCTAATGGCTTCAGCATAGTCGGGCGCTTTAAACACCGCAGAACCGGCAACAATTGCATTGGCTCCTGCCTCCAAAACTTGCCAAGTATTGTGGGCCTTTAGACCACCATCAACCTCGATCCATGGATCCAGACCACGGCTGTCACACATCTGACGTAGCTTACGAATCTTGGGCAACACCTCAGGAATAAACTTTTGTCCCCCAAAGCCAGGATTCACACTCATGATTAGTACTAGATCACACAGTTCTAGAACGTAATCGATCAGCTCCAACGGTGTAGACGGATTAAGCACCACACCAGCCTGCTTACCCATATCGCGAATCCGGCTCAGAGTGCTATGTAAATGGGGAGATGCGTTGTGTTCAGCATGGACTGAGATGATATCGGCCCCCGCCTCAGCAAATCCTTCGATATACTTCTCTGGTTCGACAATCATCAGGTGAACATCAAGGGGCTTTTGTGTGACCGGTCGAATTGCCTGAACAATTAAGGGACCAATGGTGATATTAGGCACAAACCGACCATCCATCACATCGACATGAATCCAATCTGCACCAGCTGCATCCGCTGCCCGAATTTCATCGCCCAAGCGGCTAAAATCAGCAGATAAGATGGATGGGGAAACAACAACAGACTTTTTTGATTGCGTCATGGGGGAACCCGCCTCTCGTAATCACCGTTAATGGTCACTATCGTAACAAAAACTTAGTATCAAAATCGTTACAAACTTCTCTAGCTGATGCTATTCATCATCCCAAATCATATTTACGGGAGTCTTCATGGGAACTTTTCAGCACCTATCTGACCAATTTAGCTACCTCCGCAACCATACCCCAAGGCATTTATTAATCCCCGTAGTCCTACTGACGGGCATTGTCAGTGGAGTGCCAGCGTTAGCCCTCTCCATATCTGTGGGAGCTGATGGTATTGACGCCCGTCGTCTGCATCAGTCACCCTATAATCTTACGGGCAAAAAAATTGCGCTTGGCCAAGTCGAAGGTGGACGTCCTGGACAGTTTGGTCTAGATAAACTAGCAACTGCCAATAATCCAGTGGCTGTTACTCAAGTTCTACAGCTTGACGGGTCGGCCATTGCCGATGAGTATGTCGATAATCATGCGAACCATGTAGCCAGCGTCATGATTAGTCAGGATAAACAACTGACTGGTGTTGCCCCTGATGCCACCTTATTTTCTGCAGCCATTGGACCGCTGACTGGTGAGCTCAGTGGCCAACCTCAAGAGTGCCTGACAACTCAGCACATTGCTCTTCGTAATAGCGGAGATGTGAGGGCTATTAATTTCAGTTTTGGCGAACCCCTCGTTAGTGACCCTCGCCCCAACGCAAGCCTCGATGGCAATGCTCTACTGACTCAGTGTGTCGACTGGTCTAGTGTGTTTCACAAAGCCCTATATGTCATTGCAGGTAATCAGGGCGGTGGTGGCATCCCTATTCCCACAGATAACTTTAACGGTATCAACGTTGCCTACTCTACCCAGGTGGACGGACGCTTTGTTAAGGTTGACTACGCTAATGCTGGCAGTGAGCCTGGGTTTAGCCCGCGTGGGGCCAGTGGGCCAGAATCTAATGTGGGCCCCAGACGCTCCATCAATTTGGTTGCCCCCGGAGACGACATCAGAATGTTGAATCCTAACGGGCAGGAAATTTTCAGTAGCGGCTCTAGTTTTGCGGCTCCCCATGTCGCAGCAACGGTGGCTTTATTACAGGAATGGGGTGATCGACAAATTCGCACGGCTAACTGGAGCTTAGATACCCGTGAGCCTATGGTAATGAAAGCAGTCTTACTGAATGCTGCTGATAAATTAATGGATACAGGCAATGGTCAAAATCTAGGCATGGGACGGACCTTATTAGATGAGTCAAATCTGACATGGATTGAGTCAGACGCCTATCGTGACCCCAAAGTACCACTACACGAAGAGCTGGGTACTGGGCACTTAAATGCCTTTAGAGCCTACGAACAATTTGACGGAGGACAATGGAGCCCTGGTAATGTATCGACTAGGGGCTGGGACTATAACGTTTTGGCAGCAACTACTGAGGAGGCCTCACCTCAAACACCTGGCCATGCCGACTACATAATCGAGCCCCCTCTCAAAGCAGGGAGCTATATTGCTGCGACATTAGCCTGGGAGCGCCAGGTATCTTTGGCCGATAGCAATAATAACGACCTTTATGAAATCGGAGAAAGCTTCAAAGCTCAGGGTCTCAATAATCTAAACCTCTACCTGATGGCTATCGATGAGGACGATACATCTCAAAGCATTTGGTCCTCCGTTAGTGATGTCGATAGTCTTGAACATATCTTTTATAAAATCCCCCAGACTGGGCGATACAAACTCAGAGTTGTTTATCAGCAACAGGTTACTGCAGAAAAACCACAAACCTATAGTCTAGCTTGGTGGGGAGTAGGAGAATCAGAGGCAACTATCAGCAGCATCCAGCATGAGCAACATTCAAATTGATCGTCACCCCCAACAGTCTGAGCTAGATGTCATGGGTGTTTATACATGGCCCATCTGGCAAAAGGAGCCCTCAGAATTTCCTTGGCATTATGACGCAACCGAGACCTGTTACTTTTTAGAAGGTGAGGTAACCGTTACACCAAAGAATGGTCAGCCTGTTTCCATGGGTAAAGGTGACTTAGTGACGTTCCCAGCGGGCATGAGCTGCACCTGGCGTGTGAATGCCGCTGTCAGAAAACATTACTCCTTTAGTTAGATTGCATTGGTTGGGATTGCCGATTTATCACTGATAGTGTCTGACTATAAAAATGCCCTCTGAGGTTATGTTTCAGAGGGCATTTTTATGGTTTCCATCATGTGGCGTTCTTAGGCGTTTTTTAGCAAATGCTTTACCAGGTTGTCCTTCACCATCATCTGGCGCATCACTTCAATTACGTAATTCTGTGCATCCTCATGGGAAAGATTACGCACCTGATCTTTTAGGAGCTGCAGTTGAAACTGCTGCTCTAGGGTCAATTGACCTGGCATATCCATAGGTCACTCCTCCGGAAATCGTTATTGATGACAGAGGCAGTTGCCAGCTGTCTTATCAAAGATTTTACTCACAACGCAATTAATCGTCAACCTGTCAAGCCATAAATAATCAAGTAAACATTTTTTTACAAAGCTAGTCGAATTTTGGTAGTGAAATAAGCAGAAACACCTTTCCAGGACTTCATGTGCTGGGTAAAACTACGTGATTCTCATTTTTGTTTACTGACGATTTCTCATAAAAACTGGATGTCGAGCTAACGCCACAAACTAACTCCCTAAATTAAAGCGATTATTCCTTTTTCAAGAAATAATAAAAACCATAGTTCTAGTAGATTTAAGGGTCAGCTCATGGGTCCAGCATGGCATGCTAACCGTACACTCATTAAACAGGACAGTCTTTTACTAAAAAGCCTTCAACGAGAATTGAACTCGTGACCTCTCCCTTACCAAGGGAGTGCTCTACCGCTGAGCTATGAAGGCAATGGAAAAATGTGGTGGGCCGTGTTGGATTTGAACCAACGTAGGCATAGCCAGCGGATTTACAGTCCGCCCCCATTAACCACTCGGGCAACGACCCACATTTTACCGACCGACATCGGTAATGCCAGGAGGCGGACTTGAACCGCCGACACGAGGATTTTCAATCCACTGCTCTACCAACTGAGCTATCCCGGCAACAAGCGGCATTGCTGCCTTTCTTGTGCGCCTAAACAAGTTAGCAAAAGAGTGGAACCCTTAGCAAGCTCAAACTTAGGATCTTTTACTCTGAAGCAACGACGCCAATTGGCAAAGACCTAGGATCGGACTCTATTGATGCAATTATATTGAGCTAAGCGATCAATCTATTCAATCTCTCGCAGACGAGCTAGCTTTAAAGAAAATGTCCCTGTACCTTGCCCCGCATAGGCTCTGACACGAACAGTATACTGGCCAGATTTAGAAATACGGGCAAACAGCAGGGAGTTTGTCGACCCATCAGGACCATCATCATTTTCGCTCACGGTAGTTCCATCATCTCCGAGTAAGCTCACTAGCGCATCAAACTCTTCTGAAATGAGGTCGATGGTAATTTGGTCTCCTTCCACTAGCTCAACCGTGTAATCTCTAGCAAAACCACCCACTCCTGTTGGAATATCACTCTCAGAAAGCGTATCGCTAATTTCGCGCCCGCCTGTTAGCTCAATGGGGCTATAGATTTGAGCCGCAGCACTACTGGCACCTAGCACACCAAGAGTCAATAACGCTGTGGGAATCAGCAGAGCGCGGCGTAAAATTTTCCTAGATTGCTTCATGGTTGGGATAAAAACGGGTCATTTGGATGGTGACATTATGCCCCAAGCTCAGATATTCATAATGTTGCTAAAGCAGCTTTTAACTTTCGTGAGCTAGTCAGCCGCCATAATGTAACGCTCAGTTGGTGATCTAAACCAATTCCTCAGGCTTTAAGCAACTTTCAAGCAGCTATTCCATCGGCTGTGCTGAGACATGTAAAGTCCTAGTGCAGACGATGATGAACATCAATGTCCCCTCCTGACCCTACCCCTGCCTCATCGGCACACCATTCCCATGCAGCTTTACAAAGGCTGCGCAATCTTAGCCATGTTTTGGATAATGCGATCGCAATACCCGGTCTCGGCTACCGGGTGGGTCTAGACCCGCTCATCGGTCTACTGCCCGGCGGTGGTGACCTGATAGCAGGGCTCATTTCCATCTACGTCATAGCTGAAGCCGCTCGGATGGGAGTGCCGGCTGCCACCCTAGGTCGCATGGGATTCAACATCTTGACCGAGGTACTCGTAGGAACCGTACCCATGGTTGGCGACTTGTTTGACGTTGTTTGGAAAGCCAACGCCCGCAACGTTGATTTACTGGAACGGCACATTCGCCATCCTCGCCCCAGTCGTCGAACAGATAAACTATTTGCGATCGTCTTAATTACAGCGCTCTTAGCCATTGTCATAGGCGCAGCAACCCTGTCCTTCTTGTTTGTGCGCTGGCTCCTACAGCTGTAAGATAAGAAGCTTGATCGCATCCAAGTTGCAGCCTTAGATTTTCCCTACGAAATAACTACAGTGCTGGATGTGTACAGCGTTTACTCAACAGGTCTGCAGGACAGAGGAATTAAATGGTTGGAGCAGCCGATTTTGTAGCCGACATCACCCAGGGCGGCACAGACCAAGATGTAACGCTCGACTTCAAGGTTCCCGATCCCACTGATACCAGTCTTTCTGAACATGACTTCAACAACCAAATCGACATAGCCTGGCAGGTCTGTGATCGCTTTGACCTGCAAACCGACATCTGGCGTGGTCGCATTCTCAGAGCAGTACGAGATCGAGAGAAGCAGAGCGGTGACAATCGCGGCACCGGGTTTCTCAACTGGTTAAAAGATCGAGAGATTAGCAAAAGTCAGGCCTATGCCCTAATCGAGTTGGCCAATAGCGCAGATGAGCTACTCAACGAAGGGCTACTCAATGAGCAATCCGTTAATCAGTTTAGTAAACGAGCCTTTGTTGAAACAGCCCAAGCCGCCCCAGAGGTCCAACAGATGGTGACCGAAGCAGCCCGTCGAGGAGAGCAAATTACTCGCAAAGAGGTCAAGCAGCTGGCAGATGAATGGACGGCCATGACCTCTGATCTAATTCCAGAAACAGTACGCGAAAAAGCAGCCAATAACACCATTCCCACACGCTATCTCACCCCCCTAGTCAAGGAGATGGAGAAACTTCCCCCCAGCCATCAAGATACTTTACGTGCAGAAGCAGCTCGCAATCCCGATGTAGATACCCTCAAACAAATCACCTCTGAAGCCCGCTATCTATCAAAATACATAGCCGCCGCTAGCCAAGTACAAACGATCGATCCAGATATCATTAACCTAGAGCAAGCTCTTGAAGAAGCCCTACGGGTCGGTTGTTTAAACTCCACAGCAGACTTAGTAAATCAAGCCACACAGTTAGAACAAGCCGCCGCCAAACTCTATACTGCCTGGCGACGACTCAATAAATTAGCGGAGCGGGTCTACGTAGACAGCGGGGAAAGTACACCTCAGCTACGGGCACTTCTGAGCGCCCTCACACCTCTGACCAACGAAATTATTGAAATTCAGCTTGGCAGTGCCAACAGTCCGTCAACTAAGACTATTCGCTTACAAGTGCTTGAAGAAATTGAATAACGTAGGCCCAACTCACCGATAAAAATCAACATCAATCCAATAGATAAAAATTCTAAATAGATCAGCTTAGAACACTTGCAGCCCAATAGAGTGACGACACTTTAACTGTACCCGTAAGCATTTTTACAATCCTGATTAGGTGTAAAGTGTGAAATCAGATGTCAATATATAAGTTACCCGCAGCAATTGTGCTAGGCCATGGCTTAGATAGGGGCAGCGAGTGGTTATTGTAATGCAGGAATTGGACAGATATGCCGCAGCTTGAGGCCAGCCCAGCGCTCGACTTCCAAAGTGAAGCGTACAAGGATGCATACAGTCGCATCAACGCAATCGTAATTGAAGGGGAACTAGAAGCTAACGACAACTACAAGAGTTTGGCTGAATATCTCAGTGACCACAAGGACGAGCTGATTAAGCTAGCTCGCATGGAGAAGCGTCACATGAAAGGGTTTCAAGCCTGTGGCAAGAATCTAAATGTGACACCTGACATGGAGTTTGCCAAGGAGTTCTTTGCAAACCTACATGATAATTTTAAGCAGGCTTGGAATGAAGGCAAGGTTGTCACTTGCTTATTGATTCAGTCCTTGATTATCGAGACCTTTGCCATTGCTGCTTACAACATCTATATTCCCGTTGCAGATGACTTTGCACGGAAAATTACCGAAGGTGTTGTCAAGGATGAGTACATGCACCTGAATTTTGGGGAAGAATGGCTCAAGGCAAACTTTGAGACTGCCAAAGCTGAGTTAGAGGAAGCTAATCGCCAGAATTTGCCTCTAGTGTGGCAGATGCTTAACCAGGTAGCCGAAGACGCAGCAGTTCTAGGCATGGAAAAAGACGCTCTGGTTGAGGACTTCATGATTACCTATGGTGAGGCCCTCGGGAATATCGGATTTACCAGTAGAGAGGTAATGCGACTTTCGGCCCAAGGCCTAGCCATGGCATAGGATTTATGTACTTTTGAAAGAGGCTGATCCTAGGATCAGCCTCTTTTGTTATGGCGACCCATGGGTTGTCATGAACCATATGGCTGTAACATTTTGTTGTAGTCTGATTTTCTAGGATTACCTTTTTTTATAGAAACGTCCCAAATGTTTGGCTTAATCGGACACCTGACCAACTTAGAACACGCCCAATCGGTCGCTCGTGATTTGGGATATCCAGAATATGGCAGCCAGGGCTTGGACTTTTGGTGCAGCGCTCCTCCTTTTGTGGTGGAAGATATCAAGGTGACCAGTGCAACTGGCCAAGTTATTGAAGGACTGTATGTAGAGTCATGCTTTTTGCCAGAGATGCTGGCAACACGACGCATTAAAGCTGCAACTCGCAAGGTTCTAAACGCAATGGCCCATGCTCAAAAAATGGGCATCAATATCACGGCCTTAGGTGGGTTTTCCTCAATTATTTTTGAAAACTTTAAGCTTGAACAGATCCGACGTATTCGTAACCTAGAGCTTGACTTTCATCGATTTACTACTGGAAACACCCACACGGCATATGTTATCTGCCAGCAAGTTGAACAAGCAGCACCTAAGCATGACATTGATCTTTCTAAAGCGACGGTAGCCGTTTGTGGTGCAACTGGTGATATTGGTAGTGCCGTTTGCCGCTGGCTCAGCCACAATACTGGTGTTAAGGAGCTATTGCTAGTTGCCCGCAATCGGGAACGTTTAGACAATCTCAAAGATGAGATTGGTATGGGTAAAGTAATGGGTCTAGAAGAGGCTTTACCCTTGGCGGATGTGGTGGTTTGGGTCGCAAGCATGCCTAAAGGCATTGATATTGATCCCAGCACCTTAAAGCAGCCTTGCCTCATGGTTGACGGTGGTTATCCTAAAAACATCGGCAGTCAGTTTAGTCAGCCCGGCATTCATGTTCTCAAGGGTGGCATTGTTGAACATAGTCTTGATATTGACTGGCGTATCATGCACATCGTGGCCATGGATGTACCTGCCCGACAACTATTTGCTTGCTTTGCCGAGTCAATGCTGTTGGAATTTGAAAAATGGCATACTAATTTCTCTTGGGGGAGAAATCAAATCACTCTTGAGAAAATGGAGCAAATTGGCGCAGCCTCGGTCAAGCATGGCTTCCGCCCATTGCTAACAACTTAATTTTCTTTGCTCAGACATACTTAGCTTTGTTCTCTATGGCAAGAATGCATTTTGGGGTGCAGTTTGCGATAGGGTGGAATTGCTGCTGGAGTACCTAAACCTGTTATGGCAACAACAGAACGAAGGCCTATTTTGCTTGACTTTGAGAAGCCGTTGGCTGAATTAGAGTCTCGAATTTTGCAAATACGAGCCCTGGCTGAAGACAACGATGTTGATGTTTCAGCACAGATCCAGCAGTTAGAATCACGGGCACAGCAGCTTCGACAAGAGATATTTACGAGTCTGACCCCAGCTCAGCGGATTCAAGTCGCCCGTCACCCTCGTAGGCCAAGCACTCTGGACTATATTCAGGCTATTTCTGAAGAATGGATAGAACTTCACGGTGATCGCCGTTCAGGAAAAGATGATTTGGCATTAGTAGGTGGCATTGCACGCTTTCATGGTCATTCAGTCGTCATGCTAGGCCATCAAAAGGGGCGAGATACAAAAGATAATGTCGCCCGCAATTTTGGTATGGCATCCCCTGGAGGCTACCGCAAGGCCATGCGACTCATGGAGCATGCGAATCGCTTTAAGATGCCAATCTTTACCTTTATCGATACCCCTGGCGCTTGGGCGGGGTTAGACGCAGAACAACTTGGTCAAGGCGAAGCTATTGCTTATAACCTGCGGGAAATGTTCCGTCTAGATAGCCCAATTATTTGTACGGTGATTGGCGAAGGTGGCTCTGGTGGCGCGTTGGGTATTGGTGTAGGGGACCGACTGCTGATGTTTGAGCATTCTGTCTACACTGTAGCCAGCCCTGAAGCCTGTGCAGCGATTTTATGGAAGGACTCATCCCGTGCTTCCCAAGCGGCCGAAGCACTCAAAATTACAGCCTGGGATTTGAAAAATCTGGGTATTTTAGACCAGTTGCTGCCGGAACCAACCGGTGGAGCTCACGCCAACCCAATTAAGGCTGCCGAGGGATTACAGACCGCTCTCTTAGAGAACCTGGAGGCTTTATTAGCCATACCACCAGAACAGCGACGACAAGAGCGGTATCGTAAATTTCGCCAGATTGGCGTCTTCTCCGAAGTCGCTTAAGGAAATATTCGCGGTTAAAGTTCTAGCCATTACTCTTCCACGTTGTTGAATAAAGTATTAATAACAATCTCAGAAATCACAAATTGCCAGCACCTACTTTTATTAACCAATTTCAAATTCAAAAAAGAATAATGAGAGGGCTATAAGTTGTTGTACTAGAGATGTATTCTCGATAGATCAATAGCTTGACTGCACTTCAGAAACTCTCTCAAAATAAAAACGCCACATTATCTGTAACATTTGTTAATATTGTTAGGTGCGTGTATTCTTTGCTCCAGCTATCCATAGAAGCTTCCATCAATGAACATTGTTCCTAATCGTCGTGCCTTGATTACTGGTGCCAGCACTGGTATTGGTCGTTCAACTGCCTTAGCGTTTGCCCAAGCTGGGTTCGATGTGGCACTGGTGAGTCGATCAGCGGACAAATTACAAACTCTGGTGGATGACATTGGTGCGATCGCAACGGTAAAAGCTCTCAGCTTTCCCATGGATCTGAGTGTAATTGACCAGGTCAAAGCCAATATCAGCGAGTTACTGGAGCAGTTTGGCCCTGTTGATGTGTTGATCAACAATGCCGGCATGGGCTATACAGGCGAACTTAAGGACATGCCCCTGGAAGATTGGTGCCAGGTCATTAATCTCAATGTAACTAGCGTTTTTCAATGCATTCAGTCAGTCCTTCCAGGAATGCGAAAGCGCAATAGCGGGATGATTATTAACGTAGCTTCAGTAGCCGCCCGCCAAGCCTTTCCTGAGTGGGGTGCCTACGGCATTAGTAAAGCAGCTGTTGTCGCGTTATCCAAAGCTATTTCAGTAGAAGAAAGAAGTCACGGTATTCGAGTAGTGACCATTTTGCCAGGTGCCGTCAACACCCCCCTATGGGATACCGATACCGTCCAGGCAGACTTTGATCGTTCCGGCATGCTCACCCCTGATCTAGTCGCCAACGCAATTCTACAAACCGCACTTCTACCGCCCGGTGCAGTGGTCGAAGAGCTAACCATCATGCCAAGCGGAGGAGCCCTGTGATTCCCTAAGGTCTATGTCTTCAGGTCAAAAAAACTTGACCCTTTTTTGTTAATTATTTGCAACTTAATTTACCCACACTATGGTCATTTCAACTAACGGTTCCAAAAGCAACGGTCTACTCAACGGTAAGTCATTAGAAGCGGTCGTACGCCCTGATCGTTCCAAAACGAAGGGTCATGACGCACTGTTGCATGAGCCATCTGAAGACAACAGCAAACTCATGGAAGCCGTCCACACGATGTTGGCTGAACTGGGCGAAGATCCTGAACGTGAAGGTCTGCTCAAAACGCCAAAACGGGTAGCCGAAGCAATGCGGTTTTTAACCCAGGGCTACACCCAATCCTTAGAAACCATCGTCAACAATGCCATCTTCGACGAAGGCCACAATGAAATGGTATTGGTACGCGATATTAACTTCTTTAGCTTGTGCGAACATCACATGCTGCCCTTCATGGGCCGAGCCCACGTTGCCTACATCCCCAACCAAAAGGTAGTGGGTCTGAGTAAGTTAGCTCGCATTGTCGAAATGTATTCACGTCGACTACAGGTACAAGAACGCCTAACGCGCCAAGTTGCAGAAGCCATTAGCGAAGTTCTAGAACCCCAAGGTGTCGCAGTCGTCATGGAAGCCAGCCACATGTGTATGGCCATGCGGGGTGTTCAGAAACCCGGTTCATGGACGGTGACCAGCGCTATGCTCGGCGTCTTTCAAGATGAACAAAAGACCCGCGAAGAGTTTCTCAGCCTCATTCGTCACCAGCCTGCATTCTCTAATTATTAACTGCATGAAACGTTCAGAAGTTCTTCAGAAGCTCTACATATGGAGCTTCTGAAGAGCTAACCGCTGGCTCTGTAGAAGAAATCTGAAAAAATAACTTGCTAAGGGTATCTCTAGGAAAAGCAAGGCTACAGTGAGGTGGATATGGTCGGTAGGAACTGATCCTTACTCACCATATTCTATGGAATTAACATGTTGCCTCACAGCAACTTACCATACCCACACTGCCGATTTTGATTTATTAGGAGTAAGCGGAGCCCATGAGTCCCCTGAATGCTGCAACTACCGGTGAAACCATTAGCGCCGGTGCTGAAACCTTTGAAGCTAGTCATATAGATGTGATTGAAACAGTCATTGCTAGCCTTGATCAGGGGGGCAACGCCATGGTTAGCCATGACGACGATGGCTATCTTTGGAAATTTACTTATGGCAGTGTAACGGTGTACGTACAGCTCACTGGCATCGATGATGAAGACACCCTAACTGTTTGGTCTCCTGTTTTAAAACTGCCGGTACAAAATCAACCACGATTGATGGAAGAATTACTGGCAATGAACTGTGGTGAAACATTCGAAGCCTGTTTTGGCATTTCCAATCACGAGGTTTTAGCACTAGCCAGTCGAATCCTAGCTGATATCAATCCAGGTGAAATTTCTCGACTCATGACAATTGTCGCCACCATTGCTGATGAACAAGATGATGTTCTTCAGAAGAAGTATCCCGCTGCTTAGGAATGGCTACAGTATGGCGGCTAATTTTGCCCATGGAGGCGTCGGGATCAATTCAAATGGCAATTGACGAGTGGCTTTTAGAGCAGCATCGTCAAGGAAAAAGCCCCGCTTGTCTAAGATTTTATACATGGGCACCCATCGCAATTTCCCTGGGATATCACCAACACCATTACCCAGAGCACTGGCAGAACCTACAGTGGAATAATCAGACAATTGATTTGGTCAGACGACCTAGCGGTGGTCGAGCTGTGCTACACCAGGGCGATTTAACCTACAGCCTGATTACCTCTGGGTATTCTGGTCGTCGACGTGACGTTTATGCCCATCTGTGCAAATTTTTAATAGAAGGTTGGCGCAGTCTAGGGATAGCCCTACACCTGGGGGCAGATCAGCAGAGCTATCAGCGCTCCCATAACTGCTTTGGAACATCCACGGCGGCGGATCTGGTTATGGACAATGGCTATAAGTTAATTGGCAGTGCCCAGCTCTATCGAGAGCGCTGTATTTTGCAACATGGGTCCATGCGGCTTCTCCCAAATCAGGCTCTAGTGGAAAAAGTGTTTGGGGTCCCGATTATGCCCCCAACCGCTTTAATGAGCCTATCTGCTACTGCTGTTGTTGACGCATTGGCAGCAGCAGCAGAAGGTATTTTTGATATCAAGTTTGAAATTCAACCGCTATCGCATCGAGAACAGCAGCAGGCGGTAGCCTGGGTTCAAACTAAGACACCAAAATTAGCAGCACAGTAGATATCTGCACATCTGCACAACAGCCAAACAGCATCTACTGACTACTGAGCGGCTGCTCAATGGAAGGAGGTAATCGCAACGGCATAGGACTATTATCATCGTGCCATTGCAACAGCCGAAGCTTTGTTTCTAGACGTTCAAGTAGACGGACAAATGTGCAGGTAAGGGCGATGCTGACCGTAGGTACCACGGTGGGTAACCAGTAGCCCTGACTGAACACCACAATCACTAAACTGCCCCAAACAACGATGACAGTCAGGCTTGCCAGCAGCTGAATGCGTAAACGACGATAAAACAGCCCATACCCCAACCATGGGGTGAGCAGCGCCACAATAGCCCATACAGGCAAGGTAATAGGCTGCAAATGATTTTGAGCTAACAAATTATTTGCAGCAACAATATGTTGATAAACTCCCGCCGCTGGTGGATTCTGATCGTAGGGCGTGGCCATGGTATCTAAGCCAACGCCGGTAAAACCAATAAAAATAATTTTGTTGGTAAACGTAGTCACTGGCACGTGCCCCGTCAGCACATCAATAAATGAGTAGCGCGGCGCACTTTCGACAAAACCATACCAGTTTAACCAGAGAGGCTGAGTGAGATCGCCAGTGGATGAGGAGGCAGTCTTCTGCTTTAGATGATGGCGCTGTATGGCTGCAACGCTCAACGCTGGGGTGCCGTTCACTTTAGGGCGATAGGTGCGGGTAATACCATCGGCGTCACCACGATTATGGATATGTCCGGTTGCGATCGCACCCTCCACCACCTCAGCATTGGGGCCAATCACACCTCGCTGTGCATCCCATGCCGTCGCTAAGACAACATCACCATGACGGGACATGGCCATGGACAGCTCAGCATCATCTGCACTCGGCTCAGCAAAAAGAATATCGAAAGCAATAACACTCGGCTCAGCCGGCGTAATCTGATCTAGTAGCTGAGTGTAATAGTGGCGGGGCCAAGGAAATTGACCAATGGCCGCTAAACTAGCGTCATCAATTTCAATCACAGCCACCCGATCGTCCCAAGGCCGCTCGCCCCTAGTTTGAAATAAGGTACGGTAAATACTATGTTCTGAAGACTGCACAAGCCCGACACGGGTAGCCAATAGCATCAGCCCTGCCGCGCAAAGTCCGGGTAAAAATCGCCACCCAGATTTATATAGCCACTGTTTCATAAAAAGCACTTGTAGGGCTCGGCGCGGTCGCCACACACCGTCCCGTCATTTCAACTATGACAATACGTTAACTGCCACGGTGTTAGGCAACCAATGGACAAATCACTGAAGTTACCCGAGTTACGTGCAAATAACCTGGCAGCCTTATATCCATACATTCGCAGTCCATCATCAGCTGTAGACAATCGATAAAAGATGGGACAAATTGCCTAAAACAGTGCTAATAAAGACCAATCTGGAAAGTGTTTGCCCAGATACAGTCACTTTCCAAACCACTACTCCGCATTTCTAGCAATGGCCGCAAGTTGTAACCCTGACGGATAGGTGCCATCTTCTTTAATGCGATTAATAATTGCTTCTGAAATCGGAAAATTCAACCGTTTAGCTAACGCCCGCACCACATCTCCTCGATCAATGGTGCCAGCAACAGCATCTGCAGGGGACAGTACGGTAATTCGCCGCAACTCATTTTCTTCTAGATCGGTAATCACCTTCGACAAGGGCGTTTCCTCACGTACGTGAGGCATATCTAGCAGAGGATGAGCCACCTCATCTAGCGTTCTACTCTCCCACTGACTACGTTCGATCTGGCGTAAATCATCCAGCGATACCATGCCTCGATAACGACCGTTAGAAGCAGCAAAATAGATGCTGGGCTTGCCCTCATGGAGCAGCTGATTATCCGCAAATGCCCGCAGTGTCATGGTGGCATCAATCACCTTAAACTCACGCACACTGGCATCCCTAGCCTTAAGGCTAGCAATAGCGTCCTGTAAATCACTGACCCGGTTATAAGCCCCTGCATTGCGCACTGCAAACCAACCCAGGAGAGACAACCAAAGAAATTGGAACTGTTGGGTAGTCAAATAAGCATAAATACCAATTGTGATTGCCATCCACCCCAAAAGCTGGCCTACCCGAGCCGCCCAACGCACACCTTGGGCGCGACTGCCGGTCATTTTCCAAACAGCCGCCTTTAAAACTTGACCGCCATCCAGGGGCAGCCCTGGAATTAAGTTAAACAGGGTAAGGACAAGATTGATGCGAGCGATAGTCCCAACAACCAGACCAGCAACTGTTTGACTCGGCAACACCCGAGCAACCAGAGTGAGCAGCACAAATAGGGAAAAACTCACCAAGGGGCCTGCGATCGCAACTTGAAATGCCTGGCCTGGAGTTTTGGACTCCTTATCGATTGAGGCAATCCCACCAAACAAAAACAGAGTGATTGAATTAACCTGAATTCCCTGCCGCTTCGCCACAAGGCTATGGCCCAATTCATGGAGTAGTACAGAGCCAAACAAAAGTAGAGCCATCACCAACCCCACTACCGCCGCCATAGGAAAGGGAAACCCATCGCTGACTAGATCACTGCCATAGGCAAACGTCATCAGTAGAACAATAAAGAACCAAGAGTTATCAACGAATAGGGGGATGCCGAAAATCGCGCCAATGCGCCAACCGGATTGCATAGTGATATACCTTTGATATGCCCAGATACACTAGGAACAGGATGATTAAATAGTCCTACTAAATCACATCCACATCCAGAACTGTAAGTTTTCGTCAGGTAAACCCGTGGATTCCACTAGGATGTGATGAAAATGACAAACTACTTGAATTTTAAGAACTGACTTCATTTTAATGAGGGGGTTTACAAATGTCGTTACAGGATTTCCGAATCTTTTTGAATCATTATTTATGCGCGTTAAGATTTGCGGCCTAACCAAAACAGACCAAGCGGTTGCGATCTCAGCCATGGGAGCGTCTGTCCTAGGTTTCATTTGCGTCAAACAATCCCCCCGATACATCACTCCAGATACTATCCATGCAATCACAAAAGAACTCCCTCCCATTGATTGCTTTGGGGTTTTCGCCAATGCTCCCCTGCATCAAATTGAACAGACTGTAGCAACCGGCCAGCTGACCGGCGTACAGCTCCACGGGCAAGAATCATTAGCCTATTGTCAGCAGCTCCGAGCGGCTTTACCCAGAGTAGAAATCATCAAAGCACTGCGCCTTCAAAATCCACAGGATCTAGATCTAGTCAAAGACTACGCTCCTGGCGTGGATACATTTTTACTCGATGCCTATCACCCAGAACAATTGGGCGGCACCGGACACACCCTAAACTGGAAAGCGCTGCAAACATTTCACCCCGAAAAGCCATGGTTTTTAGCCGGTGGACTACGCCCCGACAATGTTGAGCAGGCCCTATCCCTCCTCTCTCCCGATGGTATTGACCTTTCAAGTGGTGTAGAAAATGCTCCCGGGGATAAGGATTTGGCCAAAGTAGCTCAGCTTCTAGATATAATCTCCAGACTCCCAGACTCCCAGACACCAAAGCACTGATCAACAGACAGCCCCCATAGCAACCAGATGCTCAGTAAAAACATTGAGATTTTTGTAACAAAACGTCTCTGACTCTAAACCTTGATTACAGAACATCCTGTTTTCTTCATATGGCCTGAGTGCTGGTGATAAATTAAATCCCAGTCGTTCATGCTTGTTTCCCTAGTTGCGCTCTATGTACAACGCCCGAAAAGATTGGTTAGGTGCATTTATGGTTGCTGCCCTTGGTGCAGGTATCATCACATCACTTGCTGTTAGCCAGGGTCAAAATCCCTTTGTTGGTCTAGGTATTACAGCTTTTGCATCGGTTGCTGCCGTGGTACTCGACCACTTCTGTTAACGAAAGGAAGCACGATTTCCTTGTTCCAGCGATTACTCCTGTCCAGCCAGCAGTCAACACTGCTGGCTTTTTTATGACTAATCTACGTCGCGACATCATCGCTTCAACAGACTGAAACATTGAATCCGGACAATAGACTCAATGTTTCAGACTTAAATCCACCGATTAAGCCGTGCGGCCTTCGAAATAGCCAGTCTCAATATAGTGACGAGTTGCGGCTTCTACATCAGTCCCAAAAACCGCCTGAAGATCGCTGTACTTGTTGAGATAGGCCACTTCATCAAATAAATCGGGAGCTCGTCCTTCACCTATTCCCATTGTGATGTAGTGCTGTGTCGCCAGCTCAAAGTTGGTACCAAAGACGGCAATCAAATCACCATAGGACGCAATATAGTCATCGGCTTGAAATGTCACTGTTCGGCCTTCGTCGTACCCAGTTTTCAGATAATGCTCACGACCTGCCGCTGGATTATCACCAAAAGCAGCAATTAAATCGTTGTAAGAAGCAATATACGCTCTGGCATCAAAGCCTAATAAGGGGTCGCGGCCTTCGCTAAAGCCGTTTTCAATATAGTGGCGAGTAGCCGCTTTCAGGTCATTGCCAAATGCATTTTGCAAATCTTGGTAGGCTGCCAAATATAATTCAGGAATAAACAAATCAGCCGAGCGGCCTTCACTAAAACCATTGCTAATAAAGTGATTCGTCGCAGCTTCTAAGTTGTAGCCAAAATTACTAATCAGATCGCCATAGGACGCAATGTAGAGATCTTCTTCAAATAAGTCAATTTGCCGGCCTTCTTGAAATCCAGATGACGAGTAATGGGATTTCCCTGCTTCTGGATTATTGCCAAAAGCAGCAATCAAATCTCCGTAGGACGCAATGTAGTCGTTATAGAGATCTGGCGTCAGCGAGGTTTGCAGGGGCAGAACTGCAATTTCTCCCAGGGTAAATTGAGCATGGCCCTGATCGGTATTATCACCAAAGAACAGCAAATTCGGCGTTTGGTAAGGATTGGCAGAGACAGGGAGTGGGGGATTGCTGGTCGTGGGGTCAAAATTGTAGTCCCGCGTGTTGCCTGAGAGAATCTCGACACCATTAGCAGATAGGGAGTAGGTGTTACCAGACACACTTAGCCAATAGGTCTTTTGAGCGCTGAAGTCTAGGTCAGTGTCACTAGAGTCTTCGGCCTCAGTAAAGTTAGTGGATTGAGCAAAGGCGCGATCGGCTCCTTCTGTTTTGAAGCCAATTTCAATTTCCTTAGATAGGTCATTACTGACCACAACCAGGCTAAAACCAGCACGATTAGCTTCACTGACTTCATTCAAAATTGCTAGGTCAAAGGCGACCGTAAACCCAGCATCCGGATCCAGAGCAGGAAAGCTCGGATTCACAGTCTGAAACGTAAGCGACCCTTCAATATCGTTAAAGTCGATATTGTCAAAATCTACGGTGTAATTGGTAAAGCCTGCATACCCCGTATTGGCGTTGGCACTCAGCGTTCTGCCAGTCGGAATTAGAGTACTGCCATTACTAGCGATATAAAACGCAGGGTTAACTCCTGGAACTCCATTAAAGACCGTGCCGTTAGAGTTGAAGGTCGTTCCACTGGCATTAGACGTCGCCGTATCCAAAAGATTAGGAATAGGTGTAAAAATATCAGTCGCCGCGACAGACAGGGACGATGGATAGGCGGGGGATACAGGCAACTGACCGTAGGCAAGATAGCCTAATGCCAAAATATTGGGATCTACAGCTGGGTTGTAAAGAGTCGTTACCATACGTGGATTACTCCTAATCAATAATGGGGAATGCAAAAAGTGCGACTACGGTAGAATCCATCCCTTATGGATCCGTCGGTCTCTGCGTAGTCTATGTTCCGGACAGTAGGTGTACAGCTAAATCTTTAGTTTGGATAAAATCATGGTGAGTATTTCTACACATTAAATGTTGTATGTAAGGCCATAGCACCAGGCGATAGGGTTACCTCAGTCGGGAACAGTGCCTCCTGACTATCATCAAAATCTATGGTGCCCTCTTGAATAGGGGAATAGGAGAACACCATAAATTTCTAATAAAAAAGTCGGTGATGTTATCCATCACCGACTCAAGAAAATGCGTTACATCAATTCAGTTATCAAATCCTTTCATAGCCCAGCGTTAGTTCAACGCTTCTAGATAGTCACGAATACGATTACGACGCTTGGGCTGACGCAGCTTTTGCAGCGCTTTTGACTCGATTTGACGGACACGCTCGCGCGATAGCTCTAGGGTGCGACCAATTTCAGCTAAGGAGTAGGGTACACCATCGCCTAGACCAAACCTTAGGCGGATAACTTCTTGCTCACGGGTAGTGAGATCAGCCAGAAGCTGATGTAGGTCGCGACGCAGGGCATCTCGGACGGCGAGTTCTTCAGGAGAAAGGGCATCGGTCTCTAGAAGATCGCCTAATTCCGTATCACGCTCTTTACCAACCTTAGTTTCTAGAGAAATGGACCGGGGTACCTTGAGCAGCACCTCGCGCACCTGAGGAGCGGTCATCTTTAGCTCCCGGGCGATATCTTCCACAGTGGCGGTACGGCCTTTGGTTTGGGAAATTTTGCGTTGGGCTTTTTTGATCTTATTTAGCTTTTCAGTGATGTGGACCGGCAGGCGAATAGTGCGGCTCTGGGTTGCGATCGCACGGGTAATGCCCTGGCGAATCCACCAGTATGCATAGGTACTAAAGCGATAACCCTTGGTAGGGTCAAACTTCTCAACGGCCCGTTCCAGACCAAGGGTGCCTTCCTGGATCAGATCCAGGAGCTCCAAACCACGATTTTGATATTTCTTGGCCACCGATACAACCAGGCGCAGGTTGGCCTTGATCATGTGCTCTTTAGCCCGAATTCCCTCAGTACAGGCTTCGTCCAAATCCTTGACAGACATCCCCACCAGCTCAGCCCACTGGCGTTTACCTGCCTGTAGCGTTGGTTTAAGGTCCGTCGCTTGAATGTCGCATTCTTTAGCTAAACGCTCAAGAGAGGGACGATGGCCCAACTGGGCTGCCATGCGATCGCGAGTTTCCAAGAGCAACACATAGGTAGCCAGAATTCCATCCTGGTCTTCAGCTGCCTGTTTGCGCTGTTCCAAAAGCTTCATATAGCCTTGGACTAACTGGGCTTCCGCCACCTCCTCATCTCTCTCTAAAAGACGGACACGTCCAATTTCTTGTAAGTAGAGACGAACTAAATCGGTGGTGCGACGCCCAGGGGCGGCGGCCAACTTATCAACGTCTAAGTTATCTACAGTGCCATCCTCATCTTTCGACAGCAGCATTTTGATATCGTTGTCGCTAGGCTCCTCCTTTACCGGAGCAGCAGTAGCAAGAGCAACAGAGCTGGGGGCTGCCAAATCAGCATCTGCAGTGGATTGATAAGACGTTGCATCCATAACCATGGGCGATGTAACTTTAAGAACAGTCAAGGCCGTCTAGCCCTCGTAAATGTAGTGTGCCCGAGCCCAGAGAGCGGGGAACAATCCACAAAGCTAGGAGTTTGCTCCAAATGCGAACCTTTTGAGCTAGACCGACGCACCCACACTTAGCGTAGAGTGACGTTGTTAAAGCCCAAGTGACTCACATCAAGGTGATGTTAGGATCTACATCACTCAACAAACCTATTCCGAGCGACCGCATCGTTAAGATTGCGCCGAAGGCCCTAATAACTAAATATCAACCACCCTTAAGCACCCTGATCAGGATTAGTCCAGGTTTTTCAGTGGCACAGCTGAAGCAGAAATGTCCTGATATATTCAGACATAAGAACACCCCATTCTCTCCGCCAGCCTTGGATTGCACAAACCGCTACAGTCCCCAGAGCCAGGGCTAACCCACAAAAAACATCATCAGGACTTTATCAGCCACCGCATTTCTATTACGTTTGCTTTATGTGTAGCCAGTTAGACTAGCTGCCCCTGTTTCAACATAAATTAGCTTTCGTCAATCACAGCTTTACGATCGAGCAGTAATAAATCGCGTAGCTGATCCGTATCAAGCTCTGTTAACCATTGTTCACCGGCACCAACCACCTGCTCTGCCAAGGCTTTTTTACTTTCAATCATGTCGTTGATACGCTCCTCTAGGGTGCCACTACAGACAAATTTGTGCACCTGTACGTTGCGCGTCTGACCAATGCGAAACGCTCGGTCAGTGGCTTGATTTTCGACTGCCGGGTTCCACCAACGGTCAAAGTGAAAAACATGGTTAGCCCGGGTAAGGTTGAGCCCCACCCCCCCGGCTTTGAGCGAAAGGATAAAGAGCTTTGGCCCATTGGGATCTTGCTGAAAGCGATCCACCATCGCTTCACGGGCAGGCTGAGACGTACTGCCATAGAGGAACATGGCATCTTCTCCAAGATGCTCTTTCAAATGAGCTTGTAACAAATTTCCCCATTCAGCAAACTGGGTAAAAATAAGTGCGCGATCGCCCTCTGAAATCACCTCTTCAAGCATTTCATTTAGACGCTGCAGTTTTGCAGACCGCCGCTGCTTACCCAAAGATGCCTGCTTCAGGTATTGGGCTGGATGGTTACAAATTTGCTTGAGCTTAACTAACAAACCTAAAATCATTCCCCGCCGTTTAACACCATCAGCCTCGTCAATATTGGCTAGGGCTTCATCTACTGTTTTTTGATACAGACGCGCTTGCTCCGCAGAAAGCCCGCAGAAAACCGTCATTTCTTGCTTATCAGGCAGATCTTGAATGATGCTGCGATCGGTCTTGAGTCGTCTGAGGATAAAGGGCTGCACCAGTCCCCGCAGGGTGCGTAACGAATCGGTATCTCCGTAACGCTCAATCGGGGTGGCAAAACGTCGCTGAAAGAAATTTTTGGGGCCGAGATAGTTGGGATTCAAAAAATCCATAATGGACCATAGTTCAGCTAACCGATTCTCTACGGGAGTACCGGTCAGAGCAATGCGAAAGTCACTTTCTAATTCCCGCACTGCCTTCGACTGCTTAGCATCCGAGTTTTTAATATTTTGAGCTTCATCTAGCACTAGCCCTTGCCACTCTACCCGCTTCAATTCTTTAAGATCTCGATACACCAGGGTATAGCTGGTGATTACAAGATTTGTCCTCTGGGCTTGTTTGGCAAACGTTGAGCCCTTGGGACGTTTATCGCCGTGGTAAATCAGCGTTGTTAGCTCTGGACCAAATTTATTGACTTCTCGCTGCCAGTTACTTAACACCGAGGTGGGACAAACTAGTAAAACTGGTTTAGTTAAAACACTGTCTTGTTTGAGATTGAGCAAAAACGCAATTAGCTGAATGGTTTTACCCAGACCCATATCATCGGCCAAGCATGCCCCCAGACCCCACTGTTCTAGAAATGATAGCCAGGAAACGCCTCGAGCCTGATAAGGACGGAGTTTACCTTCAAAGCCATCGGGCTCCTTCATTTCTTCGAGGGTTTGATTGCCAGTGGTTAGGGTAGTAATTAGCTCATTTAACTTACCCGAAGCTTCGAAAGCTACCACAGGTAGCTTGTCAATCAGCTGCCCATCCCCGCTGCTAATGCGTAAGATGTCTTCCACAGAAAGCTTATTTTGAGTTTGACGACTGGTAAAAAACGACTGGGCAGCTTTTACATCCTGAGGACGCAGTTCGACCCACTGACCGTTGACTTCCACCAGCGGTGTTTGCTGAGAAATTAGCTGTTCAAATTCACGTTGACTAACATTCTGACCACCGATGGACAGCTCCCACTCAAAGTTGAGTAGACTCTGCAAGCCCAAGCGCTGCTGCTTGCGTGATGGAGCCAGAGCCTTGACGCTTAAACCTAAACGACTGGCACTTGCCTTGGTGGGATCTACCAGATTCTCAGGCAACGTAACCCCAAAGCCATTATCCTGCAGACGACTGGTGGTAGCTTTAATAAATTCAAAGGCTTGAATCGGATCGAGCGGACACACACTTGGACTAGGGTCACCCAGTGTTTGCTTAATCGGTTCACAAAGACGGGCGGCCCGTCCTAAACCTGCTAGTAACTTTTCTTGGGGGGAGTCTACAGTGCGCCCGCGATAGTCTAACTGGTCGACAGGATGCTGCCAAATAGTCTGGGCATCCAGACAGAAGTTTTCGTCATCAGATGATTCTAAACCGTAGTGTAATGACCAGTTGAGGCCACCACTGGGGGGAGGAACCAAACGAAAACCCACGCGTAACGAATCTAGAGCGTCGGTCGTCAGATTTTGTAACGGCGCAGTCCAGGTGTTAAGTGCTTCATTCAACCGTACTAGCCCCGCCGGAGTTGACTCAAACCGCTTTTTCTTGTCTTGGGTTAGGGCTCCTACCCATTCACGCAAAGGTAAGTCTTTACTGAGGGGAGCCGTGACTGGCAAAGGCTGGGTCTGAGCTAAGTCACGTACCTTGGCGGCCACTAAATTGGCGATAAAATCTTGCAATAGCGGCGATGCAACCTCAGGAAACCCAATGGCCAATGGCGGTGATGCGGCCGTCTTAGAGTTAGCCATTTTTGAACCAGCAGTTTTGGATTTGGTCGCTTTTGTAGTGGAAGATTTCCGTGACTGGGTTTTGAGGGATTGATACAGCCGACAGACCAGGGGCATACGGTCAGAAAATTGACGCAGTCGGGCTTGATCGACAGCACTGTTGAGTAAAAGGTGCCAGGTTGCGATCGCACCACTGCCATCAGCACTCACTGTTGGCACAAACTTACCACGCGCCATCAAATCTAAGCTCCAGCGAGCCATGTGAGACCAATAACGAAGATCGCTACCAACCACACTGGCATCTGCCCCTAATGGCAACCCCGTTAACAGGTTCAAAGCCATAGTTGTGGGCAACATCACTCCAAACACTCGCCAGGGATAAAGCACAGTGTCAGCAGCTTGAGACTGCCCAGAAAGCTGTGGATAAACCCGTCCATTTTCCATAACCGTTGGCAGAGCCAAAACATGATCACGCCAACGGGACTGGAGTCGCTCCAACAGAAGGCTTAAATCCAACTGAGCGTCAGACTTCAGAAGTAACTTAAACTCATCCGCATTCAAACAATACGGATGGTCAATAATCTCCCAACCATCAGTCAATGCCCCCTCAAGCCTACGCCACGTTTCAGCCCAAACAAAAAACCGCTGTTGCGTTGGCAGCCAACTGCCATGGAGAATCGCCATAATCAATGCTGCCTTCAGTATCGTCCAACATCAAAATGAAAAGGTTTTAGAGCCCATAGGTAAAAGCAGTGTCTCACCTACATCTCATATTTTTCATAGGCCGCAACAATCCTCTGCACTAGGGGATGGCGCACAACATCAGCTTTATTCAACTCAGAAAATGCAATGCCATCAACTCCCTTGAGCACTTTCACAGCCATCGACAAGCCCGATTGCCGCTCATCTAGCAAATCCGTTTGCGTAATATCACCAGTAACGACCATCCGTGATTTATTACCCAATCGTGTTAGCACCATTTTCATTTGGGCTGGCGTCGTATTTTGGGCTTCATCCAAAATCACAAATGCATTATTTAGCGTCCGACCACGCATATAAGCTAACGGAGCTACCTCAATAATTCCACGTTCCATGAGCCCAGGAATACGCTCTGGATCAATTAACTCATGCAGCGCATCATACAGAGGGCGCAGATAGGGATCTACCTTCTGCTGTAAATCGCCTGGCAAAAACCCCAGCCGCTCACCAGCTTCAACAGCAGGCCGAGTCAAAATCAATCGCTCATACTGCTGCTCGAGAATCGCCTGCACAGCCACCATAGCTGCCAAAAACGTTTTGCCCGTCCCCGCTGGCCCAGTACAAAAGATCAGGTCACTAGTTCGCAAAGCACTGACATATTTACGCTGCCGAAACGTTTTTGCTCGAATCGTCTCACCACGGCGAGTCCGGGCAATAACATCGCCATGCAGCGCTCCAAGATCATCTTCTCGGTGAGTATCTAGGGCATGTATCGCAGTCATCACATCAGCGACAGAAACAGGCTGCCCCTGAGACCAGATAGACTTTAATGATGTTACCAAACGCTTAGAGCGCTCCACCTGGCTAGATGTTCCTGAGATCAAAAGCGTCATACCGCGCATGACTAGCTTGGCTCCAGTCTGCTGAGATAGCCGCTTAATGGCATCTTCCTGATAACCAGCCATCGCCATGGCTTGCTCGGCAGTATCAAACTCAAACGTGAAGGCACCTTCCATACAATGGCCTAACTCTGCCACCACAGATATCTAAAAACCTGAGCATGCATAACACGCATCGATATTGCTCAAACTAGGCTAGGTTAAGTGTCTTGACCATTACGTCTAGGAGCTTTTGGTCTTGGGCGGCTACCACCATCACGCCGTGGTCGCCCACGGCCACCACGAGATCGCGGGCGATCACCACTGTCACCCAAGTCTTGAGAGGATTCGCCATAAACATCCAGATGCACTGAACAATCGTGCAGAGCACCTGTTGCTTTCAACACCTGACGGATTGCCTGAATATTTCGACCACCGCGGCCAAAAACTCGCCCCTTATCTTCACCGTCAAAAGCGACCCGAACCCACAGTCGCTGACCATCAGCAAGGGTCTCAAAGTCTAATCTCAACGCGTCAGGAGACTCTAAAAAAGGAGTCACCAAGAATCGAACTAGGGCTTCAAAGTCAGGCACGCACGTCACCTTATAACGTTCAACAGTAAGCTAACGCACAGCGCCAGGCATAATCAAAATGCATGCCAGGAAATACCTACGCTAGACCAGTCAATGTACAGGGCTCAAGATAGCAACTAGCCTCAATCGCCATGGCAACTCAAACTAAGCTTTCAGCTGCTCGTACACATTAGCCTTTTGCAAAATGTGCTGCACAGTTTTTGTCGGTTGTGCCCCTTCCTTGAGACGTTTCAAAATAGCAGGCACCTCTAGACGGGTTTCATCCGTCCGAGGATTATAAAATCCTAATTCTTCGAGCGGGCGACCATCACGGCGATCTCGGCTATTCATAGCCACAATCCGATAGCTCACCTCACGTTTTTTGCCGTAACGCTTCAGTCGCAGTTTGATCATAGTTGGGTTGAAACGGTCTGTTCGTTCGAAAGTTTTTGCATGTGCTGCTTGGTGAAATGCCATGGCAAATTAAGGGCCTCATGCCCAAAAAAACCACTAGAAGCCAAGCTAATCTCGCTAGAGCACCTAATTCTATCACCCAATAAGAATATCCACACTGCAACCTGAGACAGCTGCAGTTGGAGCCCCCTAAGTAAACGCAAGTTAATTGGTGTTGAATGATAGAGATTCAGGTATACCAGGGGGTCTACTTAATCTTCATGGTCATCGAATGGATCAGCGAGCTGCTTAGACGGGGGACCAAATGCGGTGTACACCGCAAGTCCAGTAAAGGTAATAACGATAGCGCCCACTGAAATGATAAGAACTGTTGCAGAATCCATAGGATCGTTTAAGCCGTAGAGGATGTAAAATCTATGATATTACAGATTATAAAGTGACCTTAAGGTACATACACCCATGGCACAGCAAACTCGGTTGGGAAACCTGCTTAAACCTCTAAACTCTGAATACGGTAAAGTCGCCCCTGGTTGGGGTACTACTCCTCTGATGGGAGTATTTATGGCACTTTTCCTTGTCTTTCTACTCATCATTCTGCAGCTTTATAACAACTCCATTCAAATTCAAGGGGTTGACGTTGATTGGCGCAGCCTGAGCTTCTAGGCCACCTTTAATCAATGTATGAGCTGCTGTAATGAGAATTGCAACGGGAACGTGTTAGAAACTCGATAGATGGTGAAGGGGATGGGCTAGTCAGTTCGTCCCCTTTTCCCGGTCGGGTCGTCAGAAGCAAAGCTTTTATTAGAACCAGCGCCGGTCTGGTTAGTTAGTCACGTCAGCGGGAGATTTACCTGTAATGAATGTTTTTGGCATTGGACTGCCAGAGATGGCTTTAATCATGATGGTGGCTTTGCTGGTATTTGGCCCCAAGAAATTACCGGAAATTGGCCGTACCCTAGGCAAAGCTATCAAAGGGTTTCAAGATGCTTCGAAGGAATTTGAGGACGAGTTCAAAAAGGAAGCCTCTCGCATCGAAAAAACGGTTACAGAACCTATGAAAGCTACCTTAGAGACACCTGAACCCAAGGCTCTCAAACCAGATTCTGAAACTGATGCTGAAACCCCAGCAGTGACAAACACTGACAGCGTTAACACTGAGGGAACAGCCTAGGAAGCATTACGCACAGCAATAGCGATGATGACCACAACGGATGATGCTCCACAGACGCCAAAGCTGCTAGTTGGTCTGGGTAATCCGGGTCAAAAGTATGAGCGCACGCGTCACAACATCGGGTTTGAAATTATCGATGAGCTGGCGAGAGCATGGTCCATTAAGCTTTCAGATAATAAGCGGTTTCAAGGCCTGGTTGGGGAAACCCGTGGGCTATCTGACAGCCGTTTAATTTTGCTTAAGCCCTCCACATACATGAATCGCTCTGGGCAATCCGTTCGGTCTGTCTTGGATTGGTATAAGCTATCACCCAATGATGTGCTGATAATCTACGACGATATGGATTTGCCCATAGGTAAGCTTCGGCTTCGGCTGTCTGGTTCAGCAGGCGGCCACAATGGAATGAAATCGATTATTTCGCATCTGGGAACACAAGATTTTCCACGCCTGAGGCTAGGCATCAGCCGCGCAAATAGCTCAGAAAATCAGGCCGAGCGCACTGTTGTAGGTCACGTACTGGGTAAATTTGCGCCAGACGAGCGCAAGGTAGTGGATGCTGCTATTCATCTCGCAGGTGAAGCCATTGAGTTTAGCTTACGCAAAGGAATTGAGAAGACTATGAGTCTCTACAATGGGCGAGAAGCTACAGTCTAGATGCGAGTGGCCTGAAAACTCCTCTATTCTGACAAATTAATACCGATGGAATTAGGGCGTGTCGTTGTGACGAGTCGTGGCTAAGGTAAAACAGAAGCAGACAGTTCCCAAGGTAATAGTTATTCTTAACGGCAAGGGGGGCGTAGGGAAAACAACCACCGCCGTTAATTTAGCTGCAATTTTTGCGGAAGACAGACGCGTTTTACTAATTGATAGCGACTGCCAACGCTCTGCAACTTGGTGGCTTGAACGGGTACATCAAGCTTTCGATTTTTCCCATGAAACTGATGCTGAAATGCTGGGGCAGCTGAAATCCCTCGATAACTATGAGCTGATTGTGGTTGATACCCCTCCGGCGCTACACTCTAAAGCCTTAGCTGCTGTCTTACCGGTAGCAGACTATCTCCTTCTACCGACGCCACCAGCCCCGATGGATGTAACAGCCCTCATTAGTACGGTCAAAACCGTGGCTCAACCCTCGGGGGTTTTTCATCGGGTATTGCTGACAAAGGTCGATTCCCGTAGTTTAAAGGAAGCGCAAGAAGCTCAAACAATGCTGGAGAAGTTGGATATTTCTGCTTTTCAAACTTATATCAGAAATTACAAGGCCCACGAGCGAGCTGCCATGGAAGGTTGCGCTATCAGTCAATGGAAGGGAGCCAACGCTCAAGAAGCACAGGCCGACTACTATAAAGTTGCTGCTGAAGTCCTAAGGGACTGGAAAAGATTATGACTAAAAAACGCATCGCCGACCTGCTCAAAGAAGAAGTTGAGAAAACCAACGACCCCGATCAGACTTCAGCCAAAAGTACCTCACAGCAGCCCCAGGCAGACACTGAAGCAGTGAGTACTAGCAGCAACGAACCGGCAGCTAATAGTACAAATCGAACCAGAAAACGGACAACGACAAATAAGTCTGGCTCGACTACAGCTGCTAAAAAATCGGCGACAGCAGCTAGCAGCACCACTGGTTTTGAGAAACAGGTAGCCGAATTAGAAACCGCCCTCAAGCAAGCCAAAGAACAAATTGCGGCCCTACAAAAAGATATAGAAACTCACCAAACACGGATTTTTGAACTCAAGGACGAGTTGACGGCTGCCAACAAGGCCACGGTCGATAAAGCTGAAGCGCTAACAAAAGTAACCCAAGAACTCGAGACTGCCAAGGACACAATCCGTAAAATCACCGCTGCCCAGGAAGAAGATACGCCACCAAAAGATGAGACGCCACAGAAAGTTATTCACGGTGCGGATCTAGCCACTAATCGCAATACCTTAAGCCTACGTAGTCGTCCTAGCAGCTACAAAGCCATTCCCGAATATGCGATCCAGCGCGGAGAACAAAACAGCATGCTTTCTGACGATGATATTGGTTGGGTTGATTAGAAAAATCCACTCAACCCATAAACTCTCATAGCGTTTCTTTACAGTTGACTAATCAGCTGATTTAACAGGCCCTGCATCTACTAACCTGACAGACATCATGTAAAGGTATGGTTATGGATGTGAGAGCCGCCGTTGCCCAGCAAGCTGGTCAGCCTCTGACGATAGAAACACTGACCTTGGATGGGCCAAGGGCGGGTGAGGTACTGGTGGAGATCAAAGCCACAGGTGTGTGCCATACGGATGCATATACCCTCTCAGGTAAAGATCCAGAAGGTTTATTTCCAGCTATCTTGGGCCATGAAGGTGCTGGCATCGTTGTGGACATTGGTGACGACGTCAAAAGCCTCAAGCCTGGCGATCATGTCATTCCGTTATATGTACCTGAATGTCGTGCCTGTGAATATTGCTTAAGCGGAAAAACCAACCTCTGCCAGTCTATTCGTAGTACCCAGGGTCGTGGGCTGATGCCTGATGGCACTAGTCGCTTTCATTTAGACAACGAGCCGATTTATCACTACATGGGTACTTCGACGTTTGCCAACTACACCGTTGTACCTGAGATTGCCCTAGCGAAAATTCGAGAGGACGCTCCCTTTGAGAAGGTTTGCTACGTCGGTTGTGGTGTCACCACAGGAATAGGCGCTGTGATTAATACAGCGAAGGTAGAACCAGGGGCTAATGTCATTGTGTTTGGCCTCGGAGGCATTGGGTTAAATGTGATCCAGGGCTGCCGCTTAGTAGGGGCAAACATGATTGTGGGGGTGGACCTTAACCCTGGCAAAAAAGCCCTGGCAGAAAAATTTGGCATGACTCACTTTGTAAATCCCCAAGAGGTAGAAGGAGAGCTAGTCCCTTATTTAGTGGAATTAACTAAAGGTGGGGCGGATTATACTTTTGAGTGCATTGGGAATGTGCAAGTGATGCGCCAAGCATTAGAGTGCTGTCACAAGGGCTGGGGCGAAAGCATCATCATTGGTGTGGCAGCGTCAGGTCAAGAAATTTCCACCCGACCCTTTCAATTAGTCACGGGACGGGTTTGGAAAGGCACGGCATTTGGTGGTGCCAAAGGTCGTACCGATGTACCCAAAATTGTCGATTGGTATATGGATGGGAAGATCAATATTGACGATTTGATCACTCACACGTTTCCTCTAGACAATATCAACGAAGCCTTTGATGTCATGCATGAAGGCAAATCGATTCGTAGTGTCGTCACCTTTGACTGATGGTGTTGGACTAATCGTTTTGCATGTGCAGCAGTTTGCGAGAACCAAGCAGGCCCATCATTAGCAAACCAACACTGACAGAAGGTTCAGGTAGCTGTGGGGGCTCCTCGGACGTAAGGTCATCCCACTGTAAACCGGCAATAGCACCACTCACGCCGTTGTACTGAAACTTGATTTTCTGCAGCTCAGTTTCATCAAATTCAAATTCAAACATGGAGTTATCGTCACGTCGATTACCCGCTTGGGTAATGGTGACATTGATATCTTTGCCCAGCGCATTTTTATAGGCGTGGGTCAACGACTTGCCCTGACTCTTGGTGTGGTCTGGATTGGTGTAGGTATTAGCAAAACGCTTAATGAGATCGTCCACGTTAATATCTAAAACCTTACTATTGTCGGCATCTCGGCCAATGACACGCACCTGAGTACCAGAGGCATCGCCAAAATTATCGTCAATATCGAGCAGCGAGAACTTTTGAAAACCGACGTCTTGGTCAAATTTAAACAAAACATGACCACCTTTGGCTTCGTCATCAGGCGTATCCAGGTTGTATTGCTCAGCAGTAAAGGGATTGCTGTTATCAATGGTCCCTTGGTACTCCTGAATGATCAATACATTACCTTGATCGGGAGTGCCCCACTGTGAACCGGTCTGCAAATCATTATCTGCACCGGATTGGCTAGTGTCGTAAAGCAGCAGAGGGGCTCTATTATCGTAGTCCTGAGTTTTATAGTTCTTACCCGTAATGCGTAAACCCCAGTCGGCCCACTCATTATCGATTTGAGTACCACCGCTAAGGGATTGACCTTGGGCATTTCGCTCAAAATCTAGCAGGCGGACTTCTGCTTGGGCAGGAGCAGCCATGATTCCCAATGAAAGAAGTGTTGTTGCAAATTGCCAGGTAAATGAGGGCGCGATCGCAAACCTCAACCGTGAAGTAGTTTCAGCCATAGAAAACAAGAAGTATAAAATCATACTCCCTATTGATATCCTTACTGACTCATCAACTACCTCAGTAGCCTTTGGATCTTTCCCATCGCTTCATATTCAGTCCAATATCAGGAGACCTGATGCCACGCTTATGGCTTGGCGCACATAGAGCAACAAAGAATACATATAGAAAGGGAGTTCAGTACCGTATAAATACGGATCATCTGGCCATAGAGGCCCAAACCTATCTCGCAACCAACACAGGTAGAGGGGGTTCGCGACTATACTGAATGCGCTAAATCTGCCGGCCCGAAAACGTATTGCATTGTTCAATATCGCCAGTGGCTAACCCTTGCCTAAACCAGCGCACACGCTGGGCAGAGCTGCCGTGGGTGAATGATTCGGGCACAACAAAGCCACGGGACTGTTCTTGCAATCGGTCATCTCCAATTTGGCTAGCCGCGTTTAGAGCTTCTTCAATATCCCCGCTTTCCAGGATGTCGCGAGCCTTATCGGCCCGGTTGGCCCATACTCCTGCAAAACAATCAGCTTGAAGTTCTAAACGGACTGAGAGCTGATTGGCTTCGGCTTTACTCGCACGGCTTTGAAGCTGTCGAACCTGATTAGAAATACCCAGTATATTTTGCACATGATGACCGACTTCATGGGCAACCACGTACGCTTGGGCAAAATCACCGGGGGCCTGATGACGAGTCTTAAGATCGTTGTAAAAACTAAGATCGATGTAAACCTTTTGATCTGCTGGGCAGTAAAAGGGACCCATGGCTGACTGAGCTGCACCACAGCCAGACTGTACAGAACCAGAGAATAAGACTAGGGCAGGTTCCTGATAAGGCTGACCTATTTCTTCTCGAAAAATCTGATTCCACGTATCCTCAGTGTCGGCTAGCACAATCGAGGTAAACTCAGCTAACTCATCTTCAGCCGGTGACGTCTGTTGTGATGACGTCTGAGATTGGGAGGGCGACTGAGATACCTGGTCTAAAACAATGCTTGGATCTCCACCTAACATTGTCACGACTAGAGCCAATACCAAAGCGCCTAAACCGCCACCACCCACCACAAGAGAGCTGTTACCGCCACGGCGGTCTTCAATATTGCTACTACGACGCCCCGTTTTCTTCATGGCTGCCCTTTAAATGTGTGGTAACAGATTAGGTGTAGATTATTGACAAGCAAGCACTCGGTACTTACACGGAATATACCACTGCAATCTATAGCTACAAATCAAACCAAGGAATCTCTTAGTAATCAGCACAGATTATTCTTGCTCAGCGACCTTTTTGGTGAGTTCAGCTATGTACCGATCGATGCGGTGATCTTGTAAGCTGCCAGAAATAATCCGCCAGCTGAAAATAGCATTGAATCGGATACGGGTATCTACATGGCGATATTTCTGCCAACGACGGGGCAAACCACTGACAACATCATTACCATTTACAAATCGCCAGGTATTAGGCACACGGCGGTTATAGGATTCTGCAAACGCTTTATTGCCTACACGGGGAGAGCCAAACGCATAGACCTCGACTGAAATCTTGGGCGCGAAGTTATATTGCAAATCTACGGCACACAATTTGGCTAAGGCTCCACCCAGACTGTGACCAGTGACCACCCAGCGAGTCATAGCACTTTTACTCACAATGGAGTGGATCTCAGAGCGTGCGGCTAGATAGGCCTTGGTAAAGCCTGAGTGCATTTTTACGCCAGAACTAGAGGTGCCATAGACATCGGGATAGTCCAGTTGTTTGTTGTCTAGTACAGCGTCTGTCACCGCAGACCATCTAGAAAAATCTAAATTGGTGAGCCAGTCGCGGTCGGCATCGCTGCCCCGAAAAATCACATAGCCGCACTGGGTCTCAGGATCTTGTAATAGGGCAACCTGGGTATCAGTTCGCTTAATATCAAATAATTTTGGGACAAGGCTAGGGCGCATACTAAAGCGCAACTCATCGTTAAAAGTCCGATAGACTTCGTTGGACAGATGGGCACAGCGCAGTGCAAGTTTGTAATCTATTTGGTCAGTCATAGTGCTTAAGTCTGTTGCAAACCCTCTTGGGTCAGTGTGCCGTAGAGTCCAGGCATCTTGACCACTCAGTGATAAAAATTTAAGCGTTGAAACACGGAAAAGCTTAGATTTCAGACTCCAGGATCATCCATGCCTGGGAACTTCAAGCATGCGATCGCAGATTCCAGGTACGCTCCGTTAATTGCAGCAGGACACTTACTACAGATCAGATCTAATAAGACAGGATCTTACAGATAACATCGTCTCGACAATCAGCAACACCCCTATAACAATAGGCCTGAAGCATAGTCTTTTTTCAGCTGCTCAACCTGGACATATACCTTTTCGTGCAAATCTTTGCTCTTAGAGTCAGTACTGAGCAGGGGGTGAGCATTCTGAATAGTTGCTCTAAACTGTCTGCAAATCAACTGGTAGTCAATATATTTAGGCAATTTAGGAAAAATTTGGTTACTAATTCCTCTATATAGCCGCTTAATCCGACGGGGCTCATACGCTATGCCCAGGCCATCCATCCAATCACGCCATTTAAATTCGAGAATTTTCTCGTTAGTTACCATCGGCACCCACGGAACGCGAAAAGCATCGGCAATGATGGCACCGTGCATCGCCTCGGTAAATAAGACATCTGTGGCCCTGATTTCATCTAGAACTTGCTCAACTGAACTACCTGGATCAATGTAGTTGACACCACAGTCAGCGCATACTTGCTGCCATCCCTCCCGATTCATCTCAGACTCAAGATGGTGTGGCATGTAAGACATTTTGTATCGCTTTTTTATATCCGTTGTTTGATACAAGCTTTTGACTAGTATTGCTGGGTCGGTAATTGCTTTCTCTTCAGGAATTCCTAGTAGTTTGCTGGTTAATCGACCACGAACAAAATAAATTTTGAAACGCCCATTTTGGACATTTACCTTGCCATAGCCTGCACCAGAGCCAAAAATTATTTTTGTTGGCTCCGGAGGGAGAAAGTCATTGAGTAATGTGCCAATGCCGACAAACAGCGTGGAATCGCTTTTTCCTTCAAACAGTTCAGGTATCAAACGAGTCCAAATCCATGGATTTAGATCATCACCAAAGTTACCTAACTTAAATCCATTTTCTTGGGCGTTGTAGTAGTACAACTGCATGGAAATGAGTTCCTATTAGCCAACGTCTCTAAGGCATAGCACGAGCAGCACAACTCAGAGTGACACCGCCAGCAACAGCTTAGGCACTCATGAGCGGTGCAGTCTTCGCTTGAAAGTCAGCAGCTTTGAGGGCCGAAACGGCTGCATCAGGATCTTTAACACGGAACTGAGCGCCAAGGCGCACCACCTGTCGATGGCCCTGATAGGTAATCATTGCAACCACAGGGATTTTAGCTTCGCGCTTATCTTCACCTTGCTGATTTTGAATCACGCTGCGCAGACGGTGCTGCTGCTCAATATCTCCTGCGATCGCAGGGGGTAGCTCAACCGTTACCAATCGCACATCTTCAATGGGCTCGGCATCATCCACAATAAACTGCACCTGATCATCGCGGCGGTCTGCTTTACCCCAAATCATCAGTCGGGCATCGGCTTTGATGTGCATACCGATCCGGGCATAGGACCGGGGAAAGACGACGGCTTCCGCTTGACCGCTGAGATCTTCAATTTGCAAAATCGCCATGCTGTCACCCTTTTTGGTGGTGATGGGTTTCATGGCGCTGATCATGACAATGGCGCTGAGGGTAAGTTTTTCGGGCTGCTCAGACAGCTCGGCCAAACTAATAGGAGCCAGGATGCGGGCCGGTCGCTGCACTGACTTGAGGGGATGATCAGAAATGTAGAAACCGAGTAGTTCCTTTTCTAAGCGCAGTCGTTCTTGGGGGTCGTAATCCTCCATGGGCGGTGCTTTGGGAGCGGCGTCATAGGCACCTGTGTTATTAGCGTCTGCACTCGGAGCGGTCGCTATCTCGCCTCCGCCCAGCATCATGTCAAAGATATTGCCCTGGCCGATTTCGCGATCCTTGGCGCGGGACTGTGCCCAGTCAACGACAAATTCTAGGTCGGCGTTGAGCTGACGGCGGTTGTTGTTGAGGCTATCGAGGGCACCGGAGTGGACCAGGGCTTCGAGGGCACGGCGATTGACGGCGCGGAGGTCGATGCGATCGCACAGTTCCGGCAGCGACGTAAACGGCCCATCCTCCTCACGGCTCTCGATCAGCGTCTCAATCGCGCCCAACCCCACATTACGCACCGCAGACAGGCCAAACAAAATGCAGTTATTCTCCGGCGTAAAATCCACACCAGATCGATTCACATCCGGCGGCAGCACCTCAATACCCATGCTGACACAGTTGGCAATGTGCATCTGCACCTTATCCTGGTCACCGCTAATGGCCGTCAGCAGCGCCGCCATATACTCAACCGGATAGTTGGCCTTTAGATATGCTGTCTGATAGGTAACATAGCCGTAGGCCATCGAATGGCTTTTATTGAAGCAATATTGCGCGAAATTGACCATCTGATCCCAGAGGGCTTCAACGGTCTTCTTAGGAACGCCATTGGCCACCGACCCTTCAATAAATTTGCCCCGGTGCATGTCCATGGCAGACTGCTTTTTCTTACCCATGGCCCGACGCAGCAGGTCCGCTTCACCCAGCGAATATCCCGCCATATCCTGGGCAATTTTCATGATCTGCTCCTGGAAGATCATGATGCCGTAGGTTTCTTCTAAAATTGGTTGGATCAGTTCATGGGGATAGTCAATCTGCTCGCGACCGTGCTTGCGGTTAATAAACTTCGGGATCAACCCTGCATCTAACGGACCGGGGCGATATAGAGCCAAAACTGATGAAATATCATCCAACCCGTCGGGTTTGAGATCGCGCACGATCTGCCGCATCCCCGACGATTCCAGCTGGAACACCCCGCCCAGCTCACCACGACTCAACAGCTTATAGGTCTCTGGATCGTTATAGGCCACCTTATCCATATCGATGGTTTCACCACGGGTCTGCTCCACATAGTCCACCGCCTTTTGGATCATGGTGAGGTTACGCAGCCCCAAAAAGTCCATCTTCAGTAGACCGACCGCTTCTACATCTTCCATGTAGTACTGGGTGATGACGGCACCGTCATTGTTACGCTGTAGCGGCACCAGCTCATCCAGCGGCTTGGCTGAAATCACCACCCCCGCCGCATGCATACCAAAGGTTTTGTTAGTCCCTTCAATGGTGATGGCCATATCCAACCAGCGCTGATAGGTAACCGCTGTGCCTGGTACCAGATCGCCACTGGCATATTTTTCCTGAAACGCCTTCTCAGGTGTCTTTTCAGCATCGATCATCACCTTAAGTTTGGCGGGTTTTCCTCGAGCCACCGGGATCATCTTCGCCATTTTGTCGGATTCGCCATAGGGAATATCCAACACACGGGCCACATCTTTGAGCACCGCTTTGGAGGTCATGCGGTTAAAGGTAATAATTTGGGCCACATGGTCCTTGCCATACTTTTCGGTAACATACTCAATCACCTTTTCCCGTTTTTCGATACAGAAATCCGTATCCACATCAGGCATGGAATTGCGCTCTGGGTTCAAAAATCGCTCGAATAGCAAACCATGGTGCACCGGGTCAATGTTGGTAATGCCCATGCAGTAGGCCACTAAAGAACCTGCCGCCGACCCCCGACCAGGACCGACCGGGATCTTAGTATCACGGGCAAATTTGATGTAGTCCCACACCACCAAAAAGTAGGTGGCAAACCCCATCTGGTGCATCATCTGGATTTCGTATTCCAGACGTGCCTGATATTCCGGTGGCGCTTCATCGTAGGAATCGATCTCCAGCCTGTCGAGTAGACCATCGCGGGAAACCTTGGCCATGTAAGTTTCGCCAGTGTGGCCCTCGGGCACCGGAAAGTTGGGAATCTGAGGATTGCCCAGGATGTCATAGTCCTCAATTTTTTCCGCGACTTCCAGGGTGTTGGCAACAGCTTCGTCGATGACATCCTGGGGCAGATGATCGCGAAAGAGGCGACGCATTTCGTCAGCGGATTTCAGATACTCAGTACCGCTATAGCGCAGGCGTTTGTCTTCAGTAACCAGCTTGCCGGTTTGGATACACAGCAGGGCGTCGTGGGCTTCGACATCTACGCAGGAAATAAAGTGGGAATCGTTGGTGGCAATAATTTTAATATCCAGCTCGCGGGCAATGCGAACGATTTCCACATTGACGATGCGGTCTTCGGGCGAGCCGTGGTCCTGAATTTCTAAATAGTAGTCTTCACCGAAGAGGTCCTTGTACCACTGGGCAACGCGGTAGGCCACATCGAGGCGATTTTGCATGATCGCCTGGGGCACTTCGCCTCCAAGACAGGCACTGGTGACGATCAGTCCTTCGTGGTATTGCTCCAGCAGGTCTTTATTGATGCAGGGGCGGGAAAAGATGCCGCGACCTTGGACGCCATCTAAATGAGACTTGGTGGTGAGTTTCACCAGGTTTTTGTAGCCCTGGGTGTTTTTGGCAAGGATTACCTGGTGGTAGCGGGGGCGTTTTTCTTGCTTGGTGATGTCGCCATTGATCAGGTACATCTCGTTGCCGATGATGGGCTTGATCCCTGCTTTTTTGCAGGTTTTGATCAGCTCGATGGCCCCGTACATGACACCGTGGTCGGTGAGTGCGATCGCAGGCATACCCATCTCGACAGCCTTAGCGGCGAGCGGCTCTAGCTGGCTGGCTCCGTCGAGCAAGCTGTAATCGCTGTGGATGTGCAGACCGACAAAGGACATAATAAGCGCCCGCTTTTAGTACAAGTATACTCAACAAGCTGTGTGACCTGAAGCGTTAGGATAACCACTAGCAGTAGAGTCTGGATTATAAGATTAGCGGATTTATAGCGCTATATCTAGTTAATTTAATGAATGATTTCTATGTTGGTATAAGGGGAAAGGTTGAGTGGTTAGTCAGATGTTGGGATTTCTAATAGAACACCACAATCTTCGGCTGCTGCTTTGAGTTTGCTGTCCAGAGTAGCGAGCAGCAGCTCTTGCCTAATTGCCAACTCCAAATAGGCTGCATCATAGGCGGCCAGATCATGTTGTCTGCCCAGCTGCAGCAACGCATCAGCAGTATCTTGAGTTTGAGTTGGGTCAATGGCAATCGGTAACTGCTGTATCAATTGCAAAATTTCTTGGGCATTGTCTCTGCTCAGACGTCCACGTCGTTCAGATACTAGTAAAACGTTAACTATTTCGGTCCAAAAAATAGCAGGGACGATGGCCTGGTTTTGAGCCTGCAACAGTAATCGAATCGCATTAGCTGGTGCATTTTCTTCGTCTGGCATACACCAGCTAATGGCCACTGAGCAATCTAGGACAAATTGCATTTAGTATCGCCGTCCAATTTCTCTAGCTTCACGCACAGACAGTTCATCTAGGGAAAAGTGCTGGCTAATGTCTTTGAGGCGTTGCCAGGTGAATTGAAAATTAGAGGCTAGTTTCGGCATTTCTGTGGGCACAGGGTTACCGTTATGTCCTTTGCGCTTGGCGTTATCTTTTAGCTGCTGCTGTAGGTAATCGAGGGTGGTTGCTTCTGGTTGTGGTGTCAGAGTGTGAACTACGATTGCCTGGGCTTCGGCTTCAATCGTGCGACCTGATTGCTCAGCACGCGCCTGCAGTTGAGCCATGGCTGTGGGTGGTAAGGTCAGACTAATTGAATCAGACATCGCGAATGTTCAAGGCTTCAAATAGCATCGTTATCTATTTTAGCTGAGGCATCTATGGTCTAAGGTGATCGCTTTCAACTATAAGGAATTGCTGCTTCTTCCCCTCTCGGGAGGGGTGCCGCAGGCGGGGTGGGTCTCGATCACTCGCGCCAACGGTCAACCCACCCCTTCGCCCCTCCCCGGAGGGGAATGGTTATCCTGCTTTGGCTCTAAGCGTCGGTCTGTGGTGTGACTGTGAAAAATGATGGGTCAATCATTGCGCTGTGGACCATGTCGCTGACGAAGGGACTGACGGCAAGGGCAGCTGATGTGTCGGCAGAAGAGATGATATCGGGCTGGGAGGCGTCGTCTTGGGGTGGCAAGTTGCAGGCAATGCGGTCGGCATCGGTGGCTAGGCCGTATTTGAGGTAGTTGTCGAGCCACTGGCAGCCCCAGTCGAGTAGTTCGGGTAGCGTGAGAATATCATAGACTTTGACTCTGCCAGAAGATTGCACCGTGGCCACGCGCTGACCGTCAGGGCTCAGAGTACCAGCAACACCTTCGAAAATAGCTAGCTGTCGTCCTTTGAGATCCCACAAGCGCGAAGTACCATCGTCTGAAGCCGTCACCACTTGAGTGCCATCCGCATTAAAATTCGCGTGAGTGACACGGCTTGTATGCCCCTCCAAGGGGTGGAATTCGCCACTAGTGAGGTCCCACACCCGCGCTGCACCATCCCATGAAGCCGTCACTACCTGAGTGCCATCCGCATTAAAACTCGCGTGTAAGACAACGGATTCATGGCCTTCCAAGGGTTGAGATTCACCACTAGTTAGGTCCCACACCCGCGCTGTACCATCCCATGAAGCCGTCACTACCTGAGTGCCATCCGCATTAAAACTCGCATGGTTAACCCCGTATTCATGCCCCTCCAAGGGATGGAATTCACCACTGGTGAGGTCCCACACCCGCGCTGTACCATCCCATGAAGCCGTCACCACTTGAGTGCCATCCGCATTAAAACTCGCGTGAGTGACCTCGTCTTTATGCCCCTCCAAGGGTTGAGATTCACCACTGGTGAGGTCCCACACCCGCGCTGTACCATCTTCTGAAGCCGTCACCACTTGAGTGCCATCCGCATTAAAACTCGCGTGCTCGACACTGCTTTCATGAGCAAGTAGACGGTCAGCTGCAGTTACCTGCAAGCGCTGTAAGGCCAGAATCAGACTAGCTGCAGGATAATCAGAAACATTCCTGAGGTCATTTATCTCTATTTCTTCTTGCAGCTCTCGCCCAGCTTTTATTGCTTTAAGTAGAGCTCCAACTTGGTCAAACTCCATTCGGTTGAGCGCTGCAACCCCAGTCTGCTCTAAACGAGTCCCGACTTCAGCTAGCCGCTGTGCTTCTTCTGCCAAAACAGTTTTTGCATCAGCCTCTCGACTTCTCTGTTCAGCAGTTTGCGCTTTTTGGTCCGCAGTCTGCGCCGCAATTTCTGCTGCTTGCTGAGCTGTTGCCGCTGCTTGAGCTTTGCCGTCTGCTGCTATTGCACGTTCCTCAGCTATTCGAGCTTTTTCTTCAGCCTCCTCAGCTGCTAATTCAGCCTTTCGTTGCTCTTGAGCAGCCTGTTCTTTCTGCTGATTAGCTTGTTCAACCTGCTGGGTAGCCTGTTCTTTCTGTTGATTAGCTTGCTCAACCTGCTGATCAGCATTTTCAACACGTCTATCTGCTTTATCGATCTCAGCTTGAGCATCTTGCCGTACATTTACAGCAACAAATCCTGCCCCCACTGCTACTAAAATTCCAGCTGCCGCTGCAACAGTCCCAAGCAAAGCACCTCGCCGCAACTTCTTCTCAGCTGCCGCCTTTGCATCCTGCAGCGATCTACCCGCCCGCGCATATTCCTGCTGTAACCCCGTAGGTTTAGGCTCTATCTCTGCATTAGTCTTCAACCAATCTTCCGCCG
Organism: Cyanobacteria bacterium J06554_1; assembly: GCA_038534515.1. Classification (GTDB taxonomy): domain Bacteria; phylum Cyanobacteriota; class Cyanobacteriia; order Phormidesmidales; family Phormidesmidaceae; genus Leptothoe. The sequence goes on from JBCAWO010000008.1 coordinate 73,034, forward strand.
TCTCCAGGTTCTGCCCCCGCAACAACAAACTCTCATCCCGACCACCCCGGTCCCACTCTAACGCCCGCCCCAATAACCAAGTATGGAATTCTAGATGCTCCCGATCCGTATCTAACGTCCGCAACAAATCCTGAAAATTGATCTGAAAATCACCCTCATGGTCTCGAAAGTCCAGCCATTGCAACTTCGCCAACACCGGATGCAAATCATTCGTATCAATAGGACGATGCAACACCGTCACCATGCGTTTATTCAAACTCTCCGCATACTCCACCTCATCCGCACAGTAGGGCGACGCCACCGACTGGGGCGACAGCACAAACAAAAACACATCGGAACTCTCAATGCCCCGATAAATCTCCTTCTGAAAGTCCGCTCCCGTGGCAATACTCTCCTGATCAAACCAGGTGCGTTTTCCCTGCACCTGCAACGCCTCATTTAACCGACGAGCAAAGTCCGAATCCACCCGTGAATAGGACACAAACACATCCAATGCCCCATCCGGTGGCTGCCGTAAACTTTCCGCAACAAATTGTTCTTGCAGCACTGTTGGCGAATGCTCATGGAGGCGTGCCACCTTTAACCAATTTTCCGCCCGGCGCAGATTATACCCCCGCAACAACATTGTTGGATTTTGCTGCTGCCGTTCCCACTTCAGCGCTTGGGTCAGCCAAGTCTTATGCTCGGTGTAATAAGCCGCCTCGCTATTGAGCAGCTTCAGAAGCTGACTTTCATCAGCCTGGTAGTCACTAGGTTGCAGATTATCCGTCAGATCCACATACTGACGAACCCTAAGACTCTCAGGCACAATTTCTGGGTCTGTCGGCTCTGCCAAAACCGGAATAATCCGCTTATTAAGGCTCAACGCTTGCCCCAATTCTTTTTGACAGTAAGGGGATTGCGCCGAGTGAGGCGACAGCATAAAAATAATGTTGTCCGCTTCCTCAATCCCCAGAGAAATAGCGCGATTATAATCCTGGCTGGTTTGAATGTCCGTCCGATAGTTCCAAACCGTAATCCCCTGACGCATCAGCGACTGACGAATCTGCTCAGCACTGTCTTGATCTCGGTCAGAGTGACACAAAAACACCTGAGTCATCAGATTATTCGCATTTTTAGTCGCCTCTGTGATGAACTCGCAATGCAGCGCGGTAGGACTACAGGGTGGCACTTCACCCACAAAACGAGTTTGCAACCAGGTTTCTGCCGACTGACGCTCAGCACCCACCAATAGATAACGAGTCTGCCGATGGTGACGTTCCCAAGCCAGCGCCTGACTCAGTAGCTGCGTGTGATGATGCACATAGTCCTGTTGCTGATCAAACAGGGCTAGCAAACCATCCAAAGACTGCTCAAAATCGTCTCCTTCTCGGAAAAAGACCCAATTAAGCTTACTGACAGTCTCATTCAAATTAGCATCGCTACGATGCTTTCCTGCTGCTTGAAATGTCTGCCAATCTGTTTCAATGCCATTAGGATTACGCTGTTGCCAGACATCACGATTAATCGCATCAACATGCATTATCGGAATAATCCGCTTGCCATACTGCAGTGCTAACCGCAGCTCTTTATCGCAATAGGGCGAGTTCACCGACGAAGGCGAGATGACATATAAGAAACAATGGGCTCTTTCAATGCCATCATCAATACGCTCTTGAAAGTCCGTTGCCAAAGGAATGTCATCAAAATCAAACCAAACGGTTAACCCAGCCGCTGTCAGACGTTCTTTCAGTTGAATGGCAAACGCTTTGCTATCCGTGCGGCCGTAAGAGATAAATGCATCCTGAAAAACAGTCATTGAGCCGGCAGAAGAATAAGGGGCTTTTATTCTTCTATCAACAATTTCCTCAGGATTGTAGTTTACTTCTCAAATCTTTTGCTCAGGGCAGGGCTGCTGGCTTAAATGCATTCCTACTGCTCACGCTAAACCAAGTGAATAACCAGTAAATTCAGCTAAACGGATTAAGCAGCTTTACCCCTGTCTTTTCAAAGTCCCCTGTATTACGGGTGACTACAGTTAAGCCATGTTCCAACGCGGTTGCAGCGATCATGGCATCATAGTCTGGCATAGGATTCGGCACATGGAGTAGCGCACAACGCTTAGCAATGCTGACAGTAATCGGAATAATGCGCTCAGCATAGCCCGCCAAAACATGGCCATTGAGCCACTGCCGCAAAACCTTGCCTTGAGTCTGATCGCGACGCTCCATCAGCAACACACCGCGTTCTAGCTCAAAAACCGTTATTACTGAGATAAATGTTTTGCCACCGGGTGTAGCCTTGGCCCATTTTTCCACCTGAGGATTAACGCGATCAGAACCAACCTTGCGTAATTCCGAAACAACATTGGTATCCAGTAAGAACATTAGTATTCTCGTTTCTCAGTAGGCCAGTCCCAATTATCAGGCTAGATCCACATCTCGTAGAGCTGTACCGGTCAGACGTGTCGGATTGAACTCGATTTCGGCAATTTCTGGCATCGCTAAGAGGTCAGCAACGCTTTCAGTTTTCCCAATCAGTTTGTAATAGTCTTCTATGGTTAAAAGCACATGGGCGGGCGTTCCACGATCTGTTATGAACACGGGCTCATGCTCGGCAGCACGCTTGGCTTTACCAACATCTTGGTTAAATTCGCGGCTTGAAATGCTATACATGACGGCCTCCAAAATGTAGTAACGTAACTACATTATAAAGTTTATGGTTGGAGTATGCTACCCACACATGTCCTTACCTCCCCTTCGTAAGAGGAGGGGAAACCTATCGCAAGCTTGCACCCAACAATTCTATTTCCGTACTACTTCTAAACCTCGTTATTTCCCATGTTCGCTTTGCTGCTGAATTAGCTTAGCCACTAGACCAGTCCAACCGGTTTGATGGCTGGCACCGATGCCGGCACCGTTGTCTCCGTGGAAATATTCATGGAAGAGAATATAGTCTTTCCAGTGGGGGTCTTGCTGAAAAGGAGATAACCCTCCGTAAACAGGTCGATTACCCTGATCATCTGGCAGAAAAATACGAGTCAGGCGTTGGGAGATTTCTGCGGCGACTTCCCATAGGTTCATCCACTGTCCTGAGCCTGTGGGACATTCAATCTTGAAGTCATCGCCCAGGTAGTGGTGAAACTTTTGCAGCGACTCGATCAGCAGATAGTTCACCGGAAACCAGATGGGCCCGCGCCAGTTGGAGTTGCCACCAAACAGACCACTGCTGGATTCTGCTGGTTCATAGGCAACGCACAGTTTTTCGCCACTGGCATCAAAACAGTAGGGATGCTCAGCGTGGTAGCGCGATAGGGCACGAATGCCGTAGGGGCTGAGAAATTCGGTTTCGTCGAGCATTTTGGTGAGAATGCGGCGCAGTTTGTCGGTGGGCTCTACCTCACCCAGGGTGGCATAGCAAAGGGCTAACATCCGGCGAGCGCTCAGGCCTGGGGTTTCCATGCAGGCGACGTTCTTTTTTAATTCGGGGCGATTTTCGATAAACCACTCTAGCCGCTGCTTGAAGTTGGGCACCTGCTCTAATAAATCAGGTTCCAGGGTCATGACGGCAAAGAGAGGAATCAGACCGACCATGGAGCGTACTTTAAGCCGCTGACGGTCGCCGTTGGGAAAGTGCAGTACGTCATAAAAGAAGCCATCGTCGTCATCCCAGAGCTGGGTGCGCTCCTGGCCGATGTGGTTCATGGCATCGGCGATGTAGATAAAGTGCTCAAAAAATTTGGTGGCCATGTCTTCGTAGACCGAGTTTTCTTTGGCTAGCTCTAGGGCAATGGTGAGCATGTTGAGACAGTACATGGCCATCCAGCTGGTGCCGTCGGACTGTTCGAGGTGGCCGCCAGTGGGTAGATCTGAGCTACGGTCAAAGACGCCGATGTTGTCTAACCCTAGGAAACCGCCCTCAAAAACGTTGCTGCCTTCGGCATCTTTGCGATTTACCCACCAGGTGAAGTTGAGTAGGAGTTTTTGGAAAACACGCTCTAGGAAGGTGCGATCGCAACTCCCTGTCATCTTTGCTTCAATCTTGTAAACCCGCCACGTCGCCCACGCATGCACAGGCGGATTCACATCCCCAAACGCCCACTCATAGGCCGGAATCTGACCATTGGGGTGCATGTACCACTCCCGCGTCATGATATCCAGCTGATACTTGGCAAACTGCGGGTCCACCATGGCCAGGGGAATACAATGAAAGGCCGTATCCCACGCTGCAAACCAAGGGTACTCCCACTTATCGGGCATGGAAATAATGTCCTCAGCATCCAGGTGGGTCCAGTGGCGATTGCGCCGACGGCTTTCTGGCGGTGGAGGCGCGGTCGGATCACCCTTGAGCCAACGACTGACATCAAATCTGAAGTATTGCTTACTCCATAACAGACCGGCAAAGGCCTGACGTTGCACAGACTTCTCTTCAGCCTCCATGGGAAACGGTAAAACACTGCCGTAGAAGTCGTCTGCATCCCGTTGGCGAGCGGCTAGGGTGGCAGCAAACGACTCTCCAAGGGGATTTTCCAACTGAGACTGATTGCTCAGTCTTAAACCGATCGTCTGACTCCCCCCAGAGGCAATAGTCAACGTGTAGTGAGCCGATGCTTTAGTCCCCGTAAGACCAGGATTTACAGCATCGGTATCGCCGTGGATCACATAGCGATGAAAAGCATCCTTGACATAGGGCGTGACATTGTCAGCCCCAAAGACAGCTTGGTAGTTGGTCTCATTCTCAGTAAACAAAATTGGAGAATTTTCCGCCAACCCATGGCTCTGGCAGTAAAGCCAGCGGTTACCCAAGTCAGGATGAGAGGCTTCTAGAACATTGAAACCGGGTTGAGTATCTGCCAGTTTGAGACTTGGTTTTACGGCATTTTCTTCCCAGCTCCAGGTGTTGCGAAACCAGAGGGTGGGAAGAACGCTCAGGTTTTTTGATTCTGGGCCTCGGTTCGCAATAGTAATTTGGATCAAAATGTCTTCGGGGGCGGCTTTGACGTATTCGATAAACACATCGAAATAGCGGTTGTCGTCAAAGACACCAGTATCTAAGAGCTCATATTCTAGGGAGTTGCGATCGCGGCGCTGATTCTCCGCCACCAACTCACCATAGGGATAGGCTGTCTGAGAATACTTATAAAGCGCCTTCATGTAGGAATGCGTCGGCGTACTATCCAAATAAAAGTAGTACTCCTTCACATCCTCGCCATGGTTACCCTGGCTACCCGTCAAACCAAAGAATCGTTCCTTTAGCACCGGATCTTCCCCATTCCACAGGGCTAACGCAAAACATAGCCGTTGCTTTTCATCAGAAATCCCCAGCAACCCATCTTCACCCCAGCGATAAGACCGCCTGTGGGACTGATCATGGGAGAAATAATCCCAGGCCTCTCCCGTCGCGCTGTAGTCTTCACGGACAGTTCCCCACTGGCGCTCGCTCAGATAAGGTCCCCAGAACTTCCAGGCATCTGGGTTGTTTTGTAGGCGTTCGTGTTCGGCGGTCATGGTTATTTAAGGGGGAATGGGCAATCGGGAAACCCTACAACGAAAATTAGACACAACGTCCGTAACGTTGCTGATCCTCGGGATGATAGCGCGAGCGACCTTACTGTCGATACAAAGCGTCACAATTTCACAGCGAAAAATACGCAGCACCACTCAAACCTAGACAGATCAAGGTCTTCTAATTATCTCAAAACTGTGATGTGGTAACCGGACTTCACCACAGCCCCTCCACATCTGGCAAGTAGCCCGAAATTACTCCATCAGCTTTGTATCCATCGATACATTCAAGACCAATAAAAGTTGATGCTAAACCGATGGAGCCAGACTGCTGGCTGGCCCCCTTTGCGGTGACCGGTCAGATTCAGGTCACCTGGGTATTGGCAATCTTCAATTGGCCAAACCCCGAGTAACGCTCGGTGACCGTTTATAGCAACCACTTATTTTAGGAGTGCAAACCTATGCTTGCTTTTTCTAACCCAGAAACTGTTTATCGCACCGTTCCTCCCAAGGACTCTCGCCCCCAGAAGCGCCCCCAACTAGTTGCAACCTGGCACACCGTCAATGGCAAGCTGGTTTGCCATTGGGTGCCGGTCCGATCATCCCTAGAGCAGTAGGGCCAACACAACCTAGGGGCACCACCCACCAGGTGCTCCTGACAACGGGCATTACTCTGGCTTAACACGATCTAAGCGTACTTTACGCAGGGGTACAGACTGATGAGGCAGGGACGGCGGCAAAAAGCGACAGGGTCGCTGGACAGCTTGGTACAGGACATCTTCGTATACGTCTGCTTCAACCACGTAGGCCCCAAACCGTTCGAGATGGGGATTCATCATTTGGGCATCGAATAGGAGAAAATTTTGCGATCGCAACCACTCCACCAGCCTTACCATTGCCACCTTCGAACCATCGGGGATGTTAAAGAACATCGACTCGCCAATAAACGCCCCTCCCAGCACAATCCCCAAAATAGCCCCCGCCAGCTGATCCCCCTGCCATGCCTCAAAGCTATGGGCATGGCCCGCTCGATGCAACATGCGGTAGATCGCCTTTAGCTCATCAGAAATCCAGGTCGTTGTGCGATCGGCACAGCCCTCAATCACCCCATTAAAATCTCGATTAAAGGCAATCTCAAACCGATCCTGATTAAGCACCCGCCGCAGTGATTTGGGGTAGCGAAATCGATCGTCCAACGGAATCAGTGCTCGTTTATGGCTGGAATACCAATTCAGCGTTTGGTAATCACTATCGGCCATCAAAAAATAGCCCTGGGCATAGCACTGCAAAATGTGGGGAATCGAGTAAGCCATAGCAGCTGAGATAGCGGGGATATCAACTCGCCCATTACATTCTTCAAACCCTTCCCCTACCGTAGCCTAAAAAAACTTACCCTAAAAGAACCTAAAACCGAAAACATACAGTTCCCGCTGCTGCATTCGCCATGACAGAACCGATCCAATCCGTCACATTACCAGCCTCTCAAAATCCAGAGCAGGAAGGCAAATGGCTAAAAGCGTCACTGCAACAGTGGTTAGACACCGAGTTTTTACCAGAAGCCGTCAATCAAGAGATTGCCCAGCGAGCGTCTCAGGTCTTCGTCCGTCAGCGGATGGAGGGGGAAAACGAGCTGATTCCTCTTGTGATGGCAATTTTGACAGAAATGCAGGCATTCGACTTTTCTAAAAGTTTCTACAGCGAGTTCGCCGTCGCCAATGCCGTGGGCGACTTACTGTTAGACAGTCTAGGCATCGACCGCTGCTGCGGGGCCTAATCACCATCATCCTTAACTAATTCCATACTCCCCCATACTTTTCTTTTATGCTCTGGTTCCTGCTCTCCAGTGGCACCGCCCTGTGCGAAGCCCTCAAAGACGTCACCGGAAAACAGGCCCTAAAGTCCCTTGACGAATATTCAGTTCTATTGGGCTTTAGCACCGTTGGGGCCTTACTCATGGGTAGCTTTATGCTGATGACAGAGGGGGTACCCACCCTGGGACCGCGCTATGGGTTAGCCCTACTTGTGGGAGGCGGCCTCAATATTTTGGCGTTTACCCTCTACTTCCGCGCCATCAAAACCGCTGACCTCTCCCTAACCGTACCGCTCGTCACCCTCACACCCTTATTTTTGCTAGTCACTTCGCCAATTATCGTTGGCGAATGGCCCACCAGCCTTGATGCGGTAGGCGTTATACTGCTCGTCCTAGGCTCCTATGTTTTAAATCTCAAACCCAGTGATGGCTTCACCCTAGCCCCACTCCAAGCCATCACCGCCAATGCCGGCAGTCGCACCATGATCTGCGTAGCCTTTTTATGGAGCATCACCTCAAATTTTGACAAAGTCGGTACGCTCAACTCATCATCGCTGTTTTGGGGCATGTCCCTATTTGCCACCGTGGCCCTGGGCATGGTGCCCTTTGTGGCACAGCGCATTTTACAAAAAGGGCTGCAAAATGTTGTCAGCCCTCTCAGGGTCCAGGCTAAATTTGTCGTATTGGCAGGACTATTCATTGCCGTAGGCGTGTCCTTGCAGTTTGCAGCATTAACCATGGCCCCAGTTGCGCAAGTAATCGCAGTCAAACGGATGAGTGCCTTGATCTCAGTCGGGTTCGGCTATTTTCTATTTGGTGAAACCAACCTACGAGAACGACTACTGGGCGCAGCCATTATGGTGAGCGGCGTAGCCATTATGGCCATAGATTAAGCAGATGAATTCAATGTTGCGATAGAGATGAATTCAATGTTGCGATAGAATGATATTTATATAAATTTAAGTGTCTGTCCTTGGAGACCCCCGATGCTGACTCTAAAGATCGTTGTATATCTGACTGTTGCTTTCTTCGTAGGCCTGTTTATCTTTGGCTTCCTCAATGGTGACCCCGCTCGGAACCCTGGGCGTCAAGATATGGAATAATTTCTGCTACACGCTAGGTCCAAAAAAATTCCAATGAATTTTGATTAGGCTCCTTAGCTAGATTAGCTAAGGAGCTTTTAATGCGAGTCGTTTTTTCATTAGTGCTCCTTTCAGTGCTTGTGCTCATGGGGGTTAGCCCCAGTCTGCTGACCATTGGCCGTTTTTAACGATATCCATGGCCCCAATCGATTTACCGCCTGAACCATCGCTAAGTCAACCCACAACGGTCTCTATTAGCGCAGCTGCCCCCCAAACAAAACAAGGCTTAGGAGCTCGTTACCTACTTACCAATCTTCAGTCCGCACCCAATTCATCGACGGCCCATCTCTTAGACATAACCAACTCCCCTACAAGCCTGATTCCACCAGAACAGCTGTCAGAAAGGAGTTTCGCAGATTTCTCACACCCCAATCTCGCCCAGCTGCCCCCCCTCCCCCCAGAAACTGATTCCGCACCGGCATCAGAGGAAGCGCCTGAGACTGTCAATGACGCCATTGAGGATGAGCAGCCAGGTACCGAGGTGCTTGAGAACATCGAGCCAGCGGGTACGGATTTAGAGCCCGTTGAGCAACCGGTCGAGCCGAACGATGTATCACCGGATGCAGTCGATCTCGATAACGTTGCTCCAAGCAATATCGATTCAGCTCCAATTAATCTGGATAGCCCAGATACCGATGCTCCAGAAATAGATCGGGTCCCTGACGTTTTAGAAAACAGTGGCCCAGAAGACAGTGGCCCAGAAAACACTGGCCCAGAAGACACTGGCCCAGAAGACACTGGCCCAGAAAACACTGGCCCAGAAGACAGTGACATCAATGTAGAAGATGGTGTCACCTTCGAAGACAGCCCGACAGAGAATAGTCCAGAGGACACTCCAGCACCGGTCAGTCCGCCTGCAACTAATGTCCCTACCCCCCTGGATCCATCACGGCTAGAAGTTACAGCGGACAATCAAAGTTTTGATGCTAACCGGCAGGTGGTGACGGCCCGAGGCGATGTAGTGTTTAAGCTCAACAATGCCTTTCTGCTGGCTGACGAAATGTGGATTAACTTAAACAACCGCTATGTCCTAGCAGAGGGCAATGTCATCTTGACCCGCGGGGAACAGGAAGTTCGCGGGGAGCGCGCTGAGTACAACCTGTTGCAGGAATCAGGCACGATTTTTGAAACCCGGGGCGAGTTATTTTTACCTGGACTGGAAGATGACTTTTCGTCTCCCTTAGAAGGGCCGCTGACGAGTCGCTCAGTGTTTGATCCACTCAATCCAGACCAAGAGATTAACAACGTTACCGCTACTGGCGGGTTACAAATCAACTCACGCGTTAGTGGAACAGCACCCAGTTCTTTACCAGATACCCAAGGCAACGTCAGACGCCTGAGATTTGAGGCTGCCAGGGTCAATTTCGATTCAGAGAGCTGGGTTGCGGAGGAAGTGAGATTAACCAATGATCCGTTTTCACCGCCGGAACTGGAATTTCGCACCGACCGGATAACCCTAGTCACACTGTCTCCAACGGCTGATCTGCTCACCACAGAAGATCCCAGGTTAGTCTTCGACCAAGGATTTGCCTTACCAATTTTGAAATCGCGATACGTGATCAACCGTGGGGAGGTAGATTCAAACCAGGTAAATCCTTTTATAGTCAGCGTTAATAGCGACTCACGCGACCGAGGTGGCGTTTTTCTTGAAAGTGAGGTGCCTGTCTTCAGAAACGAGTCGGTCAATATTAGTATCACCCCTCAATATTTTGTTGAGCGCGCCATTGATCAAGGGCTAATTGACTCAAACGTGTTTGGTATCGAAAGCGATGTTGATATCCGCCTTAGCGAGAGATCTAACCTCTCCGCTAATGTGACACTGACTGGTTTTAATTTTGACGAGCTAGAAGATAATCTCCGCAGCCGTATTCGTAACCGTTACCTGATTGGAAACCACCTGTTGGTTAGTGAGTATACATATCGCAATCGGCTCTTTAACGGCAGTCTTGGGTTCCAAGATGTCCGGTCTAGCCTTGGGTCGGTGCTCCTGTCGCCACCTATCAATTTAGACGGGCGCGGGCTCACATTAACTTACCAAGTTGGTGGGCAGCTGGTAACCGCGAAAACCGATCGCCCCGAGCTTGTTGATGAACCACTTGGCAATGAAGATCTGGCCACATTAGGCAGGTTTCAGGGCAGTGCTCGTTTGAGCAAAGGGTTTAATCTATGGCGTGGTAAGCCTCTACCTGCCACCCAAACAGAAGGACTACGCTACAGCCCTGTTCCGCTAGTCCCTTTTTTAAACCTCAACGTTAGTCTGTTTGGTGTGGGGTCTTATTACACCAATGGCGATTTTCAAGAAGTAGTTGCCGGAGATGTGCGCCTAGATGGGCAAATAGGTCATCTATCTAACAATTTTTTTGACTACACCCGCTTTAATCTGGGCTACTACCAAGAATTAATATCGGGCAATAACTCTCCCTTTTTATTTGATCGCAATGTAGACGACAGAATTCTTACCTTTGGGATTGTTCAGCAAATCATTGGCCCTATTTTGCTAGGGTTTCAAACCTCTATTAACCTTGATACACGGGAAGAAATTAATACTGAAATCATTGGTGAGTATAGCCGTCGCACCTATGGATTCGTCGTTCGCTACAATCCCACCCAGTCCACTGGGTCAATTGGTTTCAGACTCAGTGACTTCAACTGGCTAGGGAATAGTAGCCCCTTTGATAGCCCAAACATCCGACAGGTGGAAAGTGGTGTCGTAGAACAGCGTTAAGCCTCTGTCACTACAGCCAAGCATTCATTCGGAGCATATCTGCTCGAATAATGTCTGGCGCTGGGCAGGCTAATTCTAAGCACCGGATAGATACAGTGATTTTGTATAGCAATCTGCTGAATGTATTCAGCAGATTGCACCGCACGTAGCTGATGCTATTTAAAGGTTCCAGCGATCACTGATGTTGTGAACTATGTGCGTAAAGCGATATCTCTGCATCAGGGCAAGTGCCATGTTGCCATGCCACTAACCGGCAGCTCAATAAAATTTAAGGCCAACGTCAAGTTTTAAGCACAGACGTTAAAGTTAAGAACTATTAGTACTCAATAAAACCGTAAATATTATTTCTTCATCGTATTAGGAAACTGTGGCTAAAACGATGAATGAATGAATAGGTTGGGCTAGAGGTAACTTCTTATGATGGCACTAGACATAGGACGAGAAGCAGAGCAGGCCATTACTTTAATCAAGTCCTTTAGCCTGGAACTGGATGAATACAGTCCTGAAAGTCAGGTTTTGTATTGGCTCAATAAATATCGAGCGCCCTGGATTCGAGATGCCATTATTGAGGCTGTCTATCAAGGGCGATACAAAATTGTCTCAGTTCAGCATATTCTCGCTATTTGGCAGCGGCGGGGACAACCGGTCCGTCACTTTACCTCTGGGTTTGAGCAAGTGATTGCAGCTCAGCTAGGAGCCCCGTTACATCTATCTACTCACATGGCTGCTTCTCAATCTGTAGCCACATATGAACCCATAGGGACAGGTGATACGCCAGGTAACAACGATAGTGATCTGTCCCCAATGCCTACGGCACCGAGCCCGGCCGTGAGCAGGATTATGTCTGATGCCTCAATTATCAGTCGCACCGATAATTCTGATCTATCGATCGAGGCATTTCCAGTAGACGCAGTTGATACCTTGGTGGAGGTTTATCAAGCGAGTGGACCTCACTTAGCCCCTAACCATGTCACCACTCCCCATCAGAGTAAACCGTCTAATTTTGAGAGGCTAAGTTTTGAAGTATCTAGTTTGAAGGAAAACACTCTACCTGCTCACTCGGACTATGGGCCTCCGGTGACGTCTGCTCCTATCCAACCGTTTCGGCCAACAGCTCGCCCCAAGCGGTATGCCTAAGATTTGACCTCTCCCATACGAATTTCTGAACAAAAGGACGCCATCACTTGACCTGCTTCGTCACTTAGGACGTTTGTGCGCATCCGTAACTTATCGGTGATAAACCACCACCTCTCTTCTGCCCGCAGACCATCGGCCTCGGTAGTAATGGTGAGTACTTCGTTTTCAAATCGATATTGGCTTGTGTGGGAAACGGGCTGCCCATCTGTCTGTCGCAGTAGTTTGCCAGTGTTTTTATCGGTTGCGATCGCAACCAACAAGGTCGCCTGTTTCCGTGCCTGACCACCGAGGATTGTACTGTTCTGCGTGATCAATAGACCGCCTAAACTATTGTCAGCAGAGCAGTTTGCTGCTCCACAGAGCTCCAGGACACTATCGGTCTTGGCATCCACGTAGGTCACTTCCAAATCAGATTTACCCGCCTTAGACTCCCCTGCTTTTAGATAATGCGTGGTGCGTTGCGAAAACCACCGCCCCCCTTGCTTTTTAAAAAAGTTCACATTCTGCATGACTAGGTCTGAATAAAGCGACACAAGTGGCCACAATTCGTTATCTGACTTTAAGTTTACGCCGCGACGGTCGCGCAAAAAATATTAGCCCACAGGCTAAAACCCACGCAAGCCAGCTATCCCAAGTCATTGCAAGCAATTTGCAATGATAAGCTAACAGATGCAAATAAAAAGCTTTTTAGTCTGTGGTGAGATTTCAATGACCCAACCCGATCAAACGCCCTACCTATTAAGAGCCGCCAAGGGCGAAATCTTGGATCGACCACCGGTCTGGATGATGCGTCAGGCTGGTCGGTATATGAAGATCTATCGCGACCTCCGAGAAAAGTATCCATCCTTTCGAGAGCGCTCTGAGAATCCAGACCTCGCCATTGAGATTTCACTACAGCCCTGGCGCGCATTTCGCCCCGATGGCGTCATCATGTTTTCAGATATTTTGACCCCGCTACCCGGTATGGGCATTCCCTTCGACATCGTAGAAAGCAAGGGACCCATGATTGAGCCTCCCATTCGCACCCAGGCACAAATTGATGCCCTGCGTCCCCTCAATCCAGAAGAAGATCTGCCATTTATCAAAACGATTTTGAACACACTTCGTAGTGAAGTGGGCAATGCTTCTACGGTTCTAGGCTTTGTCGGTTCTCCCTGGACACTGGCAGCCTATGCCATTGAGGGAAAAAGCTCTAAGAACTACTCCGTCATCAAAGGGATGGCGTTCTCTGAGCCCAAAATGCTGCACCAGCTGCTTAGCCATATCGCCGATGGGATTGCCACCTATGTGCGCTATCAAATTGACTGTGGTGCCCAGGTGGTACAGCTGTTTGATTCTTGGGCGGGTCAGCTAAGCCCTGAGGACTACCGTACCTTTGCCCTGCCCTACCAGCAGCAGGTGGTACGTCAGGTAAAAGAGACTCACCCCGACACTCCCCTGATTCTCTACATTAGCGGCAGTGCAGGCGTCCTAGAAATCATGGGCGAGTCTGGCGTTGATATCATTAGCGTTGACTGGACGGTTGATATGGCAGATGCCCGCCGTCGTCTGGGGCCTGACATGATTGTTCAGGGTAATGTGGACCCAGGTGTCCTATTTGGCTCGAAGGACTTTATTCGCGATCGCATCCTCGATACCGTACGCAAAGCAGGGCGGGGCGGCCATATTTTAAACCTGGGCCACGGTATTCTCCCTGGAACCCCCGAAGAAAATGCCGCCCACTTCTTTGAAACTGGCAAACAACTCGAAGAGTTATTAGCGGTTTCCGTCTAGGCCCCACTCTGGCTAGGCCACATCAGGAACGACAGCCCATAGCCCACTTGTTATGGGTTGTCGTTCCCCTCCTATGCAATCAGTGATGCGTCACACCAATCGTCATCACGGTTACGCAAAATAATAGTATGGGTACTTAAACATCGCGCCCAATCAACCCGTGAGTCAACTGGCAAACGCTACTAGGTCATCATCACCCCAAAGAATTTTTATCACCGGTTCCAGCGGCTGCATCGGCCATTATGTCCTTGAAAGCCTGCTTAGCCAAACGGACCACGAACTCTTTTTACTACTGCGCAATCCCGATAAACTACAGATCGACCTTGCCCCTCACCCAAATGTCCATGTCATAGAGGGTGATATCCGCGCAATAGACCAGTTTTCAGACCTGCTAGGTACTATGGATAGCGCCATCCTCATCGCCACATCTTGGGGAGGAGCGCCCGCTATTTATGACATTAACGTCACCGCCAATCTAAAGATCATGAGCCTGTTAGATCCAGACAGGGTTCAGCAAGTGCTTTACTTCTCAACAGCCAGCATCCTAAACCAGCAAAATCAACCCCTCAAGGAAGCCGGTCAAGTATCGTTTGACTACATTCGTAGTAAATATCAATGCCACCAAAAGCTTAAAGACCTGGCAATTTTTCCAAAAATCACCACCCTCTTTCCCACCCTCGTTTTTGGGGGAGACACCAACAAGCCCTACTCCCACATCTCTAGCGGATTATCAGAAGTTACGAAGTGGATAGATTTAATTCGCTTTTTCAGCGCCGACGGCACCTTACATTTTATCCATGCCCAAGACGTGGCCACGATTGTCACCTACTTAGTAGATCACGCACCTCAAGCAGGTGAGTCTAGAGAGCTCGTGTTAGGGAACTCTGCCCTAGCCGTAGACGAAGCCGTTACAGCCGTTAGCCATTATCTAGGCCGTTCCATTTACTTCCGTATCCCTCTATCTCAAGGGCTCATAGATTTTTTTATTAAACTCTTCAAAGTCCGTATGGAAGACTGGGATAGGTTTTGTTTAAAGTATCGTCATTTTACTTATCAAAACCCCCTGACCCCTTCCAGCTTCGGCATAGAAACCTACTGCGCCACCGTTGCCGAACTTTTCCAAGCCACGGGTATCGAATCAAAGCAAAGAAAAACACGCTAGACTGTGTAACGCAGTAAAAGTCCATAGTATCCACACTATTTGGGTACTTCTTTGTCTAGACCTTTACTGCCCCAGTTCAAAAATGATTGTGTGAGAAGTGGGACGTCAAGGCCCACTTTTTATTTTGCTTAATTTGTAAATTTCCATGGCCCATCCTGTTATCCCACAGGTCCTTGAAATAGCTTCCCCACTTGCCATCGAATTGGGGTTAGAAGTAGTGGACGCGGTTTTTCAAACCAACCATAGCCCACCAATCTTACGCATTGACGTCCGTAACCTCAGTCAGGCTGATACCAGCTTAAATGACTGCGAACGCATGAGCATTGCCCTCGGGGAAAGATTAGAAGCCTCTGACACCCTTCCTGATGCCTACGTTTTAGAAGTTTCCAGCCCCGGAGTCTCCAACCAGCTTGAAACTACTCGTGACTTCATTGTCTTTAAGGGATTTGCCATTGAAGTTACCCTCAACACACCTCATAAGGGAAAAACCGTCTGGGTCGGTACCCTGCTAGAACGGACAGAAAGCAAGCTAGCCATTAGTCAAAGGGGACGCCGCGTTGCCTTACCTATAGAGTTAGTCGAATCAGTACAACTAAGTAATCAAGTTGAAGCTTAGGACGACAGCACAACATCAGTAACCCAGCCTTCCTACAGGCCTTCCTACAGAAAAATACCCACAAGGATATCAGGTTTACATCAGCATCATTCTTACTTTTATTCGCATCAAACGTCTGTTTGTTTAAGGAGGAGAGAGCCCATGTCAATGGTCAGTCTGCCCAGCCTACAGGAAATGATTGAAGGCATTAGCCGAGAACGAAACTTGCCTCGTTCGGCAGTAGAGCAAGCACTGCGAGAAGCCCTACTGAAAGGATACGAACGCTATCGCCGAACTCGCCGTATGGATAGCAATCAATTCGACGAAGACTATTTTGAAAATTTCGCCGTGGAGCTCGATCCCGAGGAAGAGGGCTTTAGGGTCTTATCCAGCAAGATGATCGTAGAAGCCGTAGACAACCCCGATCATCAAATTTCTTTGGCAGAAGTAATCGAAGTGGCCCCAGAAGCCCAGATCGGCGATGAAGTGGTGTTAGACGTTACACCAGAACAGAAAGATTTTGGCCGCATGGCCGCCATTCAAACCAAACAGGTACTCGCTCAAAAATTGCGCGATCAGCAGCGACGGTTAATCCAGGAAGAGTTTCAAGATTTAGAAGGCACCATCCTACAAGCACGGGTACTGCGATTTGAGCGTCAGTCCGTGATTATGGCAGTTAGCAGTGGTGTGGGCCAACCCGATGTCGAAGCAGAGCTCCTCAAGCGCGATCAGCTACCCAATGACAACTATCGAGCCAATGCTACATTTCGCGTAGCCCTCAAGAAAGTATCAGAGGGTTCCCACAGAGGACCACAGCTGCTTGTCTCCCGGGCCGATGCCAGTCTCGTCGTCGAATTATTTTCCAACGAAGTCCCTGAAATCGAAGATGAGGTGGTGCGTATTGTCGCTGTCGCCCGAGAAGCTAATCCCCCATCTCGTTCAGTCGGTCCTAGAACTAAAATTGCCGTTGATACCTTAGAGCGTGATGTTGATCCCGTCGGTGCCTGCATTGGTGCCCGCGGCTCACGTATTCAGGTCGTTGTCAATGAGCTGCGCGGCGAAAAAATTGACGTCATTCGCTGGTCACCCGATCCGGCCACCTACATTGCCAACGCCCTTAGCCCCGCCAGGGTAGATGAGGTCAGACTGATGAATCCTGAAGACCGTCAGGCCCACGTGCTGGTCCCCGAAGATCAGCTGAGTCTTGCCATTGGTAAGGAAGGACAGAATGTCCGGCTGGCCGCACGACTCACGGGCTGGAAAATTGACATCAAAGACTCAGCAAAATACGACTATGACGCTGAGGACGAAAAGGTACACGCTCAACTTGAAGCAAAACGTCAGCAAGAAGAAGAGGCTGCTGCCGCCCTAGCCGCCCAAATGGAAGCCATTAAAGCGGCCAATCTTGCAGCTGCGGAAGCCGCCGCCGCTCAGGAAGCAGAGCAGCCAGACGTCAGCGAGGAAGAACCAGCTCTTGAAAAACCATCAGCGATTGAAGAGGAAACGATAATTGCAGAAGCGCCGGCTCTTGAAGAGGAGTAACCTACTGTGCAACCCAATTATCGACGCTGTGTGAGTTGTCGAAAGGCAACTCATCGTAACGAGCTAATTAGAGTTGTCCGCACTTATCCAACAGGTATCGTGAAATTACACCAGGGTACCGGGCGTTCGGCATACCTCTGTCCCCAACCAGACTGTCTCAATTTAGCCCACAAGAAAAATCGCTTGGGCCGTTCGCTTAAAACCTCCATACCAGAAGATATTTACCAGCAACTGGAGCAAACTATTCAGCAGGGGTCGCTACATTCTCGCGAGTAGCTCAAGGGTTTTTTGGGCCAATGCTGGTGATGCTAAGGTAGAATTTAGGACCCGTACTAATTTCAATCACTGCTGATTGAGTCTGCCAGAATGATATTCGATAAAGCTAGGGACATTGTCCTTTTTTCGACATACGATATGGCCCCACTAGTACCAACAGTCGATAGAATTAGATATTGCCCATATGCCCAAGGGTAAAGTGTAATGTCGTTTCGATAAGGGCAGTAAGTCTATGTGACACCTTACTTCAATAAATTGCGAGGAATATTTGGATGAACAATGGCAAAGTCAGGATATATGAGTTATCTCGGGAGTTAGATTTAGACAATAAAGATATTCTGGCCATCTGTGAGCGTTTAGAAATAGCGGTAAAAAGCCATAGCAGCACTATCACCGAGTCAGAGGCGGAGAAAATCCGCTCCAGTGCCGCAGCAGAGCCGAAGCGCACCCTGCAAAAGCCGACGCCAAAGCCAAAGCAAAAGCCGACTCTTTCTAAACCAAAAGCTCCAAATCGTCCTGTCCGAAAACAGCAAATTCTGGAAATTCGGCGACATCAACCCTCCGAGGCTCAACCACCTGAATCGAAGACTTCTGCTCCCAAACCTCCATCAGACGCTACAGAGAAAAGAGGTGAGACCGGAGCAGCCGATAATCTAAGAAAGCCTCCGAGCCGTCCCGGACGCCCTAAGCCAGCTATTAGAGTCGCATCAAAACCGGTTCCTCGTCCAACAACGGCGGCCAGTGGTGATGCGTCTGCTTCAGCACCATCCCCAAAAAGCTCTTCTGGTGCCGGACCACAGATTATCCAGCCAAGGCTAGTATCTCCTCCCTCTCGATCATCACCGGCAGCACCCAAGCCACGGGGATTGAGATTAGCCAGCGAGTCCGACAGCAGAACGTCTGATTCTGGCAGTAGTGAACCTAAGGCTAAACCCACGCTACTCAAAGAAAAACCCAGTCTCAAGCCAAAGCCCGTTATCGAGATTCGGCGGCCTAAACCCAGCAGCCCTAGCACGGTCGACTCAGATACGGATGATGTATCAGCCACCGATGATGACAATGTCAGTAGCGGCCCCGTTTTGGTAGGCGCACCTCGGCGACCTGATGTTCGTCGACCATCGGCACCAACACGCCCCCCCAAGCGAGGAAAGCCTCGTGGGGAGAGTGAAGAGGAGGAGATGCGGCAACGGGCAAGCAAAAATGCGACGAAGAAACGTCGTGCCCAGCGGCTGGACGAAGATGAGGATATTGACGATCTAGACGGCAATACCAGTGGAGATGCATCGGCTACACCGATGAGCATCTCGCTAATGCGGCCGCCTAAGCCAAAATCCCACAAAACTCAGGCAAAACCAGCCACTGTTAAGAGCCGTTCCATGCCCAGCAGAGGTGGGTCGTCGTCTCGCAATAACCGTCGAGATCGCAAAGTCGAGGTGGTAGAAGAAAAGCCGGAAATGATCACACTCACCAACGGCTTGACGGTACACGAACTAGCCCAAGAAATTAGAGAGCCCGAAACTGAAGTTATCAAGTTTCTATTCTTTAAGGGAATCGCCACCAACATCAATCAAACTCTAGATATTCCAACCGCCAAGATGGTGGCTGAGGCATTTGAAATTGAAGTAGAAACTGCCGAAGCTGAGTCCGAAGCGAAGAAAACTACTGAGATGCTGGATGAGGATGACCTTGAGAGTCTTCAGCCACGGCCTCCAGTAGTGACTATCATGGGCCACGTTGACCACGGTAAGACATCTCTGTTGGACGCTATTCGGAAAGCAAAGGTTGCCAGCGGAGAAGCCGGGGGCATTACCCAACATATTGGTGCGTATCACGTCGACGTCCAGCACGATGAGGAGGATCGTCAGGTTGTCTTCCTTGACACCCCCGGTCACGAAGCCTTTACAGCCATGCGTGCTCGCGGTACTCGCGTAACTGATATCGCCGTTTTAGTGGTTGCCGCTGATGACGGTGTTCGGCCCCAAACCATTGAAGCCATTAGCCACGCTAAAGCTGCTAAGGTGCCTATCGTTACAGCCATCAACAAAATTGATAAGGAGGCCGCTAGCCCCGATCGAGTTAAGCAGGAGCTAATGGAACACGGCCTCGTACCTGAGGAATGGGGCGGTGATAGCATTATGGTCCCCGTCAGTGCCATCAGTGGAGAAAACCTTGATCTGCTGTTAGAAATGATTCTGCTGCAGGCTGAAGTCGAGGACCTCCATGCAAATCCAGACAGACTTGCTAAAGGCACGGTAATTGAAGCAAACCTAGACAAAGCTCGAGGCCCTGTTGCCACACTGCTAGTACAAAATGGCACCCTAAAAATCGGAGACTCCATGGTTGTGGGTTCCGTATTTGGTAAGGTCCGAGCTATGCTTGATGACCGCCTAACTCGGGTCAAAGCTGCATCACCATCCTTTGCTGTGGAGGTCTTGGGTCTGAATGATGTACCCCAAGCCGGTGACGAATTTGAGGTCTTCGAATCTGAGAAAGAGGCCCGTAGTGTTGCCGATAGCCGAGCTGTCGATCAACGACAGTCACGGCTACAGCAAGCAATGGCTTCTCGTCGTGTGACCCTAAATACTCTGTCTGCTCAAGCGCAAGAAGGAGAACTGAAAGAGCTCAATATCCTTCTAAAAGCCGATGTGCAAGGGTCACTCGAGGCTATTCTGGCCTCTCTGGAACAGTTGCCCCAAGACGAGGTACAAATTCGAGTGCTGATGGCAGCTCCAGGAGAGATCAGTGAAACCGATGTGGATCTAGCTGCCGCCAGTGGTGCCGTCATCATCGGCTTTAATACAACACTAGCTCCAGGAGCCCAGCAGGCATCTGACCGTTTAGGGGTAGATATTCAAGATTACGACATCATCTATAAGCTTCTTGAAGATATTGAAGGGGCTATGGAAGGTTTACTCGAACCTGAACTGGTGGAGGAAGACCTGGGTGAAGTCGAAGTTCGAGCCGTCTTCCCAGTTCGCAAAGGAGCTGTCGCTGGATGTTATGTCCTGTCTGGCAAGGTCACTCGCAATTGCAAAATTCGAGTTATGCGCGACGGTTCTCAAGTATACGAAGGTAATCTCGATTCACTAAAACGCATGCGTGATGATGTGAAAGAAGTAGCTTCTGGCTTTGAGTGCGGAATTGGCGTTGATAAATTTAGCAATTGGCAGGAAGGAGATCGCATTAATGCCTTCAAGATGGTGACAAAGCGACGGACTTTAGCGGGCCGTTCATAGTGGTCGTTTATCGAATGCAGGCTCTTTTAACATCACATGTACTCTAAAAGAGGGCTCCATTGCGATGGAGCCCTCTTTTCATGATCTGGCTAGATAACGTAGTGCGCGTTACGTTCTATTGTGTACAGAGATGTAAACAACTCGATACAAACCGTGACCATAGGCACAACATGTCTTGAATGCCTGCGTTATCGTAGAAAAAGAAAACGCTGAAATGCTCAGTCGATCAGCTTACGCAGGGAAACTATGGCTACTCAATCCTCCACTCTATCTAGCTCTGAAAATGCGAATGTCTGGCTAAGCCTACAACGTGCCATTTGCAGTAGTGCCGGATTTCAACGATGGAAATCAGAGCTACCCAGCGACACTTTAGATAAAACTCCGTTAGAGCAGCTAGTGCGGAGATATCTCAGGGAAACGCTAGAGACTCTTGCCTACTAACTGGAGCGCACTCTAATAGGTCAAAGGTACTGTAGAGACTCTGGTGTATGCCACCTCTTTTCTATTTCACCTGACACAGTCTACAGTTACTCATCAATTAGTCACAACAAAAAGGAGGTCTAAGGGCCTCCTTTTTTGGTTTTTAGATATGTCCCATAGCATCTGTCAGGTTAGTCAATACAACCGATATCCCTGAAAGCGTTTAGTTTTCAGCGGCTAACCTGACGCGCAAATATCTTAATGCATCAGGACATTTGCCATATGACAATTTTGGCAATCTGTCAGATTGAACAGTGCAGGGGGTACAACCTGAGGTTGTAGGGCTCCTGAGGTGCGCCAAGCTATATATGCACCAATAGGCTGGGGTAGACAGCTTTAAAATGACAAAGGCACCTATCAGAAGGTAGGTGCCTTTGAGACTTAAGCTAGGTTACAAAACCAAGTCAACTACGCGTTGATCTGAGGAGCAACAAGAGCAACAGGAGCAGCTTCACCAGCAGCCAAGTCTAGAGGGAAGTTGTGAGCGTTACGCTCGTGCATTACTTCCATACCTAGGTTGGCACGGTTGAT